>NZ_SSMW01000132.1 GCF_004799405.1 Bradyrhizobium sp.
CACGATGTGCGTATGAGGAAGGTAGTGCCTAACGGGACTCTTGCAAAAAAGGCCCAAGGCCGTCGCGATAGCGGCGGCGGCCAGGCGGAGCACCGGCCGCAACATTCCCTCAGCCCCCTGAAGCGTGGTGCCGCTGGCATCGGCCCTTTCTCAAACGTCTCCGCTGCAGCCCAGCCGAGCATGACGTAGGCTATGATTGCCGTCGAGCTTGTAATCGCCAGACCGATCGCGCGGCCTTGCCGCCGCAAGACCACGTAAACTGGCGCCATGATGAAGGCGATTCCGGTGCCGACGATGGTCGGGAGCCACGTACTTTCGAGCGTATAGAAGCCGCGACTAATCACCGTTTGCGCAGCCCAACCACTGAGACCAAGACAGAGATATGCCAGGATCGTCGCCGTTTTCTGCACATCAGCGACGGTGAAGCGGTCGGAAAAGAGTCCCCAGATCAGGTAAACTGCTTCGAAGCCGGCGACGGTCAGGCATACCTGGGCAGTACGAGCATCATCAGGACGGCGCGGCACAATGATCCGTAGGTCTCGACGACGTTTCCGGTCGCGACCAATCCGCTGATTGTTGGACAGGAAGCCACACCGGCGGCCATGCTGAACATTCCAATCGGGACCTTCATCAAGGTACGGCCATATTGCAGATATTCTCCAACCGGTTTGACCGTTCAAGCTTGCCAGCAATCTGATCTATTTCAGCTTCGCGACGCTGACCACGACAGGCTACGGCAATATTTTCCCGGTGCATCCGGTGGCGCGCAGCCTTTGCAATCTGGAATCGATATTTGGCCAGCTCTACCCCGCGACCTTGCTTGCAAGACTGGTAACACTCGAGCTTGCAGACCGGGCTTAACCCGGACTGGGGCGGTCATTGGCGCGCAATTGAGACCAACGCAATTCGCGTTCTCGAGTGAGATAGAGGCCGTCAATTTCTAGAAGGCGACCTGGGTCCGCATCGCAAATGCATCGAACTTCGCGCCAACATCAGCGGGGTTGGTAGCGCTCGCCTGCTTCGTGATGTCACCGTGTAGATAATTGAACGTGAAACGCACATTGGGGGTGACGTACCAATTCAGACCCGGCGTATAGACGAGTTGCCTGCCTCCAGCTACCCCGTTCGCGGTTGCAAGTTGATCGTTGAGATCAATCATGCTGATACGCCCGGCTATTTCCCACGCGCCCCAACCTCCGCCTGTCAAGGAAAATGGGTTTGCCGGCACAACGCCGTTGTATGCTGCGGCGGCTGAATTGTAGGTGATGTGCAGGCTGCAACCGGTCTAGGACAACGGATTTTCTGAGATCTCCCAAGTTCCTCAGCGATTATTTCGCACGCCTTCTGGGATTTTGTTTCCTGTGAATGGCCTTGAGTGTTAGACATCTGCGCAAAGAAGAAGGAACGCCTGGAATGATTAAGTTTCGTCACTTCATTTGGACGGCTGTTGCGTCAGTCGGCATAATTCTTTCGTCCTCGCAGAGCTTTGCACAGCAAAACGATCGAGGCGACCAACCCGGGCTCTTAGCTGACGATTCCGTAGAATTGGATCCGGAATATCAGAAGCAGATGGTGTATTACCGTACGACGGAGGCGCCGGGCACCATCATCATCGCGACCGCGGAGCGCCATCTCTACCTGATTCAGGGCAACGGCCGCGCGCTGCGCTACGGCATCGGTGTCGGACGCGACGGATTCCAGTGGCAGGGCCTGTTGAACATTTCGCGCAAGGCGGAGTGGCCGGATTGGACACCGCCGCCGGAGATGATCGCGCGACAGCCCTATCTGCCCCGCTTCATGGCCGGCGGTCCCGGGAACCCGCTCGGCGCCCGCGCGATGTATCTCGGGACCACCGTTTATCGCATCCACGGCACCAATCGGCCGGATACGATCGGCACCGAAGTGTCATCCGGCTGCTTTCGGCTGGTCAATGCGGACGTGACCGACCTCTATGAGCGTGTCCCGGTCGGCACCAAGGTCATTGTGCGGCAGAAGCCGGACCTGTAATCGGGCGACCCAACTTCAATACATAACCCTTTTCCAAATTTCGTTTGAGAGATGTATGCCATGCGGACATTCCGAACCGGCCTTTTGGTTGGGCTAGCTGTTGCGGTTGCAGTCGGCTCCGCCGCGATCGTCTATGAGCGATACGACACCAAAACCCTGAAGCGGACCATCCAGCGGGATGCAGTCCTTTGCGGCGTCAACACTGGCCTGCCCGGATTTTCGAGTCCTGACGACAAAGGAAACTGGTCGGGCTTCGACGTGGATTTCTGTCGCGCAGTCGCCGCTGCAATCTTCGACGACCCGAAAAAGGTGCAGTACATTCCGCTAGACGCCAACGAACGGTTCAAGGAACTGCAAGCCCGCAAGGTTGATATCCTTTCCCGCAACTCGACATGGAACATGTCACGGGAGACTTCCAATGATTTGTATTTTCCAGCGGTTTCTTATTATGACGGTCAGGGATTTATGATCCCGAAGGCGCGCGACATCGATTCCGCGCTCGCGCTCGATGGCAGCAAAGTATGCGTCCAAGAAGCGACCACCACGCAGCTCAATCTTGAGGATTACTTCCGCACCAACAATATGAAGTACCAGGAGATAAAATTCGGAAAACTGGACGAAGCGCTCAGAGCGTATGAGTCAGGCCAATGCGACACATTTACTTCGGACGTGTCCCAGCTCTATGCCCTGCGGCTCAGACTTTCCAAGGCCAGTGATCATGCGATCTTGCCAGACGTAATTTCGAAAGAGCCGCTCGCACCGGTGGTGCGGCAGCGGGACGACGACTGGATGATGATCGTGAAGTGGACTTTGTACGCGATGATTAATGCCGAAGAACTTGGCATCACCTCCAAGAACATCGACGAGGCGTTGAAATCCAAGAAGCCAGACGTGATGCGCCTGGTCGGCACCGAGGGCGCTTATGGCGAAGAGCTCGGTCTTACCAAGGACTGGGCCGTGCGCATCATCCGCCACGTCGGCAATTACGGCGAAGTCTACGAGCGCAATGTCGGCGCCGGCTCGAAGCTCGACATTCCCCGCGGCCTCAACCAGTTATGGAGCGCTGGCGGCATCCAATACGCGCCGCCGATAAGGTAATTGACGCGGCTACCTGATCTTCTCGGGGTCCCGTAACCTTACTTCCGATGTTGCCTCACCTCCCCCAAGCGGTAGGCAATCACGCTCCAGGTCTGGTATTCCAAGGTTAAGGGACGCGACGTTCAGTTGGGTTTCTCTCCTGATTGTACTGGCCTTCAGCTTTGCGGGAGCCGGATAAACCAATTTGCTCGATTGTACCCAGATGAAAGTGCAACGAATTTGAAGCGAGATAGGTTATCGAGCGGCCAAAGGTTTCGGGCAGGATCTCGATCTTCTTCCGGCGATGACGCGAACCCTCGTAGGCCGGCGTGTTTTCCAGGCTTCAGGCGACATCGCGCGCGTCTTCGTCGATGTCACGTGGCACTTTACGCTGCGGCGTGTTCGGGCAGCACTTCGCCTTGAAGGCGCAGCTCTGGCAATCAGACTTGCTAGACCGATATAACCGCGTCCCGTCCTTGGTGATGCCCGAGCGCGGCGTCGCGTAGGTCCGCCGGAACTGCACCAGCAGCTTGCCCTGCTGGCAGGTGTAATGGTTGCGTTCAGCATTGCGCGATCGCTCGAACTCCAGCGTGCCCTTCAGTGAACGGGCATGATTGCGTGCATTTTCGTTGATATCGCGCGCGATCTTCTTGAACGGTGCGCGCGTGCATCGAGGCTAGGGACAATTCTGACGTTAACCAATTTTTGATGATGAAAAAGGCAAACGCGGTCTCTTCGAGCCAAAGCAACAATCACCGTCTGGGCGCTCGTCGACCACATCTGCATCCTCACGCAAGAGCTTGAGATCAAACACGATCATTATGAGTCGGATACATAGAGACCGTCGCTCGTCGTGTGTTTATTGAAGCCCATGCTGCTTGGTGGCATCCTGCTTCACCGGTTTACTTGACCTTGTCGCAATCACGCGATCGATCTGCTCTATCAGCGCGACCGCCTTCGCGCGGATGTCCTCGAGCGTCTCGTACTTCGGTGGCATGGCCGGTCCTATTTTGGTATAGGTCCGTTTTTTCTCGGCCTTGGCCGCTTGTTTCATCTCCAGAAGCATCAGCTTGCCAAGGATCGGCATAATCAGATCCGGCCGCTTCATCGCCACCTTGAACAGATAACCAGTCAGCCCATTCGTACTCTTACCGTCTTCACCGACAGCCTCAAGCGCAACCAAGAGCGCTTCCTTCAATGTAAGCGTGATTTTGTTCTTGCTTCCCCTCGGGCGACCAGCACCAGCATGCTTCTCACCCTTCTCAGGGACCCACAGTTCGACGCCCTTTCTAGTTGTTACTTTACGCATGCGCACTCCTCGATAGAAAGGTATTATAATACTCCTACCGCAGCATTATTTTAGCATTATCTTCGTACGGTAGTCCTCGATATCTTCAACAATTTCGACCACGGTATAACCATGCCGTGATAATCGTGGTTGCTATCGTGCTTTCACAATAAATATAGAGCGGGGACGGAGCGTTGTGCTCCGATCGGCAAACCCGGAAATGCGGACGGTCAAGGATACGGCGATGCACAAGTTTTTGCTGGCGGCCTCATGCATTGGCGCGGTGGCCTCGTGCGCCGTTTTGGCTCCATCGGCCGCGCAGGCGCGCGATTATCCCTACTGCATCAAGGGCGCTGACTACGGGAGTTCTGTCGGGGACTGCAGTTTCGACACCTATCAGCAATGCCAGGCGACAGCCTCCGGCCGGTTTGACTATTGCGATGCCAATCCGTTCTACGCGAGCAAGCAACCGATCGCTCCCCCGATCAGGCGACGCGGGCGTTATTAGAGCGTTTTCAAGCAAAGTTGGGGCGCGCAAGCGCGATGACCCGCGAAGGCCACTGCTTTCGCGGCGGCTCTGGCGCGTGCTAGGTTCAGGCGCGAAGGCTCCGGAAACGCGAGCCAACCAAGAGCGATAGCCGTGCCCGATCATAATGAACCGTTGACGCTCAAGTTCCGCTGCCCGGCTGAACTGGACGGAAAGCTGCCGCCGCCGGTGCCGGCGACACTGGGCCTTCCCGGCTGGCTCAAGGCGATGCCGACGCAGGCCTTCAACGCCGTCAACATGCGCGAAGAGGATACGATCAAGCGCTGTCCCCCCTTCGTCGACGCCATGACCAGCGGATTCCTGATTCCGCTGATCTGCGATCTCAGGATCGAGAGCGGCGCGATCACCTGGGACAATGATATCCCGCCCGGCGGCGCGATCGAATTTCCGCGCTCGCCGATCGGCTTCCACGACATGAGCCAGGTCGCCGGCTCGCCGCTGTTCGAGCCCGACCGGTTCCTGATCAAGTTTCACAATCTGTGGAGCATCGAGGCGCCGGAAGGCTATTCGCTGCTGTTCACCCATCCGCTCAACCGCTTCGATCTGCCCTTCACCACCTTGAGCGGCATGGTCGATTGCGACCGATATCGCGACAGCTGGATTCATTTCCCGGCGCACTGGCACGACATGAATTTCAGCGGCGTGCTGCCGATGGGCACGCCGATCGCGCAGTGCCTGCCGGTGAAACGGGACAACTGGGTGGCGCACATCGCGCCGTTTACGGCGGAAGAGACGCAACGGGTCCACGAACTGACCAAGGCGATCGGCCGCGAGTCAGGATTATACCGGCGGAAATTCCGGGCCTAAAGCGTTTTCCAGCGAGGTGGATACCGGTTCGCGTAAAGAAAACGCGTCAAATCAGGAATCCAGAGCCCCGTTTCGATTCATCGAAACGGGGGCCTGGAGCGGCTCAGACCGGTTCGCCCTGCAGGAATTTCGCAACCGCGCTCGGGCGGAAGAAGAAACGGCCGTGCGATGAAGCGGCCAGCGCGTGGGTGGCTCGACCGAGCAGCCCGGGACTGCCGCGCAACGCCGAACGAAGGTTGGCGTCGCCGGCGGCGCGCTCGCCCATCTCGAAAAGGCAGGCGGCGAGATCCGCGCGCGTCAGGGCATCGTCGGGACGATGCGCCAGCGCAAGCCGGTAGGTGTCGGCGGCAGACGCATATTCGCCGTCCAGCAGCAGAACGCGGGCGAGTTCCGTCAAAATTTCGGGACGGCCCGGTGCGGCTTCGCGAGCCCTTGAGAGGATCGCGCGCGCCTTGCCGCGCTGATTTTGAGCGAGGTGAAGCCGAGCAAGGTCGACTTGCAGATCGATGGCTTCGGGCGCCAGCGCAACCCCGCTTTCGATGGCGGCGATGGCCTCGTCGAGGCGTCCGGCCTTGGCAAGCTGGCCGGCGAGTTCCTGGAAGGCCGGCAGGAACGGAGGGCGCCGCGCCGCGGTCCGGCGCAATTGTTCAATCGCTTCCGCGCGGCGTCCGGCGCCGCTGAGCGCTGCCGCAAGCAGGGTTTCGATACCGGGATCGTTGCCGCGCCGTGCCGCCTTTTCAAGCGGCGCGATCGCTTCGCCTCCACGGTTTTGGGCCAGCAGGGCTCGGGCCAGTATCGAGATCGCGGCGGCATCGGTCCGGCTCGCTCGCAGGGCTTCGGCGGCGAGCTGCTCGGCCGCCGCGAACTGCTGCATCCCCAGCGCGCGCGCGGCGCGCTCGATCAATGGGGAGCGGACAGGTTGTTGTCCGCGGCTGACGGTTGGGAAAGAAGGATGCTTCGGCAAAGGGCTCGTGACCTGATGTCCTTCGCAGCCATTACCACATGCATCAAAACAGCGCCAATATGCCCGGGCTATTGGCAGCGCCAATATGCCCCCGGCTATTCGACAGCGGCGCCGCGGTGCAGGTCGGCCTCGATCTGCAGCCGCGTTCCGCCGCCGAAGCGCGCCCGGTAGACCTGCAAATTCTCCATGATCCGCTGGACGTAATTGCGGGTCTCCGAGAACGGAATCTGCTCGACCCAGTCGACCGGGTCGACCTGGGGATCGCGCGGATCGCCGTAGCGCTCGATCCATTTTTTGACGCTGCCGCGGCCGGCATTGTAGGCGGCGAACGTCATGATGTAGGAGCCGCGGTAATCCTCGATCAGCCCGCCGAGTTCCGCGGCGCCCAGTGCGGCGTTGTAGACCGGATCGGTCTTGAGGCGGCCGAGATCGAAGCTCGCGCCATATTTCTTGCAGACATAACGGCCCGCTTCCGGCGTCACCTGCATCAGCCCATAGGCCTGCGCGGGCGAGACCACCGCCGGATTGAAGGCGCTCTCCTGCCGCGCAATGGAAAAAATGATGCTCTGCTCGACGTCCGGCCCGATCGGCTTGAACGGCGGGATGCCGTTCATCGGATAGGCGTAGAAATCGAACGGCAGCCCGCGATTGAGCGCGGCCTTGCCAACCAGCAGCATGGCGCGCGCGTCGTCGTTGCGCGCGGCCAGTTCGCCCAGTCCGACCAGCAGGTCGGGATCGCCGTTCTCCCCCATGTCGGCGAAAATCGGGATCGCGATTTCGCGTTCGTCCAGCGCGTAGAGCAGTTGCGCCGCGCGGACCAGCTCCAGCCGCTCGATTCCGCGGCCGCGAGCGGCGGGAACGCCGTTCAACTCGATCTGCGGCAATCCCAGTTTCGCACGCGCCAGCTGGCCGTAATAACTGGTCGATTGTTCCGCGGCCGCGGTGTAGGCGGCGCGGGCTTCCTGGGAACGGCCCGCCGCTTCCGCGGCGCGGCCTTGCCAGTAGCCGGCCCGTGCCAGCGTGGTCGGGTTGACGCTGCCGACGCCGATGCGCGCAAAGTGCTGGGCAGCCGTCGCCGGGTCGGTCAGAAAGCGCAACGCAATCCAGCCCGCGGTGAATTCCTGCTCGGTCTTGTAGACGTCGCGCGAGGGCAGGGCCGCGTCGCGCGCAATCAGGTAGGCGGTACGGCGTTCGCCGATGTCGAGCATCTTGCGCGACAGCAACCGCCGCTCGATCCACCATTCGTCCAGATTGTAAAGCCGGCCCGGGTCCCTTGGCGCGCTCAGCATCAGTTGGGCTGCTTCGGCGAATTTCTCTTCGCGGCGAAGCAACTGGATCTTGCTGAAGATGAAACCGGCGTCGCCATGCAGATCGCGCGGCACCGCTTCCAGCAGCGCCCTGGCGTTGGAGGCCTTGCGATAGGATGCAATCCGCGCCTTCGCCAGCGCGAGCTGACCGCCGCCGAGCCGCTTGGCGGCGCGCAACGCGGCGTCGTGTTCGCTGCCATAGAGCAGCATATCCATTCGCGCCTTGTGATCGCCGGGCGAAAGCATCGCGCCGAACAGGTCGAGCGCGCTGCTTTCGGTGTCCTCGGATATCGTATCGTTTCGCCAGGCGTCGCGCACCAAGCGCTCGGCGTTGGCGCGGTCGCCGCGCGCGATCATGGCTTTTGCCAGCGCGAATTTGCCCTTGGCCGACAACGGTGAATCGTTTTCGAACCACGCCCACACTGTGGCGTCGTCGCGATGGTCGTCCCAAAGCGCGGCTTCGCCGCGCCGGCGCAGGAAGGTCTGCGAAGGCCAGCTCGGATTGGCCGACAGGAACGCGCGATAGCGCTCCACCGTCGCGCCATTGTCGTCGCTGCGCAGGATGATCCATTCGGCGAGTTTCCTCGCCACCGGATCCGATATTGCCGCTTCGGCTTCGGTCGCATCCGCAGGCTTGTGCTTGCGCACGAGTTCGATGACGTTTTCCAGCGCATCGGTGTCGGCCTGCGAAGTCGACGACGTGGCAGCCACCGCGGCCGCCACCGGCGGTTTGCGCACCGGCTGAGGCGGCAAAACCGCGTGCTGACGTGTGGCGGGCTCGCTTGCCGGCGCGATGGCAGCGGGCGCGGTCCTGACCGAGATATTGGGCAAGGTCTTGGGCAAGGAAGTGGACAAGGTCTTGGGCACGACGTTGCGCGCGATTGGCCGCGGTTTCGGCAGCGGTACCTTGGGCTTGGCCCGGGCATCCGCTGTCGTCGCCGACAGGCCGAGGACCAACGCCAGGCCTGCCGCCAAAGCCAAGGATCGCAATACGGATCGCAACGCGGCTGCACGGGCGGGGGGGATCACGGCGTTCCTTCGCGGCGAATCACGCAATCGTTGAGACCTCAGGTCTATTTGATTGAATATGCGGACAAAATACCAAATACGGCTGATGCAGCCGATGTCTGCACCCGCTCCGCGGCAAAATCGCGGCTGGGATTGCGCCGGGGCAGGCCTTTCGCCGGACCGACAGACCCGGTATGAATTGGTTCTTATCGCCCGGTCAATGGGCAAGCGACGTGCGTTCGGAGGAAGCCCATGGCAGCCAAGACGAATTTCCGGGGTTCATTCACCGCCTTGGTCACGCCATTCAGGAACGGCTCGCTCGATGAAGCGGCGTTTCGCGCGCTGGTGAGCTGGCAAATCGCCGAGGGCACCCACGGCCTGGTGCCGGTCGGCACCACCGGCGAAAGCCCGACCGTGAACCACGACGAGCACAAGCGCGTCGTCGAATGGTGCATCGATGAGGCCAAGGGCCGCGTGCCCGTGATCGCCGGCGCCGGTTCCAATTCGACCAGGGAGGCGGTCGAACTGGCGCAGCATGCGGAGCAGGCCGGCGCCGATGCGGTGCTGGTGGTCACGCCGTATTACAACAAGCCGACCCAGGAAGGCATGTATCAGCACTTCAAGGCGATCAACGATGCGATCGGAATTCCCATCATCATCTACAACATTCCGCCGCGTTCGGTGATCGATATGAGCGTGGATACCATGAAGCGGCTGTTCGAATTGAAGAACATCGCCGGCGTCAAGGATGCGACCGCGAGCATGGTGCGGGTCTCCCAGCAACGGGCGGCGCTGGGCGAGGATTTCAACCAGTTGTCGGGCGAGGATGCCACCGTGCTCGGCTACATGGCGCATGGCGGTCACGGCTGCATTTCAGTGACCTCCAACGTCGCGCCGCGGCTGTGTTCCGAATTCCACCTCGCCTGGCAGAGGGGCGATGTCGCCACCGCGCTCAAGGTGCACGACAAGCTGATGCCGCTGCATACCAATCTCTTCATCGAGTCGAACCCGGCGCCGGTCAAATATGCGCTGTCGCTGCTCGGCAAAATCGAGGAGAAGCTGCGTTTGCCGATGGTTCCGGTGTCCGAGCCCACCCGCGTGGCGGTGCGTAGCGCCATGGTGCATGCGGGCCTGATCAACTAGGCGTCCGACGCCGTAGCGATCAACCATCCGGCGCGCGAAGCTGAAGAGGAGGGCCGGTAGATGCTCAAGGAATTCCGCGATTTCGCAATGAAGGGCAATGTGGTCGACCTCGCGGTCGGCGTCATTATCGGCGCGGCCTTCGGCGGCATCGTAACCTCGCTGGTCGGCGACATCATCATGCCGGTGATCGGCGGCATCACGGGCGGGCTGGATTTCTCCAACTATTTCACGCCGCTATCGAAAGCGGTCACGGCCGGCAATCTCGTCGATGCGAAAAAGCAAGGCGCCGTGCTGGCTTGGGGCAATTTCCTCACCCTGACGCTGAATTTCCTGATCGTCGCCTTCGTGCTGTTCACCGTCATCAGGTTCATGAACCAACTAAAGCGCAAGGATGAAGCGGCGCCGGTGCCGCCGAAGCCGACGCGGCAGGAAGAGTTGCTGACCGAGATCCGCGATCTCCTGAAGAAGGCTTGACGTGGCCGAGAAGAACGAGCGCGCGATCAAGGTCGTCGCTGAAAACCGCAAAGCGCGGTTCAACTATGCGATCGAGGACACGGTGGAAGCGGGAATCGCGCTGACCGGCACCGAGGTCAAGTCGATCCGCAACGGCAAGACCACCATCGCGGAATCCTATGCGGATTCCAAGGGCGGCGAAATCTGGCTGATCAACGCCAATATTCCGGAATACCTGCAGGCCAACCGCTTCAATCACGAGCCGAAGCGGCCGCGCAAACTGCTGCTGCACAAAAAGCAGATCAACAAACTGATGGGCGCGGTCGAGCGCGACGGTATGACCCTGATCCCGCTAAAACTTTATTTCAACGAGCGCGGCCGCGCCAAGCTCTTGCTGGCGGTGGCGAAAGGCAAGAAACTGCACGACAAGCGCGAGAGCGAGAAAAAGCGCGACTGGGGCAGGGAGAAGGGCCGCCTGTTGCGGGCGCGGGGCTAGAATAGCGCCTCACCATGAGGTCTCGAAGTACTGGATGCTGAGGAAAATGCGATGAATCAAAAGAACCTGATGGAAGTCGACTGGAGCAAAATTCCCGCGCCGACCGACGACGGCGCGGCGGCGCACCTTGTGGGCATGACGATCCCGCCGATCGGCCTGGTTGCCACCGACGACACCTCGGTGACATTGGCGGCGTTGCCGGGACGCACCGTCGTGTTCGCCTATCCCAGGACCGGCGAGCCGGGCAAGATCTCGCTGGTCGACGATTGGGACATGATTCCGGGCGCGCGGGGCTGCACGCCGCAAACCTGCTCGTTCCGCGACCTGTTCGCGGAGCTGAAAGCCGCCGGCGCCAAGCATGTGTTCGGCCTGTCGACCCAGAGCAACGAATACCAGGCCGAAATGGCCGCGCGGCTGCATTTGCCGTTCCCGGTTTTGTCGGATGAGCAATTGGCGCTGACGCGTGCGCTGGATTTACCGACCATGGAGGTGGCGGGGTTGACCATGATCAAGCGGCTGGCTTTGATCGTCGATGAAGCGCGCATCACCCACGTGTTCTATCCGGTGTTTCCGCCGGATCGAAATGCCGGCGACGTACTGGCATGGCTGAAGGAAAATCCGGTTTAGTCGCTAACCCAAATCCGCTTTTACTTGCGCAAAAACGCTTCGGAACATCTCCGGCGTCAGCACCCGGGTGTTGGTGTTGTAACGCGAGCAATGATAGCTGTCGTATAATTTCAAAGCTCCCGACCGGTGCACCGCGCCATGCGCGAACGGGGCTGCGGTGGCGCGCAAACCCAATGCTTTCAGCGTCGAGTCATGCGCCACCCGGCCGAGCGCGACGATCGCGCGCAGCCTTGGCATGGCTTGGATCGTCGCGATGAGAAATTGCCGGCAGGTGTTGATCTCGGCGGGCAGCGGCTTGTTTTGCGGCGGCACGCAGTGCACCGCATTGCCGATCCTGCAATCCACCAGCGTCAGGCCGTCATCGGGCCGCGCCCGATAGACGCCTTTGGCAAAACCATATTCGTGCAGCGTCGCGTACAGGAGGTCGCCGGCGTAGTCGCCGGTGAAGGGACGCCCGGTGCGATTGGCGCCCTGCAGGCCCGGCGCGAGGCCAACGATCAGCAGGCGGGCGTCGGGATCGCCGAACGACGGCACCGGTGCATTGAACCATTGCGGTTCGCGTGCGCGCACCGCCGCGCGGAAATCGACCAGCCGCGGACAGAGCGGGCAATTGCGATCGGGTTCGGTGGAAAGGCCGGGAGCGCCGGCAGGCACCGGCTGGCCGCGCGCCGGATTATTCTCAATCCTCGAAATCGTCTTCATCGCCTCTCGGCGCCATGGTGCTCGCGCGCTGCAGGAATTGCGGCGCGTGATGACGCGGCTCGCGCGGCGCCGGCCGCTCGGAGGGATCGCGGCCGAGCTTGGATTGCAATTCCACCAGATCGGTGAAGACATCGGCCTGGCGGCGCAACTCGTCGGCGATCATCGGCGGCTGGCTTGAAATCGTCGAGACCACGGTGACGCGGACGCCGCGGCGCTGCACCGCTTCGACCAGCGAGCGAAAATCGCCGTCGCCGGAAAACAGCACGATCTGATCGACGTGCTCGGCAAGCTCCATCGCATCGACCGCAAGCTCGATATCCATGTTGCCTTTGACCTTGCGGCGGCCGCTGGCGTCGATGAATTCCTTGGTCGCCTTGGTGACGACGGTATAGCCGTTGTAATCGAGCCAGTCGATCAAGGGGCGGATCGACGAATATTCCTGATCTTCAATGATGGCGGTGTAATAGAACGCGCGCACCAGCGTGCCGCGGCTCTGGAATTCCTTGAGCAGGCGCTTGTAGTCGATATCGAAGCCGAGCGTCTTGGCGGTCGCGTAAAGATTGGCGCCATCGATAAAAAGAGCGATTTTATTGGAAGCGGGGGACATCAAGTTTCTCGCGTGGTTGTTGATAACGTTTTTGGCGCGGTGGCAACGGGCCGCGCATCTCAAAGATCATGTTGCCTGGCGCTGGGCGTATCGGCTGGACTGACACAACGGCAATGTGGTGGGGCAAGGGCAATAAGCCTAACCTTTATACGATTCAATGAAGCGATTTCTTGTCCTGGACAACTTTCAAGATATCTCTGGAGGTGTCTGGACGCTCCGGCCTTTTGGCCCCAATGGAGGGGTTAGCAGAGGCAATTGCGAAGGCCAAATCACAAATTTGGGCTTGCGAAAAGCTCCAAGGGGCTATACCTACGGCCGCATAATCAACAGTTTAGGTCCCATTTAACGGAGCGACAGTCGATGGCGCGCGTCACCGTAGAAGATTGCATTGATAAGGTCGACAATCGGTTCGATCTGGTCCTGCTGGCGGCACATCGCGCCCGTATGATTTCGTCCGGTTCACAACTCACGATTGATCGGGACAACGACAAGAATCCTGTCGTATCGCTACGTGAAATCGCGGACTCGACGATTTCCCCCGAGGATTTGCGGGAGGAACTGGTGCATTCGCTGCAGAAATTCGTCGAAGTCGACGAACCGGAGCCCGATACGGTGCCTCTGATCGGCTCGGCAGGCGCCAGCGTCGATGCCGACGACACCGAGGTGGCGGTCGAGCGCATGACCGAGGAGGAGCTTCTGAAGGGCCTCGAAGGCCTGGCGCCTCCGGAAGAACAGCCCGAAGAGGACGAGTAAACCTCTTCAAGCGCGTTCCGGGGGCTACCGAAGGTTGTCCCAACCGATTTGATTTACCAAAGGCCCGGACATTTGTCCGGGCCTTTGCTTTTATTGCCATTTTCAGGGTTACGATGCGTGCCCGATAGTGGATGATCACGTCTGCGTGGAACGGCCGGGCTGTTTCGCTCCGATGCCATCTTAATGTTATTCTTTAAGATCGGGCCGCCCGGGTCCTGATGAATTAAGGCAATGATTCGATGGCGTATAGGCGCCGCAACCCTCCGCAGATGCAGGCCGCGACCGATTCGGTCGTCGTGGCGACCAAATCGGCTGCGACGGCGGTCGTGCCGGCGGCGGCCAAACCGGTCAAGCCGGGGCGCCCGCGCATGATGCGGCAATACGATCTGGTCGAACGCGTCCGCTCCTATAACCCCGATACCAACGAAGACCTGCTGAACCGCGCCTACGTCTACGCCATGAAGGCGCATGGCGCGCAAACCCGCGCCTCCGGCGATCCGTATTTTTCGCATCCGCTCGAGGTCGCAGCGATCCTCACCGACCTCAAGCTCGACGACGCCACCATCGTGGCGGCCTTGCTGCACGACACCATCGAGGACACCGAGGCCACCCGCGCCGAAATCGACCACGTCTTCGGGCACGAGATCGGCGCGCTGGTGGAGGGGCTCACCAAGCTGAAGCGGCTCGAACTGGTGTCGCGCGAGGCCAAGCAGGCCGAAAACCTGCGCAAGCTGCTGCTGGCGATCGCCGACGACGTCCGCGTTCTCCTGATCAAGCTGGCCGATCGCCTCCACAATATGCGCACGCTGGAGTTCGTGCCGCCGACGGCCCGCCGCCGCATTGCCGAGGAGACACTCGATATCTATGCCCCGCTTGCCGGGCGCATGGGCATGCAGGAGATGCGGGAAGAACTCGAGGATCTCTCGTTCCGCATGCTCGATCCGGAAGCCCATGCGGTGGTGATGCAGCGGCTGGATTCGCTGGCGGAGCGAAACCGCAACCTGATCAGCGAGATCGAAAGCCAGCTCTCCAAGAATCTCGAAGACAACGGCATGGCCGCGCACGTCTACGGCCGGCGCAAGCAGCCGTTTTCGATCTGGACCAAAATGGAGCGCAAGTCGGTCGGCTTCGAGCAATTGTCCGATATTTTCGGATTCCGCGTCGTATTGGACGACGTCGAAGCCTGCTATCGCGCGCTCGGCGTCGTGCACACCACCTGGCCGGTAGTGCCGGGCCGGTTCAAGGATTACATCTCGACCCCGAAACAGAACGACTATCGCTCGATCCACACCACCGTGATCGGTCCCGGCAACCAGCGCGTCGAATTGCAGATTCGCACCAGGGAGATGGACCAGATCGCCGAGTTAGGCATCGCCGCGCATGCTTTCTACAAGGATGGCGTCGGCTCGCCGACCGAACTCCTAAAGCGCGAATCCAACGCCTTCGCCTGGCTGCGCCACACCATCGGGATCTTGTCGGAAAGCGCCAATCCGGAGGAATTCCTCGAGCATACCAAGCTCGAATTGTTTCACGACCAGGTGTTCTGCTTTACCCCGAAGGGAAAGCTGATCGCGCTGCCGCGCCAGGCCAATGTGATCGACTTTGCCTATGCGGTGCATACCGATGTCGGCAACAGCGCCGTCGGCTGCAAGATCAACGGCAAGTTCGCGCCTCTGTCGTCCGAGTTGCAGAATGGCGACGAGGTGGAGGTTCTGACCTCGCAAGCCCAGTCGGCGCCGCCATCGGCGTGGGAGTCGCTCGCGGTCACCGGCAAGGCGCGGGCGGCGATCCGGCGCGCGACGCGAACCGCGGTACGCGATCAATATGCCGGCCTCGGCCGCCGTATCGTCGAACGGCTGTTCACGCGCGCCAAGATCGAATACGCCGACGACAAGCTCAAGGGCGCGCTGCCGCGGCTGGCGCGCGCCTCGATCGACGACGTGATGGCGGCGGTCGGACGCGGCGAGATGAAGGCGTCCAACGTCGCGCGGGCGATGTACCCCGATTACAAGGAAGAGCGGGTCGCGCGTTATGGCGCAAACGCAAAGAAGAGTCTTGCGGTCAAGCTGAAGCTGAAATCGCCGCCGGACCCCGCGCGCAGCCCCTCCGCAATACCGGTGCGCGGCATCAATTCCGATTTGCCGGTCAAGTTCGCGCCGAACGGCGGTGCCGTGCCGGGCGACCGCATCGTCGGCATCGTCTCGCCGGGCGAGGGCATTACCATCTATCCGATCCAGTCGCCGGCACTGAAGGATTTCGAGGAAGAACCGGAGCGCTGGCTCGACGTCCGCTGGGATGTCGACGACAGCGTCCCGCAGCGTTTTCCGGCGCGGATCCTGGTCGACAATGTCAACGAGCCCGGCAGCCTCGCCCAGGTTGCCACCGTGATCGCCGAGCACGACGGCAATATCGACAACATCAGCATGTCCAGGCGCTCGCAGGACTTCACCGAGCTCACCATCGATCTTGAGGTCTATGACCTGAAGCATCTCAGCGCTATTATAGCCCAGTTGCGCGCCAAGGCCGTCGTCGCACGGGTCGAACGCGTCAATGGATGATGCGCGTCATTGCCGGGCACAGCCGTCCAAAGGACGGCGTTGCTTCCGCTCGCCTATGACCCGGCAATCCATCCATTCGAAGAAGATGGATGCCCGGATCAAGTCCGGGCATGACAACGAAGGTGGTTTTTGCAGATGTCGAATCCTCCACTGCGCCTGGGAGTCAACGTCGATCACGTCGCCACGCTTCGCAATGCGAGGGCGGGGGTTAATCCCGATCCGGTGCGCGCCGCATTGGTTGCGATCGCGGCCGGGGCCGACGGCATCACCGCGCATCTGCGCGAGGATCGCCGCCACATCCGTGACGACGACATGGCGCGCCTGAAGGCCGAAATCTCAAAACCGCTGAATTTCGAGATGGCCGCGACCGAAGAGATGCTGAAAATCGCGCTGGCGACCAGGCCTCATGCGGTATGCCTCGTGCCCGAGCGCCGCGAAGAGCTCACCACCGAGGGCGGTCTCGACGCGGCAGGACAGCACAATACGCTCAGGCCGTTCATCGCGCGGTTGAACGATGCGGGTATCCGGGTTTCGCTGTTCATCGCCGCCGATCCGCGGCAGATCGAAATGGCGGCGAAGCTGCGCGCGCCGGTGATTGAAATCCACACCGGCGCCTGGTGCGATGCCGTGGTCGACGGCCACACGACGAAAGCGGAGGCGGAATGGAAGCGGATCGTCGCCGGAGCGCAGGCAGCGCGCTCGATCGGCCTCGAAGTCCATGCCGGCCACGGCCTCGATTATGTCACCGCCGAGACCATCGCCGCCCTGCCGGACATCGTCGAACTCAATATCGGCTACTACATGATGGGGGAGGCGTTGTTCGTCGGCATCGCCGAGACGGTGCGCGCGATGCGGGCGGCGATGGATCGCGGCCGCAGCAAACTTGCGAATTCGGCGAGCCGGGCATGATCATCGGCATCGGATCGGACCTGATCGATATTCGCCGCGTCGCCAAGGTCATCGAGCGCCACGGCGACCGCTTTCTCGATCGCATTTTTACCGACGCCGAGCGCGCCAAGGCCGGCCGCCGCGCCAGGAACGAAAAGATGGTGGTGGCGACCTATGCCAAGCGGTTTGCCGCCAAGGAGGCCTGTTCCAAGGCGCTGGGCACCGGAATCCGGCAGGGCGTCTGGTGGCGGGACATGGGGGTGGTGAACCTGCCCGGTGGCCGTCCGACCATGAAACTGACCGGCGGGGCGCTGGCGCGGCTCGAGAAACTGACGCCGCAGGGTTTTGAGGCGCGGATCGATCTGTCGATCACCGACGACTGGCCGCTGGCCCAGGCTTTTGTCATAATTTCGGCGGTCGCGCCGGGCAAACCGTGAACCTGTCGGGCCGACCTGTCCGGCAGCCCGCGCAAACTAAAAATCACTGGCCGGTCAATGAATTAGCAAGTTTTGACCGGGCCGTTGATTGCGCGGCTGCGAACAACCGTCTAAAACGCCGCGAGGGATCGAGCCAGAGCGATTCAGGTTTGTGCCGGAATTCGCTTTCACTATCAGAATCAGGGCCATTTTTTCGGCGCGAAACGACGGGCGGTTCGCGTGGGGGGGAAGTGTTCTGCCACCGCGCGAGAAATCGCGGGCTGGAATTGGGAAAAGCGATGAGCGTGACCTCAGGAGCAAAATCCGAAAGCGGCCTGGGTGAAACCATCCGCGTTATTATCCACGCGGTGCTGATCGCACTGGTGATCCGCACCTTCCTGTTTCAGCCCTTCAACATCCCCTCGGGGTCGATGAAGGCGACATTGCTGGTCGGCGACTATCTGTTCGTCTCGAAATATTCCTACGGTTATAGCCATTATTCCATTCCGGGATCGCCGCCGCTGTTTTCGGGGCGCATCTTCGGCTCCGAGCCTGCGCGCGGCGATATCGTCGTGTTTCGCCAGCCCAAGGACGATTCAGTCGACTTCATCAAGCGCGTGATCGGCCTGCCCGGCGACCGCATCCAGATGCGGGGCGGCCTGCTCTACATCAACGACAAGCCGGTGCAGCGCGAGCGCGTCGGCGATTTCATCGGCGAGGACCCTTGCGGTTTCTCCGACGCCACCGCGCGGGTGAAGCGCTGGAAGGAGACGCTGCCGAACGGCGTCAGCTATGAGTCGCTGGATTGCCAGGACAACGGCTTTTACGACGACACCATCGAATACGTGGTGCCGCCAGGTCATTTCTTCATGATGGGCGACAACCGCGACAATTCGGCAGACAGCCGCGTGCAGTCGGTGGTCGGCTATGTGCCGTTCGAGAACATCATCGGCCGCGCCCAGATGATTTTCTTCTCCATTGCCGAGGGTGAACACGTCTGGATGTTCTGGCGCTGGCCGGTGTCGGTGCGCTGGAATCGCATATTCTCAATCGTGCGATGAACGACGAAACGCCGGATCTCCAGACCTCACCGTCAGACGGTCCTCAACCTGAGGCGGCGCGCGAACAGGCGCCGAAAAAGCGCAGCAAGGTCAGCGTCAAGGCTGCTGCCGCGGCGGCTGCCACCGCCGCGCTTGAAGCGCGTATCGGGCACAAATTCGCCGATCCGGCGCTGCTCGCCACCGCTTTCACGCATGTTTCCGCGCTGAAGAAAGCCACGCGCCAGCGCAGCGACAGTTACCAGCGCCTGGAATTCCTGGGCGATCACGTGCTCGGACTGATCGTGTCCGACATGCTGTACCGCGCCTTCCCGAAGGCCGACGAGGGCGAACTGTCGAAGCGGCTCGCCGATCTCGTGCGCAGGGAGAGCTGCGCCGACGTCGCCCAGGCGCTCGGACTGGTTGACGACATCAGGCTTGGCCAGATCGGCGCCGGGGCGGGCGCGCGGCTGCGCACATCGGTGCTCGGCGATATCTGCGAGGCCGTGATCGGCGCGGTGTTTCTCGACGGCGGCTATGCTGCTGCGGCGCAATTTGTCGAGCGCAACTGGACCGAGCGGATGCGCAAGAACCGGCGGCCGCTGCGCGATCCCAAGACGGTGTTGCAGGAGTGGGCGCAGGGCAAGGGCCTGCCGACGCCGGTCTATCGCGAGGTCGACCGCACCGGCCCGCATCACGATCCGCAGTTTCGCGTCGCCGTCGATCTGCCCGGGCTGGCGACGGCCGAAGGCGTCGGCGGCAGCAAACGCGCGGCTGAAAAGGACGCGGCCGCCGTGATGATCGCGCGCGAAGGCGTCAAGTGACGGATGAGCTTCCCGATGCGGCGAAACCGGTCGCGACCCGCTGCGGCTTTGTCGCGCTGATCGGCGCGCCCAATGTCGGCAAGTCCACGCTGGTCAACGCGCTGGTCGGCTCCAAGGTCACCATCGTCTCGCGCAAGGTGCAGACCACCCGCGCGCTGATCCGCGGCATCGTGATCGAAAACAACGCGCAGATCATCCTGGTCGACACGCCCGGGATTTTCCTGCCCAAGAGGCGGCTGGATCGCGCCATGGTATCGACGGCATGGAGCGGGGCGCATGATGCCGACCTCGTCTGCGTGCTGCTCGACGCCAAGACCGGAATCGACGAGGAAGCCGATGCGATCCTCGCCAAGGTCGCATCCGTTCGTCACGATAAAATTCTGGTGCTGAACAAGATCGACCTGGTGCCGCGTGAAAAGCTGCTGGCGCTGGCCAAGGCCGCCAATGACCGGATCGGTTTCGAGAAGACCTTCATGGTCTCGGCGCTGTCGGGCGACGGCGTCGACGATTTGCGCCGGACGCTGGCGGAGATGGTGCCGGCGGGACCGTTTCACTATCCCGAAGACCAGATGTCGGATGCGCCGATGCGGCATCTGGCGGCTGAAATCACCCGGGAGAAAATCTTCCGCCAGTTGCATCAGGAATTGCCGTATCAATCCACCGTCGAGACCGACAGCTGGACCGAACGCAAGGACAAATCCATCCGCATCGAGCAGACGATATTTGTCGAGCGCGAAAGCCAGCGCAAGATCGTGCTCGGCAAGGGCGGCGCCACCATCAAGTCGATCGGCGCAGATTCGCGCAAGGAGCTGGCCGAGATCGTCGGTGTTCCCGTGCACCTGTTCCTGTTCGTCAAGGTGCGCGAGAACTGGGGCGACGACCCCAACCGCTACCGTGAAATGGGACTTGAGTTTCCAAAGGAATAGCCGGGATACCGATGACGCTGCCCAAAAACGTGCTGTGGTTTGAAGTGCTGATGTATCTGTCGCTCACCCTCGATGCGGCGTCGGTGGCGTTTCAGGACCGGACCCCGACCGCCGAAATAACCGAAGCGACCATCGCCGCGGCCAATTTCCTCGCCGCCTGCACCATATTGTTGCTGGTCTATTTCGTCTGGCTCGCGGCCCAGCGGCGCAAGAACTGGCCGCGCTGGGTGCTGGCCGCGGCATTGGTGCTTTCCGTGATCTCGCTGGTGCAGACCATCGGGGAGATCGGCCTCCAGCTCGACAGCGCCATCGAGATCGTTTCCTGCGCCGCGACGACGGTCGGACTGTATTTTTCCGTCACCGGTGACGCGAAGGGCTGGTTCAACGGGTAGCTGCGTCCACCCTCAGAATCCTGTAAGCTCCACTCCATGGAATGGACCGACGAAGGCATCGTGCTGGGAGTGCGGCGGCATGGCGAATCCAGCGCCATCGTCGAGCTCCTGACGCGCAGCCATGGCCGCCATCTTGGCCTGGTGCGCGGCGGGGCTTCGAAGCGGATGCGCCCGATGCTGCAACCCGGCAACAGCGTAAGCGCGGTGTGGCGGGCGCGGCTCGACGAGCATCTCGGCACCTATGTGATCGAGGGCACGCGGTTGCGCGCGGCTACCGTGCTGGCGTCGTCGCACGCGGTCTATGGCGTGACCCATCTGGCCTCGCTGGCGCGGCTGTTGCCCGAGCGCGATCCGCATCAAGAAATTTACGAAATGCTCGAACGCACGCTGGACGATTTCGACGACATCGGCGAAGCCGCGGTGCATCTGGTGAAGTTCGAGCTGGCGATGCTCACGGAACTCGGCTTCGGGCTCGATCTGGAAAATTGTGCGGCGACCGGCGAGACCGCCGACCTGATCTATGTATCGCCGAAATCCGGCGGCGCGGTGTCGCGGGCTGCCGGCGACCCCTGGCGCGACCGGCTGTTGCGGCTGCCGGCGTTTTTGCGCGAAACCGGTGGTGGTCGCAACGCTTGGTCGGACCAGGACCTGCAGGACGGTTTTCGGCTCACCGGCCTGTTTTTGCTGCGCCACGTGCTGGAGCCGCGCGGGCAGGGCCATTCCGACGCCCGCGAGGGGTTTATCAACGCGGTGACGCGGCACCGGGCGAGCGTGGCGGTTCCGTGACCTGAGCATCGATGTCGTTCCTGCGAAAGCAGGAACCCATCCGCCGCGGCCCATCGGTAGGATGATGTGGCGGCTGCCTTTTTCAACAACAGGCGCCCGGCATTACAGGTCCCTGCTTTCGCAGGGACAACGGCGAGAGGGCGCCGCATGCCCTGATTCGCGGCTTGCCCGATTCAGCGACAAAGTTTAACCCGTCCCGATGGGAAAACGACTGATTCCTCCGGAGCCGGCGGAAATTCACGAGGTCACGTTGCGCGATGCGCTGGAGGAGCGCTATCTCGCTTACGCGCTCTCGACCATCATGCACCGCGCGCTGCCTGATGCCCGCGACGGCCTGAAGCCGGTGCACCGGCGCATCCTCTACGGCATGCGGCTGCTGCGGCTCGATCCCGGCACGACATTCAAGAAATCCGCCAAGATCGTCGGCGACGTCATGGGTTCGTTCCATCCGCATGGCGATCAATCGATCTACGACGCGCTGGTGCGGCTCGCGCAGGATTTCTCTTCCCGTTATCCGCTGGTCGACGGGCAGGGCAATTTCGGCAATATCGACGGCGATAATCCCGCCGCCTATCGTTACACCGAAGCGCGCATGACCGCCGTCGCGCAGCTTTTGCTCGATGGCATCGACGAGGACGGCGCCGAGTTCCGCCCCAATTACGACGGCACGACGAAAGAGCCGATCGTGCTGCCCGGCGGCTTTCCGAACCTGCTCGCCAACGGCGCGCAGGGCATCGCGGTCGGCATGGCGACCTCGATCCCACCGCACAACGTAGCCGAGCTTTGCGACGCGGCGCTGCATCTGATCGACAAGCCCGACGCCAAATCGAAGACGCTGCTGAAATGGGTCAAGGGTCCGGATTTTCCGACCTACGGTATCATCGTCGATTCCAAGGAAAGTATTGCGGAAGCCTATCTGACCGGGCGCGGCTCGTTCCGCACCCGCGCAAAATGGACCCAGGAGGAGGGCGGGCGCGGCACCTGGGTGGTGGTGATCACGGAAATTCCATGGCTGGTGCAGAAGTCCCGGCTGGTCGAGAAGATCGCCGAACTGCTCAACGACAAGAAGCTGCCGCTGGTCGGCGACGTCAGGGATGAATCGGCCGAAGACATCCGCCTCGTCATCGAGCCGAAATCCCGGGCGGTCGATCCGGAATTGCTGATGGAATCGCTGTTCCGGCTGACCGAGCTGGAAAGCCGGATACCGCTGAACCTCAACGTGCTGGTGAAGGGCCGCATCCCCAAGGTGCTAGGGCTGGCCGAATGCCTGCGCGAATGGCTCGACCATCTGCGCGACGTGCTGCTGCGCCGGACCAATTATCGCAAGCAACAGATCGAGCATCGGCTGGAAGTGCTCGGCGGCTACCTGATCGCGTACCTGAACATCGACAAGGTGATCAAGATCATCCGCAACGAGGACGAGCCGAAGCCGGCGCTGATGAAGGCGTTCAAGCTCACGGAGGTCCAGGCCGACGCTATCCTCAACATGCGGCTGCGGTCTTTGCGCAAGCTCGAGGAATTCGAGATCCGCACCGAGGACAAGAACCTTCGCGCCGAGTTGAAAACCATCAAGGGCACGCTGGGCTCGGAACGCGAGCAGTGGTCCAAGGTCGCCGATCAGGTCCGAAAAGTGCGCGACATCTTCGGGCCGAAGACGCCGCTCGGCAAGCGCCGGACCACCTTTGCCGACGCACCCGAGCATGACCTGGCCGCAATCGAGGAAGCGTTCGTCGAGCGCGAACCGGTCACCGTGGTGGTTTCCGACAAGGGCTGGGTGCGCACGCTGAAGGGCCAGGTCGCCGATCTCTCGGGGCTGACCTTCAAGACCGACGATCAGCTCGGCTCGGCGTTCTTTGCGGAGACCACCTCAAAGCTGTTGCTGTTCGCCACCAACGGAAAATTCTACTCGCTCGATGTCGCCAAGCTGCCGGGCGGGCGCGGCCATGGCGAGCCGATCCGGATGTTCATCGACATGGAGCAGGACTCAGCGATCGTGTCGCTGTTCGTCAATACCGGCGGCCGCAAATTCCTGGTCGCGAGCCATGAGGGCCAGGGCTTTGTCGTCAACGAGGACGATTGCGTCGGCAACACCCGCAAGGGCAAGCAGGTGCTCAATGTCGAAATGCCCAACGAGGCCTGTGCGATTGCCACCGTCACCGGCGACCATGTCGCTGTGATCGGGACCAACCACAAGATGGTGGTGTTCCCGATCGACCAAGTGCCGGAAATGGCGCGCGGCCGCGGCGTACGCCTTCAGAAATATTCCAGTGCCAAGCTGTCGGACGTTGCGACCTTCGATTCCAAGGCCGGCCTGACCTGGCAGGATTCGGCCGGCCGCGACCAGGGTCTGAGCTGGAAGGAATTGTCGGACTGGCGCGGCAACCGCGCCGACGCCGGCCGTCTCGCCCATGGTCTGCCGAAGTCGAACAAGTTCGGCCGCGGCGTGGAATAAGAGCCCGGCGTTCGCAGGAACGGCGAAGCACGGCAATTTGACTTTGACTGCGACTGGCTTCTCGCCGATGCTGAGCGGAAAACCGGGAGGCGGCATTGCGCGAAACGGCATTACTCGGGCGAGCTCTCGGCATCGCGCTGACGCTGCTGGCCGCTCCGACAGTGCTTCACGCCCAATCCACCCCCGGCGCGCTCGCCGAATCCACCGCAACCCTGGCAAGGGGCGAGTGGCCGGCCTATGCCGGGACCTACGCCGCGGCGCATTATTCGCCGCTCACCCAGATCGACCGCACCAACGCCAGGGACCTGCACGTCGCCTGGCACTGGAAATCGCCGGACCATGCGGTCAGGAGCGCCGATCCGAGGATCGGTCCGAGCCGCGCCAACGAAGCCTCGCCGCTGATGGTCGGCGGGGTGCTCTACACCTCGACATCGCTGTCGCAGGTCGCCGCCATCGACGCGGTCTCGGGCGAGACCAAATGGGTGTTCGATCCCAAGGTTTACCAAAACGGCCTTGGCATTCCCGCCAATGACGGCTGGCTGCACCGCGGCGTCGCCTATTGGCGCAACGGCGACGACGAGCGCATCGTGATCCTCACGGCCTTTGCGCAGATGATCGCGCTCGATGCGAAAACCGGCAAGCCGATCCCGACGTTTGGCAACAACGGCCGGCTCGATCTGGCCGAAGGCCTGCGCCGCCCGGTCGACCGCGATTATTACACCATGAGTTCACCGCCGGTGATCGTGCGCGGCGTCATCATCGCCGGCTCGTCGGTCATGGATTGGTGGGGGCACCGGCCGTCGCCGCCCGGCGACGTCAGGGGTTTCGACGTCGTGACCGGGCGTCTGCTCTGGACCTTCCACACCGTGGCACAGGCAGGCGATCCCGGCGTCGAGACCTGGCAGAACGGTTCCTGGAAGGAGACCGGCAATACCAATGTCTGGGCGCCGATGAGCGCCGATGAGGAACTGGGTTACGTCTATTTGCCGGTCAGCACGCCGACCAACGATTATTATGGCGGCGATCGCCGGGCGACGGCCTCTATGGCGAAAGCCTGGTCTGCATCGACGCGTTGACCGGCAAGAAGGTCTGGCACTACCAGCTCGTGCATCACGGCCTGTGGGACTACGATCCGCCGGCCGCGCCGAACCTGATCGACATCACGGTCGGCGGAAAACCCATCAAGGCGGTCGCGCAGGTGACCAAGCAGGCCTTCGTCTACGTGTTCGATCGGCTCACCGGACAGCCGGTCTGGCCGATCGAGGAACAGCCGGTGCCGGCCTCCACGGTGCCCGGCGAGCATGCCTCAAAGACGCAGCCGTTTCCGACCCGGCCGGCGCCGTTCGATATTCAGGGCGTGCGCGAGGAGGACCTGATCGATCTTACGCCGGAGCTTCACAAGGAGGCGATCGACCTCGTCGCTAAATACGATCACGGCCCGGTGTTCACGCCGCCTTCGCAAAAAGGCACGATCCAGATGCCCGGCATCGGCGGCGGCGCCAACTGGAATGGCGCCGCCATCGATCCCGAAACCGGCATGCTCTATGTATGCACTTTTCGGTTGCCGTTCGTCGTGACCGTTCGCAAGCCGGAGTCGGGGGAAGCTCCTTACGATTTCGTCGGCACCTTCCGCTATTTGCCTGGCCCGCGCGGGTTGCCGTTGTTCAAACCGCCATTCGGCAGCGTCGTCGCCATCGACATGAATACCGGCGAACACCGCTGGCGGATTCCCGTCGGGCATCTCGAGCGGCTTCTCCCGACGGCGCAAGGCGGCGAACCGCTGGGCTATCCCTCACGCATCTGGGCGCTGGTCACCAAAACCGTCATGATCGTGGTTCAGATGGGACCCTACGGGCCGCAGCGCTTTGACCCCGTATTCCAGCGCCGTATCGCGGATCTCAAGGATTTCGATCCGCATTTGTGGGTTTACGACAAGACCAGCGGCGAAATGCTGGCGGAGATCGCGCTGCCGTCCAACGCGACGGGTGCGCCGATCACCTATATGGCCGGCGGCAAGCAATACATCGTATTCGCCGTCGGCGGCGGCCCTTTACCTGAGGAGTTGATCGCGGTTTCGCTTTAGGCGGGAAGGCCGCGATCAGATCACCCCCGACAATCTCAGGACGATGCCGGCCGCGCACGAGCCTGCCAGCACCGTCAGCATTCCGATGTTGAAACGAAAGATCGCCGTCGCGGCGGCGATCGCCAGCATCAGTGCGGGAATATCAACGCTCGACAGGACCGGCATGTCGAACGACAGGCCGAACGATCTCACCGGCATGGTGTCCCGGAACACGGTGTGAAGCGCGAACCAGATCGACAGGTTGAGGATCACGCCGACCACGGCGGCGGTAATCGCCGTCAGTGCCCCCGCCAGCCCCTTGTTGCCCCGCATGGTCTCGATGAACGGCGCTCCCAGGAAGATCCAGAGGAAGCAGGGCGTGAAGGTCACCCATGTCGCGAGCAAGCCGCCGAGCGTGCCGGCCAGCATTGGCGACAGCATGCCGGGGTCGCGGTAGGCGGCCATGAAGCCGACGAACTGCAGCACCATGATCAGCGGCCCCGGCGTGGTCTCGGCCATGCCGAGGCCGTCGAGCATTTCACGCGGCTGCACCCAGTGATAATGTTCGACCGCCTGCTGCGCGACATAGGCCAGCACCGCATAGGCGCCGCCGAACGTCACCATCGCCATCTTGCTGAAGAACAATGCGATCTGGCTGAACACGTTGGCCTGTCCGAACACGATCAGCAGCGCGCCGACCGGCACCAGCCACAGCAGCAGCCAGACCGTGCTTACTCTTAACGCCCGGGGAATGCTCGGGCGCACATGCTCGGGCAATTCGTCGCCGAGCATATCGTCGATGGCGGCTGCGTTTTTGCCGCCGCCATGTTCGATCGCGGCAAATTCCGGCCGTCCGGCTTTCGCGCCGGCATATCCGATCACGCCGGCAGTGATGATGATGACGGGAAAGGGCACGTTGAAAAAGAAGATCGCGACAAAGGCGCTTGCCGCGAGCCCGATCATGATCCGGTTGCGCAGCGCGCGTTTGCCGACGCGGACCACAGCCTGAATCACGATCGCCAGCACCGCGGCCTTGAGGCCAAAGAACAGCGCTTCGACCATTCCGACATTGCCGAAGGCGGCGTAGATGTAGCTCAGCGCCATGATGCAGATGACGCCGGGAAGGATGAACAGGCCGCCGGCCATGATGCCGCCCGCGGTCCGGTGCAGCAGCCAGCCGATATAGGTTGCAAGCTGCTGCGCCTCCGGGCCGGGCAGCAGCATGCAGTAGTTGAGCGCATGCAAGAACCGGCTCTCGGAAATCCAGTTCTTTTCCTCGACCAGGATACGGTGCATCACCGCGATCTGGCCCGCGGGGCCACCGAAGCTCAGCAGCGCGATCCGCAGCCAGACCCGGAAGGCCTCGCCGAAGCTGATGCCGTGGCCGGCACCAGTTTCGGTCGTGGTCTGGCTCGCAGCGACGTCGCTCACGGCGTTGCCTTGTTGGTCGGCCAGTTATGGGTCTCGCCGGTGGCATCACGGCACCAGCGATAGAACGCGTCGTAAAGCGCGATGCCGGCCTCGAGTTGTTCGAGATCGTCGTCATACATTCGCGACAGGCCGAGCGATGCCGCGAGCAAGCCCGGCGCTTCCGGTGACAAATCGAGCCGCCCGGTATCGGCCCCGCGCACCATCGTCGCCAGCCGCAGCAAAGGCGGCGTCGCCAGGCCGAATTCCTCGATCATCACGTCGAAGGTGCAGAGCTCGCCGCGATGACTCCAGAACACGTTTTCGATATCGAACGGCATGGCGTTGAAGCGCTCGCCGACCGCGACCACTTCGGCGGGCGTCACGAACAGGAATACCGCGTTCGGATCGACGAATCGGCGTATCAGCCAGGGACAGGCGATACGATCGATCTTCGGTCGCGCGCGGGTGACCCAGACGGTGCGTCCTTGCGCGTCGCGCGCCGGCAGTTTCGACGCCGGCACCAGCGGAAGCTTGGCGGACTTCCAGCCTTCGAAGCCGCCGTCGAGCGCCTCGGCGGTGACGTTGAGGTGTCTCAGCCACGCCGCGGTGCCTTGTGCAAGTTTCTGGCCGCGCAGGCAGACGACGACGGCCGAGCGTCCGGAGAATTCTTCGCCCCAGTCGGCGGCCTTCTGATGGTTGCGTCTGACCGCACCCGGGATCAGCCGCTGGTCGGCGGCAAAGTCCTCGTCGGTGCGCACGTCGATCAAAGCAGGCGTCTTCGCGGTGCCGATCAACCGTGCAAGCTTGTCTGGAGATATCGATGTATAGGATGACATGGTGCGCCCTCGTGGAAAAACGGGACGCGATACTTGGGCATGTCGCCTCGTGGGGGGATCGCAGGGCCCCCATGCGTTAAATACAGCGGACCGCGCGGCTTCTGTCAATCGCATTTCGGCCGGGTTGACATCTACGGTGTTCCGGTACGTCATATGGTTCTGGGGATTCCCGCGATGACCCCGTGAGGCGGCAGCCGAATATCGCGTCCACGCCCTCTATGACGAGGTGGACGCCATGCCGTCACCAACCGAGATTTCGGTCGCTCAGCTATCCCGCATTATTGGCCTGCCCGGAGCGCCGGTGCTTGTCGATGTTCGTCCACATGATGACGGCGGTTCGGTGTTGCCGGCTGCCCGGCGCATGGAGGCCCAAACCGTCTCGGCATGGGGTCACAATTTTTCCGGCCGGCGCGTCATCGTCTATTGCCGGGACGGCGGCGCCACCGGCGAGGGGACCGCCGCATGGCTTCGGCAGGCAGGCATAGACGCCCAGACCCTTGAAGGTGGGTTCGAGGCATGGCGCGAAGCCGGCCAGCCTCTCTTGTGCGTGGACCGGCTTCCGGAACGCGACGCCGCCGGCCGGACCACCTGGGTCACGCGAGCCCGACCAAAGATCATACGGATTGCATGCCCTTGGTTGATCCGCCGCTTCATCGACCCCGCGGCCGTATTCCTTTACGTAGCCCCGTCGGAAGTGACGGCCGTTGCCGAGCGATTCAAGGCAACCCCCTTCGACAGCGGTGACGGTATCTGGAACGATCGAGCTGACGCCTGCACGTTCGACGTGATGCTTGAGGAGTTCAATCTCAAGACCAGGCCGCTGTCGCGCCTCGCTGCGATCATTCGTGGCGCCGATACTGGCAAGCCCGATCTCACTCTCCAGTCCGGGGGATTGCTGGCGATCTCGCTCGGCTATTCCCGCATGTTCAGGGAAGACGTGGCCCAGCTCGACGCCACGCTGCCGGTGTACGACGCGCTCTATCGCTGGTGCCGCGACGGAACCGAAGAGACGCATGGCTGACCGCCTGTGCCGGCACACTTCCAAATCGATTCACGACAACAGGGGACGACGTCATGAGTTTTCCAATTCCGTTCGATCTCGCCATCTTCCTGCTTGGCACGTTCGCTGCCGCCTTTGTAACCGGGTTGGCAGGCTTCGCCTTCGGCATGGTCGCCGCCGGTATCTGGCTTTTCGCCCTGACGCCGGTGCAGACCACGACATTGATTGTCGCTTACGCGCTCTTGGTGCAGGGCTATTCGACCTGGCGGCTGCGGCGTACGATACTCCCGTCGCGGCTGTGGCCTTTCGTCCTGGGAAGCGCCATCGGAATTCCCGCGGGCATCGCCGTCCTTGAATTGGCATCGGCCGTACATTTGAGAACGGCTGTCGGCCTGCTGTTGATCGCGTTCGGCCTCTACAATCTGCTGCGACCGAAAATGCCGAATCTGAAAAACGTAGGGCAAGCCGGCGACGCCGGCATTGGATTCCTCAATGGCGTGCTCGGCGGATCGACCGGGCTAGGCGGCATTCTCCCGACCTTGTGGTGCGTGTTGCGCGCTGGCCCCGCGACGAACACCGCTCGGTATCGCAACCGACCGCGGTCGCAACCTTCGCCCTGTCGTTACTGGGCTTGGGCGGGATGGGCCTGATTACTCCGGAAATCACCCGGCTATTTTTGATCGGCCTGCCGGCGCTTGTGGCGGGAACGCTGCTCGGTTGGTCGCTCTACGGCAAGCTGGATGAGGTCGCCTTCCGTAGGGTTGTCCTCATTCTGCTCCTGTTGTCCGGTTTGGCGATCGTCGTTACGGGCCGGTGACCTCCGAAGGTGACTCTTGCGAAAGTGAAAGTCGCAGCGACGCGGTGAGCGCGTTGCGCCGAGGGACACCGGGGTTCACGAACTAGATCGAGCCTTCGCGAGGCGGGCAATCTCCGATGGCGCCTGTTCGGGAAAGGGAAAGACCGAATTGACGTTGATCTCGCAAAGCACGTAGGTGTCCTGGCCCGACGCGTCGCGTGGCCCATAGAGAAAGTCGGCATCCCAGATGATCGGCAGCGACCCGACGTCGATGTCCAGCAGTTGCATCATCTGAGGCGTCCATTCGGACTCCATTTTTGTCCTTAGCGTCTGAAACTCCGGCGCGGCAGCCGGATGCATGATGCGCGGGGCCGGCTGTGCCGCGACCGAGTCCGGACCTTCGGGAGGCGGCGGGATTAGCGCCTTGATGAACTGGTGTCCGAAGCCGACGACTTTGTCCGCGCCCATGTAGCAACGGATCATGCCGTCTGGCAGCCGGACCTGGAACGGTTGATCGATGATGCAACCATGGTTCACGAAATAAGGTTCGCATCGGCTCATGAAAGCACCGAGCGGCATTTCCTGCGGGACGCTGCCTCGGGGCGCGTGCAACACCCGAACGATTGCACCGTCCGGTCCGGATGCGGATGCGAGTTCGACTTTCCAGACGCCTTCGCCGCCGTTGCCGCGATTCTGCTTGATGACCCGCGGGCCCGCCGCTCGAACACGCTGCGGAAATTCCTCTCGGAACGCACCGGCGTCGCGATA
>NZ_SSMW01000133.1 GCF_004799405.1 Bradyrhizobium sp.
CACCGACGGATTGTCAAGATTGATGGTCGGCGGGGCGATGTTATCGCGAATCGCCAGAATGCTGAAAATCGCCTCCACCGCTCCGGCCGCGCCGAGCAGATGCCCGGTCGACGATTTGGTCGACGACATCGACACCTTGGAAGCGGTGTTGCCGAGCAGCCGTTCGACCGCACCGAGCTCGATTTCGTCGCCGACCTGGGTCGAGGTTCCATGCGCGTTGATATAGTCGATATCGGAAGAACCGATTCCCGCCCGCTTCATGGCAGCGCTCATGCTGCGGAAGGCGCCATCGCCATCCGGCGACGGCGCGGTGATGTGATAGGCGTCGCCGGAAAGACCGTAGCCGATCACCTCGGCATGGATTTTCGCGCCGCGCTTTTTTGCATGTTCGTATTCCTCCAGCACCACGATGCCGGCGCCCTCGCCCATCACAAAACCGTCGCGGTCGCGGTCATAGGGACGCGACGCCTTCTCCGGAGTGTCGTTGAAGGCGGTCGATAGCGCCCGCGCCGAACAAAATCCGGCCATCGACAGCCGGCAGATCGGTGATTCGGTTCCACCGGCCACCATCACGTCGGCATCGCCGAGCGCGATCAGCCGGCTTGCGTCGCCGATGGCGTGTGCGCCGGTTGAACAGGCGGTCACGACCGCATGGTTGGGACCCTTAAGGCCGTGCTCGATCGAAACATAACCCGAAGCAAGATTGATCAGGCGTCCCGGAATGAAGAATGGCGATACTTTGCGCGGTCCGCGCTCCTTGAGCAGCAGCGCAGTATCGGCAATGCCGGACAGACCGCCGATGCCCGAGCCGATCATGGTGCCGGTGGCACAACGGTCTTCTTCGGTAGACGGGTGCCAACCGGCGTCATCGAGCGCCTGGCGGGCCGCGCACATCGCGAAAACGATGAAGTCGTCGACCTTGCGCTGATCCTTCGGTTCCATCCACTGATCGGGATTGAAGGTGCCGTCGGTGCCGTCACCGCGCGGAATCAGGCAGGCGATCCGGCTAGTCAGGTCGGATACGTCAAATGTATCGATCTTTTTGGCGCCGCTCTCGCTGTTGAGGATGCGCTTCCAGGTCGGTTCGACGCCGCAACCAAGTGGCGACACCATGCCGAGGCCCGTGACGACAACCCGCCTCATATCCAGCACTCCAGCCCAGGTCTCGCGGTCCACGACGACAAGCCGGCAGACCGCTTGAACGCGGCCCGTCCGGTTCCGTCAATACCGCGCGAGGGAGTCAGCTCTTCGCGTTCTTTTCGAGAAATTTTGTGGCGTCGCCGACGGTCAAAATCGTCTCCGCGGCGTCGTCGGGGATTTCGCAACCGAATTCTTCTTCAAACGCCATCACGAGCTCGACGGTATCGAGGCTGTCGGCGCCGAGGTCGTCAATGAAACTCGCATTATCGACCACTTTTTCGGGTTCGACACCAAGGTGTTCGACCACGATCTTCTTAACCCGCTCGCCAATCTCACTCATCGGTTCAACCTCGTGCTTTTTCCATCCGACCCGACCCCAAAAAGATACGAGCCATCGTGGTCGTTAAAACTTCCCTAGTAATCGCGTATAGTCTTGATTGGCCCCGTCATGGCCGACAAAGGGCCCAGCGAACGACGGCAGGCTCCCCACCGCCCAATATACAGGGTTTCAAAATCCTGCAATGGCGTTCTTTGCCCATCCGTTGGTGGTTCGGTTATCATACTTCCCAAGCCTTGACTACAAGCCTCAATCGCCGGCCGCAACGGCCTTTCGGCTCATCAAAAAACCGGCCGCCAACCGGCTCAAAACATGGCCATGCCGCCATTGACGTGAATCGTCTGTCCGGTGACATAGGCCGCTTCATTCGAACTGAGATACACCGCCGCCGCAGCAATATCTTCAGGCTTTCCAAGCCTGGCTGCCGGAACTTTCGCAAGGATGGCTTCGCGCTGTTTCTCGTTGAGCGCGTCCGTCATCGGGGTCGCGATAAAGCCGGGGGCGATGCAATTGGCGGTCACGTTGCGCTTGGCGTATTCCGCGCCCAGCGTCTTGATCATGCCGATCAGTCCGGCCTTCGACGCAGTGTAATTGCCTTGGCCTGGATTGCCGGTGAGGCCGACCACCGAGGTGATGGCAATGATGCGGCCGAACCGCTTGCGCATCATCAGCCTGGTCGCCGCCCGGGCCAGGCGGAAGGTCGCCGTCAGATTGACCCGGATAACCTCGTCCCAATCCTCGTCTCGCAGTTGCACGAACAGGTTGTCCCGGGTGATGCCGGCATTGGCGATGAGAATATCGACCTGTCCCATGGCTTGTTCGGCCGCAGGGACCAGCGCCTCGACCTGCGCAGCGTCGGAGAGATTGCAGGGCAGCACATGAACCCGTTCGCCGAGCTGGCTGGCGAGCCTATCGAGCACCTCTCGCCGCGTCCCGGAAATGGCCACCGTCGCGCCCTGTGCGTGCAAGGCTTGCGCTATGGCACCCCCAATTCCGCCGGTCGCGCCGGTGACAAGCGCCGTCTTGCCAGTCAGATCGAACATCATCGTCTCCCTCGCTCAGGCCGCCTTTGCGGCGGCGAGCGCGTCTTTTGCCGAGGCAATATCGTTCGGCCCCCCGACGGAAATGCCAACCGCGCCGTCGGCGATACGTTTGACCAGCCCGCTTAGCACCTTGCCGGCGCCAATTTCGAAAAACCGCGTGACCCCGTGGTTGGCCATATAAGCCACCGACTCGCGCCAGCGCACGGTCCCCGTGACCTGCTCGATCAGGCGGCGGCGGATCTCGTCGGGATCGGTGATCGGCGCGGCTAACACGTTGGATACCAGCGGTACCGTCGGTTTGTTGATGGTCACTGCTGCTAGCGCCTTGGCCATCACGTCGGCGGCGGGCTGCATCAGCCGGCAATGGAACGGCGCCGACACCGGCAGCAGCATGGCGCGCTTGGCTCCTTTGGTTTTGGCGATCTCAAGCGCGCGCTCGACGGCGGCCTTGTCGCCGGAGACCACGACCTGGCCGCCGCCATTGTCGTTGGCAGCCTGGCAAACCTGACCCTGGGCAGCCTCATCGGCGACCGCCACCGCGGCCTCATAATCGAGACCCAACAAGGCGGCCATTGCGCCCACCCCGACGGGAACCGCCTTCTGCATGGCAAGCCCGCGGGTGCGCAGCAGGCGCGCAGTGTCGCTAATGCTGAGGCTGCCGGCAGCAGCGAGCGCGGAATATTCGCCAAGCGAATGTCCGGCCACGAACGCGGCATCCCGCACCACCGAAAAGCCGGCCTCCGTCTCCAGCACGCGCAAGGTGGCGATCGAGACCGCCATCAAGGCCGGTTGGGCGTTTTCCGTGAGCTGCAGGGTTTCGGCCGGGCCCTCCCAGATGATGGCGGTCAGCTTTTCGCCGAGCGCCGCATCGACCTCCTCGAATACGGCGCGGGCGGCCGGAAAAGCCTCCGCCAGCCCCTTGCCCATACCCACCGCTTGGGAACCCTGCCCCGGAAAAGTAAATGCTGCCGTCATGATTGGCCCTGAACGCCCCTGAAATGGCTAAAGTCGGGCCGAAAGACACTGCGGGAGCCGGTTGTGTCAAGCGGCCGGGCGGTTCCCGGCGATCCGGCGCGGCAGGCCGGATTGGGGTCGCTTTCCCTTGCCATCGCGCTCAAAATCCTTATAAACCGCGCCATCCGTGGATCCCGGCCGGGAGCTGAACGGACGGTCTCAGCAATTTCACCTTTTGGGCGATTTTGATGCGACAGGGCCAGTCGGTCCGTCGTCCCGTGCTTCCGCCTTCTGAGCATATCGAGTCCTTTCCAAAGGGTTCGAAGGGCTTGCCGCCAGGAACCGCGCCAACACTGGAAAGGACTCTCATGCCTCTTTATGAGCATGTTTTTCTCGCGCGTCAGGATGCGAGCACCCAACAGGTCGACGAATTGACCACCCAGATGACCGGCATCGTCGAGCAGCTCGGCGGCAAGGTCGTCAAGATGGAAAACTGGGGCCTGCGTTCCCTCACCTACCGCATGAGCAAGAACCGCAAGGCCTATTTCGTGCTGCTGAACATCGACGGCCCCTCGGCTGCGGTGGCCGAGGTCGAGCGGCAGGAGCGGATCAGCGAAGACGTGATCCGTTATCTCACCGTTCGCGTCGATGAGCACGAGGAAGGTCCCTCGGCGATGATGCGCAAGGCCGATCGCGATCGCGACCGCGACGACCGGGGCGGCGGTTTCCGCGGCGACCGCGATGGCGGATTCCGGGGCGATCGCGAAGGTGGTTTCCGGGGCGGCGACCGCGATGGCGGCGGCTTCCGTGGCGACCGCGGCCCGCGCCGCCCGCGTGACGATGACGCAATCGTAGCGGTAGAGGAGTAACAATCATGGCCGAAGCTGGTGCACGCCGTCCGTTTTTCCGCCGCCGCAAGACCTGTCCGTTCACGGGTCCGAATGCGCCGAAGATCGATTACAAGGACTCCAAGTTGCTGATGCGTTACGTATCCGAGCGCGGCAAGATCGTGCCGAGCCGCATCACCGCCGTCTCCGCCAAGAAGCAGCGTGAACTCGCGCGCGCCATCAAGCGCTCGCGTTTCCTCGGTCTGCTGCCTTACGTGATCCGATAACAGCATGATCCGGAAAAGTGGACAGCGCTTTTCCGGATAAAATCATGCTCGACTAAAAGCTCCTCGATCGGCGGCGATAACACCGCCGGTCAAAAAACTCATAAGGCTTCCGGGTCGTCCGGTTGCCGATGGTTGGGGTTCACAAAACCTCTAACCGCTCGAAAGGAGCGGGACAGCTGATGATAGCGGTTTTTCTCATTGCGTTGGCAGCCGGCTGCGCGTCGGCCTTCATGTTCGCCTCGATCGTCTCGGGCTCGCTGATCTCGTTGCTGCTGCTCTATCTGGCGCCGCTGCCGTTGATGGTGGCCGCCCTCGGCTGGGGACCACTCTGCGCAACCATTGGCGGCATCGCCGCCGCAATCGGCCTCGGCATGGTCTTCGGCCTTCCCTACTGCCTGTCCTTTGTCGTCGCGGTCGCGCTGCCGGCCTGGTGGCTCGGTCATCTCGCGCTGCTGGGCCGGCCCGCGACCAGCGCGGTTTCGTCAGGTAACGGCGCTTCGCCGGTCGCGCCAACCCTTGAATGGTATCCGGTCGGACGCATTCTGCTCTGGATCGCCGGTTTTGCCGTACTGACCACAATGGCGGCCCTGCTCACGCTCGGCGCCGATGAGGCTGCTATCCACGGCGTATTGCGGCAGGGCCTGCTTCGAATCCTGGGCTTGAGCGATCCCGCCTTGGCCGGCGAGGCCGAACAATGGATCGATGCGGTGGTGAAGATTGCGCCGGCTGCCGCTGCGATCTTCGCCACGATGACGCTGACGCTGAACCTTTGGCTCGCCGCAAAAATCACGGCGACATCGGGCCGGTTGCACCGCCCGTGGCCCGACCTGAAAAGCGTGTCGCTGCCGCCCATCACCCTCGCAGCGCTGTGTCTCGCCATCGGTCTCGGTTTTACAGGCGGACTGTTTGCGATCCTGATGTTGATCGTATCGGCGGCCTTGATGATGGCTTACGCGCTGGTCGGCTTTGCCGTGCTGCATACGCTGACGCAGGCGTTGAAAAGCCGCTTGCTGTGGCTGACCTGCGCCTACGTCATCGTGATGGTTTTCAGTTGGCCGGTTCTTGCGGTGATGGTCCTTGGAATTGCCGACACCGTCTTCGGATTGCGCCAGCGCTATCTGCGAGGAAGACCACCGCCCCTTCCCGTGTCCTGAACTCAGCCTACTCTCAATTCACATCACTTAAAGGAGAAACGAATATGGAAGTCATTTTGCTGGAACGCGTCGCCAAGCTCGGCCAGATGGGCGAAGTCGTCCGCGTCAAGGACGGATTTGCCCGCAATTTTCTGTTGAAGCGAGGCAAGGCGTTGCGCGCCACCTCGGACAATCGCGCGAAGTTCGAGGGCATGAAGGCCGACCTCGAAGCCCGCAACCTGAAGGCCAAGGCCGAAGCTTCTACCGTCGCGGAGAAGATCGACGGCCGCAATGTCGTGGTGCTGCGCCAGGCCTCCGAAACCGGCCAGTTGTTCGGGTCGGTGACGGTTCGCGACATCATCGCATCGTTCGAGAGCGACGGCGTCGCCATCAGCCGCAGCCAGGTCATGCTGGACGCACCGATCAAGACCATCGGCAAGCACACGATTGCCATCGCCGTGCATCCGGAAGTCGAGGTAGGCGTCACCGTGACGGTCGCGCGAAGCGCCGATGAGGCCGAACGCATCAATCGCGGCGAGGATATCTCCACCCGCCAGGAAGATCAGGACGCCGCCGCCGAAGCGCTCGCCGCCGCCGGCGAATTCTTCGATCCGGAAGCCCGGCGCGACGATCTGGAGCCGAAGCAAGAAGCCGCTCCCGAAAAGTAACCCAGGCCCTGTTGCGATCGGATTGAACTGTGCAAGCCCGGCCCCTCAGGCCGGGCTCGGCAGTCCTGCCGTAGCGCTTTCGCCGAACCCTATCGGGAGATCGGCGGTGCAGGCGGTCCTGCCGGCGTGATGGGCGCCGGTGGTGGTGCCGACGCCGTCACCGCGGGAGGCGGCGGTGGTGCCACGGGAACCGACGGCGCAGGCGTCGCGGGCTCGGTCGGGCCGCTGGAAACCGCAGCGGTGGCTGCCGGGGTAGACGCCGGAGCCGGTGTAACGGGGGGAACCGGATCGGCCCGCAATACCGGGGTCTCGCCGCTGCCCGGCGCTTTCGGCGCATCGATCTTGGCGGCGTCCGATTTGGCGGTCTCGGATTTGGCGGTCTCGGGCTTGGTCTCGCCGGGCTTGCTGTCCTCTTCCCTGGCGGCTTCGCCTTTCGGCTTTTCTTCATTGACCGGTTCGCCCGCCGAAGGCTCGGTCTTTGCCGTATCCGCCTTGGGCGGCTCTTCACCACCCGGCTTGCCCCTCTTGCCCAGCTTCAGCCCGGCAGCCGATTTGCGGCCAGGACGTCCGGTTACGCCTTGCTCTTCGGCATCGGGCCTTGCGGCCTGTTGCGGGCGTTCCTCGGGCTTGGCAGCCTCCTGTGGCGGGACACCGGGATGCAGCTTGCGGCCCTGCCGGTCGACCTGTTCCGGACCACCGGGCTTGCCCTCCGATTTGGCATCCTTGGCCTGCTTGGCCTGGCCGGCGCCATAGCGCGTGTCGGTCGCGCCGTTTGAGATCAGGAAGGCGCTGAGCAGCGAGGCCATTTCGCTGCTGGTGGTGTAATGCTGACGCAGGAAGTTCGGCAGCGAGCCGGCCGGCACGGTTTTCAGGAGGCCGCGCGGGCCCTTGTGGCAGGCGGTGCAGGTGCCTGCGAAAATCTGCGAAGGGCTCTTGCCGGCTTCGAGATTTGTCGCTTGCGAATATGCGGGGCCCGCCGCGAGACCGCCGATCAGAAGCGTCACCGTCGCTAAACTGAGCGCTCGGCTCAACATTCCTGGTTCTCCAGATAGGGAAATCGCTTCCTGTGTCTCCAACCTGACACTGGTTGCGGCGGTCACCTTTTAGCCGATTATCCCGCGAATGGAAGCGGACATATCACGCAACTGCGTGAACGCGATATTTCGGGATATCCGCTTTGCGGACAAGGCACTAGCGCCCGCCGGCCGTCATGATTATGATCTGATTGCGGCGCTGGGGGAACCATACCGCCCCCATATGCGTCGAGTGCGACGAGATCGCTCGATTGGTGGTTTCGATGGATCGTTTGCTGCGTTATTTCCTGAATCAGTTCATTCGCCGCGGCGCGATGACGTTCACGACCGCGAGCGGAACAAGATTTAGCTGCGGTGACGGCACCGGCAAACCGGTCGCCGTCCGTTTCCTGACCACCGACGCCGAACGCCGGGTTCTTTTGGACCCCGAACTCGCCCTTGGCGAGGTCTATATGGATGGCACGTTCGTCGTCGAGGAAGGCTCGATTGCCGACGCGCTGGCGATCCTGATGGAGCAGCCCGAAATATTGCCGCGCTGGGCCAAGCTGCAATGGTGGCTGCGTTATCTGGTCAGACATGCCCAGCAGTTCAACCCGCCCAGCCGATCGAGAGACAACGTCGCCCGCCACTACGATCTCGACGGGCGTCTTTATTCCCTCTTCCTCGATGCCGACAAACAATACAGTTGCGCTTATTTCGAAACGCCGGACCAGACGCTCGACGATGCCCAGCTTGCCAAAAAGCGGCATCTCGCCGCCAAGCTGTTGATCCAGCCGGGCGCACGCGTGCTCGATATCGGCTCCGGCTGGGGAGGCCTTGGCCTGTACCTGGCCGAAATGACCGGCGCCGACGTCACCGGCGTCACGCTGTCGACCGAACAACTGCAGGTGTCGAACGCCCGCGCCGGCGAAAAAAACCTGACGCGATCGGCGAGATTCCTGCTGGAAGACTATCGCGATATTCCCGGTCCCTTCGACCGCATCGTATCGGTCGGCATGTTCGAGCATGTCGGCGTCGACTTCTATGAAACCTACTTCAGGCGCTGCGGCGAGCTTCTCACCGATGACGGCGTCATGGTGCTGCATTCGATCGGCCGCTCGAACGGCCCCGACGTCACCAATCCCTGGATCGCGAAGTACATTTTCCCCGGCGGCTACATCCCGGCCCTTTCCGAAGTGATGCCCGCCATCGAGCGCGCCGGGCTTTTGGTGTGCGATATCGAAATCCTGCGGCTGCACTATGCTGAAACGCTGAAGGCCTGGCGCGAGCGGTTCATGGCGCGGCGGGAGGAAGCGGTACGGCTCTACGACGAGCGCTTCGCGCGGATGTGGGAATTTTACCTGGCATGCTCGGAAATGTCGTTCCGCAAGCAGGGCCTGATGAATTTCCAGATCCAGCTCACCAAGCGCCAAGACATCGTGCCGATGACGCGGGACTACATCATGAACGAGGAAGCGAAACTGCGCGGAATCGAGCGCGGCAGGCGGCCGCGGCTGCAAATCGCCGGCGAATAGACCCTTTGAACTAAAGTTTAGTTTCGCAGGCTGAAACGGGAGGCGCCGTAAAAATACGGCGACGCCGGACGCGCCAACTGGGCCTCCAGCGCGATCAGTATCGATGGATGGCAGGGTTGCCCGCGAAGATCCGCCCGGGAAGCCTCTTCCATAGCGTCGACCAGCATCGACAGCCACATTCTTTGGCCGTCCGCCGATCGCCATGATTGAAGTTGCTGGCCCATCGCCTGTCCTTGCCTGAAACCGATCCGTGGTTACCAACCCGGAGGCCGCCAAACCGTTCCCCTCCTGGGTAGTATTTCGACACCGCGAAAGGTTCAGTCTGCGCCCGAAGTTTTCCGGATTTTTCCCGGGGGCTCGCCCGGAATCGCGGGTAAAGTCCGTCAAGCGCCAATGCGCGGTCTGGTGGGGATTCCCACCCTGTATTGTGTGAATCGGGCATAAGGCGCGTTCCTGCTTCCGTTCCGGGCGGGAGTGGCGCTCTATCGCGCCCCGCATCCGACAAAATCCGAAGAGCCAATCCAGACCATGGCCATCCTTGATTCGAACGTTCTGAAACTCGCACCCGACGCGGCAACCCCGACCTATCGGAGCGCACCGCACAATATCGAGGCCGAACAGAGCGTGCTGGGTGCGATACTGGTCAACAACGACGCGTTTTACCGGGTGTCGGATTTTCTCGAGCCGAAACACTTCTTCGAGCCGATCCATCAAACGATCTTCGAGACCGCCGGCAGCCTGATCCGGATGGGCAAGGTCGCCACCCCGGTGACGCTCAAGACCTTCGTCCCCGCCGACACCGACATCGGCGGCATGACGGTCGGCCAATACCTCGCCCGGCTCGCCGCCGAGGCCACCACCATCATCAACGCCCATGATTACGGGCGGACGATCTACGAACTGGCGCTGCGCCGCGATCTGATCCGGATCGGCGAGGATATGGTCAATGTCGCCTTCGATGCGCCGGTGGATTTTGCGCCGCGCGCGCAGATCGAGGATGCCGAGCGCCGGCTTTATGAACTTGCCGAGTCCGGCCGCTACGACGGCGGGTTCCAGCGTTTCGCACAGGCCCTCACCGTCGCCGTCGACATGGCGGCGAAAGCGTTCCAGCGCGACGGCAAGCTGTCGGGCATCGCCACCGGCCTGCGCGATCTCGACATCAAGATGGGCGGCCTGCAGCCTTCCGACCTCGTGATCATCGCCGGGCGTCCCGGCATGGGCAAGACCGCGCTTGCCACCAACATCGCCTACAACGTGGCCAAGGCGCATCGCGCCGAGGTTCAGGCCGACGGCACCATGAAGTCGGTCAACGGCGGCATTGTCGGCTTCTTCTCCTGCGAAATGTCCGCCGAACAGCTCGCCACCCGTATCATCGCCGAACGCACCGGGATTCCGTCGAGTACCATCCGCCGCGGCGGCATCACCGAGCTCGATTTCGAAAAAATCCGCGATTATTCGATCGAACTGCAGTCGCTGCCGTTCTATGTCGACGAAACCGGCGGCCTGTCGATTTCGCAACTGACCGCGCGCGCGCGCCGGCTGAAGCGGCAGAAGGGTCTCGACCTGCTGGTGGTCGACTATATTCAACTGCTGCAGGGCTCCGGCAAGCGTGGCAACGACAACCGCGTTCAGGAAGTCACCGAGATCACCACCAGCCTCAAGGCGCTCGCCAAGGAGCTCAACGTCCCCATTCTGGCGCTGTCGCAATTGTCGCGCCAGGTCGAGAGCCGCGACGACAAGCGCCCGCAATTGTCGGACTTGCGCGAATCCGGCTCGATCGAACAGGACGCCGACGTCGTGATGTTCGTGTTCCGCGAGGAATATTATCTGGCCAATAAGGAACCCCGCGCCGGCACGCCGGAATACGAGAAATGGCAATTGGACATGTCGCTGGTGCATGGCAAGGCCGAAGTCATCATCGGCAAGCAGCGCCATGGTCCGACCGGCACCGTCGAGCTGCAGTTCGAAGCCAGCCTGACACGGTTCGGCGATCTCACGCAGGACAACCACCTGCCGGAGCGATCTTACTGAGGCCCCTCGCCCGGTTGAACCGCCGCCGCCTCGCGCGTAAAGTATGGTATGAACATCGTCTCCGACCCCAAATCGATCACCGCCGGCGGCTTGCTGTCCTCCGAGGTGAACCAGGCGGCGGCGCTGGCCGCGGCTACCGCCGCCGCCAACGGCGTCCTCACCATCGACCTCGACGCCATCGTCGCCAACTGGCGCAAGCTGGAGAAATCGGCCGTGCCTGCCGAATGCGCCGGCGTGATCAAGGCCGACGCCTATGGCTGCGGGGCCGATGCGGTCGCCCGCGCGCTCGCAGCCGCCGGCTGCAAGACGTTTTTCGTCGCCACCCTCGATGAAGCGCGCGCGGCGCGCGCGATCCTGCTAGCGGCCGCGACCATCTACGTGCTCGATGGTTTCTTTCAGAATTGCGGCGAGGCATTCGCCAAGATCGATTGCAAGCCCGTGATCGGCGATCTCAATGAACTCGCCGAATGGGACGTATTTTGCCGGCGTTCCGGCTGGGCGGGCGGAGCCGCCATTCATATCGACACCGGCATGAACCGGCTCGGCCTTACGCTTGGGGAGGCGCAAGGCATCATTCCCCGGATCAATGCCGGCGATCACGGCATCACGCTGGTCATGAGTCACTTGGCCTGCGCCGAAAGCCTCAATCACCCGCTCAACGCCAGGCAGCTTGCAGCCTTCCGCGACATCGCCAGTCTTTTTTCCGGCGTGCCGGCATCGCTGTCGAATTCCTCCGGCATTTTCCTTGGGTCCCAGTTCCAGTTCGACCTGGTGCGGCCGGGCGCGGCACTGTACGGCATCAATCCCACGCCGGAAGCCGACAACCCGATGCAAAGCGTGGTTGAGCTGAAGGCCCGCATCGTGCAGATCCGCAATGTCGAGAAGGGCGAGAGCGTCGGCTATGGCGGTACCTGGACCGCGCGGCGGCCGACCAGGCTCGCCATCGTCTCGGCCGGCTATGCCGACGGATATTTCCGCGCCGGCAGCAGCAATGACGGCACCCGCGGCGCCGAGGTCGTGATCGCCGGCAAGCGCTGCCCGATCGCGGGCCGGGTTTCGATGGACCTGATCGCGGTCGATGTCACCGATCTGGAAAAGAACGCCGCAAGGCGCGGCCACATGGCGACGCTGATCGGCGAAGGCATCACCGTCGACGAGCTCGCGCACCATTTCGGCACTATCGGCTATGAAGTCATGACCAGCCTCGGCTCGCGTTACGCGCGGATCTACAAGAGCGGCGAGGCCGCACCCGAAACAGCCAGCCCCGCCACTGCCGCCGGCTAGCGCGGTGCAAGAATCGGTCATGAGAGCTGCGACCATCGCCAGTTTCTCCGTGAAGGTCGCCACCTTCAACATCAACAATATCAACCGGCGGCTGCCGAACCTGCTGCGATGGCTGCGTCAGACCAGGCCCGACGTGGTCTGCCTGCAGGAGCTGAAATCGGCCGACGCCGACTTTCCGGTCTCTGCCGTCGAGAAGGCCGGCTACGGCGCGGTGTGGCGCGGCCAGAAGACCTGGAACGGCGTCGCCATCCTGGCGCGCAACGCCGATCCGGTGCTGATCCGGACCGAATTGCCGGGCGATCCCAGCGACAAGGAAGCGCGCTACATCGAAGCCGCCGTGCGCGGCATCATCGTCACCAGTCTCTATCTGCCGAACGGCAATCCGCAGCCCGGACCGAAATTCGACTTCAAGCTCGCCTGGTTCAAGCGGCTGCAACGCCACGCCGCGAAATTCCTCAAGCAGGACATTCCGGTGGTGCTGGCGGGCGACTACAACGTCGCCCCGGCGGCGATCGATATTTATCCGACGAAATCCTGGGACAAGGATGCGTTGATCCAGCCAAAGAGCCGCGCCGCGTTCGCCTCGCTGATGGCGCAGGGCTGGACGGATGCGGTCCGCGGCCTCCATCTATCGAAGCCGATGTACACCTTCTGGGATTACAAGCGAAACCGCTGGCCGCGCGATGCCGGATTGCGGCTCGATCATCTCTTGCTGAGCCCTGCGCTTGCACCGCGCCTGCTCAAGGCCGGTGTCGACCGCAAGATCCGCGGCGAAGACGGCGCCAGCGATCATGCCCCGGCGTGGATCGTGTTGAAGTAGTTGCCTCTCGTCGCAACGTCGTCTCCCACTCTCACACCGTCGTTCCTGCGGAAGCAGGAACCCATACGCCGTGTCGTTTGTTGTGGAAGGCAGTGTTCAACGACCTTCGCCCAACCCCACGTCCTGTGGTTATGGGTCCCTGCGTTCGCAGGGACGACGCATGATTGGTCGATCTGAATTTAAGACAGCCCAACGGTGCCCGGATCAAGTTCGGGCATGACGAGTGCGTATTTGCAGATACAGTTTCGCATTCTCGCCGCATGATTGCGCGAAGTTTTGCCAGAAATCTCCTCACCCTCCGA
>NZ_SSMW01000134.1 GCF_004799405.1 Bradyrhizobium sp.
ACTCGACGTCACCAGCGATCTCGGCATTCCCACCTATGTCGCGATCCTGCACTGGATGCAGAACGGACAGGAGAACATCGAGTTCGGCTCCGGCGCGCATTTCGACAAGCGCGTTGCGCTGCTGCGTACGCTGACCGAGTTGAATCAGTTCATGTCGATCGGCCTGATGAACGGCGGCACCGGCGAGAAGCCCAGTCTCGATGGCGTCACGCCGCTGCACCTTGCGGACTATCCGTTTTTGACGCCAAGCGGCGCTCCGATGACGCGGCCCGATCCGGACCCGCTGGCCGGCCTGCTCGAAACCACCCGCGACCAGGTCAACGCCTGCGTCGATACCGCCACGCGCGCGGGCCTCGATTTTCTCGTCCTCAATCAGACCCGGCCCGACATCGAAGTCCCGATCGTCAGGGTGATCGTTCCCGGGTTGCGGCATTTCTATCGCCGCTTTGGGCCGGGCCGGCTTTACGATGTTCCGGTCAAGCTCGGATTGCGGGATCGGCCGATCCCGGAAAGCGAGCTCACTCCATTCCTTCCTCACAGCTAAGGGGCATGCCGGTTTTGCGCGCTCCCGGAAAGAATACAGGGCAGCGGACCGCACCACCGGCCCTTTCGGTCCGGCTGAGCGGCGGCATCGCGCTCGAAGCGCAAGCGGACGGCAATATCGCCGCCTGCTTCGAGGAGCATTCGATCGGCCTCGGGAAATTCAGTTCAGTCACGGCAAAGAGCGCACAGGAGCTGCGCACAGGCCTGCCGCTCGACCGCACCGCCGACGAGGAAATCGATTCATTGGTCCGGCGATTGGCCCGGCGCGGTCTGGTGGAATATAGCCTCGGCCCGGGGCGCGACGGTAACGACCTGGTCGTCATCGAACCGCAGGTCCCCGATTATTGGCCGCAGACACCCAAGCTTGCCAACACCGAGACGATCGTGCTGTCGCGATTCGCTTATTTGAGGCGGCGCGGCAACGAGATGGTGCTGGAATCGCCGCGCGCCGCGGCGTTGTTCAGGATTTGCGATCCGGGGATCGCGGCCGCCCTGGCCACGCTGTCCAAGCCGCGACAGATCAAGAAGTTTCGGCGGCAGGACGGCTTTCCCGGAAAAGAGCTGCTCGCCCTGCTGGTGGATTGCCAAATCCTTTTCAGGATCGAGGCGGGCGCCGGCAATGACTTGCGCGCCGCCGAGGGCGACGACAACCTCGTGCTATGGGACTTTCACGATCTTTTGTTTCACACTCACAGTACCGAGGGACGGCAGGCCAATCCGCTGGGCGGGCTTTATCCGTATGCCGGCATGATACCGCCGCCCCCGGCGGTGCGGCCGCGCTGGCCCGGCAAGAAAATCGATCTGGATAAATCGGCCGCGCCTTCGCAGGACCTGTCGCCATTCGTCAAGCTCTTGCATGAACGTCATTCGACGCGCGACTTCGACGATAGACAGCCGATCACGCTCGCCGAGCTTGCGCGGTTTCTTGAAGATACCGCGCGCATCCAGTCGAGATGGAAAAGCAGGCTCGACGGCGGCGGACCGATGATTACCTACACCACGAGGCCCTACCCGTCCGGCGGCAGCGCCTACGAACTTGAGCTTTATCTCTCCGTCGCCAACTGCAACGGGCTGGCGCGCGGCTTTTATCATTACGACGCCGACCGTCACGCGCTGGTGCCGATCGGGGTGCGCGATCACGAGCTCAATGCTCAGTTGATGGCCGCCGAATTCGCCATGGACGCACCCGGCACCCCCCAGATCCTGATCACGATTGCGGCGCGCTTCGACCGTATTTCGTGGAAGTACAGCTCGATCGCCTATTCGCTGATCCTGAAGGACGTCGGCGTCCTGCTCCAGACCCTCTATCTGATGGCGACCGAGATGGGGCTCGGCGGCTGCGCCATCGGCAGCACCAATATCGATCTGTTTGCCCGGATGACGGGGATCGAATTCCACGTCGAAGGCCCGGTCGGCCTGTTCGCGCTCGGGCGCGGCAGCAAGCCGGAGGTCGCCGGTTAAGCCACCGATGATGCGAGCTTCGCGATCTGGAGTTCATCGGCGACCTGGTCCAGGCCGCGCATCAATGCCGGAGCGATCGGGATTCCGTCGCGGGTTCGCGCCCGCCGTGTTGCGGCGCTGTGTTCGCCCGGAACAAAGATCCGGTCCACGCCCGGCATGCGGTTGCTGCCGCGAAAATCGCGGATCAGCCTGTCGACACTGGCCTTGAACACGGCGACATCGCCGAATGCGGCGATGTCGATCGCCGCGATTGCCTGTCCGGTATTGGTGACGCTGCTGTCGTCGTGATTAAAGTCGATGACGTCCTTACCCATCGCAGCACCGCCAAGCGTGCCCGCGAGCAGGCCAATGATCATCGCAAGGCCATAGCCTTTGTAACCGGCCTCCATGCCCCCGAGCGGCAGCAGCATGCCTTCATCGGCGCGTTTGGGATCCGTCAAAGGCCTGCCCTGGCGGTCGATCATCCAGCCCTCCGGCATGGTCTCGCCGCGCAGCGCCTTGGTTTTCACTTTGCCATAGGCCGCAACCGTCGTGGCCATATCGAGGACGATGGGGTTTTCCTCGCCGGCCGGGATCGCCGCCGCAATCGGATTGGTCGAAAGCAGCATGTCGAGGCCGCCCCAGGGCGGCAGGTGGTTGGCATTGCCGACGGCGAAATAGAGCCCGATCATGTCATGCGCTAGCGGCATCCGCGCATAAAGCGAGGCGGGGCCGGCGTGGTTGCTGAACTGCGAGCTGACCCATGCGATGCCGGTGGTGCGCGCTTTTGCGATGGCGATTTCGGCCGCGCGTTTCATCACCAGATGGCCCATGCCGTTGTCGCCATTCAACAGCGCGGTGCCGGCCTGCTCGCGCACCACATGAATGTTCGGCCGGACATTGAAACCGCCCGCCTTGATGCGACGAACATATTGCGGCAGCCGGCTGACGCCGTGTCCGTCCGATCCTTGCAGGTCCGCTTCCGTCATCAGCGCGGCAACGCTCTCGGCGTCCGGCCCCGGCAAGCCCGCCTTCATCAGCGCTTCGGCAATGAAAGCCTTCAGGCGGCCGCTTGTGATCAGTTGCTCGGATGTCATGACATTCCCACCGCAGGCCAACGCGTCGACGAGAGCAACATATAAGGGGTTCTTGGTTCAAGAAACCAGCGAGTCCGGCATCGAGGCGGTTGCGAGCAAGCGGTGCAGGCTAACGAAGATGCCGGCTCAGGTCCGCGTTTGTGAACCCGCCGGTTCCAGCCGGCGGTTTTTCCTTGAAGCTGCGACTTGCCCCGCACGCCTCCCGCTGGGTACGGTGACGACTCATCAAACTGTGTGGGAAGGACCGAAAATGAAGGCTTCCGTTTTATGCTTCCGCGCCGCCGTGCTGCTGGTGATCGCAGGCATGCTTTGGGGCATCGTGATGGGGATCAGCGAGGATCATTCCACCATGCCGGCCCACGCCCACCTTAATCTGTTGGGCTGGGTCTCGCTCTTTCTCTTTGGCGTCTATTATCATTTGCACCCGGCACTTGACCGCAGCCGGTTGGCTTCCTTGCAGGTTTGGATCTGGATTGCCGGTACGATCGTCCTGACGATCGGGGTAGCGCTGGTGCATTCAGGGCGCGCAATTGGCGATCCGATCGCCGCGGTATCTTCGCTCATTGTGCTCGCCGATACGCTGCTGTTTGGCTGGCTCGTTTTCCGCGGCGACCTGACCGAACAGGCAAGCCAGCGGTCGACTGTGCCTGCCGAATGACGGGGCGCAGACGTCCGTCAAATCGCAGGTGACATTGAGCGCCCGCTTTTCCGAAACAAAATGCGACCTCAGCGGCGCTCCGCTGCGGGCGCAGCAGGTAGGCCACCGCTATTGCCCGCCTCGGGTTTCGTTAAATTCTCTCAAGCCGCGAGGGAACCGAGCCGGCAATTTCCTCGTTTGACATAGGATGTCCTGATCGGTGGGCGTCGGGCCCCGCCCACCGTTTTCGGCGGGCGGGGAGCTTGCCTAACAGGAGGTGAGCCATGAGACTCCTTACGCGAGACGACGTCATCAAGGCGGTCGCCGGCGGCGACGACGTCACCATCGCTCAGATCATCGGAACCGGAGCGACGATCGACGAACTGGCGGAAGCCCAGGCTTGGCTTGCCAATGACGAGCCGTTGATGAACGCGGGCAAGCCGCTGGCGACCGGTCGCGTTCGAGAGCTGGTCGATATTCTGTCCGAGCTTGAGGCCGATGAGGTCGAGGAGAAGGAAACCGGCCCCGTCGCCAGTCAGGAATGACGGATACGATGCGCTCCGCCAGCGGCAGGGCGCATCGTAGTCGAACCGCGCCGCCTCCGTTCTGCATGATCAATGTCCCATCGGACCTGAACCCTCTTTTGAGCCAAGCAGGCTTATCCCCCAACAGACATCAAACTGGCTTTGATAACCGTGCAGTCTGCGCTGGCATTCATGGCATCGTTCTATTGCCGCTCGACGGATACCAACGTTATACCGCTATCGATCATATCGAGTTCACGCGCGGCAGCGAGGCTCATGTCGATGATACGGTCACGTTTGAATGGCCCGCGATCATTAATCCGCACGATGACACTCTTTCCATTGTGGACGTTCGTAACCAACACCATCGTGCCAAACGGCAACGTACGATGGGCGGCTGTTAGTCCTGTAGGGCTGGTCACTTCACCGCTCGCGGTTTGTTCGCTTCCGTAAAACGAGGCCACGCCCTCCTCGGCGTGAACGGAGCAAATCGCAATCGATGACAACGCAATGGCCAATGAAAGTCCACGAATTATCATCCGCACTGAACGGCGCGATGTGTTTTATGTTCCGCTAACTAAGTAATCGCATAACATTATCTACGGCTGTGCAAGGCAAGCGACGGATTCAGCGGCTTGGATTCAGCAGACTGAGCGAAATTGCTCACGCCGCGTTATGCAGATATCGGGAACAATACGTTGAAGACGCCGTTGATGCTTCCGTGTGGCTTAAAGCTACCGCCGTCAGCGGAGAAATCCCATGGAATTGATTCTGATTATCGTTGTTCTCGTTCTCTTATTCGGTGGCGGTGGATATTGGGGTCGTCGTCGAGGTCATTGGTGATTGATCGACTCTTCTTCCGATCACGGCAGGAACGGTCCACAACAATAGCACCGGCATGATCCTCTCCTCATCGCTTTCCCGCGTTTGGAAAACGTTTGGGGGTTTTCAGTTGTTCCCGCTGATTTTCGGACCTGCTGTATCCAGACGCCGGATCGCGAATGGAACAACCCGTCCTGTTCCTGCGGGGCAGCGGCAGCGTTCCCCGGATTCCGACTTCGGGAACTTTTAGCGCGGTCTCGAATTTCCTTCACACCTTAATTGAGGAGAGGAGACATCAATGAAATACGTTTTAGTACTTGCTACTGTAGCCGCCCTTGCTACCCCCGCGCTCGCAGACGAAGTCGGCGTTCGGGTCGGCCCGGTTGGCGCAGGCGTAACGGTGGGCGAAGGCCATGATCGGGACCGGGATCGTGATCGGGATCGTACGGTGATCAAAGAGCATGAGCCGTCAGAGCACACTACGATCATCAAGAAGGATCACGACGACGATGGTGCGCGCAGCAAAACCATCATAAAAGACCGCGATTGAAATCAAGGCCCCGGTGAAAACCGGGGCCTTTTTTGTGGCCACCACGGGCCGCACTTCGAAACGCGTGGCGCTGTCAAGGCCAAGACGAAAGAGGACGCAACTGAAAACCGCTCGCATGTGCTGACCTGAGCGCGGTTTTTAAAAGCAAAGAACCGATACGAACATCGGAAGCCACGTTCGCGCCGAGTCCGTTCTTCCCTCCATAACGGGCAACGCCCATGCTCGACACGCAAACCCAGGGTCCACAGTGCACCGCCTGCGGTTCTCCAATGAAGTTATCGGCGATTGAGCCAAGCGAAGGGTCTAAGTCCCGGATCGTTCCTCAAGGTGCGGGTTTTTCTTTCGCTTTTTTGCGGGGTACGACCGACTTTTGATGGGGCGTTTCAGGATCGTGTTTCGGCGTGGCCGATGGAACCTGCAGCGCAAATCGAGCGGCCCACCGTTGTTCGAACCGTCTTTGCAGATGAAGAGGAATTTCGCTCATGGCCGGCTCGCAGTTCGTGGTCGCCCCGGGTCATCGAGGTTCTCAACGAGTGCGGTCCTTTGAAGGTCCGGCAAGGGTGCTACACACTTTCGTCATCGGATTGGAGGCCGTCTCAGGGCGACCTCTTTCGTTGCGCTACCCACCTCCCGCTGGCCTGCCGTGCGCTGGCGCCGATGGCTCAGATCCGCGTCATCGGTACTGGCCTGTTTTGATTTGCACACACAAAAAAGCCCCGGACGATGCCGGGGCTTTGAATGCTCAATTACCTAACTACCACTTCCAGGAAAGCGCGGCTCTGAGGGTTTGGGTGGTCAGGCTGATGTGATAAATGCCGCCATCCAACCCTGTATAATTCTTGCTCCCGAAGTCGTCGTAAATATATTGCAGCCTGCCGATAAGGTTGCGGCTAAACGCGTGCTCGATGCCGGCACCGACCGAGACGCCGGTATAAATGCCGAGCATGCGGCTTGTGGTTGTTCCCTCGATAAAGTCCAGATCCGCCACCCCAAGACCACCGGTCACAAAGAAAAGCCACGAACCCGAAGCGTAACCTAGCTTCCCAACGACGTGGGACGTCCACATTAAGTGATACAGATTCGGAGTGGCTATCGTTGCTATCCCATGTCCAAGGGCGTCAGCCGCTCCGAAATCGCCTTCGAGCCCGTAAACCAGGAGTCCCTTTTGCCAGTTGTAGCCGGCCAGCACGCCGCCTACGACGCCGTCGGTCGGCGCACCGGACTCCGTCAACACGCCGTCATCAACGACGCGGGTTTTGCCCCAGAGATAGCCGACATGCCCACCAATATAAAAGCCAGACCAGTCGTAAGCGGGGTCCACCACGACAGGGGCCTTGGTCTACATTTGCGGAGCCATGTCAGCGGCGGAGGCCGCGCCGATGCCGATAATGACGCTCAAGGAACCGACTATGGAAACGATGAACTTTGAATTTCGCATGTTGGCCTCAAATAGACCTTAGCTGGAACCGGGAATCCCAGCTTTCGCTGCCAACCTAAAGGCGACCACTGGCTCCTCATACCCACTATCCGAGGGAGAAGGCCGATTGTGTCGGGCTGTTGCTGAAATGCCGCAAGTAAGGTCGCCTTAGCTTTCCGCTGGCGCCACAGAGTCAGCAGTGCGCTGGCGCCGATCGGCGAGCCGGGCGCTTTTCATGTGAGCGATCTGATCGTTCATCATGGTTTTGATGCCCTTGTCGCCGAAGGCGTAGGTCACGGGAGTTTTCGTGAAGTGACTTGCCGCGCAAGTCGTCTCGCTTCCTTCAGATCCATGAAAAAACTCCACAAGTAGCAGTGCCTGGCTCCAAAACACCTCGATGATGCTCATTCGTCGAAACCACTCTCTCAATTGGTCTTCGTGTCCCGGTTCAGCTGTTTCTCGCAAGGCCATCGCAATGAGATCCACGGAGTACCGAGATGCTCGCGCAGAATGTCTTCATTGGGAGGCTGCCGTAAGCCATCCTCCCACTTCTGATTTCTGGGAAGATTTGACACTCAATGATCTCGATAAACTATTGATTGTATTGGTCGGGGCAACTGGATTCGAACCAGCACCAACCCATTGGAATCGCTGCGTGCGATTCTGACGATGCGCCTGAACGGACCCCGTGCCTCCCCTGAATTTCCTGCGATTCTGACAATCGTTCGTTCTAACCGAACGCCGGGTTGTCAGGAGGAAAAATGTAGCCAGAGCAACCGCCCGTACCGTTTCTACTCATAGCCAGCCCGCTACAGGGCACCGGTCTGCGATCTTAGCCAAGGGTGTGCAGGCTACCGGTTCAAACGCTGAAGGGCATCAGTACGCCACCAGGACGCGGCCTCAAGAGAGCCGCACGGATTCGCGAGCTGATGGATCGGCTGCGATATCCCGCCGCCAGATGAAGCAGCGAGAGGGCCGACCGGCTGACCCCGGCCCACCGAAAGGAGCTCGTCGATCCAGAGTGTTGAAGCGACAGCTGGCTCCGCCGGGCACGCTAAGACACCTTCGCCCTCATCAGGCGAAGTGTGTCTTGCTCTAGCCTCACCGCCGAGCACGCTTAGGAATGAGAATGAACCCAAATCGTCAACACCAATTGACAGATGGAACCACCTGGCCCCGCCGGGCACGAAAAGGAGCCGTAGTGAAGCCGCAGGATCCTCAACTCCGAGAATTGATTGAGACCTACGCCGGTCCGGTTAGGAGATTTAGACCTGGTACTGCACGCGCCCCGGACAAGCCCGAGATAGGTGAGAAAGCTGAATTCAAATGTCTTGGTTGCGGCTTGGTTGGAAGGGTCGGATTTCACCAGTTGCGCCGAAACAAGCCCATCACATTACGCTGCCGACGCTGCAAGCGGAGGCTTTCATAGGTGAACTTGAAATGGACTCTCGCTCAATCCGCAGACGCCTTCAGCACAGTCGGGCATCGGGGCTGCACCTAACCGGGCATGTCTGAGATTAGGCGTCTGAAAGCGCATTACCGACGTGGCGCGCTGCCTTGTGTGGCCTGAAATGATCCGTAAACTCGGAGGAGGAAAACTAACCGTGGAAGCAACCTCTCACCACGGAGGCGACGTCCATTGAAAAGTAAGGGCCTCAAGATGACTGGCGAGAAATCAAGGCGTTTGGTCGTTGGTACTCGCGTTTGTTGGAGCCACAGCGAAGCCGATCAAGGTACGGTTGTAGAAAATACATGGTCCGCCGTGAGGATAAAATGGGATAACGGACTAACGGGCGCTGTTCATCACAACGACATGGGCGAAGTCGAGGTCGCAGCATTGAAGGCTTGATGCGTTTCCGGCGGACGGGTTGTAGCGACCCGTCGTACTTCGTCGTGCGATGTCGCCTATTGGCACTTTTCGGACATGGCCGCTTTGCCGGACGATGTCCGCTTTCGGGGGAACAGCGGAAGTCGCATTTCAGGACCGTGAGGTCCGCTTTTGACCCCAAGCGGACATTGGCCCTATCCCACGAACAACCCGCCGTGCTTTGATAGGTGGAACGGCCATTGGGGCACCTTTGACGGGCGAACGCGTGGAACGGCGATTGGCGGCGGTGCTGGCGGCGGATGTCGCTGGCTACAGCCGACTTATGGGCATCGACGAGGAAGGCACCCTGGCCCGGCTGAAGGCGGTCAGGAAGGGCCTCGTTGACCTCACCATCGCCAAGCATCGGGGACGGATCGTCAAGACCACAGGCGACGGCATGCTGGTCGAGTTTGCGAGTGCCGTGGATGCGGTACGCGGTGCACTTGAAGTCCAGCGCGGCATCGCCGAGCAGAATGGAACCGTGCCGCAGGATCAACGGATCGAATTTCGCATCGGGATACACGTTGGCGATATCATCGTCGACGACAACGACATCTTCGGGGATGGCGTCAACGTCGCTGCCCGCCTTGAAGGCATTGCGGAACCGGGCG
>NZ_SSMW01000135.1:0-95000 GCF_004799405.1 Bradyrhizobium sp.
GCTCCAACAACTCGCCGATCAGGCAGATATCACCTGTCTCCGTGAACTTCACCGCGTTGCCAAGCAGATTGATGAACACCTGTCCCAATCGCAGCGGATCGCCGAGAAGGGCAGGCGGGATGTCAGGTGAGATGTTGAACAGAAGTTCTAGGTCCTTGTCCTGGATCTTCTGCGCGACCATGGTCGAAATGTTGCTCATCACCGAGTCAATCTCGAAGGTGACATTCTCGATGTCGAGCTTGCCGGCCTCGATTTTGGAGAAATCGAGAATATCGTTGATGATTGACAGCAGCGAAGTACCCGCATTGTGAATCTTGCCGACATAGTCGCGTTGCTTGGCGCTGAGGTCTGTTTTCAAACACAAATACGCGAGACCGATGACGGCGTTCATCGGAGTACGGATCTCGTGGCTCATGTTGGCCAGGAACTCGGCCTTTACCTTTGTGGCGTCCTCGGCGGCGACCTTGGCTTCCGATAAGGCCGTTTGAATCTTTTTTAGTTCGGTGACATCCACCACCCAGGCCAAGACTCCCTGTTGCCCGTCATATTCCATGTGCATAAGAGTGGTGAGGCTGTCGCGTATCTCGCCATCAGGACCGCGCAGCTGGACGCCGAAGTCCCGGACGATACCCTCGCGGTCGAGTTGATCTAGCAGCGCCTTTCGCTGTCCGGGAACAACGTACAGATCAGGCACGTCGGATCCCACTCGGAGCGCGAACATTTCCTCCATTCGAGGATTGGTAAAGCGTGCAACATTATCGGTCGTTATCGCTACTCCTACCGGTGAGGCATCGAGTATGCGTTGAAGTCTCTCGGAAGACTGCCGCAACGCAAGCGTCGCTTCATTCACCTTCCGCTCAATCTGTCTGTTCTGTCGAACCAAAAAGCCAATGAACAGCGTGAGGCCAATCGTCAGACCCAAACCACCGAGCAATCCGGCTAACGCCACTCCGTAGGATGGACCACCATCGAATTCCCTCGTCGCGGCCCATGAGATCTCTATATCGGCGCCAGCGGTCGCCACTCTGGTATTTGAAACGTGTTGAAATTGTCGGCCGTTTGGAAGTGCGACCACGGTCTTAAGGTCAGGTTGACCAAGAAAGCGTCCGCTTAGCTTTAGATAAATGCCCCTCGGAATCGGTCCGGAGCGCATTCCGTCCAGTAGGGTATCGTAGTTTAACGTCCCGACAATGATTGTCGCCTCGGCGACGGAAGCGGAAAGCGCGATCGCTGAAACCGCCCGGCCGCTCTCGGATTTGAACGGCGGACTGAGAATGAACTGGTTTGGTCGCGCGGACGCCAGCGACAGCGTCGCGGCGACATCGGGTAGCATGATATATCGGCCGGGATAACCGAGCATGTCTGATGAAATGGCCACTTGCCATCGGCCGTCACGGTTAAGTCGAAGAAGGCTCGCCTCGTCGAGCAGCACCGTGGTCGACCGAGATTGCATACCCTCGAAGGCATTAAGGAATTCGCCAGGTTCGACCGTGCTGGAGTTCTCGACCAACGCCACCAGCCCCGACACAGGCGCGTAGCTTTCCTCCATCCATGACAGAAGCGTATTGGAAAGTCGTTCCGCGGTTTGATCGACGCGAATACGCCAGTCCTTCTCCGCCTTTGCGTAGGCGAGATAGCTAAAGCCAAGCGTCGCCAGCAAGCCTGCCAAGCATACAATCGCGGGAGGCAGAAAATGTGATTTCCAGACACTGCTCTTGGTTATCCTCGCTGCCAACGCTTGTCCGATCCGGATTTAGGGCGCGACGCTGAAAATCGGGCGGAAGCCGGCCGGTGCAATGCTCGAATTCAGATCGAATTCCGACAGCGATTTGAGATCTACCATTTTGATGGTGACACCAAGGTGCTGGATCATTTTTTGCTTTTCCAGAGCGCGCACCGCCTGATCGATCGAAATGCGTGCCAGCACTTCTTGACTATCGCTCGGCGCTGCCAAAATCGCCCCCCGCTTGATGGCACGATAGACCCCCGGGCCGAAGTAATAGGCGATCACCTTGATCTGTTGCTCCAGTTTCCGTTTCTGTAGCACCTGTACGGCTGCTTCAGCCGAAACGGCTGTCCCGGCGATAAAGTCGATGTCCGGGTGACTGTCCAGCACGGCTTCGATCAGGCGAGTTTGTGCGGCGATGCCGGTGTCGCCAAATCCCCCGTCAATGACAGATAGTGAGGATCCATTGAGTGCCGCTCGAAACCCTTTATCACCAGCGGCGACCCAGGCCGCTCCGGCGGGACCCGGAAACCACGCAACCTTGGCTGCCTTCTTATCCGACTGGAGAGCTGTAAGGTATTTTCCCGAGGCAAGTCCCATGTCATAGAAATCCGCGGCCACCCGCGCGGCAATCTTGTCCGAATTGATCCCGTTGATCAAGTCGATCACAGGCATGCCTTTGGCGCTGTAATCGGCAATGACGCTGTTCAATCCATCGGCTGAGATTGCACCGATAATCAGGGCATCCGCCTTGTTCTGTGTGACGCATTCGGCGATTTGGCTTTGTTGTGTTGCGAGATTCTCATATCCCCCTGCTTCGTAGAGATTAAGCGCGACGCCCATTCGTTTGGCTTCGTTGACGAGACCGAAATTGACCGCCAACCAATAGTCGTCTTTGAGGTGCGGAATTGAAGCGCATATGCGCCACGCTCGGCTTGCATGACCGGGCGGCGTGTATTGCTGTAGTTCGTGCTGATGTTCAGCGTTGAACGGCGGTGACCAGACGTCGATTTGTACCGGATACCATGCGTCCTCCGCCATCGCCATCGGTAGAGCCAACCGGGTGACAAAAATCACCAGTAAAAACAGACTTGTCATATACAGCGCCGAGCGCATGGATGGCCTGTTACAGCGTTGCTGGACTCTCGAAGCCACGAGCACTCTCCTACCGACAAGAGTTTCTCCATTTTTCATCGCAAGAAACGGGCCACCCCACGAAGCATCGCGTTCAAAGGGAATTGCTCGAAGGATCAGCGGTGTGAGACGATCGGCCCAGGCACTCACGGGCTGGCTAATCTCCGAAATTTCGTAGGGCCTCCGAAATCTCGGGGCACTACTTCGTTTTGATTTCGTCCCTTACTTCTGATCTTCTCTCCTAGTCGACATTCGCGGGTGCGGTTGGAACGTCTCAAAGGTTGTCGAGCCGGAGCGGCTTATCAGGGATAGCTCCTTATCAGCCGCATTATCTTCCGAGATATCGTCACGCCATCGGACAGACGGCACGTTGAAACATGTCCTCGTCAAGCGAACGCGCGTAAATGGCACACTATCCACTAACCGGGTTCTACAGCGCCGAGCCGCGCCCGTGCGTGACTGCGCTATGCGCGCTGAGGAGAGCAAATTCATGAAGGCCCAAGCGTGGTACCATATTGACAACGATGTTACGATCGGTCCGACTACGCTGGAGGACATATCCAGTCAGATCAGGATCGTGGGAGGCCAATCGCGTCTGGTTTGGACAAAGGGAATGCCCGATTGGACAGAGGCAAGTTCCGTAGCCGCTTTCTCACAGCTCTTCCAATCGGTATCGCCGCGTGTCTCGTCCGAGACCCACGATCGAACAAAATCGAATGAACCTTCGGCCGCTCCGACACTCGTACAGCGTTTGCGCCGCGAATTGACCGAGTACTTCGTAATCTCTGCCTATCTATATGTCTGTTTCGGTTCCCTGATCTTTTATAAAGCAGCCATCCTTCGTGGTCACGGGATCGAGTTCACCTCGCTATTTGGTTTGGCCATTGTGAAAGCCCTCGTTCTCGGCAAGTTTGTTCTAATAATGCAGGCGCTCAAGATCGGCGAAAATCAGAACCGTGCCGACTCTCTACTCGCCGGCATCCTCAAAACGTCGTTTCTGTTCGTCGTGCTTCTTATCACCCTCTCCGTGATCGAGGAGATGATTGTTGGCTATTTTCACGGAAAGGTCGGTCGAGCGGTACTAAGCGAGATAGCAGGGGGCACATTAACGGAAGCCTTCGCAGTAGGGATACTCATGCTGCTGATCCTGATTCCGTATTTTGCCCTTCGCGGCATCTCCCTCCGTCTGGGAGATGGTAACCTCTGGAGACTCTTCACTGATCGGGGCTAGCCTGCGTCGCGCCGGCCTCGATATTGAAGGAATGGACGCTTTATCGCCGTCTGGTCGTGTTGGCGGGCATCTTCCAGCACTCTCCGGTCGTCATCCTTTTTTCTCGCCGGGGGCTGGGACTTAAATGGTTCTCTGCGCAGAGATCGTGCCATGAAGCATGTGACAGCGGGGATGCTTGTTGCCGCAGCGATTCTGGTTGTCGCCTCCGATGCCGCTGCTGAAAGCGGCTCCATCGGTGTGGGCATCACATCCGATCGCGATCTGGGCAATTTTGGCGATCCCAAGGACATGAAATACGAACTCAACGGAGCATACACCTTTGATAACGGCCTGATCTTCGGAGGCTCATTTCAATACACCGACACGACCTTTAGTGACCAGACCAGCCAAAATCTTGAAGCAACGATTGGTTATCGTATGCTGCTCGACCCGGGTTTTTCGGTGACCGGCAGTGCGGGAATTGGTGAGCATTGGCGCCAAAAGCCGGGCACCGACTTTCCATATTACGTTCTGCGCATCGCAGCCGATTTCAAGCTAAGTCAGGCGATAACCTGGAACGCCATTTCCTATCGATTTCGGGATTCGTTCGATCGCAACGACAATTACAACACGCCTCAGATCGCTACTGGTCTCACCTTCAATCTAGATACGCAGAGTTCGATCTCGGCGAAAGTCATGCGTAACTGGAAAGATGGCGAACCGAGTAGTACCGGCGTCTCGCTCGGATTCAGGCAAAGGTTCTGACCAAACCGCGACACTGGCCCCGCCGATTGATTTAGCGTGGCAAGCTGCTGTCTGAAGCCAGTATGCAAAAGATCGCTTTTCTAATCATGCAGATCCCCCTGTATACGAAATTGAACTACGTCGGATCAGCTTTTCACGCGCTTTCCCTTTATCGCGCGGTCCTCAGCGATAACGGTGAAATCCGGTCCTGTACGGGTTTCCGCGCTCGCTGCAAAATCGGTCACGACCATGGTCGTGCCCGGAAGCAGCGTGGCGGCAACTTGCTTAACGCCAGCGCCATCAAGGTATTCGATTCTTCCCAAGACGGGATCTGACCAGAGATCGACCGTGGTGCTGCTCTCGGGATCGCCACCGAGATCGAACGAGTTCCACTTCAGCGAATGACCGTCCGGGGAGGGGCCGATAAGTGAGTACAGATGCGTGCCAAGCGGCTTGTTTTCATCGAATATGCTGATCGGCGTCTGAAAAGTAACAGCGCCGTCTTTAAGGAGATACGCTCTGCGGTCAGCGCCAGACACCAGAATAGACGCAGCAATACGTTGGGATAATCCTTTCTTTGCACGGGTTTGCGCCTGAGCAGCTTTGGTATTGGCCGCTTTCGCATCCTCCGCGACATCGTTCGGCAGGACGAGTCCGGGTTGCACGACCATGTTATGGGCGCTTGTTTTATCGGCAATGATCACCGATGTGCCAAGCCCGGTGATTGAAAACAGCATCCGGGAAAACTCAACCGGCAATCGAATGCAGCCTTTCGAGGCGGGATAGCCCGGAAGATGGCCGGCATGCAGAGCGATACCGCGCCAAGTCAGCCGCTGCATATTCGGCATCGGCGCGTTGTTATAGGTGCTGGAATAGTGTTCTTCGCGTTTTTGCAGGATCGTAAAGACCCCCGTCGGCGTTACATGCCCGGGAGCTCCCGTGGAGCAGGTCGAGACCGCAATCGCGAGCCCGTTTCGATAGACATGAACCAGTTGAAGTGGCAGCGAGACGACGATCACGACCGGGCCGTTCGGAGATAGTTCGGGCCGCCATATGAAATCTCCAGGCTTCATCGCCTTGATAGCGGCGACGCCTTGGGCAAACGAGCGATCAACGTTCGCCAGCAATGCTCCAAAACCAAAAACAAATTCGCGGCGGCGCAGCATGCCTGTCACTCCCTGATCCGCCGCCGTTTCAGTGGCACGGTTGGCAGAAAGCTCGTCTGCGCGGTCACTTGCTGCCAAACGGAAATATCGTTTTCCAGTCGTTCTTCATGTCGACAACGGTCTAGCCAGCGGCCGGTGCGGCGTCGAGCGCCTTGTCGAGTTTGCCGATAGAAGACGTGCGGTCGTAGGCCCATTCCCGTTCGGCGTCGGTGTGGTGCACGATCAGGCCGAAGCGGGCGCCGCTGCCGCTCGTGGTATATTGCAGCATCTGCATGTCGCCATCGGAATTGCCAAAGGCCGCTATCGGACAGCGGCCGATATGCGCATTGATGCCTGCCGGTTTGCCCGGACCATCCTTGATAAAGTCGACCTCGGGCAGGCGCGTTAGCACCCACTTGCCGTTCTGCAACTCGAATTTAGTCTTGCCGCTGCTGCCAACGACCTGCTGCGTCGGAATGCCGTAGACCCGCTCGGAGAAGATGCGGATGAAATCGATGCCGCCGCCGGAGACGATGAAGGTCTTGAATGCGTTCGCTCGCAAATAGGCGAGTAGCTCCAGCATCGGCTGATAGACCATTTCCGTATAGAGCCGCTTGGTGATGGGATGCCTGGCGGTGGCGAGCCAGTCGCGGGCAATATCGTTGAATTCGTCGACGGTCATGCCTGAATGCGTCGCCACGACAAGCTTGAAGATGGCTGGTTCGCCGCCGGCGAGCGCACCCTTGAGGTCGCCTTTCAGCAACGAGGCAAAGGGTTCCTCAGTCTTCCACTCCGAATCCTTCGGCGCCAACACCTTGACGCGGTCGAGCGCGAACAGGAGTTGGAAACACATCGGTTGTTCGCCCCACAACGTGCCGTCATTGTCGAAAGTGGCGATACGATCGCCTTCGGGCACGAAGTCGGGTGAGCTTTGCCTAGTCACCCGCTCGACGAAATTGAAAATGGCATTTTTGGATGCGGTATCGTTCCAGGCTGGCAGCGGATCGGCGATCGGCACCGGTGCTACCGGAGCTAGGGGAAGGGTACCCGTACCGCTTTGCGCCTGCGCGGAGCCGGGGAGGAGCATCGGTAACGCCGGAAGCGCGGCAAGTGCCGACAGCATCGCGCGTCGGTTGACGTCGAAAAGCGTGCGGTCCGATTTCAACTTCAGTTACCTCTTTGCAGTTGGTCGACTTGCGTCGCCGTCACCCCAGGGGCGGTTATCCGCAGCGGTGAACGCGCACGCCGTTCACGACGACATAGTGGCAAACCGTGACCGGTGGGTGCGTCACCACCACAGCGCCTCTCGGTCCAGCGCAACCAGTACGATAAACGCCCGCCACACAGGTCACTGCGTTGGCCTCTGTCGTCTCCACGGCCATTGTTGCTGCGAAGGCGGCGACAACCGATGCGAATATCAAAAACGTGCGCATATTCTGCTCCCCGACGTTATGACTAATTGCTCACCTTGAAGACAATTGGTCAGCAAGAAGCGGGCCATGACACAAAGTCGCGTGCGCGTAAGAAATGGACAGAAGAAACATCGCGATAAACGCGTGCGACGAGACGCTCGGCTTAACGCTGTTCCTCCGATATTTCGGAGATGCTCCGAAATATCGGAGAACTCCAAGCGGACCGAGGGCGTCGTCAGCGCATTCGAAAATTCTATGCCGCTGTTTCGACGGTCATTTCCTCACAGCTTCGCACGTGTCGCGAGTTGGCCTGCTTCTTGCGAAGCAGGCAATCAAGAGGCTTGCGTCCGACGGATTGAACACGACTCAAGGCAGGAAACCCCGACATGTCAAAATATCTCACCGTGCTGTTGCTGCTGGCATTCGCCACGGCACTGAGCTCGCCGGCGGGTGCACAAACGCCGGGGACCAGCGTCGGTTCGCTCACCTGCCGGATGGCGCCGTCGATCGGCTTGATCTTCGGCTCACAGCAGCGGATGGCTTGCCAGTTTCAACCAAACGGTCCTTACCCGCCAGAGGCCTATATCGGTGTCATGAACACGATCGGCCTTGATATCGGTATCACCGCGGGTGGGGCGTTGGCGTGGGGTGTGCTCGCGCCGACGGCAGGTCCGATGTATGGCGGACTTGCCGGCACCTATGTCGGGGCAAGTGGCTCGGTCAGCGCCGGCGTTGGCGTGGGCGCCAATCTTCTGTTCGGTGGCACCGGCCGTTCGATCGCCCTGCAACCCCTGTCAGTTGAAGGATCGGTCGGGGTCAATCTGTCCGTTGGTGTTTCCGGTCTCACGCTAGCGTTGGCGCGGTGAACGGGGCGTCGATAGAATCCGCAGTAGCTCCCTGCGCGGCTGCGCTTCAACGAAGCGGCGGCCAAGATTCGGAGGCAGTAATCAGAGGACGACCAATGATACGCACGATGCATTTACTAGCCAGCTTCGGAGTTTTGTCCTTGCTGGCCGTCTTGCCGGTAAGTTCAGTATCCGCGCAAACGGATATCCCCAAGGCGATCCAGGCGAAGCTGGCCGGCGAGGCCGCAAAACTGGAGAATTCCTGCGCTGACGATATCAAGAAGCACTGCAGCGACGTCACACCGGGTGAAGGGCGCCTGCTTTACTGCATGCACGCCTATGAAGACAAAATAAGCGCAAAATGTGCCTACGATCTGGAGCAGGCCGCGGCTGACGTGCAGCTTTCCGCGGATAATCTGAAAGAGGCCGTCACCGCCTGCAAGGCGGAGATCAGCGGCGTCTGCGGCAAGACGCAACCAGGCGAGGGACGGGTTGCAGCCTGCCTGTTCGCGAACAAATCGACGGCCTCAAAAGCTTGCGGAGACGCGCTCGGCAAAATTGAGGCGATGGCGACGCATTGACTCAGGATCGAGCATGTTTGGCATCGTCGTCTCTGATGAAATCGGCGCGTCCGTCACCTCGGGGATGCAATGTTTGCGTTGTCGTGCTGTCGATAGCCAGTGCCGCGATCATTGGCGTTTGCGTGATGTTCGCGGTTTTCATGCGGCAGTCAAACGATAGATAGTCGCGAAATGCGGCGCCGTCTGTAACGTGCGAAGCCGAATCAGGATGAAGTTCGGTAAGGTTTTGTATCGACGGACAGGCTCGTCACGTTATTGGTAGACGAATGAGCACGGAAAGCTGTGATTTTACACTGATGTATCGCTCTCCAAAGTTTTGGAGAGCCTACGGAGTTTCGGAGAAATTCTCCGAATTTTTGGAGAAATTCGAGATTCTTAAACCTGTCTGTGTCCGTTTTGTCACCGACGTTTTCTTTGTGCGCTACCCGCTCCAACTACTGTTTTTTCCCGGCCGCTATAGAGGTACAGAACTCAAGAACGTTGTTGCGAGATAACTGAACACTTATTCGAAATGTTTGGGAGACGGCCAAATGAAAAAGATCTTGGTATCGACGACAGTCGCAACAGCGCTGCTGGCGACTTCGCTGGTAGCGCAGGCCGCCGATCTGCCGCAAAGAGTATACGCCCCGCCGCCCGTAGCGCCCGCGGCGGTTGTATTGGTCTACGACTGGACCGGTTTCTATATCGGCGGCAACGGCGGATACGGCAACAGTCACAATTGCTGGGGTTTTGTGCCGGTAGGCGGCACGGTGATCCCCGATGGTTGCAATAACATGGCTGGAGGCATTCTCGGCGGCCAGATGGGTTACCGCTGGCAGGCGGGCGGCTTTGTGTTCGGACTAGAAGCTCAGGGCGACTGGGCCACGTTGCGCAGTTCGCACATCAGCGTCGTCAACCCGGCCTTGTCCGATCGCACCACCGTCAGCGGTCTTGGCCTCTTCACCGGCCAGGTCGGGTATGCCATGAACGCGGCGTTGCTCTACGTGAAGGGCGGCGTAGCGGTGACGATCAATAAATACGATCAGCTCACGAACATTGGCGGCGTACAGGTCGACTCTGCTAAAGCTACCCGCTGGGGCGCGACCGTCGGCGTCGGATTTGAGTACGGCTTCACGCCGAACTGGTCGGCCGGCATCGAGTACGATTACCTGTTCATGGGCAACGCCAACAACTCCTTCTCCGTCCCTGCGCCCGCCGCGGCGATCGTTAATCAGGTCAATCAAAACGTAAACATGCTCACCTTGCGCGTGAACTATAGGTTTTAACGGCTCGGTCGTCGCCCGTTATTGATTTTGTCTGTTCTCCCGATAAACTCAAGCCCCGGCTTCATCCGGGGCTTTTTGTTGTGTGACCACAGATGTTGCGTGCCCGCGTCGGGCTATTTGCCCAATGCGGTCACGTCCGGCAGTTGATCGCTCAAACTGGCACTATGCTCGGTCATGGCCTGACCCGCGCTTAGGCGCTGCCTGATCATGCCCATGACAGAAGTCACGTCGTCAAAAGCCCGATCGTGGGCGTCGTCGCCCGCGGTCGCAAGGTGTGTCAGGTCGAACACAAGTATCTTGTCGCGTTCAAGCTCGCTTCGATATGGTTCCTGGGTAGGATCGATGTTGCCTAGGCGAGGCGCATCATCCGCCAGGTTTCTGGATAATCTGAGGGCTGAATCGTCCTGCGACACAAAAAGGGCAATGCGGGGCCGGGCGGTGCCCATCCTTTGAATCTGCGCGCGAAACACATCGACGTCCACGTCAGGAGCGACCAGCATGGCATTCGTGAGTTTGTCGGCTCTGATCGACGCTGTGGTTTGTCCACCGCGTATCGACCTTCCGCGCAGCGCTTCAAGGGCGATCCAATTGCCCATGGAATGGGCCAGCAGGTTCACCTCGGTGACAGCCGGATAACCTGTCAGCGTTCCAAGCAGACTTTCGAGCGCATCGCGCGAATAGTTCGCACTCTCCCGGTCGTAATTGTAGGTGCGCAAACGGACCTCGCCGCGCGATGGCCACGTAAACAGGACGGGAATGACCTGGACTTTCGAGTCGTGGACAATCTGGGCAAATCGATAGACCGCTTCATCGAAGCGATTGTTGAATCCATGAACGAACACCAACACCTTGGTTCGGCCGGTCCGCTTCATCATCGCGGCGATCGACAAAGTAAACGCTTGCTTTTCGATGTACTCAGCCGAGACGGTGACGAAGCTCGTTCGCGGATCTCCGGGAATGGTCGTGGGCCATTGAACCTCGCCGATTTTCCTAGCCGCATCGGGCGGAATCGAAACGGTGATTGCGGCATAGGACATTTCGGCGGAGCGTTCGCCGCTGAACATCTCGCCGGAATCGGTCGAACGTTGGCGTGTGGTCGCGACAAAAATAGGAATGCGAGAAGTTCCTTCCACAGTTGTCGTGACCGGGATCAGCGCGCCTTGCGGTGGACGGATTCCGCAAGAGCCGCAGGCGATGACCAGCATGAGCAGCGGCGCACCAAGGGAACGTCTGTTAAATCTCACCGTAGGTACTCGCCGCAAACCGTTGCAAGACCGGGTTGCTCCATCAGTTGTGTGGACTATCGATGAGACTCGCGCCGCCTAGTGCGAGAGAGACCGTGATTATTGCGGTCGCGAAAAGGCTGCTTTTGATCCTAGACGCTTTACCCATTTTCCCAATCCGCTGTCGTTCGACGCCGCGGACTTAATTGCTTCGCAAGAAGCGGACCACCGCAACCGGACGATACACGTTTCCAAAGGATCCGCCGGTTAAATCAGAAACCGTTGCCGACGGTGATGTGTACGCACGATTTGCATGGAGAATACCCTGGGACTCGACGCGCTCATGTGACGGGCGGTCCAACCTCCCGCGAGAGGTAGCACGCGGGTCAAAATAAGAACTCCGAAATTTCGGAGGCCCTCCGAAATTTCGGAGGCTGCTCCGCATACTACACCAACGCGTTGCGTGAGTTGAAGCGTTGACCGTGTCCTCTTTGCATCAATGCGACGGAGTTCGTTGCAGGCGTTGACGAATCTGACTGACACCCGATGCAAAACCACTAACATGCACCCACCGATCGATCGGGGGACAGTTCGATGCAGCGTATCAATTCGAATTTTACGGGCAACATCTTCACGCGCAAGAGAGGGCTGCTGCGATCGTCCGTGGCGCTGTTCTGTGCTGGCATTTTCGCGACGACCGCGTCGGTCGCGCTGGCCGATGAAAGCGGCACCAGCTTCTGGCTTCCGGGCACATATGGAAGTCTGTCGGCGGTGCCGGGCACACCGGGATGGGCAGTTGCGTCGGTTTACTATCATACGACCGTCAACGCCGGTGCGGATGTCGCTGCTGCGCGCGAAATTCAGATCGGCAGATTTAGTCCCTCGGTGACTGTCAGTCTCAATGCGAGTTTGCATGCTACCGCTGATCTGGCGGTCATCGTTCCCAGTTATACGTTTGCGACGCCTGTTCTCGGTGGCCAGTTGGCGGTGCAAATGGGAACGATCGTGGGCACCACCACGGCCAACATCAACGGAACGGTGACGGCTTCGTTGCCTCCCTTCACTGTGATACGAACCGCCAATATCGGCGATACCACGACGGGTGTCGGAGACCTCTATCCGCTTGCTTCGTTGAAGTGGAATATGGGGGTCAACAACTTCATGACCTACATCACCGGCGACATTCCGGTCGGCGATTATAGCTCGACGAGCGTGTCCAACCTCGGGTTAGGGCACGGCGCCATCGATGCCGGCGGCGGGTATACGTACTTCAATCCGGCGACAGGGCGTGAGTTTTCGGCGGTCGCGGGGTTTACCTATAATTTCATGAACCCGACCACCCAATATCAGAGCGGCGTCGATTTCCATCTGGATTGGGGCGCGTCGCAATTCCTGTCCAAGCAGTTTTTCATCGGCCTCGTCGGTTATGCCTATGACCAGCTCACGGCCGACAGCGGCGCTGGCGACAAGCTTGGTGCGTTCGAGTCGCGGGTTTTCTCGGTCGGCCCCCAATTGGGATACATTTTCCCGATTGCCGGAAAGCAGGGGTTCCTTGGCTTGAAGTCGTATTTCGAGTTCGAAGCCAAAAACCGACCCCAAGGCTGGAATACCTGGCTGACCTTCGCAATCTCGGATGCGCCGCCGGCGCCGGCGAGTGCTGCGTCCCCACCGTTGATCCATAAGTAAGCGGATCTACGATCGCGGCGAGCCCCGATGAAATGCCCGCGATGGAATTTGCAACGGTCTCTTCTGGCGCGGTTATGTGCAGGCAGTCAGAAGGGGACGATATAGCTGAGCCAAGGCGCCATATTGCCGGCCACGCTCCGCCGCAGTTCAGGCTGTTCTTGTTTCGTTAGCAAATTCAACGGCTTCGCTGCTCACGAAAGCTCCCTTGGTTTGATTCAGAAATCTTACAGTCAGCTCCTTAGAGTTGGCTGTAGTTCGGAACCTGGGATACGATCCGCAATCCGAGGGTAAACGCTAAGCAGCGTCGGAGCGGTGGGGTGGCGCAGATTCGTTCTTTATCCAGATCTGTCATGTTCGGCGCAGCGGTAGCGCTCGTTCTGGGTAATTGTGCGGTCAACGCCCAAAACTACCAGCGGCGTGTTCTTTTGCTTTACCCCTACGATGATGTCCATCCTTCTACGGCAGAAGCTGGGGCCGGGATGAGGAAACGGCTGGTCGAAAAGTCTCCCTCGAAGCTCGATATCTACACCGATTTTCTGGATCTCGCCCGGTTTCCCACTGAGGCGGACGAACTTCGGTCGGCTCACCATCTGGCCGATAAATACGCAAGCAAGCCGCTCGATCTCATAGTGGCATTGAACTCGGAGGCTGAGCACTTCTTACTTAAATACCGCAGCATCATCGCTCCGAATGTTCCAATTGTCTTTTGCTGCGCGCGGCCCGAGGTCGCTATGGCCGCCGATAGACCTGCAAATGTTACAGGCGTATTCAGCGAATTTGACGCCAATAAAACGATTGCCTTAGCGCAGCAACTTCAGCCTGACGCGCGCAATCTCATAATCGTTTCCGGTTCCTCGGAGATTGATCAGGGCTGGTTAAAGTCGCTTCGAACAGGAATCGAACCTTACGAGCACAGTTTCAATATCGAATATTGGGTTGGACTTCCCTACGAAACGCTGCTCGAGCGCGCCTCGCATTTGTCGCGTGACACGATTGTGATTTTCATAACGGTTTACGGCGACGGCACGGGACGGCCATTTGTGCCGGCGCTTGTTGTGGAGGCCCTTGCTACTGCCGCTAGCGCTCCCGTTTACGGTCCTTCCGATACTTATCTCGGCCGGGGAATCGTGGGCGGCCACATGAGTTCGTTCGAATCCATGGGTGCTGACGCGGCTGATATGGCGTTGGAGATTCTTGCTGGCAGGGACCCGGCTATGCTCGCCCCGAGATCCAGCGAGAATCGCAAATTTCAGGTCGATGCCCGGCAATTGCTGCGATGGCATATTCCGGAGAGGAATATTCCCAAGAGTACGCTCGTGTCCTTCAGACAGCCGACAATCTGGGAAGAACACCGCAACCTGGTGCTTGCAACCATTTTTGTAATCCTGCTGCAGGCGATCATGATCACGGCACTGCTGGTACAAATGCTTGCACGCAGGCGCGCCGAAAAATGGTTGAGAGAAAGTGAGGAGCGCTGGCGATCCGTTTTTGAGATGTCGACAGTAGGTATCGCCCTGGCTGACCGCAATTTCCGATTTCAGGCCACTAATACGGCCTTTCAAAAAATGTTTGGTCGAACGGACGAACAACTCCATGGGCTTACTCCGCTCGATCTCAGCGCAGAGGAGGAGCGTGAATCACTGAAATTGCTTTTTGAGCAGGTTCACGAAGGCAAACAGCAAAGTTACGAATCGGTACAGCGGTACAAGCGCAAGGATGGCGCTCTGATCTGGGTACACGCCTATGTATCGAGGATGCAGGACAATGAATCCGAGGCGCCTCTCTTCCTTGCTACCGCGATCGACGTCACAGGTCGCAAACGGGCAGAGGCTGCCTCGCGGGACGCGCTATCGGACCTCGCGCGGGTCACACGGCTGACCACGATGGGCGAGATGACGGCATCGATTGCGCATGAAATCAATCAGCCGCTGGGCGCCATTGTCACCGGCGGATCGGCGGGACTTCGCTGGCTGGCGAACGCCAAACCGGATCTCGAAGAGGCGCGCGCCTGCTTCAGACGGATCGTGAATGACGGGCATCGGGCAAGCCAGGTGATCAACGGCATCCGGACGATGCTGGTAAAGGGCGACGGCGAAAGGGAGCTGCTCGATATAAATGGACTCGTTCGCGAAGTTCTCGTGTTTGCTCATGCCGAACTGGAGAACAAAGGGATTATGGTTCGAGCCGAACTAAACGAGAATCTGCCGGAAGTTCTCGTCGATCGAATCCAGCTGCAGCAAGTCGTGCTGAATTTGGTACTGAACGGCATCGACGCCATGGCAGCTTTGAGCAGTCGTCCCAGGGTTTTAAAGCTGCGATCTGAGCGAAATGGGTCTGCGAACTTGATAGTAACGGTAGAGGACTCAGGAACAGGGATCGACAGGAGTATTATAAGTCAAATATTTGAAGCGTTCTTCACAACAAAGAGGCACGGAATAGGCATGGGACTTTCGATCTGCCGCTCGATTGCGGTGGCTCACGGCGGACAGCTCTCTGTCTCCTCCGGTTATCCGTATGGATCGGTATTTCGGCTTGAACTTCCGGCTAATCAGTTAAATGCCGCATGATGGCCGCGGAGAAACGCAGGAGTTGAACGTGAAAGAGACAGTGGAAGCGCAAAAGGCCGTCTACGTGATTGACGACGACGCGTCCATGCGCGAGTCCCTCAGAAGCCTTTTTTCCTCGGTGGGTTTGCGCGTTAAAGCATTCGGTTCTGCATCGGAGTTTTTCGTAGAGAAACTTCCCGACGCCGCCGTGTGCCTGGTTGTGGATGTTAGGTTGCCCGGATTGAGTGGGCTCGATTTTCAGGAAGAATTAAACAAGGCCAACATCGACGTTCCGATCATATTCATCACCGGCCATGGGGATATCGCCATGACTGTGAAAGCCATGAAGGCGGGTGCCGTCGAGTTCCTCACCAAGCCGTTTCGGGATCAGGATCTGCTGGATGCCGTGAAAACTGCACTCGAAAAGGATGAGGCCAAGCGGAAAAGCCAGATGACAATTGCGGGCGTTCGTTTCCTGTTCGAATCGTTGACGCCGCGCGAACAAGAAGTCATTGCGCTGGTGACCACGGGTCTCATGAACAAGCAAGTCGCGGCGGAAATGGGCGTGAGCGAGATTACCGTGAAGGTTCATCGCGGCAATGCTATGCGGAAAATGAAGGCAAACTCGCTCGCCGATCTGGTGCTGATGGCGGATATGTTGGGTATCCGACGCACCAGGGCATAGCATCTATACTGACGTATAATATTCTCGGCCTTATTTGCCTTGAATTATCACCAACGTATGAAGGCGCGATGACTCCGACTTGCTTATTTAGAGAATTGAGAATTTCGAATGCGGAGCGCACCTTTGATCTCAATAGTCGACGACGACGAGTCCATACGTGAGTCCACCAGGGGACTCGTGAGGTCGCTTGGTTACCAGGCGGAGACTTTTGCGTCGGCTGAAGAGTTCCTGGGATCGGATCGCGTGGGCGATACGTCCTGTCTGATCACCGATGTGCAGATGCCCGGATTGAACGGTATCGACCTGCAACGTGGGCTGATCGATCGGGGCGTTCAAATACCCACGATTTTCATTACAGCTTTTCCGGAAGAGAGAACGCGACTTCATGCAATGAAGGCCGGTGCGGTGGGGTATCTTGGCAAGCCCTTCACCGAGGAAAGTCTGCTCAAGTGCCTCGACACCGCGCTTGGAAGCTCCGGCTAACCGCTTTCCGCCGAGATCATCGCTCAGGTTGTGAAGGAATGCTTTCCCTGAATCGACCCTCAGGCAGCGAAAGCTGCTTTGCGCCGCGATCATGCGCTGGATATTGGTGCAGATCGGAACTATACCAACGTATCGATCATCGAATCCTTTCAAAGGCCGAGCTTTCCGCAAGTATTATGGAGCAACCTGTGGTTTTTACGCATGTTGAACTTGTCTTACGGCCTCGATAGCTAAAGAGGGGTGGTAATATGAGCGCGTCGGAAAGCAACATGGTGTTCGGTCGGTTTCAGTCCGTAGTCCCGCACACGACGCTGAGCGAAGCATCCGCCGAGGACGTACTGGCGTTCGAGCGCATGCTTGCCGATCTCTCTGCGCGATTTGCGAACGTGTCTGCCGAAAAGGTCGAATTCGAGATCCAACTTGCGCAAACGGCACTTCGGCAATTTCTCGGGTTTGATCGGTGCAACTATTCCGAGTTCGATGATGGAGACGGCCCACTTATCGTCATATCCTCAAGCGCCAACGAAAATGTCGAGCAATTGCCGCCGGGCCCGTTTATGCTGCATGTGCCTTGGTATCTTTCGAAACTTCGTGCTGGCGAAACGATCGCATTCCAGGGGCTTGCCGACGAGCTACCGCCCGAAGCCGTCGTTGAGACTGAATATTGGCGAAAGGTGGGTTTGGTCTCTCATTTGAGCATCCCGCTCCGCATCGGCGGTCGCATCGTCGGTGTCATTACTTTCGGAGCCGTCTGTGCAACCCGCGTGTGGCCGGAAGGTTTGGTTACACGGCTCAAGCTTGTAGGTGAGGTGTTTGCCCAGGCGCTCGCCCGGAAACGGGAGCAAGAAAAACTTGTGGCCGCCGTGGCGGAAATCAAGCTTCTGAAGGACCGTCTTGAGCGGGAGAATGCCTATCTGCAGCACGCCGCGCAGATCAGGCCGCCGCAAGGTCTTACCAGCCACTCGCCATGTTTTCTGTCCGTTATCGGAGAGGCTGCACAAGTTGCGCAAACCAGTTCTACGGTTCTGCTGCTCGGCGAAACCGGAAGCGGCAAGGAAGTTCTGGCGCAGGCAATCCACGACGCCAGTAGCCGAAAAGATCGTCCGATGATCAAGGTCAATTGCGCAGCGCTCCCGGCCAGCCTGATCGAGTCGGAACTGTTCGGTCGCGAAAAGGGTGCTTTTACGGGAGCTCTGGCAAGGCAGGCGGGACGTTTTGAAATTGCAGACGGTTCAACGATCTTTCTCGATGAAGTCGGCGAATTGCCGCTCGAATTACAGCCAAAATTGCTGCGCGTGCTTCAGGAAGGCGAGTTTGAGCGCTTGGGCGGTACCAAGACGATCAGGGTCGACGCGCGCGTGATTGCGGCCACCAACCGGCCACTCGCTCAGGCCGTCAAGGAAGGGAAATTTAGGGAAGACCTTTTCTATCGGCTCGACGTATTTCCGATTGAAGTGCCACCGCTGCGCGAGCGGCGGGAAGACATTCCGATGCTGTCATGGACCTTTGTGAAGGAATTCAGCAATTCGATGGGTAAGCCGATCGACGAAATCGGGGATGAATCGATGTCCGCGCTTCAAGAATATCATTGGCCTGGCAATGTTCGCGAACTCCGGAATGTGATCGAACGCGCAATGATTCTTAGTCACAGCCCGAGACTGTGCATCAAGCTAGCGCATACGTCGCTTCGACCGGTGGCCCTCAAAGCGACGGCAGGCTCGCTCGACGAAGCCGAGCGCGCCATCATTCTGCAGGCGGTCGAGCAGTGCAATTGGCGTATTCGCGGCCCGAACGGGGCCGCAGCACTTCTCGACATCAAGCCGACGACGCTGGAATCCCGCATCAAAAAGCTCGGTTTTACACCCAAGCGGTAACCCTGGAGTTTTCGATCAATCTGACCCGCCGAACGCAACTATCGCTCGGCGTTGTCCTTGTTACGCTGATCCCAAAAATCCCTGACCGGCTTACGAACGACAAAGGTTGCGGCTCGAAGCCGCGGTCGACCTACTTGACGCAGAAAGCTACCAATTGCCCTTTTGCCGCGCCTGTCTTGGTGTCGTTCCAGTCCATCGTTTGAATGCATGCGTGAAGGCGCTGACTTCCTGGTATCCCAGCAACCACGCGATTGTGGTTATCGGTAAGTCGGCTTGACTCAAATAGTGCGTTGCGAGATCGCATTTTGTTTCATCAAGGATGGTGGTAAAACTTAATCCCTCAGATGCGAGATGACGGGCGAGCGTTCTTTGGCTCATCCCGAGTCTGTGTGCAACATCGGCGGCCTGCGCGTTGCCATGAGGTAGAAGCGGAGCAATTTCGTTCTCGACGCTAACCCGCAGGGCGGCTAATCGGGGACGGTCGATATTGGCTTTTTCACATTGAGCGATCAGCAATCCGTGGAGGAACGAATCTGCGCTCGCTAACGGTATATCCTGAATCGCTGAAGGGAATACGATTTCGTCGATATTCCTGCCGAATACGACGTCACAGCCAAAAAGCTTCTCAAATGTAGATTGAAAGAAATTGCGACGATGTACAAAACTGACGCGGGTTGGAAGGAGGTTGCGTCCCGATAGGTGGCGCACCAACCGGACGAGCGAGATCATGAAGAACTCGATTTGATGTCGGTCGTGATGTCGGGCAACATTGACATATTCAAATCTAATGGTGACCTCCTTGTTTGTCCGATATTCAAGATGAACTGCTTCGTTGGTTATCCGGCTGTAGCGAGACGCTCTTTGTAACGCGTCACCAAGCGTGTCGGACGACGCCATGACATAGTAGAGCGTTCCGATTTCGCGAAGATCGAAATTTAGCGCCAGATTGAGTCCCAATGTCTCGTCGTCCATCCCTTTAGCTACGAGATTGAGAAACGTTATTTGACTTGTTACATTCAGGCGGAGATTGGGATTGTCAATTTGTTGAAGCGTCAGGCCGGCTTTCTTGAGCAGCGGCTTGACGTCGAGGTCTCCCTCGACCGCGCGTTTATAGGCTAACCGTGTCATGCCGCCGCCGGCCGTAGGAAAATGCGCCGGTCGAGGGGCTTTAACGCTGCCATCGATATTCGGCATGCAGTGTTTACCCGCAATTCAGACTGGTAGATAGGAACAACTCTTTGGCCGACGATAACAAGACGAACACGCGGAGTCACGTGTAGGACCACAGCTATTGTTCCAAGGCCGCCCTCGAAAAAGCAATATCTGCAGTAGCGGATTGTCGAGTCAATTGTACGTCGGGATCTTCTACTTAGCCGGTAGTGTTCGCATCTCGTTAGGTCAAAAACGTTGTCCAAGCCGTCAAGACCAAAACTCGAAGCACAACTAATCGAGGCGCACGTTAGACTCCAGCAGCTTGCAGGCCAAGGTACTAGGGTTCCACCGACGGTAACCCTCGTGCGTCTTGGTTCACTTGAAATTCGGCTGGTTCAATCGCCCGGGGCATCTCCCGCAAATGCCGCCAAATTCTGGATGGAGCTTTTTGACCATGATAGGCAACTGTCAATCGATAGCGTCGGCGATTGCGGTATTGAAGACGCGGTGATCTCCCTGGAAGACTTCATCGCGCGCGCGACGAAGCAGAGTGAGAATCCTCACACGTGGCGTCGGTAGGACGAGACCAGTTCTCGTTAACCGGAAGGTTCCGCTCTCCACACTGGCCTCATTCCGAAGATCACAAATTACAGTTTGCGCCTAGAAAACAAAATTGCAGAATCAAAATGAATCAGCCCAATTTCGATATCAACGAATTGCTCGCAACTCCAACATCCAGTTGGCACAAAAAAATAGCGGCAGATCTTATTTCGGAGATCGAAAGGCATCTGGTTGAAGTCGGCACTATCCCCGAGATGCGACGCTTTCTCGCCGTAAAGGGGTACCGGGAGCTTCATCAGCGAATCGAGCGCGAAATTGAGGGCAAGAAGGATTCCGATGCGTTACGAGCGATGGCGTATGCCATGCGCAATTATTCGTTGGAACGTCCGGGATTGTCCGCGGCGACGTTTCGGGATCCTGTCGTTGATGGCCCTGAATGGCTGGAAGCGGGCAGTAAATTGGCCCGAACGGTGTCAGAGGTATTTTCGCAGCTCGGCTTGAAGGGTGAGCAAGTTCAGCATGCGCTTCGAGTTTTGAGGAGCTTGATACGCGGCTTCGTCATACACGAGATGGCTGCGTCGTATCTGGACTCACTGGAATACGAGAGAAGCTATGAGCTTGCGATAGAGATCTTTATTCAAGGGCTGTCCGCGCTGAACCCTAAATGAAATTGTGTCCGGTCGGGCCGTTACCAACCGACGACCTCCGAACTTTCGGAGGCTCTCCGAATTTTCGGAGAATTTGGGAACGCGATGAGCGCGATCATCCGCGTAAAATTATCGTTACCCCGCTGATTTATTGAATAGTTTTCGCCGCTCGTATCACGGGTTTCGCCTTGGCCCGCTTCTTGCGATGAGAAGCAGGAAGTCCGTTCTTACTTTTGCAGACGACTACTGAAAGACATGGATCTTGATCGTCTTTTCGATGCAGATCATAGCCCCCGACGAAAAGCGAACGGCATTGATGCGTACTCTCGGATCGATGCTCGGTCCGACCCGGGTTGCGCCGGGTTGTCTGGACGCTCGTCTCTATTCGGATCTCGACAAGCGCAAGACGCTATTTCTCGTTGAAGAGTGGGAGTCGCGAGAACAGTTCGATCGAAGTCTGAATATGGCCAAACTCAGTGCAATCGTTGCGGCTATTGAGCTCTCAAGCGAGGCACCGGTAGTTCGCGTTGACGCCGTCGAGAGGGAGGAGGGCGTGGACGCTCTGGCACTTCATCGTAGCGTCGCCGGGGGCCTCCAGACAGTTTTGATCGAGACCAGAGGAAGTACCGACACCAAACGCGAGATTTGATTCGCAGAAAGAGGAAGACATGCGCAAGACTTTGATAGCTGTTACAGTCGGCGCCGGAATGCTGATGGCGGGCTCAAGCGCCAGGGCTCAGGTGAATCTCAGCGAGTATGCCGATCCTGAAGGGTTTCTGGACGTGCAAGCCCTGACATGTGCGCAGCTCGCGGGAACATGGCAGGATCAGGCTGACTTGCTCGCTTCCTGGTACAGCGGTTGGTACAACGGTCTGGCGAAAAAGCACTACATGGACATCCGAAAAGGAAGGGAAGCCGAGCACGAGTTGATCGTTTATTGCAAGGCAAACCCACAGCTCAGAATTATTCAGGCTATCGATATCGTTTTCAAAAGCATGCGGGAAAGAATGGGGATCAAGGTGCAGTAAGCGATTCCGCAAAGCGTTAGCTCACCCTTCGTTCTCGCTTCACACGCTGCCTCCGAAATATCAGAAAAAGTCCGATATTTCGGAGATTATCTCCGAGATATCGGAGAATTGAGGTCAGGTCCTCGCATTAAGTATCCGGTTTGTTACGACATGTTTCTCTATTCGCCAAAACCTCACCGGGGGTTTCTGGCGGTCAATCCGAAGTGCAAGGTGCGACGCTATCTTGAATACATGCGACTACCGACTCCAGTTCAGGGACAACTGCAATGAAAAAGACTATCTCAGGATCGACGACGGCTAGGTTAGCGTTGTTTGCCACGTCGCTGGTCGCGGTGATCGCGATCGGATCCGTCGGGGTCAACGCCGCGGACCTTCCCACCCAGCAGCAGGTTTACGTGAGCCCACCGGTGGTCGCGCCGATCTATAACTGGACCGGAATCTATCTGGGCGCCAACGCCGGCTATGGCTTCGGCAAGCAGGATCCGCTCGGGCTGTTCTCCGATGATTTTTCCGCGTTCAACTACAAGCTAAGCGGAGGAATGATTGGCGGCACACTTGGCGCCCAAATTCAGAGCGGCCACGTTGTGATGGGCCTCGAAGGCGACATCGACTGGACCAGCATGAGCGGGGTTGGAACGGGCCCGGTGGTTAAGGCTGGTTTTCTCGAGGGCTCCGCGACGATCGCTTCGAAGGTGTCTATTATAGATACGCTCAGGACCCGGATTGGTTATGCTCAGGATAATCTGCTTTTCTACGGAACCGTGGGCGTCGCCTTGACAAACAACACGTCTGCTTTCACCCAAACGGTAGGCTTTACCTGTAACACCGGAGTGGTCGCCTGCACCTCGAAGTCCGACTGGCACGCCGGACTGGCGGCTGGCGCTGGCATCGAATACGGCTGGACACCGAACCTTAGCACCAAACTCGAATATTTGTGGGTTGGTGCCGGTGCGGCCAACACCTTGTATGAAAACATGGTGCGAGTCGGCGTGAATTACCGCTTCGGAGGCTAGCGAGAGGTGATTACCGAAACCCCATCTGTCACCCAGCTTTCGCAGGTCATCACCCAGGCTATCGCGCCTGCGTTTCTCCTGGGCGCGCTGGCGGCGTTCATGTCGGTATTGACCTTGCGCATGAATCGCGTCGTCGACCGATCGCAGATGCTGAACGCGATTGACGAAAGCGACACAGCAAGGGTTCGGCTCAAGGCCGACCTCCCGCGCATGAAACAGCGCGCCAAACTTCTCAACAATGCGACGTTTTTTGCCACCTTGAGCGCGATTTTCGCGACGTTACTGGTGATGGTCGCCTTTGTGACCGCCTTCTTTGACATCCAGCACGAACGCGGGATCGCGGTGCTGTTTGTGATCACACTCGGATTTTTTGCCGCTGCCCTTGTTAATTTTGCCCGCGAGACGCGGATCGCGCTCCACGAGTTTGACTATCACTGAACAACGGTCGTGCTACACATCATAATAATGAGGGTTTCGTGATCATTATTCTGTGTCTTTACGTGGTCGCGCTTTGGGCCCTGTTCTCGAGATTCAAGCTGATACGATGGGGTTGGCTGTCCGGAACGGTAGCGGCCCTTGTTGGCGCAATGATTCTCGCGGTATTTCTTGCGCTTTTTAATTATCTCACACCATCGGGACGCGTGACAGTGGCAGGCCGGGTGGTGGAGGTTACACCGAACGTGACAGGACAAATCATCGCGATCCGGTCAAGCCGAACGTACCGGTAAAGATCGGCGAAGTGCTTTTCCAAATCGATCCGGCGCCATTTCAATACAAAGTCACGCAATTGCAGGCGTCGCTCGCCGCGGCAAAGCAACAGGCTGAAATATTGAAATCCAATTACGAGCAAGCGGCGGCGAACGTCTCCGGGCTTTCTGCACAGGTCGCATTCAACACACAACGCAATGCGGACATTCAGAAGCTCGTAGCGGTGGGTGCCAACACACAGTTCCAAGCGCAGGACCGGCAGAACCAATACGAGACGGCGCTAGCGCAGCTAAACGTGGCCAAGGCTTCCCAGCAGAGCGCCAAACTCGCGTTGGAGTCTGAGATAGGCGGCGTTAACACCACAGTCGCGGAGATTCAGGCACAACTCGACAACGCAAGCTGGGAACTGTCGCAGACGGTCGTTCGTGCACCCGCCGACGGCGATGTGACGGCCGTGGCATTGTCCGTCGGTGACCGCGCACTCCAAGCACGCTCAACGATGTCGTTTATCGTCGAGAACGAGATCACGCTGGTCGGAATGTTTTTACAGAACGGATTTCAGACGATCAAGGAGGGTACGGCCGTTGACATTGTTTTCGATAACGCCCCGGGACATATCTATCACGCAAAAATCTTGGCAATACCCAAGGGCGTTGGCCAAGGGCAGATTGCAGTGTCGGGAACACTCGCGCGCACCAACGCACTCGGTGGCGCGACGGCTTTTCCGGTAGTGATATCAATACCGGACGAGATGAGCCGTGAATCACTTCGTCTGGGTATGTCCGGCAGTGCGACGGCATTTTCCGAGAACTCGGGCGTTATCGGACTTCTCGCATCCATCCCAGTCTGGATCAGTTCCTATACCGCTTATCTATAGCGCGATTGAGCGTTTAAAATCCGACGTCCATTCACCCTGAATATCCGTTTATGCCCAAGGACGTTCGAACTGCAGGTCTGCGGCAGTTCCAGAGCCACCAACAATCAGCGCCGTCCTTCAATCTCCAGCGATACCAACCTTGCGAGCAAAGTTGCGGGATAAAGCTGGCCGACAATCGTCTCCAAATTGCAAAGACTGCGTGCCACCGGATGCACCGGGAAGACATCGCCATAGCCAGTCGAAGTCAGTGTCACAAAGCTGAAATAGATAACTTTGCTGGCGAGCGCCGGGTTGTCCTCAAATGACATACCCGAAAATGCATTGGGTACCAGCAAGCCAACGATCGAGTAGAGAGCCACAAATGTCAGAGCGACGCTCAGATAAACCAGGATAGCGCCTATAATTCGATGATAGGTTACGCGACCCGGAGAAAACACCGCCCGAGCAACCACCCAGACCAGCATTGCCCCCATAATGAGAAGCGCGCCGGAAAGCAGATAGACGTCGAGAATGGAGGGGGCATTGAGGCGGGAAACTGCGGCGGTGCCCGCCATGATGAATGCGGCCAGCATCGCTACGACGACGGCCGGACTACCCGACATCAGGAATAAGCCGCCGATGATGCCAAGTGCGGATGCGAATCCCAGGATTTGAAAAACCTTGATGCCAATGGCCTGCAGCGGCGCGAAGACGAATAACATCAATATCAGCAGAATCGTAAGCGTCGTCAGGAGTGGATCGTTCCACCGCTCTCGCAGGCGATGTAGGGGGGTATTCAGGTTCGCACTGGACATGTTGTTGCCGATTGCTGATTTAGATGATCTTCCCGAAGGCGCCTTGAGCCCGTGCTATCGAGGCTGACGCCATTGGTTGACTGCATCGCCCCTGGAGGACAGAACCGATTTTTGTAGCTTAGGTCTCTTGCAAGCTTTGGTCGACTCGCTTGATCCCCGATTAAATACCTCGTGAGGATGCCCGGTTTGCGCCAAATGTTGATCTCCGAATTTTCGGAGGCCCTCCGAAAATTCGGAGGATTAGAGTGCACCCCGATCCGTGGTTTGCATTCCACTTTTGGTACTGCGCTGTTCTATCGAATATTTTCCCTTGGTGCGCGCTGTCCTCGCTGTTGGCCCGTTTCTTGCGAAAGACGAGTGAGAGGCTCGTCGTAGGGAGCAATTAAATAGATATGAGAAATATCTTGGGAAAAATAATCATGTCTATGCATCGCACCTTAGCGATAGCTACAGCTGCGGTGTTGGTATTGCTGCCGCCGGCGGCCGGACAGACGGCACAGCCAGGAACGCAAGTCGGTATATTGAACTGCCAGATGGCGCCGAGAACCGGCCTCACCGTGGCCGTGCAGTCGATTAGCTGCCGCTTCACCCCCGACGGAGGTTATCCGCAACAGGTCTATCTTGGCGAGATCAATACCGTCGGACCTGAAGTTGGAATCACGACCGGCGGAGTATTGGTGTGGGATGTTTTTGCCTCGACCAGTGGTCCTCCAGCTGGAGGTTTGGCTGGCGCTTACTTGGGCGCCAACGGCGGCATTTCGGTGGAGACTGAGATAGGCGTCAATGTGCTTTTCGGCGGCTCGAATCGGAACCTCGCTTTGCGGCCGGTCGCCCTTGAGGGGGAGATCGAAGTTGCCCTTGGACTGGGTATATCTGGTTTGAAACTGGCTACGGCGTTTCAATAGGTAAAAGCCGCAATTCGGTACGGAGGCCAAAATGCTGATTCCGGTTTCAATGCTGATCCTTGCTTCGCGCCTGGTCATCGCCGTTGCCGACGATGTTCCAAAATTTGATATTGCGCGGGGTTGCAAGATCGACAGCGCTTCTGCATTCGATCCCAATGCCGGCCTGAGCGGAACAATAAAAAGATGCATTGACGACGAGCAGCAGGCGAAAGATCAGCTTCAGACACAATGGTCGGGGTTTACCAACGCCGACCGGAAAATGTGCGTCGGGATGACAACCGACGATAGCGCAACTCCTCCCAGTTACGTTGAATTGCAAACGTGTCTTCAGGACCAGCAACTAGCTCGAAAGTTGCCAAAGGACTGATCTGGCAGAGCGATCTTAGCGCGGCGTAACTTGGCGTCGCAACTCATCCACCAGGCCTTTGGCCGCCGAATCGTTAGGTGCGATCCTGACCGCCTGTTCCGCATATTGCAACGCGGTAACGACGTCGCCGGCTTCGCGGCTAAAGCTGACAATCGCCATGATGATATCGCGGTTTTCCGGATACCCGTTGAGGCTATCCCTGAGATAGGCGATCGCCTCTTGCTGATGCCCGGCCGAATGCAATGCCACGCCGTAGATGTAGGCGTATCGGGCGCTATGGGGGTCCAGTTCGGCGGCGCGGCGTAATTCGTCCAAAGCTTCGTCAAGCCGCTTGAGCCTAACCAGACCGAGGCCGAGCGCATGGTGCAGCCCAGCGTCGCTGGGGACAGTGTTGATCGCCGTGCGCAAGACCTTCTCGCCGGCATCTTCCCGTCCGGTCTGCCGGTACAGGTCGGCAAGGTTGATCGCCGCGCCGGTAAATTGCGGGCTTAGTCGAAGCGCTGCCTGATATTCAGCTTCGGCTTCGCTGGTGCGGCCCCGCCGGGCGTAAAAAGCGCCCAGGGTCGTTCGCGCTTCTGGCCGATCTGCATTGAATCTTTGCGCGGCAATGAATTCTTCGGCGGCTCGATCGAACCGCCCGCGGTCGTTCTCCGACAGCCGCGCCGAAGGCACGTCGGCCAAAATTGACACGGTGCGGATACGGACGCTTCGGATCGGATCCGTCAGGGAGGGCGATGCGATCGACCAGCGCTGATCCAATGGCGCGTTCTCCAGCATATCAATCGCGCCGATGCGTACCATCGGGTCGGGATCTGATATCGCAGCGCGTACGAGGCCGAGAGTGGCCGGGGTCGCGCGCGTGGCGAGCTCGCTCAGTGAGCTGGCCCGCGCGATGGCCGGTGCGTTGCTATCGGCAGCCACGGCGGCCAGCAGCTTTGCGGCATCGGCCTGGTCATTCCAGGCGGAATGGAACGCCGCCGCATAATTCTGGAACCCCTTCCGATTGGGTCCATGCCACTGTTCGATAGCCGCTGCGGCCCATTCGGGCGGTTTGTCGGCATGACAATCGTTGCAGGCATTGGGCGTGCCGAGCTTCATCGATGTGTCGGGGCGCGGTATCCTAAAACTGTGATCGTGCCTCTTGTCGATGACCATGTAGTTGCGGGTGGGCATATGACATGACGCGCAGGCCAGCGGCGGGCTCACGGACTCATGACGGTGATGCGTTACGGCGGCGTATTTTTCCTGCGAGTGGCATTGCAGGCAGGTGTTGTCGCCGGATATTCGCAGTTTGGCGCTATGCGGGTCATGGCAATCGCTGCAGGTCACACCGGCCGCGAACATCTTGCTCTGCTTGAACGCGCCGTAGTTGTAGGCCTCTTCGATATCCAGCATCTGTCCGTCGGCGCTGTAGAGACCGCGGCCAAGCGTTGACACCATATGAGTGTCCGACAGCCATTGTCCCGGCATCCAGGCTTCGGAAAACTCGCTGCGCCGCGCGTGACAAAGACCGCAGGTCTCGACCTCCGCTCGTAGCACCCGAGGAGGGCTGCTTCGGCTGACGTTGCCGGTTGTGGCATTGGGCACCCACGTCGCATCGCGGCGTTCGCTGAATCGCTCCGGCAATCCCTTGGTCGGATCGTCGATCCTTCCGAACGACCACCAACGCGCCTTGTCCTGCGCCCACGCGACATGGCGGGAGCCCTGACCATGGCACGCTTCGCAACCCACGCTGATCTCGGCGAAGCTGGTCGCGAAGCGATCGTTCGCCGCATCGTAATTCTTCCGGACGCCCGTCGAATGGCACTCGGAGCACATGAAGTTCCAGTTTTGATTGAGCTTGGTCCAGTGCAGCACATCGTCGTGACGGATTTCTTCCTTTGGATAAAGGTGAAACCAGTGCTGACCGCCGGCATCCTTTGGCCGGCTGTCCCAGGCTATCGACAGCGCCTGCAGCCGGCCCTCGGGGAATTCCACGAGGTATTGCTGCAGCGGGTCGACACCAAAGGTGTATTTGATCTCGAAGACCGCCAGCTTGCCATCCGCACCGTCAGTCTCGACAAGGTACTTTCCGTCTTTCCGGAAAAAACGCGATTGCATCCCAAAATAATCAAACGTCGCGCCGGAAAAATCGCCCAGCACCGACTTGTCGGTAGCATGCGCCATCGCAAGCTGGTGCTGCGAGCCCTGCCAGAGTTTGGCTTCGGACTGATGGCAGCCGGCGCAGGTTTCGCTGCCAACGAATGTCGCGTTGGCTTCAACGCCATGGGAGGGCGATGTTTTGCCGAGGCCACCGCTTTGGAACTGAAAAAGAAGACCGACAGCGAGCACGGCAATGGCAGCCAGCGCCGCCAGGACCAAGGTCTTGCGCAGCGAGAAGGCTCCCGATCCGGTGACGTCAGGCGCAGGCGCCGGCGCCGTGACTTTCGATGAAGTTGCGGGTTTGCCGGGAGATCCGCCCTTCTTCGGAAGCTTTCCTCGTTTACGCGCCAACGTCGTCCCTTTGCTGTGCGGTCGCCTATATCAAGGTGAGTGTGCTGCGTTCGTCCTCGATACTCAAGGGAGCAAACTAGCGCCGCATAGGCCGCTCCGACACCCCATTCTGACGTTGGCTCATCTGACACGCTTATGGTGTCTTCTTCACCGCCGCCGGGCTCCATTTGCCCGTGAGGGCGTCGGACTGGGGTCCGTAGAGGCGCATGGTTAGGTTGAACGCTCCCTTTGGCGCTGGCAGCCAGTTAGCTTCCCTGTCCTTTCCGGGGCTCTCGTTCTGGAAATAGAGGTCAAGCGAGCCGTCGGCGTTGGTCGTGAACGGCATCCAGCTGGCGACGGCGAAGCGGTTCAGGCTGTTGGCGACCTGAAAGCCTTCCGGGTCATAGAGGGTGATAGACCAGAAAGCGTTCACCGGAGGCGCAGCTCCCTTGTCGAAGTGAACTGTGTATTTGTTCGCGCCGTCGAGCGGCTTGCCGGCATCGTCGCCCAGATTCAGCGGATAGATGGCATCCTCTGGAAGATTGGCGCCGAGGCCGATCTGGGAGACGATAGCGCGTTTCAGATAGTAGTTGCCGTAGACGCCCATAGTGTCGGTATTCATCGACCAGCCGTTTACGACCCGGGCGAGCGTCGCAAGTTTCCAGGCCATGAGCTGCTGGGCGTCCGCAGGCGCGCTCTCGAGCGCCTTCTTTACGGCCGGATCGAGTTTTTCGAAATCGAAGCTGTTGCCGGGTTCGATGCCGATCCGCTTCATCTGCGCGATGATCGGCTGGTCGGTGTCGTGCGGTGGATGCAGCTTGAGCAGTTCAGCCGCGTAGGCGAAGTATTTGGCAGCCAGCATGGTATCGACCTGAATCTTCGGCGGCGTCTTCATATCGACGCCTGGATCGATCTTAACCGTCACCGGCTCAGGTGCCTTACCCAGGAGCGAGAGTGGCGTGACCTTGTAACCCGCCTGAATTTTATGCACGGCGTCGTAATCCGACGGTCCGTCCGTCTTGGTTCGGCCGATGATCCAGACGTAGGGTGTGGGTGCCGCAAGGCGGGTCAATCCCTGAGGAACCGTTCCTGTCCAGCCGGGCGGTGTCACAAGAAAATCGCCCGCGTTGGTTCCGGTGGTCCGCGAGCCCGGAGACGCGAAGACATCCGTCCACATGTCGAGCATCGGCAGGAGATAAAACCGGCCGGCCGTGTCGGGCGCGGAGATCACCAGCGGTTCCCTAGTGAGATCCAGCCAGGCGATGGAATAGAGCGTGTCGAAGTTCGAGCGCACCACGCCCTTGAAGTCCGCGGGCGGATACTCGGGGACATTGACGAACATATTCATCGGGCCTCTGCCGAATACCTTTCCCGGCTCGACGTTGGTGAATTGCTTGCGCGTGATGTCCATCGACAGTAGCGGGTAAAAATAGACATAGGCATCGACGCCGATCGCGTGCGCCTCCTGCTCGGTGATCGGCTCGGCTGCACGGGTGGCGGTGAGTTGCGCGCAAAGCAGCGCTAAGGCGAAAAACCCAAGTGCCTTTGTGTTTTTCATAGGCGTATCTTTCATATTGTTGCATTGCGCTAAGCGAACGCTGTGATCACCGCGATTTCGCAGCCATTACAGGATCAAGCGATCATGCCGGCTATTTGCCGCCGCCTTCAACGCGAGGACCGGACCGTCGCGCCCAATATCCAGCGAAAAATCTACCGCAGTAAATCCATTACGGCGTAGGCACGCAGCGGGCGTAGGGGGCATAGTAATAATAGCCGTATGGGCACACCACTGCTGGCGCGACTACAACCGGCGCATAGGGCGCAACGACCACTGGAGCTACATATCCGTATGGCACACCGTTAGGAACGCAGCCGCCGTAAGGGCCGCGATGAAAGCCGAGTCCGCAAAAGCCACGCACCGGTATTATTTCGGATGCCATCAACTGGAGAGGGGGCGAGCTTGGGACGGCCTGCGCGCTAAACGACAATATCGAGCCCGCCAGACCGCAGACTAAAATCAAGGCCGCTTTTGTCATGATATTTCCTTCTTATGACTCGGTCGATGGTTTGTACGACCATCTGAGCTAGGACTGTGATGGCCGCGCAAGGCGGCCATCAATGAATTCGGGCGGCTATGCCGGCTATCTGCCACCGCCGGCGTCGCCTTATTTACCACTGCGCGAGGCTCCTTTTGTCACAGCCTCCAAGAACTGGCTGACGGTGAGCGAGCCGCTGGCTTGGCTGGGTGGAAATTCCTTAAAAGTCTGGAGGAATCCACCAACGATATTAACAGCAGGGACCATGGTCCAGAGTTTTTCTCCCCACCATTTGCCGTAATTCATGCTCTCAGTTTGGTAACGCTCCCACGGATCTTGCCGCAAGTTCGTCACGATGGGAGCAGTTGTCGTTTCGATTTGACCATTGAAGAGGTTGCCTTTGATGGTTTTGAAGTTGATCTTCCAATCGTCATAACGCATTGCCAACAAGTCGGCGTCGGGACCAAAATAGAAAAACTCGTGACGCGGCCCGGCGGCAACTTCGCCCTTGAAAAACGGCATGAAGTTGTAGCCGTCGAGATGGTTTTTGAAAGTCTTGTCGCCCACCTTCATACTGTTCAGAAGATTTTCCTTGACGTTGGGGTTGCCTGCGGCCGCGAGCAGCGTCGGCATCCAGTCCTCCATCGCCATGATGTCATTCACGATGGTGCCGGGCTTGATTGTTCCGGGCCACTTCGCAACCATCGGAACACGAAAGCCTCCCTCGTATGTCACGCCCTTCTCGCCCCGAAATGGATGATTGCCACCATCAGGCCAAGTGAAGATTTCTGCGCCATTGTCGCTGGTGAACATCACAATGGTGTTGTCGGCGATACCGAGATCATCGATCTTCTTGAGAATTTCGCCGACCTCCCAGTCCAGCTCCATCATCCCATCAGCATAGAGACCGTAACCGCTCTTGTCCTGCCACTTGGGTGAGAGGTGGGTCCAGACGTGCATACGCGTCGCGTTGTGCCAGAGGAAGAATGGTTTACCGGCCTTCACCGAGCGATCCATAAAATCGTTGGACCGGCGAACGAGCTCCGTATCGATGTCCTCCATATTGGTCTTTGCTTTAGGGTCCATATTCGGATGCGGGGGCAATGGGCCACCGTCCGCAATAGTCTGTTTTCCGACTCTGCCCCAACGGGGGTCCGTCGTCGGATCATCGACGTTTGTAGCCTTTGTATCGACTATGTTGCGCGGGCCAAAGCGTTCATGGAATCCTGGCAGCTTGGGATAATCATACGCATAGGGCTCCTCCATGGCGTTGAGGTGGTAGAGGATGCCGTAGAACTCGTCGAACCCATGCACCGTTGGTAGATATTCATTGCGGTCGCCAAGATGGTTTTTGCCGATCTGCGCCGTCGCGTAGCCTTGCGGTTTGAGGAGTTCAGCAATCGTGGGATCGGTGTCCTGTATGCCTTGTTTGGCGCCCGGCAGCCCGACCATTACAAGACCGGTGCGAAACGGCGTCTGGCCGAGAATGAAGGCGGCACGGCCGGCGGTGCAGGATTGCTGGGCATAATAGTCAGTAAACAGCGCGCCTTCCTTGGCGATGCGGTCGATGTTGGGCGTGCGTCCGCCCATCATACCGCGATGGAAGGCGCTGATATTCCATGTGCCGACGTCATCGCCCATGATCATGACAATATTGGGCGGCTTCTTTGCCGTCGTCTGCGCGGATGCCGCGCCGCCAAACACGAGCGCAAGTATCGCGGTTGCGAGAAAACTGCTCTTTATCATTGATGTTTCCTTCCGATAGCCAAATCCGCGCGCCAGTTTGCGAACCGCCACCCTTATCCGCTCCGCAAGAAACGGGCCAATGAAGAGCAGCCTGGATCGAAAAAGAAACGTTCGATGGATCAGCGCAGTACACGGGGCCCCAATGCGAGCCACACCAAATCCGTGATGTTTAAATCTCCGAAAATTCGGAGCGCCTCCGAAAATTCGGAGATTTTTTTGTTGCCCGATGCGCCGTAGCCGGGCCGTGATCTTGTTACCCCACTGGTTCGTCAGACTCTTTCAAGCACGCGCCGGCCGCGATCGCGTTGGCCCGCTTCTTGCGATGGAGAAAGCGAACGACGCTGCGAAATCAACGGAGGAGCAGACCAGATGAAGTCAAAAGAAAAATCGAAACTCAGTCGAAGAACACTCGTTGGGCCCGTCGTCGCCGTCGGCGTGCTGGCGGCAATGACCACGTTTGCACCAAGTGCCTACGCCCAGAAGGATGCAGAAGCCATCAAGACCCTCAAGGCGATGTCCGACTACGTCGCGGGTCAAAAGACTCTTTCGGTGACCTTCGACTCGGATATCGAGGTGATCACCTCCGATCTACAGAAGCTTCAATTCACCAGTTCGGGTCAGGTGCAGTTGAGCCGCCCGGACAAGCTCCGCGCCACCCGTACGGGCGGATACACCGATGTCGAGGTTGTCTTCGATGGCAAGACACTCACGATCAATGGCAAGGACAAGAATATCTTCGCGCAGGTTGATGCTCCGGGATCGGTCGATCAGCTAGTTGGCACACTAAGGGATAAATTTGGGGTCTTGGCTCCGGGCGGCGACCTTCTGCTCTCTCGCTCTTTCGATGAAATGATGGCAGATGTCATCGATGCGAAGGATATCGGCCGTGGCGTCATCGACGGAGTCGAGTGCGAGCATTTGGCATTCCGAAACACGGACACCGATTGGCAGATTTGGGTCGAGCTTGGTGCTCGTCCGATTCCCCACAAATATGTGATTACTACTAAAGCGGTGACCGGAATGCCTCAATACACGCTCCGTATCAAGGAATGGCGGACGGATGTCGCGGCCGACGCATTCGCGTTCAAATCTGTCCAAGGGGCAAAGAAGGTGGCTATGGAAGCGCTGGCCGACACCGATGAAGTCCCGCCGGGAACCGTTACAGGAGAGAAAAAATGAACCGTGCTGCACAATCCATTACCCGTCTGTCAATTGCAACCATGCTCGGCGTCGCTGCTCTCGTCTGGAACGGTAACCCGCCGCTGAATTCGCAGGCGTCACTGGTGTCGTCAGCCGAGGCCATCATCGGCCGCCCGCTGACGCCGCTCAGTTATGCCGGCGTCGCACGGCGCACGACGGCGAGGGCCGTCGGAGCCGGAGCGGTCTACGGCGGAGCGGTGTACGGCGCACCGGTGGTAGTCGTGCCCGCGCCTGTGGTCGTAGCACCCAGTTGTGTGCAGGCTGTGGATCCCTACGGACGGATTTATTCGCGCTGCTACTAGCGTAGCAACCGCGAATGGTGGCATGGGAGTGACACACGTGGCTTCGATAAAATTGCCGCTCTGGCTTCGCGCCATTCTGGTCGTCGTCGTCTTGATCCTCGCGGCGGCGGCCGGTCTGTTTGGCTATCGCTATTACACCCATCCGGTGACGCTAACCGTTGCGGTCGGCTCCATCGATGGCGAAGCCGCCAAGGCAATGTCCGCCATTGCCAGCCATCTGGTCTCGATCGACGCACCCGTAAGGTTCCAGGTCGTCGATACCGGGACTGCGCTCGGAGCCGCCCAGGCGTTCGCGGCAGGCAAGGTCAAGCTCGCCGTGGTTCGTGGCGATGTCGGAGATCTGTCGCAAGGAGGATCCGTCGTCATTGTCGCGCGCGTGGTCGCGCTGCTGGTGGCACCTCCCGGATCGACCATTGACGGTGTCGCGGCGCTGAAAGGCCACACCGTCGGAGTGATCGGCGAGGAGACGAACACCAAGCTCATCGATGCCTTGAGTACGCAATACGGCCTGGTTCGAGCCAAGACCTTCAAGGACGTAACCCTGGCGGATGCCCGGCGTGCGCTTCAAACCAAGGAAATCAGCGCACTGCTGGTTGTGATCCCCTTATCGGAAAAATATCTGGCGTTGGTGCGCGGGCTATTCCAGCAGAATCCGAAATTGTCGCCTGTCCTGATACCGATCGATTCCGCCGGCGCCATAGCAGAAGCCGAGCGCGCCTATGAAAGCTTTGACGTCCCGAAAGGAACGCTGCGCGGAAACCCTCCGGTACCGGACGACGACCTGACGACGCTGAGAACGTCGCTCTATCTGGTGGCGAACAAGAAGCTCAGCACCGATCTGGTCACGACGCTCACGCAAACCATCATGAAGGTGCGCCGGGAACTGCTGGTCGAACAACCCATCTTCGCCCAAATTACGGCTCCCAGCACGGACCCCGACGCATACCTTCCGTTGCATCCGGGAGCGGCAGCTTTCTACAACGGAACGCAACAAAGCTTTATGGATGAATATGGCAACTGGATCTATCTGGCTCCGATGATTTTAGGCGCTCTTGCAACGGCGCTTGCAACCGCGTGGAAATTTTTGAGGATTGGACAGTCCGAAAGCGAGGCACCTCTGGACGCGTTGTATGCGCTGGGTCGGCGAATACGCAAGGCCGGTACACAGGCTGAACTCGACGCCATCGAAGAAGAAATCGACGGCATCTTGAAGACCCAACGTGCCAGGGCCGCTGATGGCGATGAGAGCGCCGTGGATGCTACCACCTTGAATGTTGTAGCTCATCGTCTGGAGAACCTGGTTCACGATCGGCGAGCGGCGCTTGAGAAGGGACCGGTGATCGCCTCTGCCGCCTAGAGAACTATAAGAGGCCTATCGATGTATGTGGTTCGTCTGAAATCAGTCGATGGCATTGTGAATTTCAGGGCGTTCAGGTCCCGGACGTTGGCGCTATCTCATTTTGAGCTCGGCCGGAGTCAGGTGATCGATGAGATTCTCGATGAGTCGACGTTGTTCGATGTCATCTCGGCGAGCGATCCAAGGACAGCTATCCGGCTGGTGCGGGATGGCAGGGTTGCCTTGTCACGGATCTATCCTCGGCCTATGACGCAAGCCCAGGCCGCCGCCTGGCTGGCGGATCTGAATCTTTGACAGTCGGTCGCGCGTTACAAGGGTGTGCGCTCGGGTTATTCCAGATTTGGGTGCGACGTCTCTGGTCTACGAACTCGCCGGCGCCACGCGCGGCAGGACCAGCCGGACTTTCGTTCCTTCACCGGCCTCGCTATCGAGATGGAGCCGGCCACCCAGGTAATTCGTGACGATGCTGTGGACGATATGCAGACCAAGGCCGGTACTGCCTTGATCGCGTCGCGTCGTGAAGAACGGATCGAATGCCTTACGCCTGACATCGACACTCATGCCGCAGCCGTCGTCGGAGAAGATAATTTCAACACTATCTTTTCCAGCCGCCAGCACCTTGATCTCGATGCTGCCTTCCTTGTTGTCGGCAAACGCATGGGTGGCCGAATTGAGAAAGAGGTTGGTCAATACCTGTCCGTAGGGACCGGGATAGCTGATCATGGTCAGGTTGGGTTGGCACTCGACCTTGAGGGTGAGATTCTTCTTACCTAGACCCGGCCGCAGACTCAAGGCGATCTGCTCGGTCAGATCGCCGAGATCGAAGGTGCGCTGATTCGACTGGTTACGGTCGGTCGCCACCTGTTTGAACGACTGAATCAGTTCCGCGGCATGGTTAAGGTTGGCGACCAGTTGCGACGACGCTTGGCGGCTGATCTCGAGGAATTCAGACAGGCTCGATCGCCGCAGCGTACCCTGCGCCATTTCCGTCGCGATCATGGTGGTCTTACGTTCCAGCGCGGTGGCGACTGTGAGGCTGGTCCCGACAGGATTATTGATCTCGTGCGCAACACCCGCCACCAGCCGCCCAAGGGCAGCGAGCTTCTCCATCTCGATCAGGGAGTTTTGCGTCTCGCGCAGATTTTGCAGTGCTGTCTCGGCGGTATCCCTGGCATCGCGGACCGCCTGCTCGTTGCGCTTGCGCTCGCTGATATCGATATGGGTGCCGATCCAGCCATAGATGACGGCCGTGGGATCGCGAAGCGGAATCACGCGGGTCAGAAATGGACGATATTGCCCGTCCTTGCCGAGCAAGGACAACTCGAGTTCCAGAGACGTTCCGGCTTCCAAGGCCTGCGTCCAGCGATAGCGAGCTTCTTCCAGCGAGACTGGCGCAAGGGTCGCCTGCCAATCGTGTGAGCTGGTATCATTGACCGATGTGCCGGTGTAGTCGTGCCAATGACTGTTGAACCAGTAAATCTTGCCCATGGCGTCGGCCATCCATACCAGTTGTGGAATGGAATCGGCCAAGGTGTGGAACTGGCGTTCGCTGGCCTGCAGCGCCGCCTCGGCGTGTTTGCGCTCGGTGATCTCTTCCGCAGCGACATTGACAGCGACGATTTCGCCGCTCGGGCTGCGCAACGGATGCCAATAGGTGACCCAAAACCGTTCGTCGGTTTGATCGGCGCGCTGGCCGGCGACCTCGATGCCCGTTACCGGTTCGCCGGTCTCCATGATCGATCGGACGATGTCTTCAACCGCGCTGGCCAAAGCCGGTACGCAATCCCTGACCGTCCGTCCCAAATGATCCTCAACGGAAATTCCGCAGATCTCTGTGAGACGCTGGTTGATCTGTAGATAGCGACAGTCAGGAGAGAGGCACGCAAGACCGATCGGCGCTGTGTCGTAGATCAGCTGTAAAGCGGGTTGGTGGGGAAACAGCACGACGGATGATGATTTAATCGCCGTCGCACCGCTGTTGCTTTTTTCCGACAACGAATGCCTCCCTGCCTGTCGACGTCGGCCGCACCAAGCATCGGCGGAAACCGATACCGGTGACGACAGCCAGAGCCGATAGGTTCCAGTTTTTCGAAGCCGCACGTAGCTCGCTTAAATGACAGACAACGTCCCACCTTTCCAATCGCAAGAACCGGGCCAGCATATCAGGCGGCGTAGGCTCGCAAGAAATGCGTGATGGATCAGTGATATGACCAAACGTCGTTAGATAAGGCGGACGCCTGTTTGATTGAGACACTCCGAAAATTCGGAGGACCTCCGAAATTTTGGAGTCATCGCACCGCTGTTTTTCGATCAGCGTTGCGAGATGCTGCGTACGCATCGCAGCGAAGACATAATACTCATCGCGACGAAACCATTTTCGGAATCGGAGGCAATCATCCTGAAACCGTCTCCGCTTACTTGTCTGTGCAACGCGCTGAAAAGGCGCAGGCGCTTACACAGGGGACGTTAGATGTACAATCTGGATCCAATCAAGTTGAATTCATACCGTGCCATCGCCTTCGGCGCATTGGCAATCGGTGTTGTCGCATTTTCCAGCACCGCCGCCGCGGCGCCCTTGCAACTGTTTCCCTTCATCACGACGCCGCCTGCCGAGCAGATACAGCCAGCTCCGCAGGTTGCGCAGCCGTCTCAGGATGAGGGCACCGTGGCGGAAATGCCGGCGCGGCTGAAGCGCCAGGTTGTCAGTTATCCGACCCGCGAGGCACCGGGCACGATCATCATCGATACGCCGAACACCTATCTCTATTATGTGCTCGGTGGCGGTCAGGCGATCCGTTACGGCATCGGCGTTGGCCGTGATGGCTTCACCTGGTCCGGTACGCAATCAATCACCAAGAAGGCAGAGTGGCCCAACTGGACGCCTCCGGCCGAAATGATCGCGCGTCAACCTTATCTACCGCGCTTCATGGCTGGCGGCCCCGGTAATCCACTCGGCGCGCGCGCCATGTACCTCGGCGGCACGGTGTATCGTATTCACGGCACCAACGCGCCGGCGACGATCGGCACCCATGTGTCGTCGGGTTGCATCCGTCTCACCAATGAAGACGTTTCTGATCTTTATTCGCGGGTCAACGTCGGGACCAAGGTAATCGTGCTGCCGATGGATCGCCGCGCCGACAATGCCGACGGCAGGCACGGCTAGGGATAACAGGGGTTTCCAATGAACCATTCGATTTACAGCGCCGATCGCGCGACTCATCGGAAGATCGTGATCGTCGCTCTGGTGATCGGTATCGCCGGAATAGGTCTCGGGCTGTCATTCCGGGCCGACATCGGTTCGACCCAGACCGCTGGCGTTGTCAAAGCCGGGAAACCGGTATTGACCACCAGCTCGGGCGCCTCGGTTATTCGCTAGCCGTTATCTGAGCGGAAGTTTGGCATTTATCAGAAGCTGCAAAATTCCATGGAAACGAACGCGTCGTGCCTCTGTTCTGCGTTACCACCCATCTTGGTTGCCGAGAGATATTGATAAGCCATAGGTATATGCGTCGGTAAGGTCATCTTCGCGCTTGCTCGCGTCCTTATCCGCAATACGGAATGGATTCACCTCCTCGGTGAAGTGATCCAGTGTGCGGCGATTATACGTGGTGACCTTGTTGAAAGCCGCGTCTGCAATCTTGCACAAGCCGCGGAAGTGATAGCCGGACACGTTAAATGCCCGCTCATCCTTGCCCGTCGACGCCAGAGCGGTGTTGATAGCATGAGCCTGCCAGCCACGGCCACGGGCCTGCTGGTCGTCGATAGATACGCCAACTGCCCCGTAACGGTCGTCAAGCCATGGAACTTGAGCTCCAGCCAAGCCTATCAACGAACGTTGCTTAAATTTAATCTTGACGGTGCCAACGGACCGCGGCGCTGAGGCGTTTCAACGCTATCTGTTGAATGAAAAGTGATCGGGAAGGAAACAATGAAGCGGGGAATAGCCGTTTTGCTCTGCGTCTGCGCGCTCACTGGCGCCGTCTATTTTGCCATCAGCAAATGGGGCATCCAGCACGAGACGCTTAATCTCTTCGATGCCGCGCGACAGCGGCCGGTCGCGGTCGATCTCGCTGTGCGCCGCGACTACGAAATGAAGGCGGATGCCGGTTACTGGAAGCTCCCGGTCGCCATCATCAGCAACGGCAATACCGTCAAGAACACTGAGTATTCGTTCCTTGCCAACGTCTTTGCGGCGCGAGGATATCTGGTTGCCAGCATTCAGCAAGATATCCCGACCGACCCACCCTTGATGACCAAGGTCGGATTGCCCTACGTGGGCAGGCAGGGGTTATATGAAAAGGGCGAAGCCAACATTCTTTTTGTGCTGGGGCAATTGAAAAAACTGCAGCCGAATGCTGACTACAGCCACCTGACGCTCGTTGGACACTCAAACGGCGGAGACACCGCCATGTACTTTGCCATGCAGCATCCGGAACTGGTATCGAAAGTTGTCACGCTGGATAATTTGCGCGTCCCCTTCGTGCTCAGCGATAAGTTGAAGATTCTTTCGTTCCGATCCAAGGATCCCAATTTTCAAACCGATCCCGGCGTTCTGCCGACGCCTGAGCAGGCCAAGGCGGATGGAATCGATATTATCCGCACACAGTTTCAGCACACCTGGATGAGCGATCGCGGTCCGGATTCTGCAAAAGAGAGGATTCAGGCGACGCTCGATAAGTTTCTCGGCGGCGACACGACCAGCGAATTGGCGCCGGCGCTTACCGACAAACTGATCGTTGCCAACGCCGGTATGCCGCTTCCCTAGGGGATGTGTCTCCACCGGTGTCACAAGCTGTCTATGGGCGTCACATCGAGGAATTTTCCGCATCCACCGCCATTGAACGGACACTTGGGATTGATCAGAAGCTGTAAAATTACCACCCATCTTGTTTGCCGAGAGATATTGATAAGCCATAGGTATATACGCGTCGGTCAGATCATCCTCCCGCTTGCTCGCATTTTTGTCTGCGATGCGGAATGAAGTCACCTGCTCGGTGAAAACGATGCCCGTCGGCGTGTAGCGTTCGCGCAGGCTCACGGATTTCTGCCTCCATACATTTGCATATACCGTAGTGATTGAGAAGCGCTGCTAAATGGAGGACCCTCGGAACGGGAACGACCTGCAGCTTCTACACGTGACCTCCAAGGGAGTTGGAAGTAATCGAAATTATGCATTTTCGTCGATGTTCATCGCGGCCCATGTTTCGCCTTGCGTCCAACCGCAAGGTTCTTCGAGTCCGCGCAACGCCAGCATATACAGATTGTAGCTGATCAGTCCCGCAAACTCTGGGTCTTAGCCGTTAGACTTGCCGACAATCTGCTGCATTCGCTGTGTTGCCTCGATTATTGGTCGTCCCATTCATTTTTTCTCGTACTGTCGAACAATTTTCCGGAGACTTTCCGCGGCACTCAGACTTGTTGCTCTGTTGTAGTGCGCGTTGGTGACGCTGGGATGGGTATGGTGCAAAAGCGCGCTAGCGAGATAGGGGTTCTCGCCACCGTGGGTCGCGGCGGCGGAGGCGCCAGAGGTACGAAACAGATGCGGGCTCACCTCCACACCCACGGTTGCGAGGGCGGTCCTTCTAATCACAATTGCCACCTGTTTGTCGCTTATGGGCGTGCCGTCGTTTGAGGAGAGCCAGAGAGCTGGAGGTGGGTTACCTGTCCGCGCCAGCACCGGCCTGTATTGGCCGAGGTAGCGGTCAATTGCTGGCGTGAGCAACTCGTTGATGGGTCGCTCGTCCGGGCGGTTCGGCTGCTTTATTTTCTGGATTGGCAGTCACAATAAGCGAGTGCTAATCGCACCTCACATAAGCCTGTGATACTGGGGTGCACGGGGCTTCGGCCCACGATGTTTGACTGCAACGTGAGTTTCCCGGTGAGGAATGCTCACGGCGCTTGTTAGCAGCCGGAAGCTAGCGCGCTGATTACCATCACCTATTGAACGCTTTCGTTTCGGCAAATTTTCCGGCGCTGAAGGGTTTTCCGCATTCTGGGAAAAATCGCTCGACCGAACCGACAATCGTAAATGCGCGCCAATAACTGGCGGGATGATGAGCAATTGGTAAAAATTCAAGAAAACTGGCACCCCTCGAGCGTTACGTGTTTGAGATCATGCAAAGAGTGGCTTAAACGCGAGATTGGGCCCGCTTCTTAATGGCTATCATGCGTCCGCGCGCTCGCAATTCGTCGAGATAATCAGCCCACCATTTCATCATCCGGATGCGTTCCTGCCAGAACTCGGCCGCGTGCGTATATGCGCCGCGCACTTCATCTTGCTCCTGGTGTGCAAGCTGCCGTTCAATCGCGTCAGCGTGCCACTTGCCGCTTTCGTTTAAGAGCGAGGACGCCGTAGTTCGCAGCCCGTGCGCCGTCAGCTCGGTTTTGTCCGAGACGCCGCAGCGCTGCGTTGAGCGTGTTGTCGCTCATGGGGCGATGCCAGGATCGCACCGACGGAAAGAGATATCTTGAGTTTCCGGTAATCGCGCGGAGTTCGCGAAGGATCGCCAGCGATTGAGGCGCGAGAGGCATGCGATGCGGCCTGCGCATTTTCATTTTTAAACCTGGTATCCGCCACTCGGCTTCCGCAATATTGAATTCGGTCCATTCCGCCATTCGCAGTTCGCCTGGGCGGACGAACAGCAGCGGAGCCAGCTGAAGTGCGAACCTTGTCGTAGGTTGGCCCTCAAAGCCATCGATTGCGCGCAGGAGCGCGCCGATCTGCCCAGGCTCAACAATCGTGGCGCGATGCGTGACGGTCGGGGTGATCAGCGCACCGCGTAAGTCCGCCGAGGGATCGCGTTCGGCTCGGCCAGTTGCGATCGCGTAGCGAAAGACGACACCCGCCGTGCTGCGGGCCCGGGTCGCCGTTTCATATCGTCCGCGCTTTTCGATTTTGCGCAAAGCGTCGAGCAATTCAGGTGCCCTGATTTCAGCGATCGGTCGGTTGCCGAGCTGGCCATTTAGAAAGTCGAGCAGCCACTTCTTCTTTTTCAGCGTTGCGGGAGCGTCGCCTTCGGCTTTCCATTTTTCCATTAGTTCTTCGGCAACAGCTCCGAATGTGTTTTTTCGGGAAAGGCGGGCGGCGTTGCGCTCCGCCTTGCGTTCGACCGACGGATCAGAACCTTCTGCTAGCAGTTTTTTCGCCGCATCACGTCTGGCCCGTGCGTCAGCCAGGGACGTCACCGGATAGGATCCGAGCGCCAGCAGCTTCTGCTTGCCGTCGAAGCGGTACGCGAGTCGCCAGAACTTCGCGGCGTTGGGCTGTACCAGCAAATAAAGCCCGCCACCGTCCGACAATTTGAAGGGCTTTTGACGGGCTCCCTCTGGTGCCCCTGGCCGGAATCGAACCAGCACTCCTTGCGGAACTCGATTTTGAGTCGAGCGCGTCTACCAATTCCGCCACAGGGGCGCGTCGCGCATCGGCCGGGAAGGCCGCTGTCGCGAAGCCGGCGGAATATAGCGGGCGCGCACGGCCGGTCAACCCGCGCGCATCGGATTGGCCCGGAGCGTAAGGGCTCACGGCCCCAAATTTCACAAACGTCCGGCCGCGCCCGACAAGTCAAAACACTCCAGTGTGATAGCGCTTCGTCTCGACATCGGCTTCCGTGCGGGATAGGACGCTGTCAAACAGGAGATCACCGTGACGCTTAATGCCACCGCCGGTCAGGCGCATGCGCGCGACGATGCCAATCCGGCGCTGACGGCGGCTGCGGCCGTTGCGGCCATTGCGGCGGCGACGCTGGCGGGGGCATGGTTCTTCCAGCTGGTGCTGGATATCCTTCCCTGCCCGCTCTGTCTCGAGCAGCGCTATGCCTACTACCTGGCGATCCCGCTCGGCGCGCTGGTGGCGTTCGCGGCGGCAAGAAACGTATCGCGCGCGGTACTGCTCGCGGGCCTTGCCATTCTTGCTTTGGCGGCACTCGGCAATGCCGGGCTCGGCACCTATCATGCGGGCGTCGAATGGGGTCTCTGGCAGGGACCGACCGAATGCACCGGGCCTATTGTGAACTTCGGCAGCGCCAGCAATCTGCTTGAGCGGCTCAATACCGTAAAGGTGATCCGCTGCGACGAGGTGCAGTGGCGGTTTCTCGGCCTGTCGCTGGCCGGCTACAACGTGCTGATCTCGCTTCTGATGGCAGCAATCGCGGGCTGGGGCATCGTCAGGTCCGCGAGGCGAACCTAATCATCCACGTCATCCTGCGGGCGTCCGAACAGATGGACGATGCCGGGCGTCGCGATGGTGACGAACACGAAGCGCGACAGGTGATGGGCGCCGACGAAGATCGGGTCGATGTGCAGCGTCAATGCCAGCGCCAGCATGGCGTCCATCGCGCCCGGCGCGAACGCCACCACGGTGTCGGCGAACCGCACATGGGTGGTCAGCGCGATCACCGCGACAAAGACCGCGGAGATAACAATCGCGACGGCGAACGATCCCAGCGCCGCATTGACATGGCTGAGCAGGATCCTCGCCTTCATCCTTGCGAACCGGGCGCCGATCAGCGCGCCGATGCCGACCAGCGCGATCCCGCGCACCCATGGCGGCAGCCCGCCTTCGACCAGTCCGGCCCCGTGCAGCACGCCCGAGCCGATCATGGCGCCGAACATCCAGCTTGCCGGGAAATTCGTCAGCCGCAGCAACAGCGCGACCGCCACCGAGGCTGCGATCAGTTCGGTCAGTTCGAGCGGCGAAGCGATGGCGATCGCCGCGGCCGGTGCGGACGATGGCGCCATTCCGGTCAGCGTCAGCAGCATCGGCAAAGCGGCGGTGAGAATGATCACGCGTACGGTCTGCACCACGGCGATCGCCGGCACATCGGCGCCCTTCTCGGCGGCGAGCAGGGTGATTTGCGACAACGCGCCGGGGCTTCCGGCCAGGAACGCCGAGGTCTGGTCCCAGCCATGGACGCGCTGCAGATAGAGGCTGCTGCCGAATGTCGAGCAGAACGTCGCCAGCGCCAGTAGCGCAATGGTCAGGGGATAGGCGCCCACATGCTGCAAGAGCTGGCGCGACACCAGCGAGATCCCGAGCAGCACGAGGACCGTCTGGGTCAGGATCGGCGGCACGCTGAGCGGCCGTCCGGCAATGGCTGCGACGCCCACCGCGATCATGGCGCCGGAAATCAGCCCGCCCGGGAGGTGTGCCCATAAAAACAGCGCGCCACCGGCCGCACCGGTCGCCAGCGTTTCGAGCGTGTGGAGGACTTTGGCGCGGCCGGGAATGGCAAACGCCAGCGATGCGGGAATTGGGCTCACGCCGCCTTATGGCAAATCCCCTTGCGGGGGACAAATGCGTCAGAGCAACTGCAGCAATGCGTGTTTCGAGCCGGCCAACCCTTCCCCGACAGGGGAAGGGTTGGGTATAAAATCAGGCAGGAGGAATCACTGCGGCTTTGCAGCGGCGTCCTTTGCAGCCTTCTTGCATTCGGAACGGAATTTCTTGCGTTCCTTGCCCTTAAGTCCCTTGGCATCGGCCTCTTTGGAGCATTCGATCGAGGCGGCGGTGCGCGGTTTCTCGGCCTTCTTTTCCGCAGCCGGAGCAGGCGCGGTCTTTGCCGCCGGAGCCGGCGTGGCCGGCGCCGGGGTCTGCGCGAACGCGGAGCTCATCAGCAGCAGGGACGCAAAGGCGGTCGCGACCGCGCGGGACGAAAGGGTCATCATGGAAGCACCTCGGGTTGGAAGAGGCGCGCAACGTCGCGCCACAATGCTGAACCGCGGATGAATAAAGCCGGGAAGGCCGTGCTTTCGTGATCACGATATTTTGGCGCCGCGATGGATCGCCCTTTGTCACGCGCCAGCGCTGCGCTAGGATCGGGGTCTCGAGATACCTCTGCCATGCCCCAAGGAGACCAAGGATGACCATTCAAGCAAAATTATTGTGCGCCGTTGCGGTGTCGGGTTTTGCCGCGTTCGCGGCAACAGCGCCGTCGCAGGCCGTGACCATGCAGGAATGCAGTGCAAAATATCAGGCCGCCAAGACCGCCGGCACGCTCAACGGCAAGAAGTGGAACGATTTCCGCAAAGCCGAATGCAGTGCGGACGCCACCCCGGCGGCTGCGCCCGCCGCGGCTCCGGCAGCGCCTGCGGAACCGAAGGCTGCCGAAGCCAAGCCAAAGAAGGAAAAGCCGGCAGCGCCTGCCGCCGCGCCAGCCGCGCCAGCTGCGCCAGTCGCGGTCGGCAACGCGGTATTCCCGACGGCCGTCGATCCGAAATTCGCTCAGGAGAAGCCGCACCTAGCGCGCATGCACACATGCTCCGCACAATGGCAGGCCAACAAGGCCGCCAACACCACCGGAGGAATGCACTGGAATCCGAAAGGCGGCGGCGGCTTCTATCCCGAGTGCAACAAGCGTTTGAAGGGATAAGTATCCTTCGATCCATGGCAGGCCCGGGCTGATTTGCCCGGGCCTGTTGGCCGGCAAAAGCTGGCGGAACGAGACCGAACATGATTGCCGGGCGCGAGCCGCAATTTCGCGAGCAGGGCACGAGAAAAATTTGCCGGAATGTAGCTGCCTCAATCGGGCTGATGGTATGGTTGCAAACAGCCCTGGCGGCGCTGGACAGCCGCGTGGCCAGAAGCGCGCCGTTCCATTGGGACAAGGCAAGCGTCGGCTGCTCGCCTGAAGGATTGAGCCTGTTTCAAGCCAGCGCCGGACGAATTTCCCGTGACCGCATGATGCCTGTCTGATGGCTGCGCGACGGCGAAAACGCACGTCGGGTCTCATTTCCGGCTGCGCAATGACCGGACATTGACAAGCGTTCGCCGAAACCACTTGATGCGGCGGGTTCTGCTCAGGTCACGGAATGATCCTCTCCGCAACGCAAGGCATGCTTGGACTGGCATCGGGAGTGCTGGTCGGGTTTTCGCTCGGCCTCGTCGGCGGCGGCGGATCGATCCTCGCGGTGCCGCTGATGGTCTATGTGGTCGGCGTGCCTGACGCCCATGTGGCGATCGGCACCAGCGCCATCGCGGTCGCCGCCAATGCCGCGGTCAATTTGTCGAATCATGCGCGCGGCGGCACCGTGCGATGGTCGTGCGCGCTGACGTTTGCCGCCGCCGGGATTATCGGCGCCTTCGTCGGATCGATCTTCGGCAAGATGCTCGATGGCCAGAAACTGCTGTCGCTGTTCGCGCTTCTGATGATAGTGATCGCGGTGCTGATGCTGAAGACGCGGTCGCGGGTCGGCCTGCCCGACGTGCGGATGAACTGGACCAACATGCCCGCCATTGTCGGTCTCGGTCTTGCGACCGGGACGCTGTCCGGCTTCTTCGGCATCGGCGGCGGATTCCTGATCGTGCCGGCCTTGATGCTGGCGACAGGAATGTCGATCATGAACGCTGTCAGTTCGTCGCTGGTGGCGGTGACCGCATTCGGCTTGACCACCGCGGCGAGCTACGCCTGGTCCGGGTTGATCTCATGGGGGCTGGCGGGATTGTTCGTGGCCGGCGGCATCGCCGGCGGGTTGATCGGCACCGGCTTCGCCCGCCACTTGTCGGCGCGGCGCGGCGCGCTCAACACCGTGTTCGCTACTGTCATTATTGCGGTGGCGCTCTATATGCTGGTGCGTAACATATCCCTATCCTGGGCGTAGAAGCCGGTTAGGCAGCCCAAGGGGCAGATGCGGGAACAGACATGCATAAATCGATCGATCCGGCGCGGCTGAACCCGCTACAGACCCGGCGCGAGGCGCTTTGTGCGCTCGGCGCGGTCGCGATGACGGCGGGTATCGGCATCGCGCCGGGATCGGCGTTGGCGCAAGACGGCGAGGATAAGGTGCTGACCGAAGCCTTGGTGCTGCGCGATCCGGACATTCCGGTGGCCGGCAACCCCGATGGCGACATTACGATCGTCGAATATTTCGACTACCAGTGTCCGTATTGCCGCAAGATCGAGCCCGAGCTGCGCCAGGTGGTGCAGGACGACGGCAAGGTCCGCCTGGTGCTGAAGGACTGGCCGATCCTCGGCCCGGTCTCAATCGTCGCAGCGCGGATGGTGCTGGCCAGCAAATTCCAGGACAAATACGTCAAGGCCCATGATGCGCTGATCGGCGTCAGCTCGAAGCTGACCGAGCCGCGCATCCGCGAACTGCTCGATGGCGCAGGCATCGATGTCGACCGCGCCACCCGCGACCTTGCCGCCAACGCCAGGGCGATCGATGCGATTCTCGCGCGCAACAACGATCAGGCCACGGCGTTCGGCTTCAAGGGCACGCCTTCCTTTATCGTCGGCAAGTTTCGCGTGCCGGGCATATTGACCATGGCCGAGTTCGATCAGGTCATCGCCGACGCGCGCAAGGCCGCCGCGGCGAAAAAATAGCGGCAGCCGACGGCAAGGAGTGCGGGCGCGGCTATTTGAGTGCGGGCGCGGCTATTTCGACGACAGTTTGATCCAGTCGTCATGGGCGCGCGATTTCAGCGCCTTCCAGTCGAGAGCCGCAACGTCCCAGTTCACGATGGTGCGGTTGGCCTGCGCGACTTCGCCGTTGGCGACGGTCGAGGTCGACATCGAGTCATAAACGTAGACGCCCGCGACCAAAAGCAGCGCGCCCAAAATCATTCCAAGAAAAACGCGCATGGCAAACCCTCCTGTGATGGCGGACAACGTTGTCGAGGGCGGATGGTTCCTTCGCCAAACCCCTTAGTTTACGGCGATAAATTCCGACCGGATTGTTTGTGCGGTTGTGGAAAACGGACCACTCCGCGGAGCGCGTTTCTTTCGGAGAATCTTGTTTGAAACGGCCCTTCCCCGCGTGTTCGGTCCACCTCTCCCTATGGGAGAGGTGGCCGTGCCAGCGCGGGGGGCAAATCGATCGAACTAAACTCATTTCATCGTCCACCACCGAGCCACTTCAAGATCGGCGCGTTCATCTCGCGCGGATAGCAGTGGCTGAGATCGTCAAGCTCCCGGTAGGTCACCTCGGCGCCCGCGGCCTGCAATAGCTGATGCGTTTGCCGCGCCCCTTGCACCGGAAACATCCAGTCGAGCCGGCCATGCACCAGGTAGATCGGCAGGCCGCGCAATCTCTGCGCATCGGCCATCTCGGCCATCAGCGGATGGAAGGTGGCGGCAATCGGCGCAAGATGGGTGAAGGGGGAAGTGCTCTCCAGCCCGCTGACATAACAGAAGGTGCCGCCGTCGCTCATCCCGGTCAGCAGCAGCTTCTCCGAATCGACGTTGCAGCGGCTTCGCACCAGGTCGAGAATGCGGGCGAGGTTCGGCGTGTCGGCATCTTCGCCCATCAACGACCAGGTGCCGCCGGTCGCGGTCGGCGCGATCAGGATGGCGCCATGGCTGCGCGCATCGCGCAGCCAGCTCCACAGGAAGCCGCGGCCATTGCCGCTGCCGCCATGCAGCGCCATCACCAGCGGCCAGGCGCGATCGGGCGTGTAATATTCCGGCACATAAAGCGAGAAACCGCCGCGGCTGCCGGGCTCGTTGTGGTCGTGGACGATCCCGGTGTTTTCGCGTGCCGGCTCGGCGAGGCGCGCCAATAGAGCCGCGTCGTCGCGCAGAGGAGGGTCGATGAAGAAACCGCTGATCGGCGGCAATCTCGCGGCCAGCGGATACAGCGCCTCCTGTGCGCGGGGAGCATAACGCAACGCGCGAAACACGGCGACGAGATCGCCGTTGGCGTGCTGTACCGCGCGCAAACCGTCGAACGCCGCGAGTGCCGCATCGCTTGCCGCTTCGAGCGCGGTCCGTACGCTCACGAACTCCGCCGGCCAGTCGGCCAGCCGCGGGCGAACAGCCCGCAATGCCTGATCCGGCGTACCGGCAGCTTCCATCACGCGTCCGAAATCCGGCGGGTTGAGATGGCGGGCGACGAAGCCGAGCGCTTCGATCGATTGCAGCAACGGCGGCAGCACGGCCACGATGTCATCGACGACCGCCTCGCTCATCGCGCGCTCCAGTACCGCATGTTGTCAGGCGTTCAATGCAGCCGCGGGCCCTTAAGCAGCCGGGTGCGGTCGGTTGAGGCCAGCACCACATCGAAGGTGACGCCTTCGTGGTAGACGGTGAGCGGCACGTCGACCCCGGCGGGCCCGAGCGACCAGAGTTTTCGGTAGAATTGCGTCTGGCTCGCGACCTTCTCGCCATTCACCGCCAGGATGACGTCGCCGGCCTTGAGTTCGGCGCGCGCGGCGGGCCCTTTCGCGGAAATGCCGACCACCACGACCTTGTTCTCGATCTCGGCCGAGAGGATCCCGAGCCATGGCCGCGCCGGCTGGTTGACGCGGCCGAATTTGCGCAGATCATCCAGCACCGGCTTCAACAGATCGATCGGCACGATCATGTTGACATGCTCGGCGTTGCCCTCGCGTTCGCGCTCGAGCTGGAGCGAGCCGATACCGATCAGTTCGCCGCGGCTTGAGATCATTCCGGTGCCGCCCCAGTTCGGATGAGCAGGATGGGTGAAGATCGCCTGGTCCAGCAGATACTCCCAGTAACCGGCGAATTCCTGCTTGGCGACGATGTGGCTGGCGACCGACCGCGTGCGTCCACCGGCGCCGCCGACCACCACGCGATCGCCGATCTGGGCCTCCGCCGAGGAACCCAGCGGCAGCGGATCGAGATCGATGCGGCCAAGCGCCTGCACCAGGCCGAAACCCGTGGTGGAATCGGAGCCGAGCGCATGGCCCTCCACCACCCGCCCGTCGCCGAGATGCAACCACACCGATTCGGCTTCGGTGATCAGGTAACCGATGGTCAGCACCAGCCCATCGTCGATCACCACGCCATTGCCGGCGCGTTCGGTGCCTAGACTGTCGGCGCTAAAGGCGTCGGCGGGGATGATCGAATGCAGGCCGACCACGGAAGAAAGTACGCGATCGAGATCGAAGCTGTAATCGCCCGGGCGCGGCTGGTTCGCCGGCGGCACTTTCCATTCGGTCAGCTGGGGCATGAAGGGTCTCCTGGCCAATCAGGTGCGCATGTTCCTCGCAAATTCCAGCGAACGGGGGCGCGCGAAGCATATCGCGATCTTACGTCGCAAATGGCGATCTTGAAAGTCTCGCGATACGATGATGTCATCGCCGCGGCGCCACGAAAAAGCCTCGCGTCGTTCTCGGCCGTACCGTCGGAGCTGAAGGAAAATGGCATTTCGTGTCTTGATCATCGGTGGCACTGGGCAGGTGGGAGCTGCGGTGGTGCGCGCGCTGGCCGCAGAGCCGTCCTGCGCTGAAGTCGTGATGGTCAATCGCAGGGCGATTTCTCTCACCGCTGATCCCCGTGTGCGGCAGGTGATCTTGGATACGGCAGCTGCCCAGTTTCCGGCAGAAGTGACCAGGCTTGCGCAGAGCTTGGTTACGCAAGGCGATCCTGTCTACGGGGCATCCTGTGTTGGCGTCGGTAAAGGCAGCATGAAGTGGAGCGAGGAGGAATTAAAGGCCCTCGAAATTGGCGTGGTCGGCGGCTTTGCCCGCGGTTGTCAGGCTGGGGGTATCACGCGATTTTCTCTGCTATCGGCAGCCGGAAGCACCGCGAAAAGCAGGATTCGCTATGTGCGGATCATGGGGTTGAAAGAAGAAACGGTCCAAGGAATAGGCTTCCAACGCCTGGCAATTTTTCGTCCGGGAGTTATCGCAGGCAATGCTCACACGCCGCGCTATGCAGCCTGGTTGGGGCGTCTGATTCCGGGACCATTTGGCACGATTGAGCAGGACGATATCGGGCGCGCCTTTGTCGCTGAATTCATCAATAGCTCGGCCTCGAACGGGGTTGTGTATCTCGACAACCGGGCGATGAGACAAAGGTCTCGTGCGCATAATAATCCACTTTTGACCTAGGAGCGCCGGAGATTTGGAATCAGGCGACGGTTTTGCTGTCAAAATCCGTGTCACCCTCGTGATGGATGACCGTCTGATGTGTCGGGCTGGGGCCCATGCGCGCCGGCCACCTGTTACGGATCGAGCTCGGTATCCCAGTATAAATAGTCCAGCCAGCTATCGTGCAGATAGTTCGGCGGGAACAGCCGGCCGTTGCGGTGCAGTTGATGCACCGTCGGCGCGAACGGCGGCTGCCGCGGGAACATCCGCGCCTGCTGCGGGGTCAGATTGCCCTTGCGCAGGTTGCAGGGCGAACACGCCGCGACCACGTTCTCCCAGGTGGTCTGGCCGCCCTTGCTGCGCGGGAGGATGTGATCGAAAGTGAGGTCGTCGTCGGCCGAGCAATACTGGCAGACGAAACGGTCGCGCAGGAACACGTTGAACCGGGTGAAGGCGGGATGCGTGGTCGGCTTGACGAAGGATTTTAGCGACACCACGCTCGGCAGTTGAATCTCGAACGATGGGCTGCGCACCGCGCGGTCGTAGTGCTCGACGATGTTGACCCGATCGAGGAACACCGCCTTGATCGCGTCCTGCCATGACCAGAGCGACAACGGATAATAACTGAGCGGCCGGAAATCCGCATTCAGCACCAATACCGGCCAACCGCCTTGCGAGACATGTGCGTTCAAGTAACGCCTCCAGAGCATTTTCCGGCAAAGTGGGAACCGGTTTGCCGCAAGAAAATGCTCCCAATTATAACTTGCGCGTACTCATTTCGCAAAACCGGTACTCACTTTTGCGGAGTACGCGCGAGCCCCCATGTGAGCTGCGAAGCAGCGTGAGTTGACATACTATAGGCAGCGTGACGGGATTGTGAAGAGCGTTCCGGGGCTTATCCGACGCCGCGCCGGTTCGCATCCCGATTGCATATCCGGCATGAAGACCGCTAAATCGGGGCTGGCGGCGCGTTTGGGCCGCGGATGGACGCAAAGCGACATGGCCCCGACGTCCCGTTATCTCGAAGCCCCGCGCCGGTTACGGGCGTTCGTCCGCGCGCACGAAACGAGCCTGGTCGTCCTTGCAGCGCTGATCGGAACCATCGGCGGATTGGTGGTCGTTGCGATGAGCGTCGCGGTCGCCGCTCTCCACGCGCTATTGTTCAACATTTCGATCCGGGAACGTCTTTCAAGCCAGGACAGCATTGAGCCGCTGCGTGCCCTTTTGGTGCCGAGCCTCGGCGGGTTGTTGCTGGGGGTAGTGTTCCTGCTCTTGCTGCGATGGCGGCCGGCGCGCGAAATCGATCCGATCGAAGCCAATGCCCTCCATGGCGGACGGATGTCGTTTCGCGGCAGCGTCATCGTGGCCTTGCAGACGATCTGGTCCAGCGGCGTCGGCGCCTCGGTCGGACTTGAAGCAGGATATACCCAGCTTGCCAGCGGCCTTGCCGCCTCGCTCGGCCGCGGCTTTCATCTGCGCCGCGTCGATCAGCGCATCATGGTCGGCTGTGGTGCCGCGGCCGCGATTGCCGGCGCGTTCGGGGCACCGCTGGCCGGCGCGTTCTATGCCTTTGAGCTAGTGATCGGGGGATACACCCCGGCCAGCCTGACGCCGGTGGGAATCGCCGCGGTGGCGGGCTATTTCATGACCCATGGATTTGCGGCGCTGTCGATGGGCATCGGCATCGGCCCGGTCGGCGATATCCTCGGGCGCGATCTTGCCATCGCCGCGCTGCTCGGGATCCTGTCGGCGCTGGTCGGCATCGGCATTATGCGCGGCGTGGCGCTGTGCGAGACGCTGCTGGCTAAGAGCCGAATCTGGCCGCCGTTGCGCACCGCGTTTGGCGGTCTCGGCGTCGGCCTGCTCGCATTGCTGACGCCGCAAGTGATGTCGTCGGGGCATGGCGCGCTGCATTTTTCCAACATCGTTTCGCTGCCGTTGAAGGTTATTGCGGGCGTGTTCGTGCTGAAGGCGATCGCCTCCGTGATATCGCTGGGCAGCGGCTTTCGCGGCGGATTGTTTTTTGCCACGCTGTTTCTGGGGGCGCTTGGCGGCCGGCTGTTCAGCGCCGGCTTTGACACGATCTGGCCGGGTCTCGACCTCGATCCGAATGTCTACGCGATCATCGGCATGAGTGCGCTATCGGCCTCGGTGATCGGCGGCCCGCTGACGATGTCGTTCATCGCACTGGAATCGACCGGCAATCTCTGGCTCACCACCGCCGTGCTGGTCGCGGTCATGATCTCGACGATGATCACCCGCGAGCTGTTCGGTTACTCGTTCGCGACTTGGCGATTCCATCTGCGCGGCGAAACCATCCGCAGTGCCGCGGATATCGGCTGGATCCGCGATCTCACGGTTCGGAGCCTGATGCGGCCGGACGTGGCCACCGTGGACGCCAATATCGGGATCGAGGAATTTCGCGGCAAATTCCCGCTGGGATCCAAGACCCAGGTGGTCGCGGTCGATCCCGAGGGCCATTATGTCGGGCTGGCGGTGGTGGCCGACGCGCACGCACCGGACATCGAGGCGACCAGCGCTCTTGCCGGCCTGCTGCATTACCGCGATGTCGTGCTGCATCCGGCCATGAACATCCAGGAAGCCATCGCGATTTTCGACGCCGCGGAAGCCGAATCGCTGGCGGTGGTCGAACCCGGCGCCGAACATTGGCCGATCGGAATCCTCACCGAAGCCCACGCGATGCGGCGCTATGCGGAGGAATCCGAGCGGCGGCGGCGCGAGGCCGTCGGCGAGTTCTAAATCTGCGTACCTATCCCGGAGGAACTCCATGCGTAGACTGCTGGCGATGACTGTCCCGGCTCTGCTTGGGCTGGCGTGGAGCGGCATCGCCGCGGCGCAGACCTATCCGACCCATCCGATCACCATGATCGTGCCATTCCCCGCCGGCGGCGCCACCGACACGCTGGCGCGATACCTCGCCGAACAGATGCGCGGAATTCTCGGCCAACCCGTCATCATCGAGAACATCGGCGGGGCAGCCGGCAGTATCGGCGTCAGCCGCGCCGTCCGCTCGCCCGCCGATGGCTACACGCTGAGCATCGGCACTTCGACCACGCACATGCTGACCGGCGGCCTCTACGCGCTGCCGTTCAACCTGTTGAAGGACCTCGAGCCGATCATCCTGATCGGTAGCGAACCGCTGCTGATCGTCGGCAAGAAGAGCCTGCCGGCGGATGATTTGAAGGGGTTGATTGCCTGGCTCAAGGCCAATCCCGACAAAGCATCGGTTGGCATCGCCGGCGTCGGCGCGACCGGTCAACTCGCCGGACTCTCGTTTCAGAAGCAGACCGGGACCAAATTCCAGTTCGTGCCGTATCGCGGCAATGGTCCTGCGATGCAGGACCTGCTGGCCGAACATATCGATTTGATGATCGAACCGTCGTCCAATTTCAGGTCGCTGCTTTCGGCCGGCAGCGTCAAGCCGTTTGCCATCACCGGCATGGCGCGGCTGCCGGCATTGCCCGATATTCCGACTGCGGACGAGGCGGGTTTGCCGGGCTTCTTCGCCTCGCTCTGGTACGGGCTTTGGGTGCCGAAGGGGACGTCAAAAGACGTCATCGCGCAGCTGAACGCCACCATGTCGCAACTGCTTGCCAGTCCGCCGGTGAAGCAGCGCTTCCAGGATTTTGGCATCCAGATCGCGCCGCTCGACCAGCAATCGCCGGAGGCCTTGGCAGCGTTCCAGAAGGCCGAGGCCGAACGCTGGTGGCCGATCATCAAGGCGGCCAATCTCAAGGCCGAATGAAGCGGCCGGTTCCATGAACAAATGGCAACGATCCTGACATGGCGCCGGAAGACTCCGGCCGCGTCGAACTGGCGTGCGGAGTGGCGCGACCTATATCCCTCGTAGAGGAGGCCGCCATGTTCAAGGTCGCCGTCATTGTCTTCGCACTCGCCGTCTCGGGCTTGATGCTGTGGATCGCCCACGAGAACGCGAACTTTGCCCAGCTGCCGCATGCGGTGCTGGTCAAGCGCGCGGTGTAAGATCGTTCAAACCTTTTCCAGTTTCTGCAGGCAGCGGACCACGGCAACCTCCGCCGGCATCGGCGTGTCCGGAAAGCTGGTCTTCCAGTCGGTGACGCCGACTTCACCGACATAGATGTCGCCCCTTGAATCCATCGCGATGCCGTGCGGCGCCAGGAACTTGCCGGTCTCGATGCCCGGACCATGCTCGCCGCCGAGCCGCGCGATGCGGTTGCCTTTTGAATCGACGAAGCTCAGCCGCGGGCCCAGGTTCGGCAGCCTTCGATTGACCGCCATGCCGGGGCCGAGTTCGCCGATAATGAAAACAGGCGCCTTGCCGCCGCAGCAATGCAGCGCACAGGGCCGGTGCAGGTTGTTCCACTGCGTCTCGTACTTGCCGTTGCCGTCGAACACCTGGACGCGGTGGTTCTCGCGGTCGGCGACATAGACCCAGCCGTCGGCGTCGGTGACGATGTTGTGGACGATATTGAACTGGCCGGGATCGGTGCCGGACTCGCCCCAGGTTTTGATCAGCTTTCCGTCCGGGGTGTACTTGTGGACGCAGGCATTGCCGTAGCCGTCCGACACATAGATCTCGCCTTTGGGCGAAAGCGCGGTGTGGGTGCAGCGGTGGAACGGCTCGCCGCTCATGAAGGGCGCCGGCTGGTGCGGGATGCCGATGGTCAGCAGTACCTTGCCGCCGGTCGAGCACTTGCGCACGGTATGGTCGCCGTCATCGGTGCAGTAGAGATTGTCGTCGCCGTCGATATGCAGCCCATGCGCGCGGCTGAACAGCCCTTCGCCCCAGCTGGTGATGAAATTACCGTCGCGATCCAGCACCACCATCGGATGGACGCCGCGATTGAAGACGTAGATGCGATCCTTGCTGTCGACCGCGACGGAAGCAACGTCGGTGAGATGCCAGCCGCCGGGAAGCCTGGCCCAGTTCTCCGCCACGCGGTAGCGATGCTCGCCTGCGCCCAGAATGGTCGGCATGTGTTTCTCCCTTTTTCCCTCTCCCGCAAGGGGAGAAGGGAAGAAAGTCAGACCGCCTTCGCCAGCAACCCTTGCTCGATCGCCTTGATCTGCAGCGCCAGATATTTCGAGTTGATCCGGCATTGCGCCAAGCCGCCGGCGATGAACCAGAGACCGGGCTGCGCGGTGCGGGTGAACATGTTGCGCATTTCCTGGTCGTCGCCAAAACCCCAGATCGGGCCGATGCGCTTGGCAACATCATCGCCGAACAGTTTGCGCACCAGTTCCTCCCAGCGCCGGTAGCCGGTCGCCAGCACGATCAGGTCGGCGGCAAGCATCGTGCCATCGCGCATCCGCGCGCCTTCCGCGACGAACCCTTCGATATCGGAAAACTGGACGAGGCCGATCTCGCCCGAGATCACGAGATCGGAGCAGCCGACGTTGAAATAGTAGCCGCCGCCGCGGGTAAGATATTTGAACTGCCAGCCGGTGCCGTCCTCGCCGTAGTCGAGCTTGAATCCCCGGCGCTGCAGGCCCTCGAGCAGGTCCTTGTCCAGTTCCTTCGACTGGTCCGTCACCAGCCGGTGGCTTTTTCGCGCCAGCGACAGCGGCATCGAGGTCGCGATCAGGTCGTTGTCGTCGACCGTGCCTTCGTTATACGGCGAGTAGACCAGTTGCGCCGACGGTTCGATGCTGACGATCAGCGTCGGACTGCGCTGCACCAGCGTGACCTCGGCGCCGCTTGAATACAGATCCTGCGCGATGTCGTGGCCGCTGTTGCCGGTGCCGATCACCAGCGCCTTCTTGCCGGTCCAGTCCTCGCCGTCGCTGTAACGGCTGGAATGAACGATCGTGCCGGCGAAATTCTTCAGCGACGGGATATCCGGCAAATTCGGAATGCCGCTCACGCCGGTGGCCATCACGACGTTACGCGGATGCATCCGGCGCCGGCTGCCGTCCGCCCGGCGCAGCGTCACGGTCCAGCGCTGCTGTTGTTCGTCGTAGCTGCCGCCTTCGAATTCGGTGCCGGTCCAGAAATCGAGTTCCATGCTTTCGACATAGGCCTCGAACCAGTTGGCGAGCTTGTCCTTGGGAATGTAGGTCGGCCAGTTCGGCGGAAACGGCATGTAGGGCAGGTGGTTGACCTGCACCTGGTTGTGCAGCGTCAGCGCGTGATAGCGATTGCGCCAGTTGTCGCCGATCCGCGCCTCGCGGTCGACGATCAGGGTGTCGACCTGCAACTGCTTCAGCCGGGCCGCGATCGACAATCCGGACTGGCCGCCGCCGACGACGAGAACGACGGGATCGCGGTCGGCATATTCGCCGGCGGCTTTACGCAAATCGAGCCAGTTGGGGCCGCGGAAATCGCGCGAATAGGCGTTGCCGCGCGGCCGCGCCGTGCCGAGCTGTTCCTCGAAGCCTTTCAGTTCTTCCAGCGCGGTAAGCAGCGTCCACGCCTTTAGCCGGTTGCCGTCGGCGCTATCCGGAATCAGCCGCAGGATTCCGCTGCCGCGCCCTTCCGTGGTTTCGAACCGGAAGATCGACTCGATTGCCTGGGTGCCCGCGCGCGCCACCTTGCGGGGTGCGGCCCGATCGGGATCGAGGCTGAAGCCGGCCGGCCCGGCTCGACCGCTATGGGCTTTCAACGCCGCAACGATGGCTTCGCGGCCGCCGATCGTGGTGAAGCGCCACGTCAGGGCCAGCACGTCGCGCCAATGGCTGTCGGGATGAAACAGGCTGTTCAGCAAGGCATCGTCGGACTTGGCGAGGGCGTCTTCGAACCGCGCCAGCCAATTCTCGGTGGCGATCGAAATGTCATCCGTTTTGTCGAGCATTCGCGGTCTCGCACCCAGCCGTCTTTGCAGCGTTTTCCCTGACCTTTAAAACCTATACCCTTTGAGATCGTGCAGAAAGGGCGGGCCGCGCATTCACTTGCCGATCCCTGCTTTGGCCGTCCGCCGTTTTACCGTGGATTTCCTGCCTGGAACGGCTTTCGCTTTGTCCGTTCCCGCGATCACCCCGTCGCGTTTTTTCAGCGCCCGGTAATAGGCCCACCACAGATGTGCCGCGGCACCGCGCAGCGGCCGCCACGGCTCCGCCAGCGGCGCCATCTGCTGCGCGGTCGGCCGCGCCTTGAGCCCGAGGCCAAGCTTGACCGCTTCCTGCACGGCGAGATCGCCCGCCGGCCAGGCGTCGCCATGGCCGAGGCAAAACAACAGGTAGACGTCGGCAGTCCAGGGACCGATGCCGTGCAACGCCGTCAGCGTGCTGTGCGCGGCGTCGGCGTCCTCGTGCGCCAGCACGTCGAGATTGAGACGTTCGGCGGCGATTTCGCGCGCCAGGTTCTTCAAGGTCTTGATTTTTGCCGCCGACAGGCCGAGCCGCCCGAGGCGGTCGGCGCGGGCACGGCGCAGCGCATCATGATGAAACGGATCGAACGCCGCGCTCACGCGCCCCCAGATCGCCGCGGCACTGGCGGTGGACACTTGCTGGCCGCACACGATGGCCGCGAGACCGGCATAGCCGGCCTCGCGCCGCCGCAGCGCCGGCATGCCCGCAACTTCAAACACCGGTTTCAGCCGCGGGTCGCGCTTTACCAGCGTGGTGACGGCGTGTTCGAGGTCGGCCTGGGAGTTGAGGTGGATGGTCATTGCGAATGGATTCAATTTGCTGAGGTCGTCATGCGCGGGCTCGACCCGCGCATCCATCTCCTATCGTAACAGAGTCTCGTGAAAAAGATGGATTGCCGGAGCGCAGACAAGTCTACGTAGTCTGCCTAAAGCAGACTACTATGTCCGGCAACGACGAGTTTCGATCGATGCCGCCTGTCTTCCGCTTTGCGCCGAGCCCGAACGGCTATCTGCATCTCGGCCACGCTTTGTCGGCGTTGCTCAATGACGACCTGGCGCGAAAGGCGAGCGGCCGGTTGCTGCTGCGCATCGAGGACATCGACACGGCCCGCTGCAGGCCGGAATTCGAGGCCGCGATCTATCAAGACCTCGGCTGGCTCGGCATCGCCTGGGAGCAGCCGGTGCGGCGGCAATCCGAGCACCTGGCCCGCTACCGCCAGGCGATCGAGAAGCTTTCAGCCGAGGGCCTGGTTTACCCGAGCTTCGAGAGCCGCGCCGAGATCGCGAGGCTGCTGGCGCAGCAGGATGCGAATTCCCGCTGGCCGTGCGACCCCGACGGCGTGCCGCTCTATCCGGGCGCGGCAAAGTCGCTGCCATCGGGCGAGCGTACGCGCCTGCTTGAATCGGGCGCGCCCTATGCGCTGCGGCTCGATATGGCCGCTGCATGCGCGCGCGCCGGCGATCTCGGCTGGATCGAAGACGGCGAAGGTCCCGATGGTGAAACCGGCGCGGTGACCGCGCGGCCGCAAGCCTGGGGCGACGTCATCCTCGCGCGCAAGGAGACGCCGACCAGCTATCACCTCGCGGTGGTGGTCGACGACGCCTTGCAAGGCGTGACCGACGTGGTCCGGGGGCGGGACCTGTTTTGGTCGACCAGCGTCCATCGGTTGCTGCAGCGATTGCTCGATTTGCCGCAGCCGGCCTACCGGCACCACCGCCTTATTCTCGACGGCGCGGGAGGCAAGCTTTCGAAATCGACCGCGGCTACCGGCCTTCGGGAACTCCGCGCCGCGGGAGCGACGCCAACGGGCATCCGCCGTCTGGTCGGCCTTGCCTGAGCCGAAACATCGTCCGGCGTGACTCCGCCAGCCTGGCCATGGCATGGTGAGGCCAGCAGGGTCGGGGGAATCATGGCGCCTAAATCGCGCCCGCGGCGCACCAAGCGGCCTGCGAAAAAACGGCCGCCGAACAAGCGCGCCACCAGGACCGCCTCGCCCGGCATGGTCGAGGTGGCGCTGGCCGCGTTTGCGCACGAGGTGCGCACGCCACTCACCGGAATTCTGGCGATCAGCGATCTGTTGGCGACATCCGACCTCGGCGAGCGCGAGCGGCGCTGGGCCGATACCATCAAGGCCGGCGCCGAGCATCTCGCCAGCCTCGCGACACTGTTCGTCGATGCGGCGCGGAGCGGCGGCGCCGGGCTTGGCGTGCGGCAGGACTTCTTCGATTTGCGGGCGCTGGCGCGCAGCGCCGGCGATTCACTGGCGGGACGGGCCACCGCCAAGGGCCTGCAATCGTCGGTCGAGATTTCCGAACAGCTTCCGGCATTCGTGACCGGCGATCCGGTGCGCCTGCGCGCCGCGCTGGAAAACCTGATCGACAACGCGGTGAAGTTCACCGAAGCCGGCGCCGTCGCATTGGCGGTGGCGCCGATCCGTGCCGTGAAAGGCAAGGTCGGCGTCGCCTTTGCGGTTTCCGACAGCGGAATCGGCCTCACCCTCGGCGAGATCAAGCGCCTGTTCCGCCCGTTCTCGCAGGCCAATGTCAGCATCGCGTCGCGATTCGGCGGCGCCGGGCTGGGCCTGTCGTCGGTGAAACAACTGGCGCGCGCGATGGGAGGCGACATCGCCGTGACCCAGCGGCGCAATGGCGGAACTACCTTCACGCTGACGGTGGTCCTGACCCGCGCGAAGCTGTCGAAACCGGCCGTTGCAGGCGCCGGTCCCGAAACCTCGCCGGACCCGGGACGGGCGCTACGCATTCTCAGCGTCGAGGACAATCCGTTCGGCCGCGTCGTGCTCAATGCGATCCTCACCGAACTCGGTCATCAGGCGGAATTCATCGGGCGCGGCGAGATTGCCGCCGAGCGCATCGCGCAGGGCGGTTTCGACGCCGTGCTGATGGACATGGTGCTGCCGGGCATTACCGGCATCGAGGCCATCAGGCGGATTCGTCAGTTAGGCGCGCCGTTCGGCCGCATTGCGATCGTCGGGGTATCGGGCCGCGGCGAAGACGAGGCGGCCTCGCGCGCGGCCGGCGCCGACGCCTTTCTGGTCAAGCCTGTGAGTCCGCGGGCTTTAGCGACTGTGCTGCGTGAAGCGACACGCCGTGCGGCAGCTTCGACTTGATGATCGCCGCGTTGAGTTCGCCGCCATAGACGAAGATCGCGGCGATGAAATACAGGAACACCAGCGCAATGATGACCGACGCCAGCCCCGCATACATGGTGACGTAGTTGTTGGCGAACCGCGCGAGGTATTGCCCGAACACGATGCCCGACACCAGCGACGCCACCATGGTGAAGATGATGCCGGGCAGGATCTGCAGCAGCCTGCGGCGTCCCGCCGGAAGCCACAGATGCAGGATGAAGAGGGCGATGATCAGCGCGGTGACGGTGATGCCGTAGCGCATCAGGTTGAGATAGTTTTCGTTGCTCTCGACGATCAGCGGAATATGCCGCCGTGCGGCTTCCAGCATCAGTGGACCCAGCACGATCATGAATGCCATTGCCAGCGAACTGAACGCAGCGACCAGCGTATAGCCGATCGATTCCAGCCGCAGCCAGTACCAGCGGCGCGGTTCGAGCACCGAATAGGCGCGGTTGAGCGCCACGCGCAGCGCTTCGACGCCGTTGGAGGCGAAATACACCGCGAGCACCGCGCCGATGGTCAGGATGTCGCCGCGGCTTGTCGTCAGTACGTCGTGAATCTCGCCCGCCAGCGAATCGGCGACCTGCTTTGGCCAGACTTGCAGCAGCAGTCCGACCGCCTGGTCGGCGAGTTCCTTCGAGCCGAAAAAGCCGGCCAGCGAGGTCAGCACGATCAGGAACGGAAACAGCGCCATCAGCGTCGAGAGCGCGATGTGGCTGGCGATCGCCCAGCCGTCATCGGCCAGAAACGTGTAGAACGCGTCGATGGTGACGTGAAAGATGTAGCGGACTTGCCTCACATTTCACCTTGGCCTGATGGAAGAGGGGTTCGACCGGCGCATCGATGCAACAGACTCTCCGGCGACGACACTACGCTACCATCTGATATTATTGAGCTAAAAGCCAGATCGTAACACCATCGTCGCGGCCGGCCGGGATCATGGCGGAGCGCCCAACGCGGTGTTATGTAGCGCCGATGGCATCCTTTCTGAGCTCGATTCTTCTTCCCCTGGCGGTTGCCGCCGTTGCGCTGGTGCTGCTATTGGGCCTGATCAACATGATGCGGGGCGGATCGCCGAATCGGTCCCAGAGGCTGATGCGGTTACGGGTGTTGCTGCAATTCGTCGCGATCGTCATCACCATGCTCACGGTCTGGGCCATGGGGCGCTGAAGCGCTAAAGGGGAGATGGATCATGGTCGTCCTCAATCGTATCTACACGCGAACCGGCGATGACGGTACCACGGCGCTCGGCAGCGGCGAACGCCGTCCGAAATACGATCTGCGCATCGCTGCCTATGGAACCGTCGACGAAACCAACGCCGCCATCGGCATCGTACGGCTGCATCTGGCGCAAGCGCGCGACCTCGATGCGATGCTGGGCCTCGTCCAGAACGACCTGTTCGATCTCGGCGCCGATCTTGCGGTGCCCCAGCGCGAAGGCAAGGCGGAACGCCTGAGGATGCTGTCGAGCCAGGTCGAACGCCTCGAGCACGATATCGACAGCTTGAATGCGAAGCTGGCGCCGCTGACCTCTTTCGTGCTGCCCGGCGGCACGCCGGCTGCGGCCTATCTGCACCTGGCGCGAACCATATGCCGCAGGGCGGAACGGATCATGGTGGAACTCGCGGCCCAGCCCAACGAGCCGGTCGGCGACGCCGCGATCCAGTATATGAACCGGCTGTCGGATTTCCTGTTCGTCGCCAGCCGCGCGATGAACGATAACGGCGCCGGGGACGTGCTGTGGGTGCCCGGCCAGAACCGTTAAACGCGCTCAGCCGGGGCCGATTTTTGGCCTTCGCGCGTTGACCGGGGTAGGCGGGACCTTTAGGTTCCGCGCCCAAGCTGATCAATACGCAAAAATGCAAGCGAAAGAGGATCGATGAAGGTTCTGGTGCCGGTCAAGCGGGTGGTCGATTACAATGTCAAGGTCCGGGTCAAAAGCGACGGATCGGGCGTCGAACTGTCCAATGTCAAGATGTCGATGAATCCCTTCGACGAGATCGCGGTCGAGGAGGCCCTGCGGCTGCGGGAAGCCGGCAAGGCAACCGAAGTGGTGGTGGTCTCGATCGGCCCGGCGCAGGCCTCGGAAACCATCCGGACCGGTCTTGCGATGGGCGCCGATCGCGGCATCCTGGTCAAGGCGGACGGCAATGTCGAACCGCTGGCGGTGGCGAAGATCCTCAAAGCGATCGCCGATGAAGAAAAGCCCGGCCTCGTCATTCTCGGCAAGCAGGCGATCGACGACGACTCCAACCAGACCGGCCAGATGCTGGCCGCCCTGCTCGGTTGGTCGCAGGCGACCTTCGCTTCCAAGCTTGAAGTCGACGGTTCCGATTTCAAAGTGACGCGTGAAGTCGACGGCGGCCTGCAGACCGTGAAACTGAAGGGCCCCGCGATCGTCACCACCGACTTGCGGTTGAACGAACCGCGCTACGCCAGCCTGCCCAACATCATGAAGGCCAAGAAGAAGCCGATCGCCGACAAGACCGCGGCCGACTACGGCGTCGATCTGACAGCCCACCTGGAAATCCTCAAGACCTCCGAGCCGCCGGGCCGCAAGGGAGGCGTCAAGGTCAAGGACGTCGCCGAGCTGGTATCGAAGCTCAAGAATGAAGCCGGGGTTCTCTAGATGACGACGCTGTTGATTGCCGAACACGAGCACGAAGTTTTAAAGGACTCCACCAACAAGGCGCTGACCGCGGCCGCCCAACTCGGCGCCGAGGTCCATATCCTGGTCGCCGGCGGCGGCGAGGGTACCAGGGCTGCGGCTGAAGCTGCGGCCAAACTCGCCGGCGTCAAAAAGGTTTTGCTCGCCGAAGGCGATGCCTACGCCCATGACCTGGCCGAGCCGCTGGCGGCGCTGATCGTGGCGCTGGCCCCCGGCTATGACGCTTTCGTCGCGCCCGCAACCTCGCGCTTCAAGAACGTGATGCCGCGGGTCGCGGCGCTGCTCGACGTGATGCAGGTGTCGGAAATCATCAAGGTGGTTTCGCCTGATACTTTCGAGCGGCCGATCTATGCCGGCAACGCGATCCAGACCGTGAAATCGAAAGACGCCAAGAAGGTCATCACGGTGCGGACCTCGACATTCGCCGCGGCCGGCGGCGGCGGCAGCGCGGCGATAGAAAATGCCGCATCCGCGGCCGATCCCGGCCTGTCGAGTTTTGTCGGCGAGGAAGTCGCGAAAAGCGACCGTCCCGAACTGACCTCGGCGAAGATCATCGTCTCCGGCGGCCGCGCCATGCAGAGCCGCGAGAATTTTGCCAAATACATCGAGCCGCTGGCCGACGCGCTCGGCGCCGGCGTCGGCGCGTCACGCGCCGCGGTCGATGCCGGATACGCACCGAACGACTGGCAGGTCGGCCAGACCGGCAAGGTGGTGGCGCCGGAACTCTATATCGCCATCGGCATATCGGGCGCGATCCAGCACCTCGCCGGCATGAAGGATTCCAAGGTGATTGTCGCGATCAACAAGGATGAAGACGCGCCGATCTTCCAGGTCGCCGATTACGGCCTGGTCGCCGATCTGTACCAGGTGGTTCCCCAACTGACCGAGGCGATCGGCAAGCTCGGGAAATAATGACGATTGAATCAGCCGGCCGGATGAACGGATTCCGGCCAGTGTTTATACAAAGGGACGGGCAGGCGCGGGGTTCGCAGCGTCGCCCCGGTGAGATGACAAGATGGCGGTTATGATCAAGAAGGTCGGCGTAATCGGCTCGGGCCAGATGGGCAACGGCATCGCGCATGTGGCGGCATTGGCCGGGTTCGACGTGGTGCTCAACGACGTGTCGGCCGATCGGCTGAAGTCGGGTATGGCGACCATCAACGGCAATTTGTCGCGCCAGGTCTCCAAGAAGATCATCACCGAGGACACGCGCAAGCAGGCGCTGGCGCGAATCGCTTCCTCCGAGACCGTGGACGGGCTTGCCGGGTGCGACCTGGTGATCGAGAGCGCGGTCGAAAAGGAAGAGACCAAGCGCAAGATTTTCCACGATGTCTGCGCGGTGCTGAAGCCCGAAGCCATCGTCGCCTCCAACACCTCGTCGATCTCGATCACCCGCCTTGCCGCGTCTACCGACCGGCCCGAGCGCTTCATCGGCATTCATTTCATGAATCCGGTGCCGCTGATGGAGCTGGTCGAATTGATCCGCGGAATTGCCACCGACGACGCCACCTTCGACGCCGCAAAGGATTTCGTGACGAGGCTCGGCAAGCAGATCGCGGTCTCGGAAGATTTTCCGGCCTTCATCGTCAACCGAATCCTGCTGCCGATGATCAACGAGGCGATCTACACGCTGTATGAGGGGGTCGGAAACGTCGAGGCAATCGATGCCGCGATGAAGCTCGGCGCCCACCATCCGATGGGGCCGCTCGAGCTCGCCGATTTCATCGGCCTCGATACCTGTCTGTCGATCATGCAGGTGCTGCACGAGGGTCTGGCGGACTCCAAGTACCGGCCGTGTCCGCTGCTGGTGAAATACGTCGAGGCCGGCTGGCTCGGTCGCAAGACCCAGCGCGGCTTCTACGACTATCGCGGCGACAAGCCGGTCCCGACGCGCTAGAGTTCGTCAAGCCCGCGTATGACAACCTGATTTTTTTGACGACCTGAGCTTATGGCTGCCTCTTACGGCGCAATCGCCGCCGCGATCAGCTTCATGGCGTCGTCGCTGTCCCATTCCGCCGGCCCGGCAATCGTGGCGATCTCGCAGCCCTGACCGTCGACCAGCACCGAGGTCGGCATCCCCAGCGCTCGGCCTATGCTTTTAAGATCCTGGAAAACCTTGGCTTTTGGATCGCTGAAATAGCCAAGCCCGGTCAGCTTGGCGTCTTTCAGGAAGTTCTTCGGCTTTTCCGGGTCGCGGGTGTCGATGTTGACGGCGACCACCTGGAAATTCGCGCCGCCCAGCCGGTTTTGCAGGGCGTCAAGCGCCGGCATCTCCTTGCGGCAGGGCACGCACCAGGTCGCCCACAGGTTCACCAGCACGGTGCGGCCATGCCAGTCCGAGAGTTTTCTGGGCTTGCCGTCGGCATCCTCGAAGGCGAGGTCCGGCAGCCTCAGGGGAGTTGTGGCCATGGTTAACGCTGCGACTTCGCCATGGGCCAAGGGCGCGATCCTGCCGGAAAGCGCCACCGCCGGGCGGCAGGCGGGATCGCCGGCGGTGTTGCGCTTGAGCGCGCCAAAGCCGTATATCCCGGCAAACCCGATCACAGCCCCGATCAACACCGCCGCGATCGCGTAAGGAATCCGGCGTGTGGCGGTGGGGCGGGGCGGGGATTGTTCAGGCATATCGTTTGTCATCCTGTATCAGATACGGCTATGCAGGGTTTTGGTCGCGCAGGTTGCGCCCCGGAACGATGCGTTTGGGCGTGACCATCGGCAGCAGATTCATGAGTAACAGGTCATGAGCAACAAGATGTGGGGCGGCCGGTTCACCGAGCGCCCCGACGCCATTATGGAGGAAATCAACGTCTCCATCGACGTCGATCGGCACCTGTATGCCCAGGACATTGCCGCGTCCAAGGCCCATGCCGCGATGCTGTCCGCGCAAGGCATTATCACCGCGAACGATGCGAAAAATATCGCCAGGGGTCTAGACACGATTTTGTCAGAGATCGGCAACGGATCGTTCGATTTCAAGCGCGCGCTCGAGGACATTCACATGAATGTCGAGAGCAGGCTCGGCGAGTTGATCGGCCCCGCGGCGGGAAGGCTGCACACCGCGCGTTCGCGCAACGATCAGGTGGCGACCGATTTCCGGCTCTACGTCCGGGACACCATCGACGAGACCGATGCGGCGCTGGCCGCGTTCCAGCAGGCGCTGGTGGCGCGGGCGATCGAACATGCCGGCACCGTGATGCCGGGCTTTACCCATTTGCAGACCGCGCAGCCGGTGACGTTCGGGCATCATCTGCTCGCCTATGTCGAGATGACGGCGCGCGACCGCGGCCGCTTTGCCGATGCGCGCAACCGCCTCAATGAATCGCCGCTGGGGGCTGCCGCGCTGGCCGGCACCTCGTTCCCGATCGATCGCGCCGCCACCGCGAAGGCGCTCGGCTTCGACCGGCCGATGGCCAATTCGCTCGACGCGGTTTCGGATCGCGACTTCGTGCTGGAGACCTTGTCGGCGGCGGCGATCGCATCCGTGCACCTGTCGCGCTTCGCCGAGGAAATCGTGATCTGGACCTCGCCGCTGGTGGGGCTGGTGCGGCTGAGCGACAAGTACACCACCGGCTCCTCGATCATGCCGCAGAAACGCAATCCGGATGCCGCCGAACTGGTCCGCGCCAAGACCGGCCGGGTGATCGGCGCGCTGACCGCACTGCTGATCGTGATGAAGGGCCTGCCGCTGGCCTATCAAAAGGACATGCAGGAGGACAAGCAGGGCGCGATGGAGGCCTTTGGCGCGCTTTCGCTGGCGATCCGGGCGATGACGGCAATGGTCGCCGACATGGTGCCGGACCAGGCGCGGATGAAGGCCGCCGCGGGTGAGGGCTATGCCACCGCCACCGACCTTGCCGATTGGCTGGTGCGGACGCTGAAGATGCCATTCCGCGACGCCCATCATGTCACCGGGCGCATTGTCGCCAGGGCGTCGAAACGGGGCGTGCCGTTACACCAACTGGCGCTTGAGGAAATGCAGGCGATCGAGCCGAAAATCACCAGGGACGCCCTGAGCGTTCTCTCGGTCGAAGCCTCGGTGAAAAGCCGGACGAGCTATGGCGGCACGGCTCCGAAAAACGTGCTGGCGCAGGCCAAAGCCTGGCTCAAGCGACTGGAAAAAGAGCGGAAATTAGGCTGAGCCGGCAAATTTCACTGGAAATTCAGCTCGCTGCAGGTCTCGCCAGAACCGGGCAATCTTTGTATGGTGCCGCCGCATCGGGGATTTTGTCGTGAATCGCAACTACCGTCCAACATCCAGCGGATGGGCCCTCATCCTGCTGAGCGCCGCCGTGCTGGCGCTTGGCGGCTGCGGGCGCAAAGGCGGCCTCGATTTGCCGCCGGCCGCCTCGCCGCAGGCGACCGCGGCGGCAGCGGCCGAATCCGGCGCCGAGGAGGCGCCGAAACCGGGCGCGCTTGCGCCGACTGCCGAAAGGGGTCAGGGGCCGAAAGCTGCCAAGGGCGCCAAGAAGCGCATCATTCTCGACCCGCTGCTGGACGACTGAGCCGGTGCGGTGGATTTGACATCCGCTACGGTTTTTCCGCGAGCTCTCATTGCGAATGTCAAATCCAGGGCCGCAGCAGAATTAGTTTTGGCCGGTGTTCCCTTGGGTTCTAACATTCGCAAAAGTATTCGCTGCGAGGGGATGCGAATGTCAGAATTGGAACACCAGCCATGAACCACTTCGATTATCGCGACGGCGTGCTTTGCGCCGAGGCGGTGAATCTTTCCGATCTGGCGGATGCGGTCGGCACGCCGTTCTACTGCTATTCGACCGCGACCCTGGAGCGCCATTACCGGGTGTTCAGCGACGCCTTCGCCGGTGAGAAGGCGCTGGTGTGCTACGCCATGAAGGCCAACTCCAACCAGTCGGTGTTGCGCACGCTGGCCAGGCTTGGCGCCGGCGCGGACGTGGTTTCCGGCGGCGAGTTGAAGCGCGCGCTGGCGGCCGGCATCCCGCCGCAGAAGATTTTGTTCTCGGGGATCGGCAAGACCGAAACCGAACTGCGCGCCGCGCTGGCCGAAGACATTCTTTGCATCAACGTCGAATCCGAACCCGAACTGGAATTGCTGTCGCGGATCGCCAGCGAGATGGGGCGGGTGGCGCGGATCTCGGTTCGGGTCAATCCCGACGTCGATTCCGGCTCGCACGCGAAGATCTCGACCGGCAAGTCGGAGAACAAGTTCGGCGTGCCGCTGACCCGCGCCCGCGCGGTCTATGCCCGCGCCGCCAGGCTGCCGGGGATCAAGGTCACCGGCGTCGACATGCATATCGGCAGCCAGATCATCGAGCTGGCTCCGATGGAAGCCGCGTTCCGGATGCTGGCCGAGTTCGTGCAGGTGCTGCGCGCCGATGGCCACACTATCGCGCATATCGATTTCGGCGGCGGGTTAGGCATCCCGTACTACATGGACCGCGCGGCGCCGCCGGAGCCGGCGGCCTACGCCGCGATGGTCAAGCGCGTCACCCACAATCTCGGCTGCACGCTGATGTTCGAGCCGGGCCGCATGATCGTCGGCAATGCCGGCATTCTGGTCACCCGCGTGATTTATGTGAAGCATGGCGACGCCAGGAATTTCGTCATCATCGACGCCGCGATGAACGACCTGATCCGCCCCACTCTGTACGAGGCGCATCACGACATCCTGCCGGTTCGCCAGGCCGCGCAAGGCGCGCATTCTATCGTCGCCGACGTGGTCGGGCCGGTCTGCGAAAGCGGCGACTATCTCGCGCTCGGGCGCACCATGCCCGAGCCCCGATCGGGCGATCTTTTGGCCGTGATGACCGCCGGCGCCTACGGCGCGGTGCAGTCCGGCACCTACAACACCAGGGCGCTGATCCCGGAAGTGCTGGTCAAGGACGACCAGTACGCGGTGGTGCGGCCACGGCTCGATGTCGATGCCGTGATCGCGATGGACAAGCTGGCGCCGTGGCTGTGAGTGTATTCTTTCAGCCCTTGTCGATCTCGGCGAACACTTCGCGCGCGATGCGAAAGCTGTCGACGCCGGCGGGTACGCCGGCATAGATCGCCACCTGCATGAAGATCTCGCGGATCTCGTCCTTGGTCACGCCGTTGACCAGCGCGCCCTTGATATGCACCCGCAATTCGTGCGGCCGGTTGAGGATCGAGATCATCGCCAGGTTGAGCATGCTGCGGGTCTTGCGCGGCAGTTCCTCGCGGCCCCACACCGCGCCCCAGCAGTATTCGGTGACCAGTTCCTGAAACGGCTTGTTGAAACCGTCGGCGTTCTTCAGCGCGTTGGCGACATAGACCTCGCCCAGCACTGCCTTGCGAATTTCCAGTCCTTTGTCGTGCGTTTTCTTGTCCATGATGTTTGCTCCGTGGCGATGGCGTCGGACGTTACGGGGTCGCAGCCCGGCAGTCACGCCTTCGTGTTATGCGGATTCCCGGGTGTGGGTTGCCGCTTCCGGGCGGGTGCCTCATTGCCGCCTTTGTGCTAGGGTGCTGCTTCGGCTGCTTCGTTTTTGGAGGGTTTGTTGAGCGGCGCCACCCCCGATCCGTCAGAGCCCGCGCGCGACCCCGATGCGGTTGCCAGGCTGCGGCTGGCCGAGGCCCTGCAGCGGGCACGCTATGCGATCGCGTGGGAGCGAGGCTGGCCGCATCTGGCGCGGCTGTTGACCGTCATCGGCCTGTTTCTGGTGGTGTCCTGGGCCGGATTGTGGCTGGCGCTGCCGTTTGTCGCGCGCGCCATCGGGCTCGGCCTGTTCGTGCTGCTGGCGCTGGGCGCGCTGTTTCCGCTGGTACGATTCCGCTGGCCGAGCCGCGAAGAGGGCCTGAGCCGGCTCGACCGCGGCACCGGCATCCGCCATCGTCCGGCCACCGCGCTTACCGATACGGTCGCGACCCAGGATCCGGTCGCGCTGGCGCTGTGGCAGGCGCAGCGCGCGCGCACCTTGGCGTCGATCAAGCGCATCCGCGCCGGGCTGCCTTCGCCGCGGCTTGCGATCCACGATCCCTGGGCGTTGCGCACCCTGGTCGCGGTGATGTTGGTCGCGGCCTATGTAGCGGCGGGCGACGAGCGCGCCATGCGGGTAGCCGCGGCGTTCGACTGGAACGGCGTGCTGTCGCCGGCCAATATCCGGGTCGATGCCTGGGTGACGCCGCCGGTCTATACCGGCAAGCCTCCGATCATTCTGTCCGCGGCCAACAAGGAAGCCGCGGTCCCCTTCGCAGGCCCGTTGCCGGTCCCGGCCGGCAGCACGTTGATCGTGCGCTCGAGCGGCGGCTCGCTCGAGGTGATCGCCGGCGGCGGCGTGAGCGAAGTAGCGCCGGCCGAGCAGGCGCCCAAGGGCACCAACGAACGACATTTCACCATTGCCGGCGACGGCACCGCGCATGTCCGCGCGCCCTCCGGCCAGCCGCTCTGGAAATTCAGCGCCACGCCGGACCGCGCCCCCACCATTGCGCTTGCCAAAGACCCGGAACGCCAGGCCCGCGGTTCGCTGCAGCTGTCCTACAAGATCGAGGATGATTACGGCGTCACCGAAGCGCAGGCGCATTTTGCGGTCCGCCCCAACGACGCTGCGAAAGGCGATGCCTCGAAAATTGACGCGCCGAAGGGTGCCGCGGAAGCGCGGCCGCTGTTCGCCGCGCCGCAATTTGCGCTGGGATTGCCGAATGCGCGCACCCGCAACGGGGTCGGTCAGACCGTCAAGGATCTCAGCGAGGACCCGTACGCCGGCGCCGATGTCAGCTTGACCCTGACCGCGAAGGATGAGGCCGGCAACGAGGGGCGCAGCGAGCCGTTCGAGATGCGGCTTCCCGAGCGTCTGTTCACCAAGCCGCTGCCGCGGGCGCTGATCGAGCAGCGCCGCATCCTGGCGCTCGACGCCAACCAGAGTTCGCAGGTCCATGTGGCGCTGGATGCGCTGATGATCGCGCCGGAACTGTTCACCGAGGCCGGCCAGTATCTCGGTCTGTACAGCGTCGCCCGGCAACTCGAAGCCGCCACCAGCGACGACGCGTTGCGCGAGGTGGTCGCCAGCCTGTGGGCGCTCGCCGTCACCATCGAGGACGGCAACATCACCGACGTGGACAAGGCGTTGCGCGCGGCGCAGGAGGCGCTTAAGCAGGCGCTGGAGCGCGGCGCCAGCGACGAAGAAATCAAGAAGCTCACCGAGAACCTGCGCGCCGCGCTGGACAATTTCATCCGCCAGCTCGCCGAACAGATGCGCAACAATCCGCAGCAACTGGCGCGGCCGCTCGATCCCAACACCAGGATGCTGAGCCAGCAGGACTTCAAGAACATGCTCGATCGCATGGAGCGGCTGTCGCGCTCCGGCGACAAGGACGGCGCAAAGCAACTGCTCGAGCAGTTGCAGGAGATGCTGGAAAACCTGCAGATGGCGCAGCCCGGCCAATCCGGCGACGCCGACATGGAGCAGGCGCTCAACGAGCTCGGCGACATGATCCGCAAGCAGCAGCAACTGCGCGACAAGACCTTCAAGCAGGGCCAGGATTCGCGGCGCGACCGCCTGCGCGGCAAGCAGGGCAATCAAGGCATGGGCGACCTGCAGCAGGATCAGCAGGGCCTGCGCGACCGGCTCAAGAAATTGCAGCAGGAGCTTGCCAAGCGCGGCATGGGGCAAAAGGGCGACGGGCAGGGCGACGATCAGGACGGCCTCGGCGAGGCCGACAGCGCCATGGGCGATGCCGACGGACGGCTCGGCGAGGGCAATGCCGACGGCGCGGTGGATTCGCAACAGCAGGCGCTGGAAGGGCTGCAAAAGGGCGCCCGGAGTCTTGCCGAGGCGATGCAGCAGGGCGACGGCGACGGACAGGGCGACGGCCCGGGCACCCGCGCCGGCCGGCAGCAGAGCGGCGGCAATCAGTCCGATCCGCTCGGGCGGCCGCTGCGCGGGCGCGAATACGGCGACGACCTGGTCAAGATCCCCGGCGAAATCGACGTCCAGCGGGTGCGCCGGATCCTGGAAGAACTCCGCCGCCGCCTCGCCGATCCGCAACGCCCGCAGATCGAGCTCGATTACATCGAGCGGCTGCTGAAGGATTATTAGAGTTCCAACGCATGCACGCTGTCATCACCCGCGAAGGCGGGTGATCCAGTATTCCAGAGGCGTCAGAAATTTAGCCGAGAAGCGGCAGCGTACTGGATGCCCCGCTGGAGCCTGTCATTGGGCTCGCCGAAGGCGAGACCCGGTGGCGGAGCATGACAAGCATGTGGTGTTGCCTGGATAGCTTTCTTAACCCCGCCTTCCCGATGCCAGCGCGTCGGCGACGGCGGTGCGGATATCGGCCACCGAAAACGGTTTCGTCACGACGTCATGGGCGATGGCGTTGAGGCCCGAGGCGCGTTCGCGCTGATCGGCGAAACCCGTCATCAGCAGGATCGTCAGGTTGGGGAAATCGCGGGCGGCGGCCAGCGCCAGCGCGATGCCGTCCATCACCGGCATCTGGATATCGGTGAGCAAAAGGTCGATTGCGCCGGCTTCGCGGTTAAGGATCTCCAGCGCTTCCGCGCCGTCTTCGGCGGTGACGGTGTCGTGACCGTCCATGGCGATGGCGCGCGCCACCAGCCTGCGCATCGAATCTTCGTCGTCGGCGATCAGGACCCGCGGCATGGAATCAGGGTCTTTCGCGCGCGGGACCGCGTCGTCATGTCACGCGTTACCGGCGGTGATATCCCGCCTGCTGAAGAAGCGCACGTCGATGTTGCGCGCCTCCGGCGGCGGCGACGCCAACCGCGACTTGAACCAGGCTTTCTCGCCCGGCTTGAGCACGGCCTGCTCCAGCACCGTATTCCAGGCGTAGATCTCGGCGCCCTGGGCGTCGCGAACCGAAAACCGCAGCCGCGGCAATTCGACGGCCTTGCGGGTTTCGCCGACGATCACGCCTTCGATCACCAGCACCGGTTTGCCTTCGACGGTTTCGGTGGTGACCTTGACGTCCTTGAACAGCAGCCCGCGCGAATTGACCTCGAGACCGGCCATTTTGTAGAAGGTCGCGGTCTGCGGCAGCAGCCGCACCACGTCGACGCGCCAGATCACCAGCGCCAGCACCAGCGCGCCCATCGCGGCGCAAACCGTGGTCAGGCTGACGACCGGTTTGCCGGCGGCGCCAAACCATCCCGGCTGCTTCAAAAGGTTTCGCAGCCACGACAGCCGAGGCCGGGGTGCGGCCTCGACGGCGTGCACATCGGCCCTCGCGGCCGACGGCCAGTCGGCCGCCGGCGCGCCCTCGCTGTCGGCCGAAGCCGGCCAGCCGGCTGAAATCGAGGGGCTGTCGACGACCGGGGTTTCATGGTCATGGTCGTGGTGCTGGTCCTGGTCGTGGTTCTGGCCGTCATCCTGGCGCGCGAGGGCTTCCCAGCCCGCGGGGGCCGTATCCCCGGCCGGTTCGCCGGCTGCCGCCATGGCGGGTGCGGCGACGGCAAGCTCGGTTGCATCCTCCGGCCGGGCCAGCCAGACCTCCTTGCAGCGGGAGCAACGCACGGTGCGGCCCGCCGCGCCTAGGGTGGCCAATTCGATGGCGTAAGATGTTGTACAATGCGGGCAAATGATGTGCATGGAGCGATTCTCCACAATGACGCTGCGCCGATGCTACAAGCCGACCGTTAACGAATCGGAAACCATAACCGACGCAAAACCGTTTGGTCCGGGTCGCAACCGCAGCGAACCCGGCGGGCGGAGCTGAGCTTGGTCCGGTTCGAAAACGTCGGATTGCGTTACGGGCTCGGCCCGGAAATTCTGCGCGACCTGAGTTTCCAGATCCCGGCCCATTCCTTCCAGTTCCTCACCGGCCCGTCCGGCGCCGGCAAGACCTCGCTGTTGCGGCTGTTGTTCCTGTCGCTGCGGCCGACCCGCGGCCTGGTCAACCTGTTCGGTAACGACGTGTCGCTGCTCGGCAAGGACCAGGTCGCCGACCTGCGCAAGCGGATCGGCATCGTGCTGCAGGACTTTCGCCTGCTCGATCACATGACGACCTACGAAAACGTGGCGCTGCCGTTCCGGGTGATCGGCCGCGAGGAATCGAGCTACCGCAAGGAGGTCATCGATCTGCTGAAATGGGTCGGGCTCGGCGAGCGGATGGATGCGCTGCCGCCGATCCTGTCCGGCGGCGAAAAGCAACGCGCGGCGATCGCGCGGGCGGTGATCTCGCGGCCGCACCTGTTGCTGGCGGACGAGCCCACCGGCAACGTCGATCCGACCCTGGGACGGCGGCTGCTGCGGCTGTTCATCGAGTTGAACAAGTCCGGTACCGCGGTGATTATCGCGACCCACGACATCAACCTGATGGACCAGTACGAGGCGCGGCGGCTGGTGCTGCATCAAGGGCGGTTGCATATCTATGAGTAGAGCCGATCACGAGCACGGCCCGCTGGTGGATCTCGGCTACGAGCGTCCGCACCTGCCGGCGCTCGCGCGCAACCTGTCTCCGATCGTGCCGCGCGCCTCGATCTCCGGCCGCGCGCTGGTCGCCGTGGTCGCCATCATGACCTACCTCGCCTCGATCACGACCGGCACGGTGCTGCTGGTGAGCGCGTCGGCGGCCGAGTGGCAGTCCGAGGTCGCAAGCGAGATCACCATCCAGGTGCGCCCGACGGCCGGGCGCGATCTCGACCGCGATGCGGCCGCCGCGACCGAAGCGATACGCGGGCAGCCCGGCATCATCGAGATCAAGCCTTTCAGCAAACAGGAGTCCGCCAAGCTGCTGGAGCCGTGGCTCGGCAGCGGACTTTCGTTCGACGAACTGCCGATCCCGCGCGTGATCGTCGCGCGGGTCCAGCCCGGCACGCCGCTCGATCTGGCAGCACTGCGCGCCAGGGTGACGCAGGTGGCGCCGACCGCCAGCGTCGACGATCACCGCGCCTGGATCGAGCGGATGCGGACCATGACCGGCGCCACGGTATTTGCCGGCATCGGCATCCTGGCGCTGGTGATTATCGCGACCATCATTTCGGTATCGTTCGCCACCCGGGGCGCGATGGCGGCCAATCGCCCGATCGTCGAAGTGCTGCACTTCGTCGGCGCCGGCGACCGCTATATCGCCAACCGCTTCCTGCGGCATTTCCTGCGCCTCGGCCTCGAGGGCGGGGTGATCGGCGGCGGCGCCGCGATGCTGACTTTCGGTTTTTCTGAATCGATCGCCGGCTGGTTTTCCGGCACCCCGGTCGGTGACCAGTTCGCGGCCTTGCTGGGGACGTTTTCGCTGCGCCCGTCGGGCTATCTGGCGCTGGCGGCCCAGGCGGTGCTGATCGCGGCGATCACCGCTTTGGCGTCGCGGCGGACGCTGTTCGCCACGCTGGACGACATCGACTGACACGGTTTGCGCAGGATACCGCGCCAAACCGGACTCTCGCTTCGCAGGAAAACGTTCTAGACTTGCCAAGGGAGAAAGGACCTGCCGCATCACATGAGTTTGGCGACCGACCAAAACCCGCCGGAAGCCTCCAGGCCGCGACGCGGCCGGCTGCGCGCAACGCTGGTTGCGGCGCTGGCGATCGTGTTTGTCGGGACGGCTGCCGGCTTTGCCGGATTCATCGCGCAATTGCGCGGCGCCGAGAGCAAGCCCGCCGGCCACGCCGACGGCATCGTGGTGCTTACGGGGGGTTCCTCGCGCGTCTCGGACGCGATGGAATTGCTGGCCGATGGCTACGGCAGGCGGCTGTTGATCTCGGGCGTGCGCCCGACCAACGGCGCCAGCGATATTTCCCGTTCGCTGTCCGACAACCAGTCGCTGCTGAGCTGCTGCGTCGATCTCGACCGTTCGGCGGTCAACACCCGGAGCAATGCCGCCGAAACGCGGCGCTGGGCGCACGAGCGCGGCTTCAAGTCGCTGATCGTGGTGACGTCGAACTACCATATGCCGCGGGCGATCGTCGAATTGTCGCACGCGATGCCCGACATCGAGCTGATTCCGTTCGCGGTGGTCGCCGACAAATGGCGCGACGAGCCGTGGTGGACCAATGGCGCGACCGTGCGGCTGCTGCTATCGGAATATGTCAAATACGTCGCCGCCGAAGTGCGGGTGCGTCTGGCCGATGTCGGCCTGGACCTCGTGCCCGAGTTCGCGGAGCAGCCGACCGGTTCGCTGCCGACGCACCGGCCGGCGACGGCAGAAGCCAACTGATCGGATTTTCGATGGTTTCGATTTTCTTGCGTTCGCTCGCCTACAATGTGCTGTTCTATGCGCTTTTGGTGTTCTGGATCCTGGTTGCGCTTCCGACCTACCTGATGCCGCCGCGGGCCTTCATGGCGATCGCCAAGGCATGGTCGCGCAGCAGCGTCTGGCTGATGCGGGTGGTCTGCAACACCAGGCTCGAATGCCGCGGGCTTGAGAAAATTCCGGCCGGACCGCTGATCGTCGCCTCCAAGCATCAGTCGATGTGGGAAACCTTCGCCCTGATGCAATTCTTCGATGCGCCGCTGTTCATCTACAAGCGCGAACTGGCCTGGATTCCCTTTTTCGGCTGGTATCTGCTGAAATCGAAAATGATCGGCGTCGACCGCAGCGGCGGCATGCGCTCGCTGATGGAAATGGCGCGGCGGGCGCCGAAGGAAATCCGCAGCGGCCGGCAGCTGATCATTTTCCCCGAAGGCACCCGCCGGCCGGTCGGCGCGCCGCCGAACTACATGACGGGCGTCGGCCAGATCTACGTCAACAGCGGCGTGCCTTGCCTGCCCGTGGCGCTGAATTCCGGACTGTTCTGGCCGCGCCGCACCTTCATGCGCTATCCCGGCACGCTGGTGGTCGAATTTCTCGATCCCTTGCCATCAGGCCTTGCGCGCCGCGATTTCATCGCGCGGCTTGAGGAAGCGATCGAAGACGCCACCAACCGGCTGGTCGAGGCCGCGCGAGCGGAGCAGGCGCAATTGTTCGGCCGCGTGCCGAGTCGGGCGAAGGCGGAGGGGTAGGGCGTTTCTTGTCGTCACTTCGGCGTAACGGCGGCTTGAGCTATTCTGAAGACCCTTGGGTGGAGATTTTGCAGCATGGCGAAGGTCGTCTTTGCAATGAACCAGTCCTTGGACGGCTACGTCGACCACACGGCATTTGCGCCTGGTCCGGTGCTGTTTCGTCACTTCATCGAGCACGTGCGCGAGCTGACGGGCAGTGTGTACGGCCGCCGCATGTACGAGGTCATGCGCATCTGGGACGAAGACCTTCCCGAGTGGGGCGCGGAAGAGCGCGACTTCGCGGCGGCCTGGCGGCGGCAACCGAAGTGGGTCGTGTCGCGCTCGTTGAAGTCGGTCGGTCCCAACGCCACGCTTGTTTCGGATGACATCGAGGCGGTGATACGCGGGCTGAAGGATCGACTCGTCGGGGAGATTGATGCCGCCGGACCGGACCTGGCGCGAAGCCTGACCGACCTTGGTCTTATTGATGAGTATCGACTCTACCTCCATCCAGTCGTACTGGGCCGCGGCAAGCCGTTCTTCGCCGGCCCCCGGCCATCGCTCCGCCTTGTGACCAGCGATCCAATTGGCGAGGACGTGTTCAGGCTGACGTACGTTCCTGCTTGATCGCGCGACTTGCTCGACGGACTACGCGGATGCGTCATTGCAGAAGGGATCGTCACCCTTCCACGGGAGGGCGAAGTCACCGACGCAGCGGTGTCTCATCGTGCAGCATCATCGCCAACTGATGCAGTGGCCCGTCGCGAAAACCTTCCGCCTCGATCGCCTTGACGGTGGCGAGGACATAGTCGCGGTTGACGCCGGACTGGCCGTGTCCCTGCCGCACGTGACGTAGTTGCTCGGCCGGAGACAGCCGCCCGGCATATTGCACATGGCCGCGATCGACCACGTAAGTGAGCGCGCTGACGCGCTGGCGCGCATCGTTCTCCAGCCACACCGACCGCATCACTTCGCGATAGACCGAAGTCACCTGTTCGCGCTCGCGCAAGTAAGCCACGGTGGCGGCGCGATGCTTTTCCGCGACCCGGAACGCGATGCCGCGGCAGGCGCCGCCGCGGTCGAGGCCGAGCACGAGACCCGGCTTCTCAGGTGTCCCGCGATGCACGAAAGAATAGACGCAGAGCGCGCGGTGCTCGCCGATCAACAGCGCCTGGACCCGCTCGATGAATTCGAAGCCCGGCCGCCACATCAGCGAGCCGTAGCCGAACACCCAGAGGTCGCCCGGTGATGCTATTGCTTCAGACATGATTTTCGCTGACATCGGCTAGCACGGCTAGCAGAGTTTTGCGGCCGATGAAAACCCGTTAACCTTTGGGCGCGTGCGAGTCTTGTGTTCAAGTCCTCGTGCTCAAGTTCGGGTAAATGCACCGCTTTATTGACAAAATCCTCAGGTCTAGGTCGCCTCATGCCCGAAATAACCCCCGCGCCGCGCCGGCGCCCGCTGTGGCGCCTGTTCATCATGCCCGTCTTGCTCGTGATCGCCGCTGTGGCGTGGAGCGCGTTCTGGTTCTATGCCGCCTCCCAGGTCGACGCCAAGGCCGACGCCTGGCGGGCGCGGGAGGCGAAATCCGGCCGGGTCTATGATTGTACGAAACGGACCGTCGCCGGCTTCCCGTTCCGCCTCGAAGTGCGTTGCGACGGCGCCAGCGTCGCTTTGGTGTCGCAGACCGCGGGGCAGGCGGCGACGCAAACGCCTGTTACGGCAAAGCTCGGCGAAATCCTGGTGGTGGCGCAGGTCTACGATCCCAAGCTTTTGATCGCGGAATTCACCGCACCGGCCCTGATCGCCGATCGCAATCCTGAGCATTCGATGGTCGTGAACTGGAGCAAGGCCCGCAGCAGCGTGGTCGGCCTGCCGGCCATCCCGCAGCGCGCCTCGATCGTGTTCGACGACCCTTCGGTCGACCGCATCAACGGGCCGGTGCAGACTCCGCTGGCGCGCGCCAAACACATCGAGCTGCACGGCCGTCTCGCCGAAGGCTCCGTATCGGATCATCCCGTGATCGAAACCGTGCTGCAGATCGCGCAAGGCAGCGTGCAGGAAGTGCATCCGCTGCTGGTGCAGCCGTTCGATGTCGACATGCGGGCGATGCTGACGGGCCTGAAGGATCTTTCGCCGAAACCCTGGCCGCAGCGGTTCAAGGAAATCCAGGCCGCCGGCGGCCATGTCGAGATCGTGGCGTCGCGGTTTGGGCAAGGCGACCTGATCGCGGTCGCCGCCGGTACGCTCGGGCTTTCCGCCAACGGCCGTCTCGACGGCGAGCTGCAGATGACGGTGGCCGGCATCGAGAAGGTGATACCGGCGCTGGGAATCGACAAAATGCTGGACGAAGGCGTGCCGCAGTCGACGCTGGACCGCGTCGCGCCCGGCGTCAAAAGCCAGGATGTCAGCAACCTGCTCGGCGCGCTGGACAGGGCGATTCCGGGGCTCGGCAAGGCGGTCAAGCGGAACGTCAACACCGGCCTTGCCGCCGGCGTCAACGCGCTCGGCAAGGAGGCCATGCTTGAGGGGCGAAAGGCCCGCGCCTTCCCGCTGCGTTTTGTCGACGGCGCGGTGTTCCTCGGCCCGCTGAAGGTCGGACAGACGCCGCCGCTGTTTTGAGAACGCGCTCCGACGTCATCCCCGCGCAACGGCTTTGCCGTTGTCGCTGGAGGTGCGCGCGCTTGCGCGCCTCGAAGGATGGCCGCATGCACCGAACCAGTCATCCTTCGAGGCTCGCCAAGAGGGCTCGCACCTCAGGATAACGCATTCCGTCCGGGCTATGGCGTTGCGTTGTCACGATAATTTCTGTTTATCAGAATATCGCTTGACCCCATCGAAATTTCGGATTATACGATTCGCTGTCCCGTCCCCTTAAGGGGCGTATCGCGATCGTCACGGACGCGGGGCGGGATGCGGTGGACGCCGATGGCGCGCTGACGAACGCGCTCAAGGCGGACGGCGAAGTCGTGTGGTCCTGACACCCCGACGCTGGTGTCAAGTTGGCGGAAGGCAACTTTCGCTGGCGACGGTGGCAAACGAGCCCGGTCACCGGGGAGAGCGCGGAGGAAACCGTTAAAACCACTCGTGTGCGGGAATGCCGGGATGATCCGGTGGACCTGTGGTGACTGTTACCGGCATGGCTTGTTTTTCTGCCTGCCCTGCCCTGCCCTGCCGGGCTGCGGGTGCATCGTGCGCCCGGCATTCCCCACGCCCTTTGCTGGGCGAAAATAACTGCAAAGCCCGGACGAATCGCGCCGCGGGAACGCGGAAGTGTGTCTTGTTCCGCGCTGTTTGAGAATCGAAATCTGGGCACGCGCGAACGCGCGTTACCTCTCCCCTTGTGGGAGAGGTCGGATCGCATCGACAACGTCGAGACGATCCGGGTGAGGGGTTACGCTCTATCGATAGACCTGAACCCCTCACCCCAACCCTCTCCCACATCGAAGTCGGATATATCCGACTTCGACAATTTGAAATGCCCAACTCGGATAAACCCGAGTTGGGTGGGAGAGGGAGCACACCGTCATCGCTGAAACGTTGTGCGTCGTCCCTGCGAAAGCAGGGACCCATAGCCACCGGCGCCAATTGTTGCGCGAACTGCAGCCACTTGTTTCTAACGGATAGATCACGCCGTATGGGTCCCGGCTCGGAGGCCGGGACGACGGATTTATTCCGCCTTCTTCCCCAGTTGCGCGTGAGGACGGCCGAAGTCGGGGGCGGCGGAATCCTGGCCGATCTCGACGATGCCGCGGCGGATGGCGCGGGTGCGGGCGAAATGCTCGAACAGCGCTTCGCCGTCGCCGCGGCGGATCGCGCGGGTCAGCTTGGAAAGATCCTCGTTGAAGGTGCCGAGCATTTCCAGCACCGCGTCCTTGTTGGTCAGGAACACGTCGCGCCACATGATCGGGTCGGATGCGGCGATGCGCGTGAAGTCGCGAAAGCCGCCGGCGGAGAACTTCAGCACTTCGGATTGCGTGACCCCTTCAAGCTCATCCGCCGTGCCTACGATTGTATAGGCGATCAGGTGCGGCAGATGGCTGGTGATGGCGAGCACGAGGTCATGGTGGTCCGGCGTCATGATCTCGACCCTGGCGCCGAGTGCTGCCCAGAACCCGCGCAGCTTCTCGACCGCGTCCGGGTCGGTGCCTTCGGGCGGAGTGAGGATGCACCAGCGGTTGATGAACAGTTCGGCGAAACCGGAATCGGGACCGGAATGCTCGGTGCCGGCGACCGGGTGCGCCGGCACGAAATGCGCAGCCCTGGGCAAATGCAGCGCCATGTCCCGCACCACCGCGCCCTTGACCGAACCGACATCGGAGACGATGGCGCCGGGCTTGAGATGACCGGCGATTTCCTGCGCCACCGGGCCGCAGGCGCCGACCGGGATGCAGAGGATGACGAGGTCGGCGTCTGCTACGGCCTCCGCATTGGTCTCGACCACGGCATCGACGATGCCAAGCTCCGACACCCGCGCGCGGGTCTTGGCCGAATGCGCGGTGGCGACGATTTGTTTCGCCAGTCCCTGCACCCGCGCGGCGCGCGCGATCGAGCCGCCGATCAGGCCGAAGCCGATCAGCGCGATCTTGTCGAATGGCGGCGCCGCGTTCACTGGCCCGCCATGAAGTCGCGCAGGCCGTCGCGCACCAGGAGGTTGGCTTCCTCGGTGCCGATGGTCATGCGCAGCGAATGCGGCAGGCCGTAATTGTTCAGCGCGCGCAGCACCAGGCCGCGTTTGGTCAGGAAGGCGTCGGCATCGGCCGAGGTCTTGCCTTTGGCTTGCGGGAAATGGATCAGGATGAAATTCGCCACGCTCGGCGTCACCTTGAGGCCGAGTTTTGTCACCTCATCGGTTAGCCACTTGATCCATTTTTCAGTGTGCACCTTCGACATCTGCTGATGCGCGGTATCCTCGATCGCGGCCACCGCCGCCAGCATCGCCGGGGTCGAGACGTTGAAGGGACCACGGATGCGATTGACGGCATCGACGATATTGGCCGGCCCGAACATCCAGCCGACCCGCAAGCTTGCGAGGCCGTGGATTTTCGAGAAGGTGTGGGTCATCACGGTGTTGTCGGTGGTCGCCACCAGTTCGATGCCGATTTCATAATCGTTACGCGACACGTAGTCGGAATAGGCGGCGTCGATCACCAGCAGCACATGCGCGGGCAATCCGGCGCGCAGCCGCTTGACCTCGTCGAACGGCAGATAGGTTCCGGTCGGGTTGTTCGGATTGGCCAGCCACACCAGCTTGGTGCGCGGCGAGACCAGTTTGAGGATCGCATCGACGTCGGCGGTGAAGTTGGTTTCCGGCGCAACCACGTTGGTAGCCCCGTTCGCCATGGTCGCGATCGGATAGACCAGAAAGCCGTGGGCAGTGGAGATCGCCTCGTCGCCGCGGGCGAGGTACGTGTGCGCCAGCAGATTGAGGATTTCGTCGGAGCCGGCGCCGCAGATGATGCGGTCGGGGTCGAGCCCATAGGCGCGGCCGATCGCCTCGCGCAGCACCCGCGAGGTGCCTTCCGGATAGTCCTCCAGATGCGCCGCGGCGTCCTGGTAGGCCGCCTTGGCCTTCGGCGAGGGGCCGAACGGGGTCTCGTTGGCCGACAGCTTGAACACCTTGCGGCCCGGCTCCGGCACCGGGCTCTTGCCGGGCGTGTAGGGCGCAATATCGAGAATGCCGGGGTTCGGCACGGGTCGGGACATCTTGAAACTCCGAAAGGAACGGGGCTTTCAGGGCTTGGTCGCCCCGTTCGGGGGCACCGTATAGCGCGTTGCATGGCTGCCGACGAGAGCCGACGAGCGTACCGACGCACCGGCTTCGATCAGGGCCGATTTGATCTTTTCGAGGCTGCTCGAGGCCGCAATCGACACCAGCAGCGCCGCCCCGTCGAAGGCGGTATCGGGCACCGCGACGATCTCCGCCAGCGGCGACAGCGCGCGGGCGATCTCGGCGTTCCAGCCGGACACCCGCACGCTCCAGGTCTCGACTTCGGTCACCATGGCGCTGTCGGCGACGCGCGAGACCACGAACACTGGAAGGGCTGCGGGATGGTCGGCGCGTTCGACGAACGGCAATCGCGCGGTGATCTTCGGCGCGCCGTCGGCCTCCAGCGCGATCCACCACGGGGTGCGGCTGGAGGTCGCCGAGACCAGCGCCAGGTCGCCCTTCGACCTTGCCACCGCCTCGACCGCGGCCGGCGCGCTGAAGTGCGAGACGTAGGGAACGGTGAATCCAAAATGAAACCGCGCCGAATCCCGCATCGCGGATTCGCCGAGCGAAATGTCGGCATGCACCGAAAACGGCGCCTGTACGTAAGTGAACGTCGAAATGATGACGCGCCAGATGCTCTCGACGGTGTCGAGCGGCAGGATGCCGCGGTGGCGTATCACCAGCCGGCGCATCATGTCGGCCTCGCGGGCCGGGCGGAACGCGGAGCCGACCTCCTGGGTCTGCTTCACCTGGATCAGCCGGTCGATGATGTCGCCACGCGCCATCAGCAGGCTGTGGACCTGCTGGTCGATGGCGTCGATCTCTTTGCGCAGCACCTCGAGCGAGGGCGGAGCAGGGGGCGGTTTGGCCATGCGGGAAACCTGGCGGAAGCCTGTCGGCACCCGTTCTCTCTCATGGTTGGAGACGGCGCAAGTGCGCGACCTCCTCAAGAGCCTCGGCCTTAGGTTAACGGCCGGCCTGCCTTGACGAAAAGCCCGCTCAGGACTAGTATTACCTTACTCCGTGGTCATTTGAGCCGGCCGGCTTGCAGCCACGTTAAACAACTCGCTAAACAGGCCGGGGACAGAAGTGATCCCGGCCGAACCTATGTTCAGGCCGGGTTTTTTATGGCCTGATGTCCAGTGGTCCGTGAGATCAAATGGTAAACGTGCAGTCGATACCGAGCCCGGCGATCCATAGCGAGGAGCGCGCGCATGAGGCCGACCATCCGAGTTCGCACGTCGCCCTGTTCGGCGCCGAGCAGCCGCTGAAGCTCGATTGCGGCATCGACCTGTCGCCATTCCAGATCGCCTATCAGACCTACGGCCAGCTCAACGCGGAGCGTTCCAACGCCATTTTGATCTTCCACGCGCTGACCGGCGACCAGCATGTCGCCAACATCCACCCGGTGACCGGCAAGCTCGGCTGGTGGGAAACCATGGTCGGTCCCGGCCGGCCGCTCGACACCGACCGCTACTTCATCATTTGCTCCAATGTGATCGGCGGCTGCATGGGTTCGACCGGGCCGGCCTCGACCAATCCCGCCACCGGCAAGGTCTGGGGGCTGGATTTTCCGATCATCACCATTCCCGACATGGTGCGCGCGCAGGCGATGCTGATCGACCGCCTCGGCATCGACACGCTGTTCTGCGCGGTCGGGGGCTCGATGGGCGGCATGCAGGCGCTGCAATGGACCGCCGCCTATCCGACCCGGGTGTTCTCGGCGCTGCCGGTAGCCTGCAGCACGCGGCATTCGGCGCAGAACATCGCGTTCCATGAACTGGGGCGGCAGGCCGTGATGGCCGATCCGGACTGGCGCGGTGGCCGCTATTTCGAGCAGGGCACCGATCCGCATCGCGGCCTCGGCGTGGCGCGGATGGCCGCGCATATCACCTACCTGTCGGACGCCGCGTTGCATCGCAAGTTCGGGCGGCGGATGCAGGACCGCGATCTGCCGACGTTTTCGTTCGACGCGGATTTCCAGGTCGAGAGCTATTTGCGCTACCAGGGCTCGTCCTTCGTCGAGCGGTTCGATGCCAACAGCTATCTCTATCTGACCCGGGCGATGGATTATTTCGACATTGCCGCGGACCATGACGGCGTGCTGGCCGAAGCATTTCGCGGCATTCAGACCCGGCTTTGCGTGGTGTCGTTCACGTCGGACTGGCTGTTTCCGACCTCGGAATCGCGCGCCATCGTGCATGCGCTCAACGCCAGCGGCGCGCGGGTGTCGTTCGCGGAGATCGAGACCGACCGTGGCCACGATGCCTTCCTGCTCGATGTTCCCGAATTCTTCGACATCTCCCGCGCTTTCCTGGAATCCGCCGGCGCCGCGCGCGGCCTGACCAGGAATGGTGGCTGAGATGAGCGTGCAGCAACAGGCTCTGCCATTGAGCGGGTTCGCATCGCCGGATACCGGGCGTTATCGCGGCGACCATCTGCTGGTGGCGGAGATGGTCGAGCGCGGCTCCAAGGTTCTGGACGTCGGCTGCGGCGACGGCGACCTGCTGCTATTGCTTGAAAGCCGCGGCATCGACGGGCGCGGCATCGAGCTTTCGCGCGAGGGCGTCAATCACTGCGTCGCCAAGGGCCTTGCGGTGGTGCAGGGCGACGCCGACACCGACCTCGTCAATTACCCCGATGACGCCTTCGACTACGTGATCCTGTCGCAAACCCTGCAGGCGACGCGGCGGCCGCGCCTGGTGCTGGAAAATCTGCTGCGGATCGGGCGCCGCGCCATCGTGTCATTTCCCAATTTCGGTTTCTGGAAAATGCGGCTGCAATTGCTGGTCGGCGGCCACATGCCGCGCACCGAAAATCTGCCGGCGACCTGGTACGACACCCCGAACATTCATTTTTGCACCATCAAGGATTTCGTGCAGTTGTGCGACGAGATCAATGTCAAGATGGAGCGCGCGGTCGCGCTCGATCTTTACGGCCGCCCGCTGCGGCTCAACGCGCCGTGGTGGTTCTGGAACATGTTCGGCGAGCAGGGTGTATTTTTGTTGAGCCGCGCGGAGAAGGGCCGGTAATCCCGGTTGTCAGGTCTGCTCCTTGAGCGAGCGCGGGTCGCGCACCGGCCAGCGGCCGGCTTCGACCAACGCGATGAAGCGCTCGACCATTTCGTTGAACAGGGCCGGCTCCTCCAGATTGAGCACGTGGCCGGCTTTCGGAAACAAGGCGAGCCCGGATGCGGGCAGATGCTTCTTGAGAAACAGGCTGGGTTCAATGCAGTTGTCATCCTCGTCGCCGCAGATGATCAGGGTCGGTGTCGGGACTTTGCGGATCGCCTCGGTCATGGTGTAGATCGAAGGACGGCCACCCTGAAAGCTGCGCATGGTGTTGGCGGAGCCTTTGGAATCATGCCGCGCCAGCGATGCGTAGAAATCCGCGTGTCCGCGCGGGTCCTTTAACATGAACGAAATCCGGCTCGGCGCCTCGCGCGTGACCTTGGCGACTTCGGCGGCGCCAATCGTCTCGAACTGTTCGGCATTGGCCTGACATTGCTTGCGGAAGGCCTCGAGATTTTCGAGGCTCGAGCCTGAGCCGACGGCAGCCAGCGTCAGCGACAGCGCGCGCTCCGGCGCGTTCAGGCCGATCTGCAGCGAAGAATAGGAGCCCATCGACAGGCCGATGAAATGCGCTTTGGCGATCTTGAGATGATCGAGCACGGCGAGCGCATCAGTGTAGAAACGCTTGTAGGTATAGACGTCAGCCGATGGCGGAACATCCGATGGCGTATAGCCGCGTGCTGAATAGGCGATGCAGCGGTGCCCGCGTGAAAAATACCGCATCTGCGGTTCCCAATTGGTGTGGTCGGCCGCGAATTCATGCAGGAAGATGATCGGCGTTCCGCTGCCGGCCTCCTCGAAATAAAGGCGGACGTTGTCGCTCGCGACGGCATAGGGCATTTGCTGTTCCTTCTTATTGGGCCGAGCTCGAAAATCGCAGTTAATGCTCGCGGCTGCAATGAGGCGGCATCGATTCTTTTTCGTCACGAAATGATCGCGCAATGACCCCGAAACTGATCTTGCGCTGCCGCATCGCGTCTTGCTCTCGCCACACCGAAACTTGCATACCGCAGCGGATGCCGGTCTTCAGCGCGTTTCATTTCTGCCGAACGCGCTTGCGGCCGACGGGGAATGTGGGGGTGTCACAGAGGATAGAGTATGGTTCAGTTGGTTGCGTTTCGCCGGTCGCTTCGCGTTGTTGTGGCGCTGGCATTGTGTTTGGTGGCAATCGTCGCATCGGCCACCTCGGCTTCGGCAAGGTCTCACCACGGCGCAGGGCGGCACGCTCACACGCGTCACCTCGGCCATTACATCAGACGGCATCACATTCATCGCCACTATCGGCATATCGTGTATCGCCACTATCGCCACTATCGGCACATCGTGCGCGGGTCGCGCTGGGAGCGTGGCGTGGCGCAAATCCAGGCGCACGGTTTTGCCGACAGCAATGCCAGCATTGCCTCGGGCTCTGCCCCGCGCGGCCCGGCGGCGGCAAGCGGTTTCAACTCATCCGATGTCGTCGCCGAAGCGCGCCGTTACATCGGTGGCAATCCCACCGGCCGCCGCAGCCTGTGGTGCGCGCGGTTCATGAACATGGTTCTTGAGCGGTCCGGTCATCACGGCACCGGCTCGGATATGGCCAGTTCGTTCGCCGGCTACGGTCAGCGCGTGGCCGGCCCGCAGATCGGCGCCATCGCGGTGATGGGACGGCGCGGCGGCGGCCATGTCGGCGTGGTCAGCGGTATCGACGCCGCCGGGCAATCCGATCCTGGTCTCCGGCAACAACCGCAACCGCGTCGTGGAAGCGCCGGTTTCGCGCGGCCGGATCTACGCCTACGTCATGCCGGCGGGCTGATCGTTACCCGGTCGCCGGCGGCAATGTCGCCGCCGGCGATCATTTCGGCGTTCCGGGGTGAGGCCTTGACGGGATAGCGATAAATACCGTCGATCCGGGTAGTCTGGACGCGGCATCCGGCTTGTTGGGAGATTCCCCGCCCGTGCGCTACCGCCGCGGAAATTCCAAACCGGGCCTCTTCCGTTCCGGGAACCCGATGCCCACATTTGCGTCAACCCGGCGTGACCGCCGGCGACGACCGCTGCCGGTTGAGGAATGTCAATGCGGCCCCGCGGAAACCCAATGAAGATGCTGCATCCGTGCCTTCGGGGCGGAGCGGTAGGCTGAGGGAAATCAAACGATGAATATTGAAAAATACACCGAACGTGCACGCGGTTTTATCCAGTCGGCGCAATCGCTGGCGCAACGCGACGGCCACCAGCAGTTCTCGCCGCTGCACATGCTTAAAGTGCTGCTGGACGACAGCGAAGGTCTCGCCGGCGGTCTGATCGACCGTGCCGGAGGTAATTCGCGCGCGATCCTGAAAGCGACCGAAGACGCGCTCAACAAATTGCCCAAAGTGTCGGGAAGCGGTGCCGGGCAGGTCTATCTTGCGCCGGAACTGGCGCGTGCGTTCGACGCGGCGGAAAAGTCGGCCGAGAAAGCCGGCGATAGTTTTGTTACCGTCGAGCGGTTGCTGCTCGGGCTGACGCTCGAAAAGGACAGTGACGCCGGCGGCATCTTGAGAAAGGGCGGCGTCACGCCGCAGAATCTCAATGCCGCGATCGAAGCCCTGCGCAAGGGCCGTACCGCCGACAGCGCCACGGCTGAGAACGCCTTTGACGCGCTAAAGAAGTATTCCCGCGACCTCACCCAAGCGGCGCGCGACGGCAAGCTCGACCCTGTGATCGGTCGCGACGAGGAAATCCGCCGCACCATTCAGGTGCTGTCCCGCCGCACCAAGAACAATCCGGTACTGATCGGCGAGCCCGGGGTCGGCAAGACCGCGATCGTCGAAGGCCTGGCGCTGCGGATTCTCAACGGCGACGTGCCGGAGAGCCTCAAGGACAAGAAGCTCTTGGCGCTCGATCTCGGTGCGCTGATTGCAGGCGCGAAATATCGCGGCGAGTTCGAGGAGCGGCTGAAAGCCGTGCTGCAGGAAGTGACCTCGGCCGAGGGCAGCATCATCCTGTTCATCGACGAGATGCACACGCTGATCGGTGCCGGCAAGGCCGACGGCGCGATGGATGCGTCCAACCTGCTGAAACCGGCGCTGGCGCGCGGCGAACTGCATTGCATCGGTGCGACCACGCTCGACGAGTATCGCAAGCACGTCGAAAAGGACGCGGCACTGGCACGCCGGTTCCAGCCGATCTTTGTCTCCGAGCCCACCGTCGAGGATACCATCTCGATCCTGCGCGGCCTGAAGGACAAATATGAGCAGCACCACGGCGTGCGCATCACCGATTCGGCGCTGGTGGCGGCGACCACTCTGTCGAACCGCTACATCACCGACAGATTTTTGCCCGACAAGGCGATCGACCTGATGGACGAAGCCGCGGCGCGGCTGAAGATGCAGGTCGATTCCAAGCCGGAAGAGCTCGATTCGATGGATCGGGAAATCATCCGGCTCAAGATCGAACAGGAAGCACTGAAGAAGGAGCATGACGCCGGCTCGAAAAGCCGGCTGCAGACGCTGGAAAAGGAACTCGCCGATCTCGAAAAGAACTCGGCCGACCTGACCTCGCGCTGGAGCGCGGAGAAGAACAAGCTGTCGAATGCGCAGAAGCTGAAGAGCGAACTCGACGGCCTGCGTGTTGAACTCGCCAACGCGCAGCGCCGCGGCGAATATCAGCGCGCGGGCGAACTGGCCTATGGCCGGATCCCCGAGCTTGAGAAGAAACTTGCCGAGATCGAGGCCAAGGAAAACAACGGCGAGATGATGGAGGAAGCCGTCACGGCCAATCATATCGCGCAGGTGGTATCGCGCTGGACCGGCGTGCCGGTCGACAAGATGCTCGAAGGCGAGAAGGACAAGCTGTTGCGGATGGAAGACAGTCTCGGCCAGCGCGTGGTCGGCCAGGCCGAGGCCGTGCATGCGGTCGCGACCGCCGTTCGCCGTTCGCGCGCAGGACTGCAGGATCCGAACCGCCCGATGGGCTCGTTCATGTTCCTGGGCCCGACCGGAGTCGGCAAGACCGAACTGACCAAGGCGTTGGCGGAATATCTGTTCAACGACGAAACCGCCATGGTGCGCCTCGACATGTCCGAATACATGGAGAAGCATTCGGTATCGCGGCTGATCGGCGCGCCTCCCGGCTATGTCGGCTATGACGAGGGCGGCGCGCTCACCGAAGCGGTGCGGCGGCGGCCTTATCAGGTGGTGCTGTTCGACGAGATCGAAAAAGCGCATCCCGACGTGTTCAACGTGTTGTTGCAGGTGCTCGATGATGGCCGCCTCACCGACGGTCAGGGCCGCACGGTGGATTTCCGCAACACGCTGATCATCATGACGTCGAATCTCGGATCGGAATTCCTGGTCAACCAGCCCGAAGGCGAGGATACGTCGGCGGTGCGCGAGCAGGTCATGGGCACCGTGCGTGCGCATTTCCGTCCCGAGTTTCTCAACCGCGTCGATGAGATCATCCTGTTCCATCGCCTGCAGAAGAGCGAGATGGGCCGGATCGTCGAGATCCAGTTCGGCCGGCTGCAAAGGCTGCTGGAGGAACGCAAGATCGAACTCACGCTCGATGCCTCAGCCCGCGACTGGCTGGCGGCCAAGGGCTGGGATCCCGCCTATGGCGCGCGGCCGCTGAAGCGGGTGATCCAGCGCGAAGTTCAGGATCCTCTGGCGGAGATGATCCTTGCCGGCGATGTGGTGGACGGCGATCGGATTGCGATTTCAACAGAAGGCAATGTGCTGACCTTCAACGGCAATGCGCCGCAGACTGCCGAAATCGCGCAGTTCGAGGCGCCGGTACCGAAACGGAAATTGCACTGAGGTTATTCCACCCGTTAGCGAGAATACCGCCGTCGGAGGGGACTCGCAGTCAGGCCGTTCTGGGCGCGTTCGCTAGCAGATTTCGTGCGAACGAAGCATCAGATTTCGTGAGGTAGCCAAGACGCGTCGTTTGAGTCGATGTCCCGCGCCAGAACAAAACCCCCAGCGGCGCGAGCAAAAGCGCGAGGAGGATCGAAGTCAGCCATCCTTTCGTCTTTGTGATCTCTGCGCTTTCGACAAACGTCGGATAGCCGAGGATCATCGCAGTCAGATCGACGGCTTTCTCTTCGTGCTGGAGCGGATGCCCGATCGAAAACAGTACGACGTGAGAAAGTTCGTGCGCAAAGCCAGCCACGACCCAACCGAATGGTTTGGTTTCAACCAGATCGCGGCGCACGTTGACAATCACTCGTGTATTTCGGAATTCGCGCGTTCCATATGATGGCATGCGCTTCGGCGTCTCGATCCACATCGGTGCCGAAGGTTTAGTTGAATCCACGATCCGCAAGCCCACGCTTAGATCGAGCCGCATCGAATTCTTGATCCAACCCAGCATGGCTGGATAGTCCTTGCGGTCATACAACGTTCGCAACATTGTAGGATCGATCGGAGGCGTGGCTGATCCGAGGCTGCGCAGCAGTTGGACAAGGTGATTGCGGACGAGCTCACTCACCCGCAGGGCTTCAGCGATTGCTGACCTGCCGCAACGGCGTGCCGGTGGCTTCCGTTATGCGGGCGCCGCCGCGATTGCTCATCTGGGCATCGAGGCGGTCGCGCTCCTTCTCGAAGTTCGTCAACAGCGGTCCCTCGAGCGAGCGGCCGCGCGGCAGTTTGATGCGCATCGGATCGACGAAGCGGCCGTTGACCATGATTTCATAATGGACGTGGGCGCCGGTCGATTGCCCGGTTGAACCGACGAAACCGATCACCTGGCCCTGCCGCACCCGCTTGCCGGGCTCCATTCCCTTGGCAAACGCCGACATATGCCCGTAGGCGGTTTCATAGCCGTTGTTGTGCTTGAGCTTGACGTAGTTTCCGTAGCCGCCTTCCCGGCCGGCGATTTCGACGACGCCGTTGCCGGAGGCGAAGATCGGCGTGCCATAGGGTGCCGCCCAGTCGACGCCGGTATGCATCTTCACATAGCCGAGGATCGGATGGCGGCGGCTGCCGAAACCCGATCGCATGATCGCGTTGCCGACGGGCTTGCGCACCAGGAACTTCTTCGCGCTCTTGCCGGTCTCGTCGTAGTAATCGACGACCGCATCGTCGGGGGTCTGGAAGCGATAATATTTCTTGGTCTCGCCGCCGACGGTGAGGGCGGCGTACAGCACCTCGTTTTTCTCGGTGATGGTCGAGCCTTCGTCCTCGCCGGCATAGAACACATCGAACGAATCGCCCGGCTGCACCTTGCGCTGGAAGTCGACGTCGTAGGAATAGATGCGCACCATGTCTTCGATGATCGACGACGGCACCTTGTTGCGGAGCGCGGTCTCGTAGATGCTTTGGTAGAGCCGCACGCCGCTGCCGTCATCATCATCGTCATCGTCGCTGGTGTCGGCGGTCTCGGTGACGGTGTTCATGCTCTGCACGTCGACGGCGACATATTTGCCGAGGTCGGACAATGCGGCCACCGCTTCGACGGCGGATTCGTTGGCGACGATCACGCGGTAGGGCTGTAGCCGCAGGCCGGGACCTGCCGGCGCCATCAGGATGCGCAGCTTCTCGCCTTCCTTCAGTCCGCCGTCGCGGCCGCGGACACCGAGCGTAGCGGCGATTGATTTCGCCTCCTCGGGGGTCGCACCCTGGTCGCGCATGATCGATATGACGGTATCGCCTTTCTTGACGACATGAATGCGTTCGTTGGATGGATTGCCGCCGGTGGTCTGGTCCTTTGTCTTTGGCAGCAGTGTCACGTTTTCCGGGACCACCCGGGTTTCAAACCCGGCATAGGGGTCGGCGGCGGTACCCTCGGCGGCGTAGGCCATTTTGAGATCGGGCTGCGCGCCGCCGGCATCGGCCGTCGCATTGGCCAGGGTGTAACGCACGCCGCCGTTGTTGCTGCGCCAATTCGATGCGTCGCGGACGCGCAGCAGAATCTCGTCGAGCGCGACAACCGCGGCGATTTTCGCCTTTGGCAGGATCGGCGCGAGATCCTTGGTCACGAACGAAACCTCGGCATCCGGTTCGACGGCGTTCGGATCGTCGGGGTTGGCCGGGGCGGCGGAGCCGACATCCGTCAGCATGCGCTGCGCGTTGAACGGCGGGATCTTGGCGCTGAGATCGCTGGTCGCCATCGAAAGGTTGCCGGAGATGCGGATAAACGGCCGCACCCGCATCACGTCGCGGTTGCCGACCCGGGTGACGGTCGAAACCCGCACCACGTTGCGGGAGGCGGTCGATTCGCCGGGCGGCGGCAGCCGGTCGCCTTTGTGCAAACTCGCGCTCTTGTCGCTGGCGCCGAACGCGCCGCGTAGCGCGCCTTCGACCCGTTCCGGGACCTTGGCAAACGTCATTTCGCCGTCGAGCGACGCAAAAACGGCGCCGCCGATGAGAGCCGCGCCGCACAGGCCAGTCAGGATGGTGCCGCTAAACCATTGCACGGAAACGCGGCGGCGATCGATCACCGCGGCCTCTGAGCCATCGACGGAAAGTGGCGGCTCATGACCAAGATCAATGATCCCGGTCTCGCGCCCGTAGCCTCCCCCGCGTGACGTGCCGTGGCTCAAACCACCGTCCCCCGAAATTCCATCAGCATTCGACAAGACGTGCTTTCATCCTTGTCCCGCGTTCCCCCTTCAAGGGGAGATCCGAAAAACAAGGCGTGCCGCTTGAATGTCCGGGAATCGAAGGCCTAAACACCGGCCGGAATCACGAACATCAATGGCGTGCAAATCTCTCGATGTTTCCAGGAACCGGCGACGGATTAAGATCGTCGATCCCTAAGGTAGAGGAGCGCCGGCAGCCCCCCTTGGCGCCCGGCGATTCAGTGCTTACGTAACAGTCAGAACGTCGCAGGATTGTGGCTCAAGTACGGCGCGAAGTCTTTTAAAAACGGGACTTCTTTGCAGTGCGAGATTCCCGCAGCGATGCGACGATTTGTTGACATCAACCGTTGACAATGCCGATTGGGCAGGCTTATAAACCGCCCACTGAGCGCGGCGCTGTCTTGGCCCTTGGCCAAGGCATGTTTTCGTGCCCGTGAAGCTCCTCACTAAGATGAGTGAATCAACAGCCGATACCCATCGGTTGTCATTTGCCGTCGAATGAGGTCTTCGCAACCCTTCCAGAAATGGAAGTGGGGTCTTGAGGGCCCCGGGCTGTTTGACAAGTGAAGATGAAGAAAGAGAAACGTGGACGGCGGAGTCCTTGCGAGTCTCGATTACTTGAAGACGCAAGTTTTCAGGTGTTGAGGCTGGACGAAAGACTTCGGCGGTACACGTTTACATAGGTTAC
>NZ_SSMW01000136.1 GCF_004799405.1 Bradyrhizobium sp.
CCGCCCATCACGATGCCGTCCATGAACGCCACATACGGTTTCGGAAACCTGGCGATGCGCGCATTGAGGATATATTCCTCCCGCCACAGGATTTTGCCGAGGTCGCCACGGACTTTCGAGCTTTCGTAGAGCGCGCGGATATCGCCGCCGGCACACAGGCCGCGGTCGCCGGCGCCTTCCAGCAGGATCAGACCCACAGCAGGGTCGGCCTCGAATTGATCGAGCGCCTTGTCGATGTCGCGAAACATCTCCAGCGTCACGGCGTTGATGGCTTTCGGGCGATTGAGCCGGATGATGCCGGCAGCACCCTCGCACCGGGCGATCAGGTCGGGCTCGGCGCCCGCAACAGCCGCGGCGGGCGCCGTCATCGCGCGCCCTCGATCAGCTTGCGCGCCACGATCACCCGCATGATCTCGTTGGTGCCTTCGAGAATCTGGTGCACGCGCAGGTCGCGCACGATCTTCTCGATGCCGAATTCGCTGAGGTAGCCGTAGCCGCCGTGCAATTGCAGCGCCTGGTTGGCGACCTCGAAGCCCACGTCGGTGCCGAAGCGCTTGGCCATCGCGCACAGCATGGTGGCATCAGGATCCTTGCGGTCGAGCGCCGCCGCCGCGCGCCACACGAAGGTCCGGGCCGCTTCGAGCTCGGTCGCCATGTCGGCGAGGCGAAACTGCAGCGCCTGGAATTCGTCGAGCCGTTTGCCGAAGGCCTTGCGCTCTTTCATGTAGGCCAGCGACTTGTCGAGCGCGCATTGCGCGCCGCCGAGCGAACAGGCCGCGATGTTGATGCGCCCGCCGTCGAGCCCGGCCATCGCGATCTTGAAGCCGATACCTTCATCGCCGAGCCGGTTGGCGACCGGCACGCGTGCGTTTTCGAAAATCACCGCACGGGTCGGTTGCGCATTCCAGCCCATCTTGCGCTCGTTGGCGCCGATCGAAAGCCCCGGCGTATCGCCCTCGACCACCAGCGTCGAGATGCCGCCGGGTCCGTCATGGCCGGTCCGCACCATCACCACATAGACGTCGCCCTTGCCGGCGCCGGAAATGAACTGTTTCTGGCCGTTGAGCACGTAGTGGTCGCCGTCGCGCACCGCGCGGGTCCGCAGCGCCGCGGCATCCGAGCCCGAGCCCGGCTCGGTCAGGCAATAACTCGCCAGCAATTCCATGGTGCAGAGTCGCGGCAGCCATTTGCGCCGCTGGGTGTCGTTGCCATAGGCATCGATCATCCAGCACGCCATGTTGTGGATCGAGATGAATGCGGAGACCGTCGGACAACCTAACGCCAGCGCCTCGAAGATCAGCGCCGCATCCAATCGCGTCAGCGCCGAGCCGCCGACATCGTCGCGGATGTAGACCCCGCCCATGCCAAGCGTCGCCGCCTCGCGCATCACATCGACCGGAAAGTGCTTGTCCTCGTCCCAGCGGATCGCATGCGGCGCGATCTTCTCCGCGGCGAAGTCCCGCGCCATGTCGCGAACCGCGATCTGATCCTCGTTGAGCGCGAATTGCATCAGACGCCTGTCGACGCGATCATGCGTTCGCTCAATTCATCGTCGGAATCGAGAACTCCGCGCCTTCCTTGACGCCGGAGGGCCAGCGCGCGGTCACGGTCTTGGTCTTGGTATAGAAGCGGATCGAATCCGGACCGTGCTGGTTGAGATCGCCGAAGCCGGACTTCTTCCAGCCGCCGAAGGTGTAGTAGGCGATCGGCACCGGGATCGGCACGTTGATGCCGACCATGCCGACATTGACCTTGGCCGCGAAGTCGCGTGCGGCGTCGCCGTCGCGGGTAAAGATCGCAACGCCATTGCCGTAATCGTGGTCGGACGGCAGCGCCAGCGCCTCGTGATAGTCGTGGGCGCGCACCACCGACAGCACCGGGCCGAAGATCTCTTCCTTGTAGATCCGCATGTCTTTTGTCACATTGTCGAACAGGCAGCCGCCCATGTAAAAGCCGTTCTCATAGCCCTGCATCTTGAAGCCGCGGCCATCGACCGCGAGTTTTGCCCCCTCCTTGATACCGATCTCGACGTAATTCTTGACGCGATCGAGTGCTGCCTTGGTCACCAGCGGACCGTAATCCGCCGACGGATCGATCGAGGTGCCGATCTTCAGGGACTCGACCCGCGGGATCAGTTTTTCCATCAGGCGGTCGGCGGTGGTCTTGCCGACGGGCACCGCGACCGAGATCGCCATGCAGCGTTCGCCGGCCGAACCGTAGCCGGCGCCGATCAGGGCATCGACGGTCTGGTCCATGTCGGCGTCGGGCATCACGATGGCGTGGTTCTTGGCGCCGCCGAAGCATTGCGCGCGTTTGCCGGTGGCCGCCGCCCGCTCATAGATGTATTGCGCGATCGGCGAGGAGCCGACGAAACCGACGGCGCGGATATCGGGATCGTCGAGGATGGCGTCGACCGCCTCCTTGTCGCCGTTGACGACATTGAGGATGCCCGGCGGCAGCCCCGCTTCGATCATCAGCGCCGCCAGCGCCATCGGCACGCCGGGATCGCGCTCCGACGGCTTGAGCACGAAGGCATTGCCGCAGGCGATCGCCGGCGCGAATTTCCACATCGGGATCATCGCCGGAAAATTGAACGGCGTGATGCCGGCGACAACTCCCAGGGGTTGTCGCAGCGAATAGATGTCGATGCCGGGGCCGGCGCCTTCGGTGTACTCGCCCTTCATCAGATGCGGAATGCCGCAGGCGAACTCGACCACTTCGAGGCCGCGCTGGATGTCGCCCTTGGCGTCGGGAACCGTTTTGCCATGCTCGCGCGCCAAGAGATCGGCGAGCTTGTCGTAATCGCGTTGCGCCAGTTCCAGGAATTTCATCATGACGCGGGCGCGGCGCTGCGGGTTGGTGGCGCCCCACTCGACCTGCGCGGCCTTGGCGTTCTCGACCGCCGCGCGCAACTCGGCTTTGGAAGCCAGCGCCACCTTGGCCTGGACGTCGCCGGTCATCGGCTCGAACACGTCGGCGAACCTGCCCGATGTGCCCTTGACCTCACGTCCCCCGATAAAATGTCCGATTGAGCGCATGGGTTCCTCCAGAAGCTTGTTTGCAAGGGCCGGTTTTGCGGCATCTTGCAGTCTTTGCAGGATTTGGAAAGAGTTTCCGCGCGCAGCGCGATTGCGAAAATGCGGGTGTGGCCGTGTTTCCGGAAGCCTACGACCAACGTCGCATGCGCCCGACGGAAAACCTCGTCAGTGCCGGATCGCTTTAGCGGCTTTCCCCGACGTCGCCTTCTTCGCTGACGCCGCGCGATCCAGCACCGCGTCACGCCCGGCGGAGAGAATCTCGTCGGAAAATTCGCCGCTGCCGGCCACCCGGGCCAGCACCAGCGCTCCCATCATGGTGGCGAGAGCGGCCATCGCCTGCTGGCGCGCTGCTTTGCGCGAAACCTCCGGGATCTGATCGGCGAGCATGTCGATCATCTGTTCCAGCTTGGCGGCGAATGCCTTGCGGGTCCTGGGGTTCTCGCGGGCGATCTCCGCGCCCAGCGCCGGAACCGCGCAGCCATGACCGGGGTCGTCGCGATGCACCCTCGTCAGGTAGGAATCCACGATGGTCGCCAGCCGCTGTTCCGGGGGCGTCTGCTCGGCGATTTTGCGCCAGTGATCGGTGGAGCGGTCCATCGCATGGGCAAAAGCCTCGATGACCAGCGCTTCCCGGGAATCGAAATGGGCGTAGAACCCGCCATGGGTCAAGCCTGCGTCCTTCATCAGGTCGGCGACGCCGATGCCATGCGCGCCCTTTTCGCGAAGCCGCACCGAGGCCTTCTTCACGATCCTGGCGTGGGTCTCCTGCTTGTGTTCCCTGGAGTAGCGCATGGGTGTCCCATTGGATGTTTGCGGTCATATAATATCGGAAACGGTTGGGAAAAGCTGCATCTATTTGCAAAGACTATCTGCCCAGGACCAACATGACAGCGGAAGGATCGGTCCGGGAAGCTTGACAAGCCGCCGGTTTGACCGGGAATAACGCTGTTCGAAAACCGCCGACGCCCACCCGAGACCCGCCATGCACATGCTCAATCCCCATTGCGGCGTCGATCGCGACCCGCGCGGCGTGGTCAAGCTGACGATCTGCAATGCCGGCTCACTCAACATCCTGGGAACCGCGGTCATCAACGGCGTTCGCAACGGGCTGGAGGTGCTGGCGACGGAGCAGCAGATCCGGGTGCTGGTGCTCGCGGGCCAGAGCGAAAAGAGCATGATCGGCGGCGCCGACATCAAGGAAATGGCTGGGCTCGACCAGGCCTCGGCCGAAAAATTCATCACCGGCTTGCGCGATCTCTGCGAAGCGGTGCGGGCCTTTCCGGCGCCCGTCATTGCGCGGATGCCTGGCTGGTGTCTCGGCGGCGGGCTTGAGGTCGCCGCCGCCTGCGATGTCCGGATTGCCGCGCACGATGCTAAATTCGGCATGCCGGAAGTCAAAGTGGGGATTCCCAGCGTCATCCACGCGGCGCTGTTGCCGCGGCTGATCGGCTGGGGCCGCGCCCGCTGGCTGGTCATGACCGCCGCCAATATCGATGCCCCGACGGCGCTGGCCTGGGGGCTGGTCGATGTGGTGGCGCCGGAAGGCGGCCTCGATGCCGCCGTCGAAAGCACGATAGCGGCGCTGCTGGAATGCGGTCCCGAGGCATTGCGCTCGCAGAAGGCGCTGCTGCGGCAATGGGAAGAACTGCCGCTGAAGGAATCCGTCAATCTCAGCATCGGCGTGTTCGGGCAATCGTTCCTGAGCGGCGAGCCGCAGCGGCTGATGCAGGGGTTTCTGGACCGGAAGCGGTAACTTCTTCCTTCTCCCCTTGCGGGAGAAGGTGGCAGCCGAAGGCTGCCGGATGAGGGGTCTCTCTCCGCGAGCACTGAATTATCTTTCGGGCGCTGAAATCCGCTGAGGCAGACCCCTCACCCGTCTTCGCTTCGCGGAGTTCCCCTCGGGAAAATACCTCGCGACAATTCATGCCGAACCGCCATTGCAATTTTTGCAGTGCATTATATTATGATTGTCATTCAAACGATGCCGCTTCCCGCGCATGGTTTAGCTTGATGTCTTGAAATGAGGGAAATACGGCATTTCAGACACACGACCGTCATGCCAGTGATATGACGGGTCCAACCCGCAGGAACCTTCATGATCTCCACCTGGCTTTCCGCCGCCCTCGCCCGCCGCAACATCCATTACGGCTGGGTGATGGTCGGCGTGACCTTCCTCACCGCGCTGATCAGCGCCGGCACGGTCGGGGCGCCCGGCGTGTTTATCGTGCCGCTGCAGCATGAGTTCGGCTGGACCACCGCGGAGATTTCCTCGGCATTGTCGATCCGCTTCATCCTGTTCGGGCTGATGGCGCCGTTCGCAGCCGCATTGCTGAACCGCTACGGCCTGCGCAACGTGACGCTGGCGGCGCAACTGGTCGTGGTCTCGGCGCTTCTGGCGTCGCTGGCGATGACCAAGGTCTGGCAATTGATGCTGCTGTTGGGCGTCGTGGTCGGCATCGGCACCGGCATGACCGCGCTGGTGCTCGGCGCCACCATTGCCGCGCGCTGGTTCGCGGCGCGGCGCGGCCTCGTGGTCGGTATCCTCACCGCGAGCGTAGCCACCGGGCAGTTGGTGTTCCTGCCGCTGCTGGCGAGCCTGACCGAACGGCTGGGCTGGCGCGTGGCGCTGGCGCTGGTATGCGCGATGCTCGGCGTCTCCGCCGTCGCGGTGCTGATGGTGATGCGCGACCGCCCCGGCGATGTCGGGCTGCGGCCATTCGGCGATGAAGGCACGCAGCCGTTGCCGGCGCCGCCACCGAACACCGCGCCGATCATGGCGGCCGCGCTCGGCACGCTGCGCGATGCCGCCAGGACCCGGGTGTTCTGGATTCTGTTTTTCACCTTCTTCATCTGCGGCGCCTCTACCAACGGGCTGGTCCAGGTGCATCTGATTCCGATGTGCCTCGATTTCGGCATTCCGCAGGTCCAGGCCGCGAGCCTGCTCGCCGCCATGGGCGTCTTCGATTTCTTCGGCACCATCGTGTCGGGGTGGCTGTCGGACCGCTACGACAACCGCTATCTGCTGTTCTGGTATTACGGGCTGCGCGGCCTGTCGCTGCTGTTCCTGCCGTTCACCGATTTCTCGTTCTACGGCCTGTCGCTGTTTGCGATGTTCTACGGCCTCGACTGGATCGCGACGGTGCCGCCGACGGTGCGGCTCACCGCCCAGCGATTCGGTCCGGAGCGCGCCAACCTGGTGTTCGGCTGGATCTTCGCCGGCCATCAATTGGGCGCCGCCACCGCAGCGTTCGGCGCCGGCCTGTCGCGCACGCTGCTGCTGAGCTACCTGCCGGCGTTTTTCGCAGCCGGCGCGCTCTGCATCATCGCGGCGGTGATCACGCTGACGATTTCGCGGCCGGCGAAGGCGGCGGCGGCGTGACTCTTCTCCCTCGCCCAGCCCTGGCGGGCTCGAGACGAGCAAAGCTCGCTCTTAGAGGGGTTGGGGTGAGGGGATGCCTCGGCAAATTCTGAAGAAGAAATACCCGCGGTGAGTCCCCCTCACCCGAAATTCGCTACCGCGAATTTCGACCTCTCCCCGCATCCGCCTTCGCCTGAAGGCGGGCTTCGGCGGACAAGAGCGGGGCGAGGTTAAGCTACGGCCTGATCGTGAAATTCGTCGCCGGCCCCGGTGTGCGGATCGGTTCGGCCAATCGCGCGAATTCGCATAATAGTGAACGCGTCTTGCGCGGATCGATGATCTCCTCGACCCAGAACCGTTCGGCGGAACGGAACGGCGAGCGCAGCTTGTTGAGCCGGTCCTCGATCTCCTGCAGCTTGGCCTTGGGATCATCAGCAGCATCGATGTCGGCGCGATAGGCCGCCTCGATGCCGCCTTCCAGCGGCAGCGAGCCCCAATAAGCCGACGGCCAGGCATAGCGCATCGAAAACCGGTCCGCCGGCTGATGCACGACGCCGGCGACCCCGAACGAATTGCGCACGATGATGGTGCACCATGGCACCGTGGTCTGGTTGACCGCGGCCATCGCGCGCACGCCGTGGCGGATGGTTGCGGCCTTCTCGGCATCGAGCCCGATCATGAACCCCGGACAATCCATCAGATAGACCACCGGCAGATGGAAGGTTTCGGCCAAATCAACGTAGCGCACCACCTTCTGGCAGGCGTCCGCCGTCCACGAGCCGCCGTAGTGAAAGGGATCGCTCGCCAGCAGCAGCACGGCGCGGCCTTCCAGCCGCGCGAAGCCGGCAATGATCGGGCGGCCGAAATTGGCGCCCATCTCGAAGAACGAGCCCTTGTCGACGACGGCGTCGATAATGGGTCGCATCTTGTAGACCTGACGGCGGTTGCGCGGCACCGCCTTCATCAGGGATTCCTCCGCGCGCTGCGGATCGTCCTCGCAAGGAATCGTCGGCGGCAGTTCATAGACCGACGACGGCAGATACGACAGGAAGCGGCGAGCGCAGACGAAAGCCTCCTCCTCGGTATCGACGGCGTGGTCGACGCCACCGGCGCGGGTCTGGATTTCGGCGCCGCCCAGTTCCTGCTTGGTGAGATCCTGGCCGAGGCGTTTTACCACCGGCGGGCCGGCGACGAACATCGCCGAACTCTTGGTCATGACCGAGTAATGGCTGGCGGCCAATCGCGCCGCGCCCAGACCTGCGACCGAACCGAGCCCCAGTCCGACCACGGGCACGCGGGCCATGTTCGCCGTGGTGTACAGATACGCGCGGGTGCCGCCGATCCCGCCGGGAAGATTGGCCGCTCCCTTGGTCTCGATGGTTTTCACCGAGCCGCCGCCGCCGGAGCCCTCGATCACCCGGATGATCGGCAGCCGGAAATCATGCGCCATCTCCTCGGCCATCAGCGGCTTGGCCGAGATCGAGGCATCGGCGGAGCCGCCGCGCACGGTGAAATCGTCGCCGACCACCACCACGGTGCGGCCGTCGATCTTGCCGCGGCCGAACACGCAATTGGCCGGCGTCAGATTGACGAGTTCGCCGCTCGCGCCATATTCGGCGGTGCCGGAGATCGCCCCGACCTCGTGAAAGCTGTTGGCGTCGACCAGCCGGTCGATGCGCTCGCGAACGGTGAGCCGGCCCTGGTCGCGCTGACGCTTGACCTTGTCAACGCCTCCCATCTCGCGCGCGAACGCTTCGCGCCGGGCGAGGTCGTCGAGCTCCGGCTTCCAGTTCATCGGTCTCCTCCGTCTTGATCGCCTTGTTTTTATGAACCGCCGCCGGGAGCGGCTTGTTCTGCATGCGGTTGCTGAAGAGCTCGCCATCCGCGCCCTCCAGCAGGCTGCCGACCGCGACGCTCAGTTCCAGCATCGGGCGCGCGACTTCCTTGTGCAGCCGCTTCTCGTCGTACATCGCCGACAACAGGCCGATCGTCACCACCACGAAGGTCTGGTATTGCGGCGACCACAGCGGCACCGCGAGACCGTTGATATGCGGGCTCCATAATCCGCAGGCCACGACATATCCATGCTCGCGCAGAAACCGGCGGTTGTCCTCGATGCGGGGCCGCAGCAGTCTTGCGCCTTGCGGATTCTCGCGTTCCATTTCCGCCAGAAGCGCGTCGCCGACATCGGTATCGAGTGCCGCGGTATAGGCATGGCCCGCGGCCGTGCTCGCCATGGCGATGCGGCTGCCGGTGCTTTCATGCAGGCCGAGCGCGTTGGCGGCGCGCGCGAACTCCAGATAGACCAGGTGAAAACGATCGGGAATGACGAAGCCGACAGTGCCCGGCAATTGCTCGGCGACGTCCTGCAGCCGCAGCCGGATCAGGTTGCGCAACTGCAGGCCGCGCATCATCGAGGTGCTCATCGCCACCGCGCTGGGGCCGATCCGGTATTTCTGGTCGCGCGGCAGATAAACCAATTGGCCCATCCGGGTCAGCGTGTGGGTCAGGCGCGACACCGTCGAGCGCGGCAGCCCGCAGCGACTGGAAATCTCGAGATTGCCGAGCCGCGCCTCATGGCCCTCGAAGCAGCGCAATACGTCGAAGGCGCGCGACACAACCTGAATAACGTCGCCCTCGCCGGCAAGATCGCTGGCGAACATTCCCTGCTTGCTGAGCCGTTCCGAGCGCCTTCCCATGAGAGCCTCATTCTGCCGGGCGGAATAAAATTCCGCTAGAAGAACAAGCTACCCCAGGCCATCCGCGGCCACAACAAAAAGCCGTCCGCGCAGGCGACGGACGGCTTAAGCCGGATGCGCTGGAAACGCGCGTCGGACGTTCAAACCACCTCCGACACCGGCTGCAGATCGATGCCGAAGGTTTCCAGGAATTTTGACGTCATGATGTAGAAGCCGACGGAGAGCTGCAACTCGATCAGCGCGCGCGGCGTTAATTTGGCGGCGATGGCGTTGAAGGTCGCGTCGGTCGGGCGGCGTAAGCGTACGATTTCATCGGTAAAGGCGAGCGCGGCGCGTTGCACGTCGTTGAAACAGGTCGCCGTTGTCCAGTCTTCAAGGGCTGCGTTTTGCTCGTCGGTGACGCCAACCCCCTTGCCGATGCGCTTGTGGGCGACGATTTCATAGGGCGCTTCGCACAGGATGCCGGTGCGCGTGATCGCGAGTTCACGCACCACCGGATCGAGTTCGCCCTTGTGCCTGATGGCGCCGCCGAGCCGGCAATACTGCTCGAAGTAGCTCGGCGAATGCGACATCATCCGGAAGATGTTGGCGTTGCGGTTCTTGCCCAGGATCTCGCGGGTACGATCGTTTGCCTTGGCGGGGTCGGCATATTCGATACGGGCCATGATTTAACCTTAGGTTTCCTGATCGTTGATTGGGCGATGCGCCGGCAGCGCCTCGCCGCGCGCGATCATGCCTTGCAGCAAGCTTTGGATCAACATGACAGCTTCAAAAACGTCATCCCACGCGCACATCTTGGCTGCGCGTGAGCCAAAATCCCGCCGCATTACCATTCGATTCTGATGCCGTCGATATTCGCTGAGTGGGGACTCGTTAAGCGGATACTCGTCGCGGGGTGTTCCGAGTGAAGCACAAATGGAGTCGTCAGGCCCTCCCGGGCGACGATGACTCACGCCCAGGTCTAGGGAGCATGACCATGAAGGAAGCCACCAAAAGGGCAGCCTCGGAGATGCTCGCGCAAATGCTGGCGGTGACGGCCATGCTCGTCATCGCCAGCGTTGTATTCTATTGGCGGTAACGAGCATAGCCGTCATTCGCGCATTCGCGCGGCCCGTTGGCTCGCAATGACGTAGTTAGCCCTGAAACACCACCGCATCGACCACCACGCAGCCCCTGCCCGCGCTGTCGAGCAGCACCGGGTTGAGATCGAGGCTCA
>NZ_SSMW01000137.1 GCF_004799405.1 Bradyrhizobium sp.
ACAATAATTCGGCCAACAGCGTGCTGACCGCGCTCAGCAATGCGAGCAGCTCGTTGCAAACGGAAGCGTCATCGTTGGGTTCCAACCTGTCGATCGTTCAGATCCGTCAGGATTTTTCGAAGAACCTGATCAACGTGCTGCAGACCGGCGCATCCAACCTGACGATCGCCGATCCGAACGCAGAAGCGGCCAATAGCCAGGCGCTGGCGACACGCCAGTCAATCGCGGTCTCCGCGCTGGCGCTTGCCAACCAGTCGCAGCAGAGCGTGATCCAGCTTCTGCGCTGATTTCGGCCCATCGAACAACAAAGGCGGCGAGGCAAACCCCGCCGCCTCTTTGATGTGATCGTCATATGGCGAGGGCAGCAAGCACGCCGCGATTTGCCCGGTTGCGGACACACATAGAAACGGCCGCTAACCATATTTTAAAGGCGACCAAGTATAAAACTTGGGCAGTTCGGATGGCCTGTGTCCTGCGCAAACCCCGAGGTGATGGATGTCTCATGCCGCTCAAGCCTATGCACGTACGTCGCACACGACGGGGTCTCCGCGTGAAATGGAAGCGCAGACGTTGCTGATGGCTGCGAGAAAGCTGCAGGAGGTCCAGGCAAACTGGACAGGTCCCGATACTCGAATGCATTCGGCGCTGCTCTTCAATCGCCGGCTGTGGGCCATCTTCATGAGCGCCGCGGAAAGCGACGAGAATCCGCAGCCCATGGAAATTCGCCAGAACGTCGCCAGCATTGCGGTTTTCGTGATGAAGCAGACAGTTGAAATGCAGCTGGATCCTGATCCGGCGAAACTAAAGTCGCTGATCGACATCAACTGCAATCTCGCGGCGGGTCTGTCAGGCCGGGTCTGACGCTAGGGCGTTTCCTGGGCCCCTTAACTCAGACTCAGGCCATCCGGTCGGTGACGACAAGACGCGTCGGTGCCCGCCTCGTCAGGTCGAGCGCGCGGAAATAGGCGCGACGGCGCAATATGGATTCATCGGGAAACTGCTGCACCACCAGACTGGTGCGGTTATCGGCCACCCGATAAGCGATCGGGTCCGCGGTCGCGGTGACGCTCGCGCTGGCCAGTAATTCGGTCGCTACCGCGCTGTTTGCGGACTGCGCAGCCGGTGCCCCCACCGGCTTGATGTTGAAATTCGTACTCACGGCAGCCTCCTGGCTTTCCCAGAGTAAAATCCCAACCCTCTCCGCCGGCGACTATGGCCTGCGAACTCTCAACGTTGCGTTAGAGGATGCGCTGAATATTGCGCGGACTTCGCCGCGCGAATTTTGTTAAAAATGTTGGCAATCGCTACGCGGCTCAGAGCGAGCGGCTGACCGACAGCGGCGTGATGTGTCGCGGTCCGGGCGCTGCGCGGCGCCCCGCAGCGGTGTAGGTGTTGGGAATATTGCGGCGCTGCATCTCGGTGTTGACGCCGCGCACGATGCCTTCGGACACCGCGTGCGCGGTCGCCAGTACCGTGAGATTGACCTGCAGCATGGCGCGAAACACGTCGTGATGACGATGCAGCGTGGTCAGCAGCTCCGGCGCCGTCTGGAACAGGAATTTCTGGCTGGCCTTCAGGCGGCCGACCGCGTTGACATAGCGGTGAGACAAATCGGTCTTTTGCGTCTCGAACTTCATCGCCTCGCGCAGCTTGCCGGCGCGGACTAGTTCGGTTTCGCGCTCGATGACGCCGAGCAACCCGCTCATGACGTCCATCAAATCCTCGGCGAGCTTGCGGGCCTCGGCCGCAGTCGACGCCATCGGGATCGGGACCGGAGCCTGCCGCCGTTGAGGATGTTGATTCATGGAGGTCCTTTGGGTCTAGCTGGCGCGGCCGGCTTGCTTGGCCTGCTGCAGGATCAGCGTGCGGTAGACGTCGTTGGAAATCCCGACGCCGCCGGCCTTGGCGAAGGATTTCGAATATTGCTCCGTCAGCATCGAGCGCCAGACCCCGGTGCCCGGCGTGTTGCCGAACGGACCTTCACCCTGCAGGCCGCTGGTCATCTGCGAGAACATCGAATTGAGGAACATCGCCTCGAAATCCTGCGCGGTGGCCTTGGCCTTGGCCTGCGCCTGCGGCGAGACCTTCTGCAGGGCATTCGCCAGTTCGGGATCCCGCCGGCCGTTGATGATGGGGATCGCGGCCTTGGCGGACGTGCCGCCGTGGATGCCGCCGATCGGGGCGTTTTGCATCACATCACCTCGATGTCGGCCTGGATCGCGCCGGCGGCCTTGATCGCCTGCAGAATGCCGATCAGGTCGCGCGGGCCGATGCCGAGCCCGTTGAGGCCGTCGACGAGTTGCTGCAGCGATACGCCGTCCTTCACCAGCGCGAACTTCTTGCCGTCTTCGGTGACCCCGACGCTGGTGCGCGGCGTCACCACGGTTCGCCCGCGCGAGAGCGGATTGGGCTGGCTGACTTGCGGACTTTCGGAAATCGTGACCGTGAGATTGCCCTGCGCAACCGCAACCGTGGCGACGCGGACATCGCGGCCCATCACGATGATGCCGGAGCGTTCGTCGATCACGATCTTGGCCGCCAGATCAGGCTCGACCTGCAACTGCTCGATCTCGGTCAGGAAGGCGACGACGTTACCCTTGAATTCCGAGGGAATCGTGAGTTGCACCGTCGAGGGATCGATCGGCTCGGCGCTCTTGGCGCCGAGAAAATCGTTGACGGCGGCCGCGATGCGCTTGGCGGTGGTGAAATCGGCGTTGCGCAGCGCCAGCCGCACATTGGGCAGGCGGTTGAGCGCGAACTCGATCTCGCGCTCGATAATGGCGCCGTTGGCGATGCGGCCGACGGTCGGCACGCCGCGGACGATCTTGGCGGCCTCGCCCTCGGCCTGGAAACCGCCGATCGCGACCGAGCCCTGTGCTACCGCATAGACGTTGCCGTCGGCGCCGAGCAGGGGGGTGACCAGGAGCGTGCCGCCCTGCAGATTCTTGGAATCGCCGAGCGCCGATACCGTGACATCCATCCGCGTGCCCTGAGTGCCGAACGCCGGCAGGTTGCCGGTGACCATCACGGCGGCGACGTTGCCGGTGCGAATGGTGGCGCCGCGGATGTTGACGCCCATGCGCTCGAGCATCGCCTGCAGCGATTGCTTGGTGAAGGGGATGTTGTTGAGGGTGTCGCCGGTGCCGTTGAGGCCGACCACGAGGCCGTAGCCGATCAGCTGGTTCTGCCGCACGCCCTCGATATTGGCGAGATCCTTGATTCGGGACGTCGCATGCGCCGACATCATCGAAAGCCCCAGCGCCAGCAGTGCCGCGCAGGCCGTCTTGAATACGTTTGCCGAGATAACGCTTGGCATCCTCTGCTCCCCGCTGAGGTCTGGACCTGGTTCGCTGCCACTCCCATGACGGCGATCCGCCAATTGACTATGCGAGATCAGTGCCATGCCCGCTCGCGAACGTAACCTAATGATTTTGTTACATAAATCTGGAAGAACCGCCTCGTCGGCGCCGCGCGCCGCCGTGGCGAAACTGCCCTGGCGGCAGATTTTGCCGGGTCATTTACTTTGCCTTAACCATAAAAGGTCGAAGCTGGCGGCCACAGGCGAGAACCACCGCGAGAACACTCGATGCGCATCTACGGACCGAACGGCACCACTCTCGGGTCGACCGTGACGACTGCGAGGCGAACCAGCTCGACCGGTTTTGCGCTGCCCGAGGCAACCGGCACCCCCGAAAGCCGCGCCGCGGTCGCGCCCAGGGCGGCCGGCAATATCGACGCGCTGCTGGCGCTGCAGGGCATCCAGGACATTGAAGACCCGGCCGAGCGCCGCAAGCGCTCGGTGCAGCGCGGCAGGGGTGCGCTGGACGTGCTGGACGATCTGAAGATCGGCCTGCTGTCCGGCAATTTCGATGCTTCCACCGTGACCCGGCTGCGCACCGCCGCCGCCGACCTCAAATCGACCTCCGGCGATCCCGGCCTCGACGCGGTCCTGTCCGAGATCGAGCTGCGGGTCGAAGTCGAGCTCGCCAAGGCCGGGCAGTTCTGACGCCCCCGGCGTCCGGCGTTTTCCTTGTGCACAGGTTCCTGCCGGGAAACCCCGCGGTGCCCGGGTTTCCGCTTCCCACGCGATATTGTCTGTCACAACCCACCGCTATATAAGGCGCGCGCGGACCGACCCTTTTCGGCCCGCCTTGCATCGCAGATGGGCTGGCCTTGGAAAAGTTGAAGAACTACCGACCTAGCGAAAAAGAGCCTTTCATGAACGACCGGCAGCGCGATTACTTTCGCGCCAAGCTCCTGGCGTGGAAGGACGAGATCCTGCGGGAATCGCGGATCACGCTGCAGACGCTGCAGGAAGAGAACGTCAATCATCCTGATCTGGCCGACCGGGCCTCTTCCGAAACCGACCGCGCCATCGAGCTTCGCGCCCGCGACCGCCAGCGCAAGCTGATCTCCAAGATCGACGCCGCCCTGCAGCGCATCGACGACAACACCTACGGCTATTGCGAGGAGACCGGCGAGCCGATCTCGCTGAAGCGGCTCGAAGCCCGCCCGATCGCAACCCTGTCGGTGGAAGCGCAGGAGCGCCACGAAAAGCGCGAGAAGGTCTATCGCGACGAGTAGGATGTCCTCTCCTGCCTCATGGTGAGGAGCGCGGCACGCGCGTCTCGAACCATGAAACGTCCGGTGTGCAGCCCATCCTTCGAGACGGCGCTGACGCGCCTCCTCAGGTTGAGGTGAGGTAATCCTCGATGACCGACATTCTCGCCGCCGCCAACGCCATCGCCGCCGCCCGCCGCAACGGAATGCCGCTGCAACCGCTCGCCGGCGACGCCGCGCCACGGACGGAGGCCGAGGGATACCGGATCCAGGAAGCGCTGCGCGACCTGCTGTCGGCCGATTTCGGCGCGTTCGCCGGCTACAAGATCGGCTGCACCAGCGCGGTGATGCAGCAATATATCGGAATCCCGCATCCCTGCGGCGGCAGCGTGTTCGCCAAAGGCGTTCACAATAGCGGCGTGTCGCTGTGGCATGCCGATTTCGTCCGCGTCGGCGTCGAATGCGAAATCGCCGTGCGGCTGGCGCGCGACCTGCCGCCGTCGCAGGCGCCGTTCACGGCGGACAAGGTCGGACAAGCCATCGAGGCCTATCTGCCGGCGATCGAGATCGTCGACGACCGCTATAGCCACTGGCAGACCATGGGAGCGCCGACCCTGGTGGCCGACGATTTCTTCGCTGCCGGCTGCGTGCTGGGGAAACCCGTCGCGCGCGCCGCGGCGCCCGATCTGCTCGATGTGGTCGGCCGCGCCATCATCAACGACGTCGAAGTTAGCAGGGGCACCGGCGCCGATGTGCTCGGCCATCCGCACAATCCGCTGGCCTGGCTCGCCAACCATCTCGCCGAAAGCGGCCAGAGCCTGCGCGCAGGCCAGATCGTGCTGACCGGAAGCCTGGTCAAGACCATTTGGCTCAACGCCGGCGACAAGGTGACGATGGATCTGTCGGGGCTCGGGAGGGTGGAAGCCGGGTTTGCCTGAGCTTCCTTTCACCTCTCCCCTTGTGGGAGAGGTCGAATTGCGAAGCAATTCGGGTGAGGGGTTTCGCTCTCACGATAGCTGCAACCGCGAAGACACACCTCCGCATTCCCGCGGCGCGATTACGCCCGCGTTGTGCAAGAAAATCCTTCGCCTCGAAGAATGCGAAATGGCTTGGAAAAGCGAGGCCCAAAACAGCCACGGCCTCCGCCAGGGGAGCTGACGGAGGCCGCGTAGAACATCTCATCGCGCCCAGGTTCGCGATGGGATGTGGGAGCTCGTTGTCTTTATCTGGGCATCAACTGATCCGAAAATCGGTTCTCACCTTGCGCTCGCCCCGCCCTTCGGATCGGGGTCATGCCCTCTAGAACGGCAGCAGCACGTCCATCACCTGTTGACCGTAACGTTGCTGCTGCACATCGGTGAGCTGGCCGCGGCCGCCATAGGCGATGCGGGCCTGTGCGATCTTGCTGGAATCGATGGTGTTGTCGCT
>NZ_SSMW01000138.1 GCF_004799405.1 Bradyrhizobium sp.
TAACCAGCCGGTAACAGACGGCGTATATTGCGCGGTACCGATATTCTGGGCGGGAACTGACAGCCAAGTAGTATCGACAGCGAGTTGGAGCAGCGAGGCAAGTTCGCTTTTTGATTTGCATTCGGATTCAGCCGCGAGACAAAGAGGTTCACGCTCGCGAGGGTCAAATTCGTCTGAGGTCCAAACGTTTACTCGGTGACCAATATCGAATTGGTTGAAGTACAATAAGAGTCGATCGATACGTTCGCCTGTCTGCATCGCAGGCATCGACTTAGCAAGAGTAATAGTATGATCCGTAATCGACGGATATTCGATGCCAGCTCGACGTTGTCGACAAAGCCATGTCGTCAATCGGGCCTTTTGAGTTTCGTTCAAATTAGCGATGGTATCCCCAGGGAGGACACAGGCAACGTACGTTTCGTTTGGAGCTGGCAATCGTGCCATCTGGCGGTGAGACTGCGGAGCTTTCGGTTCTTACGCTGGCCAGTTGAAATCAATTTGTCAGCCAAGGAGCCGCGAAATGAGATCCCAGGTACTGCCGCACCTAAATCTGAGGCATGGCTGCCCACGGAAAGTCGTGATCTCTACACAGTAGTAGATGCTACATTAAAAATTTCGGCAATCGGCCAAACGTCAAGCTGTTGCGGATAGCCAGTGGTCCTTCCCGCAGACTGTTGAAACGTGGCTATTCGCAATAGGTTTTTCCACTGAAAGAAAAACACCTTTTGCCATCTGACGAACCAGATCGCCGCGGCGCTGCCGGCTCTTGGTGGGTCGCCGTCCGTGCTTTCGGAGTTGGCTCCGGGCGCTTCTCACATAATCCGCTGGAGCTTAGAAAGAAGCCGCTTCCGCAGCTGATCTGAATGCACTGATCGCCTTCCGCACGCTGCCCTTTTGCGCAGATAAGCGGGCATATGCGGTCGGGCTTGCTGCGGACCGCGTCAAGGGCATCGAGGCTTGCGAGCTTGGTATCGAATTTGGTTTGAGCGTTCTTGTTGAATAACTCGAGAGCTTTCCTGGAGCCGTCATCCCAATTGCCGTCGGCCGACCCTCGATTGCAGCCGACGCGTTTCAAGTGAGCTTGCAGCAATCGCGCGATATCGGCTTGATCAATTTGGAGAGACGGCGGTGACGGGCTTTGCGGAACCGACTGGGCCGGAGTCAGAGCAGCAAGTTTCTCAGCTTCCTGTTTGGCACCGCGCTTGGCTTGTTCGACCTGAAGCTGGGCATCCGCAACCGCTTGACGTTTGGCGTCCTCGACTTGTCGTCGAGCGGCATCGGCTTGCTGCTGTGCAAGCTCGAGCTGACGTTTGGCCTCATCGAGTTCCTTCTTCGCCTGTTCGGCCAACTGATGCCGCGCTTCGTCGAGTTCTTTCTTCGCCTGCTCGGAGAGCTTTCGCTTTGTCTCGGCTGTCTGACGGCTACTCTGGTCTTCAAGCTGCCTACGGAATTCCTCGGCCTTCTGCGCGGCTTGCTCCTCGGCCCCACGTTGAGCATCGTCGGCTGCCGTGCTTGTTTGCTGCGCTGCTGACAACTTGCTATTTTGCGCGCGAGCGAGGTTTGCATACAAGCCGGTGTCGTGACTTGAAAGGAAAGAGTCCCACGCTTCCCTGGTCCCAATTTGGGCTGCCAGTTCGTAATCGACCCGTGCTTCCGCCTCTGGATTGGAGGATTTCGTAACCTGGGGGACCAGCGCCATGGTCTCGCCACCAAGCGATCCGTAGACGAACGGCTCCTGGCGGTTCGCCGTGCTTTTTAGCACGTCGTCACGAATGCGGCCAAATGCTATCCGGATATCTAGCCCCGGCTCGGCAATGAATTTGACGAGTGCCAGCGCGAAGGGACTGTCGTGTCCATCTCCATCGCTTGCCACCTTACCACCCTTCGCGGCGAAGGCGATCAGCGTGTTCGACATCGTGGGTTCGATTTCTGCGAGTCCGTTACCGATCGCTCTGCTGGCAACGCTTCGTTTCATGGTTCGCGCGAAGGGATTTGCCCGACAGGCATCCAGAATAACCAGTTTGAGCCGCCTGACGGGGTCAAGTGCCTTCAGTACGCGGTCAAGCGATACAGTTTCGTCCTCGACATCGAAGTCGCTCAACAGCGCCGCATCTGCGGGTACGAGATAATTCGTTCCATCGACTTCGATGCCGTGACCCGCGTAATAAATCACCGCGATATCTGCGTCCCGCGAAGTCTCGGCGAATTCGCGAATTACCCGGCGCAGATCGGAAACGCCGAGGTCGTACTCGCTATCGACAATATCGAAGCCCGCCTTCCTGAACAACGAAGACATCGCTTCAGCGTCGTGTACCGGATTAGTGAGTCGCGGAACCTGTTGGTATTTGGACACGCCAATGACAAGGGCGACGCGCTTGTCCGCCAAAGCCTGCGTACTGGAGATACAAAACAAGAATCCAAAAACAATAAGGATTGTGGACCGCATAAAAGGCCCCAATTATGAGAGTTTCTGCTTATACTAAGCCAATCCATCGTCTGCAAGCGATCTGGGTTAAGGCGTCACGTTCCCAGTATATGCTTGAGACCGGTAAAGAGCGAGCCGCCAATGGTCAGTAACAGGCCTATCAGTGGCACAATGGCTTTTGAAATTTCCTGGATTCGCCGCGCTCTCCGTCTGAGCGTCTCGTCACCGGCGTGAGGACCCAGCAGCTGCGCGAATCGGATCGCAACGCCGCTGGGTTGGCCCGCAGTTGCTATCCTGGACGGCAGTAAACGAAACACCACTAACGCCAACATATCGCCCGCGTCATAGGACAAAGTGATACTCAGGCCATATTCGATGGCCTCGCTCCAGTCTCGCGCGGATTGCGGAAGCACCGGCACCCGATCGACCAGGCCGACGACGGCTAGCATGCCAGTGACGGCGATCAATGCCGTGGCAGCGCCGACGCCAAATGCCCCGCGAAATCCAATTCTGCGGATAGCAAATAGAGCCACTCCGAAAGGCAGCGGGACTAGAACCGAGATAATTCGCAAATACGAGGTCGGCAGATCGAGCTGGATTATCACGAGATAATGGCACGCCAGCAGAAGGGCTGCGGCAGCAAAATGTAACGACTGCCAAAAATAGTCACGGAGCGCAAAGGCTTGTTCAAGAATGCCAGTTTGATATTGACATCATCAAGCTCACGCTGCAGGCGCTCCAGCTCGATGTTAACCAACTCAATCTCCGCGATGACCGGTCGCACGACACGCAAATCCCTGCCGCAATACTTGCAGACAATAGCTTCGTCCTTGACGGTCTCGGCGCAAAAAGGACATTCCATCAGGGATACTCGACCCGCGTGTCTGAACCGTGGTGCTGTGCGATCAATCTAGGTGCCACTTAGATAATTTCTGCGAGGCTAGCTTGGTCTTCGCTTCCTTCAAATTTGAAATCAGCCTTTCACGCTTCTTGAGCAATTCATCCCGCTCTGACGCAAGAGACGCGGGCACAGCCGTATCGCGCTGGCAAGCAGGACAAACCAACGCGGCACGGTCTATGTTGGAACTACAAAATGGGCAATGCACCGAAAGACCCCTTCAGTTCGGCGTCACCGTCACTATGAAATTTGTTGTAACGGGTCGTCCTTGAGAGTCCCTCAAATCGACGCGGATCGCGTGGTTGCCGGGAGGAACCTCAGCATCGGGTATATCAATGCCAGTTGGCTTTACAAATGGTCTTATCCGGGGTGTTAGATCAACGCCGGGTCCTCTGAGGTAGGTCACAGTCAAGGTGTTGAGATCAATGCTTGCGCCTCCAAACGCTCGAAATATAAGCTTGAAGTGAATAGGCGAATGTAACGTGTCGCTCTCGAGATCCGAGAGGTCTATGCGGGGGCCGCGCGTGATTGCACGCGAAGATGCTAATTCCTTTGGTTCGGGGAGTTTTGCCTCCTCGGTAGTGATCAGCACGACGCCAGCCATGGCTTTCGAACTGTTTGCTAATCCTGTCGTCACAAACATGGCAAGCCAGATCGGTGCCCATCGCAGACTGTACATAGTTCGTGTCCCTCAAATCCTTTAAGCCGAATTGGGATCGTACGGATAGCGCGTCGATTTGCAATTGGATTCTCTAATCGAGGCGAGCGCCAAGTTGAAGCCCTCGTTGGTCAATCGCCCGAAACATCGCTGTGACATCGTCGGAAGCAAGTGAGAGCTGGCGATAGGATTATTGACAGTTTTAAACGTCGCGCTTAATGCTAGCTTGCATGGCGGCGTTCGAAGGTGCCACCAACAGCTTACAGAAGTATACGTCGAAGCGCTGGGCGACAAATTTTGCCGAGAGAGGATGGCTTCCTGTGAAAGTCTCTTTTCCAATCATGATCCTCTGTATGTTCGTCACCTCTCCGTTACTGGCGCAAGGCATTCCAGCGCAGCTGCGAAACAAAACGATCCATATCTCCGCCACGTTTAGTACGCCAATGATGGGCCGTAGCGGTCCAACGGTCGGGAGCCAAATCTCTACGGGCATAATTTATATAAGTACGTTGGGGCGAATATTTGTACGTGACAGCCATCGAACCAAGGGCGGAGGCTCCAGTGCTGCGGAAAAGGCTCCGGGAGAAACGCGCTGGCGGTTTGTTGGCGGGAAACTTGTCGCCAATGTGTCCGCTATTAGTGGAGCAGTTCTGCTGGAAATAAGCTTTGATGGAAGTTTCCAGAGTTGTACGTTCTCCGGCATTGTAGGCCACGAAGGCGGGAAATCGTTCAAGTGGGTAGGGGTGAACGGAACGAAGCATGAATCGACCGGTTCGTCCACCATCTCAGGAGCAAGCTGCTCGATAACAGAAGGCAACGGCCTGTAATGCGCGACCGTGGATTCGAGGAAGCCCAATGCGAAGATAAGTACCGAAAGGCGGCGAGCCGCCGACGAGGGTAAACCTTCCACGCCACGTCGTGACGCCATTTCTCGAAGTCGGCTTCACGGCGCTGCTAAACTACGCAAGGATTTGATCGGTTGTTTGAGATGATCTGCACGGTGCGGAGTGACGCGCTTTGCACATGCGTCATTTCGCTGCACACCTTCGAAGAAATCTCCCTCTTCCGGTTCAACAGTATCGATGCTGCCGTCCATCATCGTGGCAGGTCCAGCGTTTTGAACCGTTTGCGTCCGGCAGAGAAAACTTCATTCGAGACCGCGCCGGATTTGACAATCGCAAGGTGCTCGGCGCGGGTCTTGCTTAGATACAGATTCCTGCAATCGAATGCCCGACAAATCGCCGGGGCGCGGTCGTGTATGGTGCAGCCGTCCCGACCGAGAACCAGTGTCGGAACGTCCACCCGGAGTGATGTAGTGGCGGGAGCTTCCGCTGCATCGGCAAAGTATCGGGCAGCGAGGTCAGGCATTTCCGTATGCGCTGCATCAGCGATGGAAGAAGGCACCTTGATCGGATCCGCGCGGTAGTAGTTGTACCAGGACGGATAAGCGGCGACAGCACTGTTATAATCGCGCTCGTATTGCGATGCCTGAATTTGTGCCGCGCTATTGCGGATCTCACGGAGAAATATGGCCGGGTGCGGTGCATTGAGAATGATCAAGCGTTCAACACAGCTTGGATAGGCCGAAGCAAACACCCAGGCAATGTAGCCACCCCAGTCATTGCCCACCAGGATGCACCGCTCACGGCCGAAATGCCGAAGCAGGGCATGTACGTCGCCCAACGATCTCGACATGGCATAGGCCTCGACTGCTTCCGGTTGATCCGATGGCGGAAACCCTCGCAAATTGGAAGCCACCACCATGTGGTCTCGGCTAAACTCCGCGAGCTGGCTCATGTAAAGCGTCCAGCTGTCTGGGATACCGTGAAGGAACAACATGAGCTCGCCCTCGCCCCCGTGGACAAGGAACAGCCTTACTCCGTCGCCGTCGGCGTAGCCCTCGATCAGACCGGATTGGCCTGCGGCGGAGTGCGGCCAGATGGTCGCCGAAGCGAAATTCGCTAACGATAGCCTAGCGCCCAGCGTGAGCAGATGTCGTCGGTTAACAGAAGGCCGAAGAACTGGATACATAAACCCCGTCCCCGATAGCGATACGGAAATATATAGCGTCAACTCTCTTGGGGCATCCCCCTATGCATCCAGTCGTGACGGCGTCGAACAAACAGGATTTTCCGAGACGATGCCGTGTTCTTTCCCGTGCTCAAGGGCGACTGAAATAACGGCCATGGATGCTGAGCCAAATTGTCGAAAATACTGACCACTGCAGAAAGATTGCATTGGGCATGTTCCGCCATTTCGGCGAAAACCGATCAATATTGGTCAGCGAATGGTCGCTCAAAAATCAATGTTGGTTGCCATCACCGCTTCTTCAACGGGCACACTAACGGTGACTGAGAGTGTTGCGCTCCCGCCTCATGCCAGGGATAAGCATCATGCAAAAGTCCTATTTCTTGCCTGACAGCGTCAACCTTCACATCCATCGCCCCGCTTGCCCAAAATGCCGCACTCACATGATGCTCGCTCGCATCATGCCTGCACGTGTGGGTTTCGATATTCGCACCTTTGAGTGCCCAAAGTGTGATCTCCTTCACGAGGTGATGGTTGAGACCAATGCGTTCGGGCAATCCTTCGCGCCAACGGCATAGAGCAATGACTGTGCAAACCTGATAGCCGCTTTTGGATAACCGGGCGACGGAGGTTATTGCGGAAGCACGCGAGATGCCGCTCGGCGAACAGAGATTTGCTGGGCCCAGGGAAGCTGGGCGTTTTGGCATTGCTGCCGAAGTGAACCGATGGCTGGCAACTAGGTAGATCGGTTAAGCAGCTATTAGCGGACTTCGTGAGCCCCTGGATCGACGTCCGCTCTTCCCCAGAAAGCGGATATGCAGCGGCGCACGTCAGCGTTTCCACTCGTCGTGCGCGGCCTTGATCGCGCCGGGGAATTCGACGACGTCCGACGGGAACACCTCAATGAACAGCGCGTTCTGGCTGGGTCCTGACCCGCCCTGGGGATACATGCCATTGTGGAGCAAGTTAAGGAAGGACTTCTCATTGCAGGCGGTCGGGTGCTGCAGCTTCTCTAGGAAGCTGTTGCCTTGTCCACCGCAAGCAGCGCCCTTGCCGATCTTGCCGAACCAAATGTTGGTCTGCCACGCGATCGGCAGGTTGTTGGCGAGCGCGAGGTTCACGGTCCGCTGGTCCGCTGGCAGGTCGCCGATGAGGAAGCAGTCCTGCAACACCAAGTGCCCCGGGAGCGCCTGCGTCGCCGTAAGCACGAGGTCGTCGAGAAGCCTGTTGTTGAGTTCGATTGCCTTGAACCGCGGGATCGGCCGCCCGTCTTCGCCGATGGGCGGCAAGGCCCCCATGACTATGATTGGGAGGCTTACCAGCTTGTCCGGGAAGGAGCGCCGAAACGACGCGGCGATCCCTTTCATGGCGCGGATAACGAGCGAGGGTCGATACCCGGCAGTCGCCCAGACGCGTGGGCTGTCCGTCACGCATGGGTTCGGATTGCGCGACTCGGCGGGATCCTCGTTGGGTAGGGCGAGTTCCTCGGTGAGGGTGTTGATGCCGGTGAGCTTGATCACGGCCACATCGCGGTCGTAGCCCGTGGAGTGCAAATGCGCGGAGAGCTCTGCCAGCATGTCGGCGAAGGCGTTCTGGTACCTGGGATCCCAGGGCGTGGGCATCGAGACCTTGTGGCAGGGCTCCACGCCGCCGTGGTACGTGATTTCAAAATCGAGGCGCTGGAGACCCAGACCGGCCGGGGGCGGCGTGAATATCCAATCCGGAATGCCCTGGCCCGCCGAGACCGCGAGTTCCACGGCTAGATGGCGCGAACGCGCCACCGCGAGCTGACGGTCCATCGCCGTGAAGTCATACTTCTTGATCGCAGGCGAGATCTCCGACCAAGTGAAGTGCACGCCGACTCCGTCAACGCCCGGAACGGCAAGGGCCTTGTCGAAGTCGCCTTTCTTGACCGCCCAGTCATACGGCCACACGTAGATCCCGCGAGCGGTCGGAGGAAGGACCATTCTACCGGCCGGGACAACTGCCCCAGGTGCTTGCGCGCTTGCGACTGCAGAAAGAGCCGAAAAAGCCGTACATATTATCAATCTCAACCCGCGGGATCGCGCCATAAGCCCCCTTATGTATTGTGACCACCAGCGTAGTGGCCGTAACATTTCAAATTCCGCTATTTGCTTTTTGATGCTCCGCGAACATGACGTTTCTTGTTGCTATCCTATTCCGAACTGCTGACATTGCTGGTGGTCCGGTTCGTGCCACAGGAATAGCTCAATGCGAGCAAATGACTTCCGCTTTGCCCCCAGCAACGGACTCGTTTGAGGTACCAGCCGGGTACGCGAGACGATCTTAATCGAAAGTTCGGGCTTGTAATGCCCCGAAGCACCGATGGGTGATTAAACCAGCATTTTCAAACATCTGGTGGCACGAATGTTACAGTATTCATGGGTATGACACGGCCGTGGATTGGCCATGCCGGCATGGCCTCTGCGGCCGAGTCCGTGCACTAGCCTAGCCGGACTTCCAGCCGATGAATGGCGCCGTCGTCTTTGAGCGGGCAGCAGAACGGCCGCTCGGCAATGTTCGCGCCATCGAGCTTTGCCGCCGCGACCCCTCGCTGCACGCTTTGCGGGTTCTCGACCAGGATCTCGTACCGTGACGCGCCGTGGCGGAGTGTGATCTCGAAACGAGGCCAAGACTTGGGAATGCAGGGGTCAAGATACAGAACACTGCCTTCGATGCGAAGTCCCAGGATGCATTCGACGCCGGCGCGCTGCATCCAGCCGGCCGAGCCCGTGTACCAGGTCCAACCGCCGCGTCCGATATGACCGGGTGCGGCGTAGACGTCGGCGGCGACAACATAAGGTTCCACCTTGTATCGGTGCATGTCGATGCGCGTGCGGGCGTGGTTGATCGGATTAAGTATCCAGAAGAGAGCCGCTGCCTTGTCGCCATCTCCGAGACCTGCAAAGGCCATCACGGACCAGAGGGCTGCATGCGTGTACTGGCCGCCGTTCTCGCGCACGCCTGGCGGATAGCTCTTGATGTAACCAGGGTCAAGCGGCGTGCGGTCGAAGGGTGGCGTGAACAGCAACGCCAACCCGTCGTTGTGCAGAATCAACTCGCGGTCGACGGCCCTCATAGCTTGAGCCGCGCGGTCGGACCGCGCCGCGCCGGAGATCACTGCCCAGGATTGAGAAATAGAGTCGATGCGGCACTCTTCGTTCGTCGCCGAGCCGAGCGGGGTGCCGTCGTCGAACCATGCACGCCTATACCAGTCGCCGTCCCAAGCTTCGCTTTCCAAGGCAGTCGTCAGCGCCCGCATGTGCTTGCGCCAGTCCGCCGCCCGCGTCGCGTCACCGCGCGCATCAGCGATGGTTGCAAAGGCGTCGAGAGCAGCATGCAACAGCCAGCCAAGCCAGACGCTCTCGCCCCGGCCGCCTTCGCCGACGCGGTTCATGCCGTCGTTCCAGTCGCCGCCGCCGATCAGCGGAAGGCCATGGTTGCCGACCCCCAGGCTCGCGTCCAGCCCACGGGCACAATGCTCATAGAGATTGGCGGTCTCGTCCGAGACGGTTGGCTGGAAGAAGCTGTCGCTCTCGCCCGGCTGTAGCGCCTGGCCCGTCAGGAAGGGGATGACCTCATCGAGCACGAGGGCGTCGGCGGTGACTTTCACATAGTGCGCGACAGCGTAAGCGAGCCAAGCGCGGTCGTCCGATATGCGCGTGCGCACGCCCTGGCCCGAGTGCGGGAGCCACCAGTGCTGGACATCGCCCTCGACGAACTGGCGGCGCGCGGCCACGAGGAGATGTTCGCGGGTTATCGACGGGCGGATTGTGGCGAGCGCCATGCAGTCCTGCAACTGGTCCCGGAAACCAAAGGCGCCGCTGGCTTGGTAAAAACCCGATCGCGCCCAGACGCGGCAGGCGAGCGTTTGGTAGGCGAGCCAGCCGTTGAGCATGATGTCCATCGACCGGTCCGGCGTCTTGACCTGGACCGCGTCGACGATCTCATCCCAAAATCCACGGACTTCAGTGAGCACGGCGTCCAGGTCCGTCTGACGGTAGCGCGCGATCAGCGACTGCGCTTCCGTCTCGTCCTGGGCGTCGCCGAGGAAGAAGACGATTTCGGCAACACCGTTCGGCGCTATCTCGACCATGGTCTGAAGAGCGGCGCAGGGATCAAGTCCGGAGCCGACCCGTCCCGACAGCGCAGCCCCGTTAATCAGGGCCGCCGGCCAGGCAAGTGATCCGTTGCGGCCGATAAACTCCCGGCGATCACCCGTCCAGCTCGTTTGGCGCCCAGCCAGGTCCGCGAAGGCGGAGCGCTTCGCGAAAGCTGGATTCCACAGGTTGGTTGCAATCATCGCCCCGCTTTCCGGATCGATGCGCGTGGTTGTCGATGGCGCCGCCACGCTGCGGGACGCGCCGAGCACCCATTCCACGTAAGCCGTCACCGACAGCCGTCTGGTGCGGCCCGAATAATTGCGCATTCTCAAGCGCGAGATCTTCAGCGGATCGGCGAGCGGCACGTGCTCGAGTAGCTCCGCAGCGATGCCGTGCGAGGTATGCTCGAATCTGCTGTAACCCCATCCATGATGCGCCAAATAGGTCGCCGCTTCGTCCCGAATTGGGAGCGCCGTGGGACTCCAGACATCTCCAGTCTTCTCATCCCGAAGATAGAACGCTTGGCCAGGCTTATCAGTGACAGGATCGTTGGACCAAGGCGTCAGCTGATGCTCGCGGCTATTCACGGACCAAGCATAACCGCCGCCTTCCGCGGACACCAAAAAACCAAAGTTAGGATTGGCGATCACGTTGATCCACGGCATTGGCGTCGATTGGCCTGGGCCGAGGATCGTCACGTACTCGCGGCCGCCCTCTGCGAAGCCACCAAGACTATTGAAAAACTCCACGCCAGGCGGTCGTCGCGAGATCTGAAGCTCGGAAGCGGGCAAAGCACGCGGTGCCGTGACCCGGGGCCAAGGTCTGCCTTCGGGTACGCGCTCAAGCTGATCGGCGAGCCGCCCGCGCGCTCCGATCAGGATAACACGCGCGATGGACGCAAGAAGGCCCAAGGCCTCCGGCGAGGTCAGGTCGGCGCGCAGCATGAAGTTGTGCCCGGGCGGCCCATCTTCTCCAATCTGGGGCCGGGACTGGCTGGCCCTAACCAGTGTTTCCAGTGCGATCTGGAGGTCCTGAACGTAGGAGGAGGCGAGTTCGTTGATGATAACCAAGTCCGCTGCAAGCCGTTTCATCCGCCAATATTCCACCGCCTGGAGCGCCTCGCGCGCCACGTTAAGTTGGTCGATGTCGGAAATGCGGACCACGATGATTGGTAGATCGCCAGATATGCCCATGCCCCACAAACCGGGCTGCCCGCCACTTCCCCTTTCGATAGTTTCCGACGGCGCGCGCAGCACGGGCGCGGCATAGATAAGATGACCCGCCAGACGCTGATATTGCCCGGCCTCGCCGCGCGTAATGCCGAGGTGGTGCAATTGCACTTGAGCTTGCGTCCAGGCGAGCGCGGCGGCGCGCTCGAAGGCGCCGACATCGTGGTGCTTGTCGGCAAGATCTAGGATCTCCTGGCGTGAGGAGGCGACCATCGTCCAGAAATCGATCCGTGCCGTCGCGCCCGGCGCGATCCGCACCCGGCGGCGCAGAGCAAAGATCGGGTCGAGCACCGTACCTGTCGAGCCGGAGAGTGGTCGGCCGCCCATCACTGCGCCCGGTGCGCGAATACTGCCGCCGCGACCCAGGAACCGAGCGCGATCAGTCTCGAACTCGCGCTTGCCCGCCGCAGTTCCGTCGACAACCGCAAGGTGAGCAGCCCAGACCTCCGGCTCAGTGGGCGCCCGCCGCCGTCTGGTCGCCAATATTGCGCCGAGGCCGGCGAGATGCTCGGTCTCAATGAACAGTTTCGAGAACGCAGGGTGCGCCACGTCTGCGGCCTGCGATGCCAGAGCCAGTTCGACGTAGGAAGTCACCTCAATCTCGCGCGGTTGGTCGCCGAGGTTGGAGATGGTCACGCGGCGCACTTCCGCATCGTCTTCGGCGGAAACCAGCACCACCAGGTTAGTCACCAGCGCCCCATCCCGACGTGTGAACTCGGCGTGATCCTCATTATAGGTGACCTCGTATTCTTCAGGCTCGGTACCGATCGGCTGGTAGGTCGCCGACCAGACCTTTCCGCTCGCGATCTCCCTCAAGAAGATGTATGAGCCCCAATCGTCGCAGGTGGCGTCTTCTCGCCAGCGATTCACAGACAGGTCGCGCCAGGCGCTGTAACCGGACCCGGCCGCCGTAAGCATCACCGAATAACGGCCGTTTGACAGCAGCTGCGTAGCCGGCGTAGCGCTGTACGGGCTGACCTTTCGCCAGGTTCCGGGTCCTTCGATCTCGCGGATCCTGGCCGCCGACATCGCATCCGAGACCAACGGCGGAGTCGCCGTGACCTCGCGTGGCACGCGCTCCTGCAAAAGCAACTCTGTCGCTTGAACGATCGGCTCCGCATGGAAGCGGTCTCGCATTACGCCGTCCAGCAGGGCATCGGCGATCGCGGTGATTGTCATACCTTGGTGGTGCGCCATAAAAGCACGCACAATGGCAACGGGATCTCCGTCCGGAACGCGGGCTCGGGTAAAGTCCAGCGCTTCGTAGAAACCGTAACGGCCGCGGGCGCCGAGGGCCTCGAGCCGCTCGAAGTTCTCCACGGCGGCCTGAGGGTCGACCATGCTCGCCAGTGCGGTGGCGTAGGGAGCGACCACGGCATTGTCCGCCAGCCCTCTCTTCAGGCCGAGACCTGGAATGCCGAAGTTCGAATATTGATAAGTGAACTCCAGATCTTGCGCGTTGTATGCGGACTCAGAGACGCCCCATGGCGCTCGCATCGTCGTTCCATACTCGATCTGGCGGTAAACAATCAGCCGGTTGGTCTGCTCTATCAAGCTCTCGGCCGGCGCCCTCATGACGATGGAAGGCATCAGGTACTCAAACATCGAGCCCGACCACGAGATCAGTGCCGCGCCATTTGCTACCGCAGTCACCGCACGGCCCAGCCGGAACCAATGCCGCGCCGGTGCGTCCCTCTTGGCGATGGCCAAGAAGCTTGCGAGCCTCGCCTCCGAGGCGAGAAGGTCGTAACAGCGTAGATCGCGCTCGCCCTCAGGGACCCTATATCCGATTGAGAGGAGCAGCCGGTCGGGATCGAGCAGGAAGTCGAACTCCATCGATAGCGCTGTCGACCGCGCGGCTTCCTCCAGCGATCTCAGCCGGGCCTCCAGCGAGGCTGTGCGAGTCGCGGTGAGATCGCGCCGGTGACTTTCTATACAGGCACCGACTGCATCCGCCCAGAACTGCAGGTCGGCGCCCGCCTGGTCGCTTTCTTCGAGAACAGTCTGATGGACGGCGTCGGCAAGGATCGCGGCCTGCTCGGAAAGTTCCGCGAGCCGCTGGTCGATGCCAACGTCGCGGGCGCTCGTCCGAAGCAGACCAGACGCCAGCCGACTGATCTCGTCATCGAGCCGCCGCCATGATACCGCCTTGGACTTGCGCAGACCGCGCAACCGACGAGCCTCATCCCGGACCAGGTCGAGAGCATCCACCACGCCTTGGATGCGCTGCTGCTCTGTCATGGCCGCGCAGCGCCACTCACCGCATGCGTTGGCGAGCGCGATCAGGTGTCCAGCAAGGTTTCCGCTGTCGACCGAAGACACGTACTGCGGATCGAGCGGACGCAGGTCACGTGTGTCGTACCAATTGAAGAAGTGGCCCCGGTACCTCGTCAGCCGGCCCATGGTCGCGAGCGTCGCCTCAAGTCGCTCCACAGCCTCGAGGTTCCCGACCCATCCGAAATCCCGCGCGCACGCCACCGACAACAAATAGAGACCGATATTGGTCGGCGATGTACGATGGGCTACCACAAACTCGGGAACTTCCTGCAAATTGTCGGGCGGAAGCATGTTGTCGGTGGGCGTGACTGATGCTTCGAAGAAGCGCCAGGTCCTTCGGGCTATACAGCGCAAACTATGGGCGTCGACCTCGGCCAGCGGACGCCGGCCCAAGACTCGAGGCGATAGGCTCGCCCAAAGTGCGACGGCCGGAGAAGCGAACCAGGCTCCCGCGAACACCGCGGCCAAAGGCCACGTTTGTCGTCCCCAGAACCAAGCCACGCCGATGGCCACAGTGCCGATGACAAGGGCCCCCGACATTCGGCGGTAAAAATCAAGAGCCCGTGGACGCGACCCGAATGCCGCGTGGGCCGCAGGGACCCATTCGAGAAGGTTGCGGCGCGTCACCGTGAGCCGTACCAGGGTACGAACGATTGCGTCACCCATCAGCCAAGCCTGGTGACCGAGGAAAACGATCATCAGACCGGACTGGATAAGTGCAAGGCGTAGGTCAGCGCCCAGAGCCCGGACATGACTAAGTAGCGTCACACCAGGGCGGCGGGGCGCGATCTCCGCGATCACTGGAACAAGTGGGGGCAGGACGATCGTCGACAGAACGAAACCGGTCCAGACCACCGCTTCTTCAAGCGGCATGGCCCATCCTGCGATCAGGGCCACGACAACCGCCGGCGTGACCAGCGACCGCCGCAGGTTATCGAGCATCTTCCAGCGGCCGATCGCGGGGACCCCCGACAGCGGTCGAGGATCGACCCGTCTGGGCCCTGATCCGAAGAGCCAAGGCAGCAGCTGCCAGTCGCCTCGCGCCCAGCGGTGGTGGCGAAGAGCAGCAACGTCATAGCGTGGAGGAAAATCCTCCACCACCTCGACATCAGAGGCCAGGCCGGCGCGGGCGAATATCCCCTCGAACAGATCGTGGCTGAGGAGCGTTGACTCGGGCACGCGTCCGCGTAGGGCCGCCTCAAAGGCATCCACGTCGTAGATGCCCTTGCCTGTATATGAGCCCTCACCAAAGAGGTCTTGGTACACGTCCGAGACCGCTGCGGCGTAAGGATCTATGCCGGTTGCGCGCGAGAACACGCGCAGAAAGAGCGAACCTTCGTGCCCCACTGGCAGTGCAGGCGTGACCCTCGGCTGCAAGATACCGTACCCTTCGACCACTCGCCCCAGATCTGCGTCAAAGCGCGGCCGGTTCAGAGGATGCGCCATCTTGCCGATGAGCCGTCCGACCGTCTCGCGCGGAAGCCGCGTATCCGCATCGAGCGTAATGACGTAGCGCACGTTGTTAGGCACAGTGGAGGGCGCCACGAACGTGGTGTCCTTGGCGCCCCGCAGGAGCCGATTAAGTTCGCACAGCTTTCCGCGCTTTCGTTCCCACCCCATATAGCAGCCTTCGCATTCGCTCCACACGCGCCGCCGATGCAACAGCAGGAAACGATCGCCGGCCGGTGCAGGCCCATAGAGTTGGTTCAGCTTCGCGATGCCGTCTTTCGCTGCAGCCAGGAGCTCATCGTCGCCATCCTTGTGCTCGTTTGGTGCATCGCGCCAATCGGACAACAACGCGAAATGAAGATCGCCCTGGGCGCTTGCCAGGTAGTGGATCTCGATCCGGCCGATCTGCTCGTCGATTTCTTTGAGCGAGGTCAGCAGCGTCGGCACGGCGACAAGAGTGCGAAGGTCAGCGGTGACACCGCCACGCAGCTCGAGCGCCGGCAGCAAGGTGGCGCGGAAACCTCGGGTGACGAGGTAGTTGACGACCGTGACGGCCAAGTCGATCGCTGGTACGAATCCGAGAATTCCGAACAGCAGCAGCCATCTCCAATCCAGACCCCCCAGCGCGATTACAGACAGGGGTATGGCGAGCAGTCCGGCTGCGGCGATCGCGCCGGAACCGACATAGCCGCCGATTCCCAGCGCGCGATAGGCCTGTCGCGGCCAACTCCGCGGAGACGACCCGAAGCCGATTGCTGCTTCGAACCCGGCTCGCCCGCCCGCGATCAAGTAGTAGCCGGGATCGGTCCGACGGGCGTTGCCGTCGTCGGCACCCGACTGGACCGCGCGCCTCGCTGTTTCCATTGCCGCGCGGGCCACCTCCAATTCGGTGAGAGCACAGCCGCGAGCGAGGTGCTCGACTGCGTTGCGATAGAGATTGCGCGACGGGAAATCCATGTGCTCGAAGGCGCTCCCGGCCTTGAAGACGTCATCGATTGGGCTGACGCGCTCGAACAGCTCCGTCCAATCGACGTCGGTGATGAGGCGCATGCTGGTGATGATATTGCGCACTGTGACGGTACCGGCGACCTGCCTCTGGTGCTCGCCGCGGACGACGGCTTCGGCGGTCGTTCCCTGCCGGGCCAGTTGTTCGTCGAGCCACTCCAACGCCGGCGCAATGCTGGGATCCTGATCGCGTAAGCGATGGACCAACTGCATGAGAAAACTGTCTGGAAAGGTTGTCTGCAGATGCGGCGGAAGCACGGCCATGGCTGGTTCGACGACGCGGCCGCCGGTCCCCAGCAACCGGTCCGCCACGACGTCCGCGGCGCTGCGCCCGGCCCGGCTGTCGACGACGCGCTCGGCGATCCGCCTCAGGTTCTCGACGAGCACGATGCGCAGGGTGGTCGCCACCGCCCACAGTTCGCCAATGCGCAGCGGCTGCACTTCCTGATAGGCGCGCAGGTAGCGACGCAGCATCTCCGGGTCGAACAGGCTGTCGGTGTGGGCCACGTACGCCCAGGCCACGCCGAGCACGCGCGGATACCCCACGAAGGGGCCGCTAGCGAGCTTGGGCAGCTGTCGATAGTAGCCGGGTGGTAGATCAACCCGGACTTCGCGGATCTGCTTCTCCACCACATGAAAATTGTCGATCAGCCACTCAGCCGTGGGGGTGATAGCCTCCCCCGCATCGACAGCTTTGGCGACGTCGCGATAGGCGGCCAGCAGCACAGCCTCGTTGTCGGCAAGCCTCGCCGTCAATGAGTGGCCCTTCACATGGCCGGGCATTACGGCTTGCGCGGTGGCGAGGCTGCGCGCGTGTTCTTCAAGTCGCTCGACACTAAACAGCTCGGCCCGGATCGGAGCTCCGTCGTCCCACGGCGGAGACGGTCCCCTCAGCCATGGCCGAAATCGCAAGCTCAGCGCACTCTTGAGGCGCAGTCTGCGTCGGCCCGCGAAGTCGTCGATCTCGACAAGCATAGTCTTGAGGCCCCTTCAACGCGGGCCTGGCCGCTGGCTCCGCCACCATCCCACGCTCCCACCGTCCTTTCGGAGCGCCTCAAGCCGCGGCGGATCTTTTATCCGTGGTTTTCCTGAGCGGCTCGCTGGGGACGGCATCCTCGACAATTACTTCCGCGCACTCGCCATGGCAGCGGATGGCGCGCGCCAAACAGTTCGCCTCACGGATCGCCAAATCTCTCGACCAGAAAGGCGTAATCATCCGCTCATCCACCCGGATGGCCCAGCCGTACTGCTCTCTGACAACGTTGAATGTAATCATCGCATATCAATTCCAATCACGCCGAGGATCGGCTACATCAACGGTGGCCCCGTTTCCTCAGGTACTGCGAATCGCCTTCCACTTCGGCTCAACGGTTTGGATTCCATCATTGGCAGCTCATCTAGTCGACGACATCCTACTTCCTCTTGAGACTAAGGATATAAGCAATCAGGTCATTCGACTCGGCGCTTGAAATGATGAAATTCGGCATATTCTTGTGGTTTGAATGAAGAAAGACGTTTAGGGAGATTCCTGTAGTCGATGGTAGGTCAGCAATGCTCTGGAAACTCGGAGGATCAGCCTTGTCAGAAAGAGTCATCGGCACCACACGGTGACATGAGCTGCATAAATTTGTCGCAAGCTGACGACCCGATGCTGGATCACCGTCAACCGGCTGAGCCAGTGCTGATGACTGTGCTGATAAAATCGTTGCTGCGACGATGTATGGTAGTACGATATAGCGCATGACGATCACCACTGACGGTTAAAGCAACATCGACTGGTCCCTCGTCTTTGGAGGTATTTTCGCAACTCGCTTTTTTGCAGCGTTCTTCAGTGGCTGTTTTGCTGCCTTACCCCTGCCCTGCTTATGTGTTCTGTCTGTCTTCTTGGCAGGAGACTTCTTAGCGGACTGCCTTCTTAGCCGTTTTCTTGGCCGCCGACTTCTTGGCTTTTCTCGCCTTCTTAACAGTCGCGCCACCCGCCGGTGTGGTCAATATTGCTCACTCAGCCCGCACGGCTGACGCGTTTTGCCGGTTTGACATATGGCAAAGATCAGGAAGCTTTTTGCTGAAAATGTTCTTATTTTTCGATCTAGCAGGATGATCTCATTCCCATACAGAAGCGCACGCTTTTAGAAGGTTAGTCCACGGAACCTACCGGCTCTTCGACCGTTGACTTCGGTTCGCTCCGGAAAGGTTTGCCATGTCTACACGCTTTCAGATCGCTGCGCTGGTATTCATGATGACGAACGCCGTCGCCTTCGGCATCGGTATCGTTCCCATCCTGATGATCCCCGCCTTCGCCAATCACGCGTTCGAAGCCATTCCTGCCGTCGTGCTGGCAAGCTTCGTAATCAGCGTGCCGCTATCGTGGTTCATCGCTCCACGCCTGCGGGCCAGATATTGGCGGACCCAACCCCAGAAGGCTTCTCGGCATCCTTGATCGGGTCTTCGCCTAGCGCGGGTGCGCGAATGCCGATCCGGGCGACACATCGTGTCGCGACGCGAGGATACTTTTCGCCTCCTCGGCCGCCAGCAGCTTCAGGAGCCTCTCGCGTCGGGCGTCGTCGTTGTCTGTCTGCGTGCTGAGCAGTCTTCGGAAAATAGCAATAGTTTGCTGATGAACGAACTGTTCCATTGATGCCTCTGGTCTGTTAGCGGCGAAACGCAAATCTTGAAATGTGGGACAAACCCCCGGATCCGGCCGCGGAGAACCGCGGTTTCATTGGATCTTCTGCCGAACGCGAGACCGGAGTCTCCCGGACTGCGTACGGACAACCGGAGCAACCGGGAAATTCATACAAACAGAACTCCTGGCAGGATGTGCCGGATGTCCCATTTGCCGAAATATTGTCCAGCCGGCATTTTACCGGCCCGATCTCGATTTGGGGCACGATACTCCCCCTTTGTGCCAACACCTCACATCACCGATGTTTGCTGAGATCTGAACTGTGTCCACCATGGAGCCTTGGGTTCCATATTGCTGTGCAATATTGCTCACTACGGAAAATTTCCGGTTTGATTCGGGTCAAAAGCTTAGATTTCTGACCGGGTTACAAAGATTTGGGATGCCACCGCGGTTTTGAGACGAATCGAACATGCTCCCTAAGGACTACCTCGCGCCCGATGAGAGGCGTCTGCTTGCTCGATTCTGGCAAAGCGCCGCCGGATTCTGGCGGGGGCCGTCGGCCTGGCTGGCGTGGCCTCCTTGTCGGACTCCTGGTAGCCACCATCGTTTTACAACTTCTGACCCAGTATCGGCTCAACTTCTGGAATCGCGACTTCTTCGACGCGATCGAGCGCAAGGATGCTGGCGGGCTCTGGCAACAGGCGTTACGGCTGCTCCCAATCGGCACAGCAAGCCTGACTCTCGCCATCGTCTCGGTCTGGGGCCGCATGACCATGCAGCGCAAATGGCGCGAGTGGCTGAGCAATCATCTCTACGACTATTGGCTGGAACGGGATCATATCGTCCGTCTGAGGTTCATGTCTGGGGAGCACCAGGCTCCCGAGTATCGGATCGCCGAGGACGCGAGGATCGCGACAGATCTGCCGGTCGATCTCCTGCTCGGACTGCTTTCTTCGGTCCTCGTCGCCGTCATTTTCATCGGCGTGCTCTGGAGGGTCGGTGGCGATCTTGTGCTTGGCGCATTCGGGACGATCGTGGTGGTCCCCGGATATCTCGTCATCGCGGTGATCCTGTATTCCATTCTGCTGACGGCCGCGATGATACTCATCGCGCGGCACCTGACGCGGGTCATGGAAGACAGCAAGCGGACCGAAGCCGAATTGAGGTCAGTTGGGACGCTGTTGCGCGAGGCGGGAGAAAGGATCCTTGATCCGGAAGTCCATCAGGACGGCCGGCGGGCGATCGGAACGGCGCTCGACGCGGTGATCCGTATTTGGCGAACCTACTGCTGGCAACTAATGCGGATGACGCTGGTTACGCACACGAACTTTCTGCTGACCCCTATCATCGCCTTGCTGCTCTGTACCCCCAAATACATCGAGGGAACGATGACCCTCGGCGAGGTCGTGCAGGCCGCTGCGGCCTTCGTCATCGTCCAGGGTGCCTTCAACTGGATGACCGACAGCTATGGCCGCATCTCGGACTGGACCGCGTCGGCAAACCGCGTGGCGTCGCTGCTGCTGGCGCTGGACCAGATCGACGGGCAGACAAGTCCAAGTACCAACGCGGGAGCTGACCGCAATGAGTTCGGCGAGCCTGCAGGGACGCTGACAAGCGACTAGATTTTATATCCTCCTTTGTGGCGTGGGCCACCGACACGGTGCCCATCGCCGTGCCATGACTGAGCATCCCTATTTCAAGGAAGTGCGCGGTGCTGGATTCGGATCATTCGCGGGAGCTCGAGCTGGAAATCATGCGCCTGACGGCGGGCTGCATGCAGATGGGCCACAGCGAGCTCGGCGCGGCCCTGAAATCCGAGATCCAGCGGCTGGCTGGCGGACAGCCGGCCGATCGGGAGTCCGCGCGAAAGCATGAGCTCGCCTGCCTGCGCATGGCGGCCGACTGCATGCAATTGGTCGGTGAGATCCAGACCCCTGGTCTGCAGCGGCATTTCCTGGAGCTGGCGCGGCTGTTGACTGCGACGGCGGAGTCGGCCGCAGTACCGGCGTTTGCGCCTTCAGTCTGAGTCCACTTACCTCTTGCGTTGTCCGGTGTCTCCCTGAACCGCAGTCGAGGGCGGCGTCAGGAATGCATCGAACCGTTCCTTCACGATGGCGTAGCATTCGCAGGACGCCTTCTCCAGTCCGGCTCGATCGACGATCTGGATCTTACCTCGCCGGTAGCTGATGAGCCCCGCCGTCTGGAGCGCCTGCGCCGCCATGGTCACCGATTTGCGGTTGGCGCCGAGCATCTCTGACAGGAATTCGTGGGTATAGGGCAACGCCTCGCCCTCGGCTCGGTCATGCATCATCAACAGCCAGCGACACATCCGCTCTTCCGTACTGTGCAGCGCGTTGCACGCGACGGTCTGTTGGACCTGCGACAGCAGCGTTTCCGAGTAGCTAACGAACAGGTTGCGGACGTGCTCGCTGTTCTTGAACTCCGATTGCAACAGCTCGATCGGACACCGGACCATGCCGCCTTCCAATTGCACAAGGCAACGGTTGAACGAGACCCGGCTGTACATGGCGGCGAACAGGCCGAATGCGCCTTCACGACCGATGTTCGCGGTCTCGATGGCCGAGCCGTTCTCCAGCACCGTCAACAGCGACAGGACCGAGCCTTCCGGAAAATAGGCATGCTTGAGCAGCCCGCCCGCATCGCAGACGACGGCGCCCAGCTTGAGCGTGACCGGTTCGAGATGGGGATCGATCCGCTTGCGGCTCGAGGGCTCCAGCGCCCCCAGCAACCGGTTGCCCTGCGGCCCGACCATTCGAAGTTTCGGCATTCGGTCCGACCTATCAGTTTGGGCTGTTCTTGCGCGGATAGCCAATAGGATTCTGTATGCGATCACATGGCCGCCGACCGGCGAGCTAGTCCCTTTGGATTTGCGGCTTGTCGTGAAGAACCGCGTTCAAAAGCGAATTGTGCACTTCGATCTCGCCGTTATAGCTGATGAAGCCGAGCTTGCGGAATTTGTTCATGAAGAAGCTGACGCGGGAACGGGTGGTGCCGATCATCTCCGCCAACGTTTCCTGGCTGACGTGCACCTTGATCGGCTGCGGGCTGCCGCCCTTGCCAAAGTTAGCCAACAGCAACAGAAGCCGCGCCAGCCGCTTCTCGCTCGAATTGAAAAGTTGATCGATCAGATCCTCTTCAATTCGGCTGTTGCGCGAAAGCAGATACGACATGAAAAGCTCGGAGAATTTCGGCTCGGCGTGAAGGACCGCAAGCATCGCGGTCTTGGTGATGGCGGTGATCACGCAATCTTCCAGCGCCGTGGTCGTGGAAATCCGGAGCGGATGGCCGTTCAGGCACCCCTCGCCGAAGAACTGCCCGGGCTCGAAAATTCCGACGACCGCTTCCTTGCCCTGCTCGGACAGCACGACAACTTTGACCCTGCCCTTCTGGATGTAGAAGACAGTATCCGCCGCGTCTCCCTGCGAAAACACGGCCTCGTTCTTGTGGAAGATCAAAACGGTCTTTCCATCGCCCACCTTCGCGAGGAAGGCCTGAGGGTCAAACTCATTCCTTGCGGACTTTGCCAACGCTCACCTCCCGGTCCGCCGTCAGCCCCTGCAAGCCTGCAACCGGATTTCCGGTCAACAGAATTATGAGTATGTAAGTACAATGTCTGTTAACGGACATAGTTGATTTGAGTCAAATGAATTTGGCTGCACCGCCGTAGGTTATTTTGATCCAGGGAGCCGCGGATCCTTCGCCTCCGCACAGACCAGCCATTGGGCTCTGAGGCTTAACGGAAACATTGATGAGCCGTCCCCGCTCGTCGATCGAATCGGGTGGAGGGCGGCCGTGCCTGGAGCCAACGACGGAATTATCTCGACCGCAAGCCTGATCGTCGGCGCAGCCGCAGCGGCGGCAAAGCAAAACGACGTCCTGATCGCGGGAGTCGAGGAAGAGAGGGGGCCCAATATGAAGCTGACGCTACCCGCCAGCGCGACAGCGTTGGTTCCCGCCTCGGTCTTGCTGCAGCGGCTGCACGACGAGGCGCCGACGGATCACTTTAGCCTTGGCTGGCTAATGAGCCGCATGAACAAGCGCTCCTTCGGCCTCATCATGCTACTGCTCGCAGTGGTCGCTATTGCACCGGGTGTCTCGATCGTAGCCGGCCTGCTGCTCATGATCCCCGCCTTCCAGATGGTCGCCGGCAAGAACCTGCCGGTGTTCCCGCGCCGCGTCGCCGTCCGTCCGATGCCGACGCGGCACCTTGCAGCTCTAGTGCAGCGAGCTGTGCCAGTGCTGAGGTATCTCGAGAAGCTCATTCATCCGCGCTGGCCGACCCCGCCAGATGCGACCAAGCGCGTCGTCGGCGCCGTTGTCGTGTTGCTGAACGTTACGCTGCTCTTCACACCGATCCCTTTGAGCAACGTGGTTCCCGCCCTCGTAATCGCGCTCATCTCGCTGGCTTATCTCGAGGAGGACGGACTCCTGCTTTCGATTGCGCTGCTGACGAGCATCATTGTCCTGGCGGTCGAGTTGGTGGCGATCTGGGAGACAGTCCTCGGCGCGAAATGGATCATCTTCGGTCTGTGGTAAGGTCCGGCAAAGGCGCAAGCACCGTGCCGAAATCGGAAAGCTCAGGAAGATCGCGTGAAGGTATTTCGCATCCTGGATGCTCAGGATCTTCTTTCTCAAATCCGCGCGGTGAGGCAGCCCCTTGTTTGCAGAATAGTGCGCACCCGGAGCACGGAGGTAGCATTTCTGTCTGGGCGACCTACTTTTGCGTTTGAGCAGGTGCGCTTGTACTCGGCGTCGTCGTCACTGACATCGACACGCTGCCGTAACCGAAATAGACAAGGGTTCCGAACACGAGGGCAAACACGATTGCGCTCATTAAAGCGCCCAGGAAACGGTTGCCGAAGCCGATCGAGTTGCCGACCAAATCAATGATGAATACTACGATGGTTGCGATGAGCACAGGCTCAGACCACGCGTATTGTACAGGCAAAATCATAGCTCACCTCCCAGTTTTCAGTAGCGGACGTATGGACGAACGGCCATCCTCCCGACGCAAGTCGCAATCCTACTTGTCAGTTCCGGGAACACGGAGTGCCGCAAGATTATCTTCAACACGCTTGCGAATTATGTCGAACGCTTCCTTCTGAGATTTGATCGCCATCTCGGCCAGTTCGCGCATATTCGAAAGCGCGGCCTCGAAAGCGTGCGACGCCATGTCCATGCGCTTGGTACCCGCATCCTCGCCTTGTAGGGTGCCGACGGCCTGCTTGATCGATTCCTGCAGAATCTCGGCTTGCCGATGAACGAGCGCCTGCCAGCCTTCGAACGCGACACGATTGGCCTCGGTCAGAGCTTCGATATTCTTCTTTTCGCGATCCATGATCGTCGCGAGATCGACGCCCGGCAACTTGAAATCCTTCATCAGCTTGGTGAAGTCGAAGTTCGGCATTTGCCCAAATTCGCCAAACAGTGGGGGCTTGTTCTCGTCAGCCATTTGTTTCTCTCCCGTCCTGAAGGTCGCGTCTTGTTCTTTGCGCCTCCGTGGCGCTTGCACAGACCTCACCGACATTAGCCGGTCGTCTATTTGATCCGGCGCCCCCTATAGAAACCCTTGTTGGTCGTATTCTGCTTAATGTTGGCCGTGTCGCCTTGCTCCTGGGTGTTCACGTCCGCATGCAATTTCAGCATCTCGTTTGCCGCTTCGGAATTATCACCCGTCCCCTTGTGACTCCGATTGGCAGGCGGCACCGGTGGCATATGACTGTGTTTGGACATCTGGATTCCCCGAGTTGATCGGCAAAGAAAGCGGCCCGCCAAAGCGGGCCGTCCAAAGAATTCAAAGTTTGCCGAGCAATAGCAGAATCACCAGAATGACGACGATCAGGCCCAAGCCTCCGCCACCGTAATACCCGGTGCCGTAGAATGGGCCGCCACCTATTCCGCTAAAGCCACCGAGCAGGGCTATGACAAGAATAATGAGTATGATCGTTCCAATCGACATTTTAGTCTCCTTTCGTTTGTCGTTTCAGTCCACTTTCTTGAGTTTTAGATACCCATCTCATTTACGGTCCCCTCGGAAGACTGTTGGATCGTAAGATTCATATATTCCTGACCGTCTGTTTTGATTTAGCGCAAGCTCTCGTCAAATGAAGGCGTCCGCTGCCGAAACCCAGGGCGCCGGCGCTGGAATTGGCACAGTACCCCTTGCCGGCTTCGGATAGAGTGCAGCAGTCGTCGCGGCACCACCCAATGGTCTCTTCCAAACTAGCTTACGAAAACTCGATGCAGGCTAACAACAAGCACCAACGCCGTAGAATAATTCGATAGCTCTGCAATGGATCGCCGGCTGACGTGCTGGTCAGGGCTGACTTCTATCACTTGGCCATTCTCCAAACCAACAGCACCGCGGCAGCACCGACCGCCGCGGCGATGATCGAAGTCAGCAGCCCGCCGCCGAGCGCCAGCATGGCGATGTGATAACCGAAGAACGCTCCAGCAATCCCCACGAGTGCACTGGTGAGGACGCCGCGGGCCGATCCGGAGAACTGCCGGGCAAGCCAAGACGGCCCAGCCAGCCGATCAAAGAGAATGCCGGCGACAATGCCGATCACGAGGACCAGAAGAAATGTCACAAACGGGTCGTTGGCGCGCATGGATCAGATCCTCCAAGCATGGAGTGGAAACAAAGTATCGTACGTCGCTGGCTTGGTCGCAAGCGCATTCGCAAGTCCTTGCATTCGGTGCTGGCATGGGTTCTCGGCCGTATCCCCGTGGGGCAATTCCGGCATATCTGCGAGTGCGTTCCAAATTACCACAGGTCTTTATCTGATCGTGGTCGCGCTGCTAGCCTCCGCAATGGGAGGTTTAAGCGCGGCGGTCCATGATGCCGGAAAAGGCGGTCGGCGGGCTTAGTCGTTCTGGCGATGCAAAGTCCGTCCGAATTCCTGCGGACGGACGCTACATCGTGTTTACCGTCTCTCTTCCTCACGCGCCGGTGGGCGCTGCGCCGGTGCGGGCGGGCGCGGAGCCGGCGCCATGCGCGGCGGCGCTTCCCTCATAGCCGGAGCAGGTGGTGCGGGCCGGCGCTCTTCAGTACGGGGCGGTGGCGCCAGACGTTGCTCCACCTTCGGTTCGGGGCGTACAGCCGGCCTCGGCTCGACTCGCGGCGGCTCGGCCCTCGGCGCTTCCTGGGGCACGCGGCGCAGCTCTTCCGTAGGCTTCCTTTCCTCGACCCGCGGTGCCGGCTCCCTGCCCATTTCGTTCATGCGTGGCACGCCCGGACGGGGCGGTTCACCAGGGCGCGGCAGCTCGTGCCCCTGCTTCTCCTGCGGCTGGCTGGGCTCGCCCGGAGAGCGGCTCGCACGCACGACGCCTTCACCCTGGAGGACGCCGGGGCGCGAGGTCGCGGCAATCGCGGGCTCGCCGTGGTTCTGCTTGGAGAACAGCGAGCGATCCTTGCTCGCGATCTCGGAATGCTGGCGCTGCATCGGTGTCGCCTCAACGTGACGCTCCCGCGCGATCGCCTCCTGCTGCGGGGTCGGCCGCGCCTGGATGCCGCCGTTGCCGCCGTTGAAGCTGACCCGGCTGGCGTTTCTGTTGATCACGACCGTCTGGTTGTAGACGTTGGTGATCCGCACATTGGTGAAATTGTTGAAAGTGCGGTTGTAGAAGAACACGCCGTGGTCCCAGCGCCCGCCGTAGTAGCCTTCGCCGGTGTAGCCGAAGCCGTAATCGATGCCGCCGTAGAAACCAACCTCGCGGCCCCAGTAGCCGGGGTGGAAGCCGTAACGGCCATCGACCCATCCCCACCACGCTGGCGTCCACAACAACTCGGGCTGCGGCGGCTCGACCCATGTGCCGGGCACCCAGTAATAGTCCAGCGCGACGGGGTCCCAAGCCCAATAGCCGGGCGCCCAGATGTAGCCCTCCGCCGGAATCGGCGGCTGCTCGTAGTAAGGAAGCGGTGGGGGCGGAACGTCGACGCTCACGTCGACCGCTATCTGCGCGTGCGCCGGCATCATGAGATACGAGGGCAGCGCTGCACCCAGCATGAGCACGAAAACGGACGATCGAAACGAATTCATGTGAAACCTTTCCTCTAATCTAAGCGCTCTGGTTTGACACTGTGATTGCTGCTCGGTTTGGCATCGCCGAAACGATGTCCGTCGCCGTTCCTGGAAACAGCACGGTAAATCGCGCGCCCTGACCGCCGTCGCCTCGGCCGACCCGCCATTCGCCGCTAATCTGTTTTGTGAAAGATTGAATGATCTTCATCCCCAGCCCCTTGCTGTCGCCGGGGTCGAACCCTTCCGGCAAAGGCGGTCCATCATTGGACACCGAAAGCGCGTAGCCATAGGCCGGATCGGGCTGCAGGCTGATGGCGATCTGGCCTTTGCCGTATTTTGCCGCGTTGGCGATCAACTCGCTGACGATAAAGCCAAGTGGGATTGCGGTCGCGGCCGGCAGATCGATTTCATCGCTCTTGACAACGACCCGCTCCCGGCGCTCGTCCGATGAAAGCATCGCAGAGAAATCACGACCGAATTCCTCAAGGAATTTTCTGAATTCGATGACTTGCACGCCGTCGCAAGAATGAAGACGATGATGGATCCGCGCAATCGTGGAAACGCGATTGGCCGCGACGGCCAATTGTGCGGCCGTCTCCGCGTTGGTCGATGCGCGGCTCTGCAACGAAAGCAGGCTGATGGTCATCTGCAGATCGTTCATCAGACGGTGATCGGACTCCTTGCTCAATAGTTCCTGTCGTTGGATCAACTCATCTTTTTGACGGAGCCGCGCCTCGCTCTCTGCCAGCGCATCGCGCAGGCGTATCTCCATGGATCGATATCGAATTAGTTCGCGCTCATAGCTCTGTATGGCACGGCGCGGAGAACTGAAACCCATCACACCCCAAGACAGCGGCCGGCTGCCTTCGACAACCTGCTCCCGCATTGCTCTCTCCCATGTTGCTCCATTGCCTATAGGTCAGGTTGCGCATGATCGGCGTGTCATACTTTGATCTACCGCAAGCTTTCGTCGGGTACCGGACATTTGTCAGGGCTTGACGATAACGCGATAGCCATCGGAATAGACGGCGTCCGGCAAGACGCTGACCGTGGAATGACTGACTAGCGTCAGAGATCGGGGAGGCATCAATCCGCATGGCTTCCGGAACCTCAGGGCGCCGCGGTTAAAGCAGACACCGACAGCCAGCGTTCCCGTATAGGAGGCCGGGCTTAGCTTCGTGCCTTTGTCCACACCGCAAGGCCCTCCCGGCTCATGACGGAATAGCCATCACGGTCCCGGTAAGCCATCTAGCGAGGAAAATTAGGGATGTGTAGTTGGAACCAATGTCTCGGGTGCAACTTAGTGACGGACTACCGGATGCATCTTTCGCCCAAGGGCATCCGATGGAATGACGGCCTCAGCTCACCCCCGCTGGGGCCGTTTCTTTGACACTCGCGGCGGGGAATTAGAGCCCGGACCCATAAAAGGGATTGCATTGCGGAATGTTTCACCATCTCCGACAGGAGAGCTTTGATCTTGCCTGCAAGGCAAGACAAATTGACTCCTCTGCCGGGGACAATGTCAGGCCACGACGGCCCTCTTGCGCATGATCATCGCGACCACCGCCTCCAGTACCCCGTCGATCGCCGGGCGACGATAGGCCCAGCGCGGGTCGGGGTCGGGCGAAGCGATCACCATGGTGGCGTTGGCTTCGAACAGCAGCACATCGCCATCGGCGCCAATCCCGAAATCGATTCCGGCATAATCGAGGCCGAGCGCGTCGCTGATATGTTCGAGTGCCGCGATCGCCTTGCCGCCCAGCGCTGCCGGCATGTCGCCGAGAAAGGCGGCTTCCTCCAATCGATGGTCGGGCTGGTCGGCCATGTCGGAGGTGAAATAATGCACTTTCCATTGCCGCGATATCGCCAGATGCAGCGGATGGATCCGGCCGCCGATCATCATCACGCGGTATTTGCGCGCGTTGCCGTCCTTGCCGCGGGCGTCGAGATATTCGATTACCACGAGTTCGTCGCCGGGAAGGCCGGCTGCGGCTGCGGATAATTCCGCCGCGGTCTCGACCCGGATGAAGTTGCGCCCGGTGTGATAACCGGGCGAACGCAACAGCAGCGGAAAGCCGAATTGCCGGCTCGCCAAGGCGCTGGCGCCGTCGGGACCGGCGAGAATGCCGCGCGCCATGGCGGCCGTGCGCGGGGCAATCACGCCCGGCAGATTGCCAAGCCGCCGGGCGTTTTCGATGCGGCCGGTTTTCATCACCGCGAGGGGATCGTTGATCACCGGCGCAGCCGTCCGTGCGATCAGACGGGCCGCGGCCTGCAGCGCCGGCTCGCAGAGGTCGGCGTCGCCGATGGCGTTGAAGATCAGCTGATGCGGCGGCAACGGGGCCGACGGATCGAGATGGTCGGTGACGATCACGGATGTCAGAAAGCTGCGGTCGTCGAGGAACGCAGCGGTCGGGATGTTGCCGCCGCCGGAGGAAACCAGCTGCAGCAGCGTCACCGGCGGTGTGGCGCCGCGATACGGCAGGGTCGAAATGGCGTGATCGCGAAAGCCCTTCCGGAAATGATGGGCAGCACCGGCGCGGTCGCCGAGATCCGCCAGCACCGCGCCCAGCCCCTGATGCGCCGGCGCGTAATCCGGATCGATTCCTAACACGGTTTCGTAGTAGCCGCGCGCTTCCCGATGCTTGTTGGCGCGAAGCAGCAGGTTGGCGAGATTCACATGTCCCATCGGATTTTGGGGATGGTGGGTGATCGCCTCCGAATAGACCCGGCAGGCGGCGTCGATCGCGCCCATGTTGGTCAGTAGCGTCCCGAATTCGTTGAGCGCGCTGAAATTCGTCGGCGCCTTTCGCAGGATATCGATGAAGGCTTGCTGGGCGTCTTGCCGCCGATCGAGCGCATTGAGGAGCACCGCGCGCTCGATCTCGGTATCGATGTCATCTGCTTCGCCGCGTCGCTGCGCCAGCATCTCCTCAAGCTGGCGCAGCCTCGATTCCTGCGCCAGCCGGGGCGTCCAGCCGCGATGGCTGCCGGCTAAGTCACGCAAGGGAGCCGCGTTCTGTTTCATCCGGTCACGATGTGCCCGAGGCGAGTGGCTTCGATCGCATCATTATTGGCTGATTCGCACCCCCGGCATCGGCAAATTTCCGGCGATGCCGGCCGCGGCCGGTATTGCCGGATATTTCCAGCGCTTGGCTCGAAATACCGGGAAGCAAATCTTTTGCACGGCGGCGCTGAATAGCGGCCGCGGCCGGGCCCCGGGCAGGACTTTATTTACCATAAATCGGACATGGTCGGGTTCCGCTCACTGCCATAATGCGCCCTCCATGCCCGCATCCGCACTAGCCACCCGTCTTTCGGACGCCGATATCGTTGGGTCGTTTGTGGCGCGGCAGCTCCGCATCGGACGGGAATATTACGCGGCCGGCGGCATCGACGCAGCCATGGCCGCGTATCGACGCGGCCTCGCCGCGGCCGGCAACGAGGCACCCGGTTGCGTGTCGATCGAGGCGATTTCGGAGCTGCATTCCAATCTCGGCAATGCCTGCATGGTCCGCGGCGATCTCGAACAGGCCGCGTCAAACTACAAGGCCGCGCTGCGGCTCAAGCCCGATCTGGTCTCCTGCTGGTGCAATCTCGGCAACACGCACCTGAAGGCCGGCAGACCGCGGGATTCCATCACGCTATATCTTCATGCTCTCACGCTGAACCCGGGCCATTGGCCGTCGCGCTCCAACCTGGTTCACGCCCTGATCGCCACGCAGCAATATCCCGGCGCCAGGGCGCTGTTGACCGAGCTGATCGAAGAACGGCCGCAGGACGGCCAGCTTCACCATCAGCTTGGCAAGGTTTGCGTCGAACTGAATGAACTGCCGTCGGCGCTCGCAAGCTTTCAGCGGGCTGTCAGCCTCAATCCCCGCGATGCCGACAGCATCTACTGGATCGGCGGCGTCCAGCAGGGGATGGGAGACCTCGACGCCGCCAAGGCCGCTTACGCGCAAGCGGCCCGGATGCAGCCGCTGATCAGGCGGCCGGCGGCAAAATCTCCCGCGGATTTTCGCGTGCTGGCGCTCTACGCGCCGTTCGCCGGCAACACGCCGACCGAATATCTGTTCAAGGATGCCGTCTACGACACCGACACCTTTGCCCTGGTCGATGCCGGCGAAGTCGATATCGAGCTTCTGAAAAAGGATGCGCACGTCGTCATCAACCTGATTTCCGATGCCGACCAGGCCGAAGCGGTATTGCCGCTGGCCGCCGATCTGGCCGGCCGGCTGGGCAAGCCGATCGTGAACGATCCCCTGAAGATCCAGAGGACGACTCGCGACACCGTTGCGGATCTGCTGGCGGGGATACCGGGCTGCCGCATTCCGAAGGTCCTGCGCCAGAAGGCCGGCGCCGACCTGTCGGCCGCCACATTGCACGCGGCATTTCCGTCCGCATCCTCGATCCTGGCGCGCCCGGTCGGAACCCATGGCGGCGACGATTTCGAAAAGATCGACCACCCTGCCGGGCTTGCGGCGCTGCTCGCGCAACGCCCCGAAACCGACCGCTACCTGATCGAGTACATCGACTACCGGTCGGCCGACGGCTATTTCCGGAAATATCGCTTCATCTTCGTCGACGGCGAGATTCTGCCGTATCACCTGGCGATCGGAGGCGACTGGAAGGTGCATCACGTCAGCACCGACATGGCCAACCAGCCATGGATGCAGCAGGAAGAAGAGGCTTTTTTGGCCGAACCTGCCGCGGTATTCGATGCCGGCCATTATCGGTCGCTGCGCGCGATCCGGCAACGCGTCGGACTCGATTATTTCGGCATCGATTGCGGACTGGACGGCTCAGGCAATCTCGTCGTGTTCGAGGTGAACGCCTCAATGCTGGTCCATGCGCACAACGAGGAGTTCCCGTACAAGGCACCCTTCGTCCATCGCATCAAGCTGGCGTTCGATGCGATGCTGCGGAAATTCGCAGGCGCGAGCGCTTGAGCCCTCTCAGCTTCGATTGCTGCTTTAATTCCCGCGCCTGCAGCGTCACTTTCAATTCGTGATATGCGCGGTCACCAGCGCCTGGTTGAACATGGCATTCAGGGCGCTGGTGATATCCGCGGGCGTGTTGGCCGTGAAAAAGAAATTTGGCGATGCGCAGCTTTGCAGGTCGCCGGGAATGTTGGGGATGATGGCGTTGACCGCAAAGTCTTCGCTATTGGCGAAAGTGGTCGGATTCTGGATCGGCTGGTAGGGAATATAAAGCACGGAAATCATGATACCGCGGTTCTTCAGCGTCGTGCACAGCGACGCATCCATGATGGTCGCGTTGTTGTTTCCGGCCCAGCCTCCGCCCCATTGGGTCTGGTTGTTCTGCGCGCCATCGGTCACCAGGAAAACATAGGGCAACGTGCTGTTGGCGGATGAGCCGTTACCGACGCTGGTGATGAGGCTGTTCATCGATGGAAACGCGTTCTCGAAATGCGTGCCGCCGGAGCCGAGGTTCGAGTTGACGCCGGTATCGAGCAGGGTGGCGAGGTTTGCAGCCGCGTAGTTGATGGTGCTGGAATTGGTGGGAGATCCGGAGATGTTGCTGGTCAGGGGAAAATACGAATAAAGATATTGAATGAACGGGTAGAGCCCGATGCGGAATTGATCGGTCACTTTCTCGGTGGCGTTGGCGGTGATGAACAATTGGGTTACGGCGTAGCCGACCGCGTCGGCGCGCAATTGAATGCACGCGCCGGTGCCGTCGGTCGGGCAGGACGTTACCGGCGTATTGCTCGAGTTGCCGGCGGTTCGCGACAGTGAATATCCCAGGCAATATCCGTTGGTGTTGTATTTCTGGCCGCCGTAGGGCGGGTAGCTGCCGCCCTGGTTGCAGGCGTTCTGCGAGGAGAAATGGCAAGCGAATGTGCAGCCATTGGGGTAGAGCGAGTAGTTGTCCGGATTGATGGCCGCAAGGCGGGTTTGTTCGGCGTTGGTCGACGGCAGGCCCATCGATCCCGACACATCCAGCATCAGATAAAAATCAAGATACAACGGCAGCGAGGCGCTCGAGGTCGAACTTCCGGTTACCGTGAGGTTCTGATAGCCGAGAACTTTCATGAACACGACCGGCACGTCGGCGCTGAATGTAACGGTGGACGTCAGCGTCGTGTGGGATTTGGTGACGGTGCTCGTCAGCACCAGGTTTGTGAAGCCGCCGCTGACCGCGCTGATATTTCCGTTAAAGACGTTGTTGGCGTCGGTGACGCCGGCACTCACCCGGCCGTTTCCGTTCATTGCCGCGGCCGCGGTATAACCGGGCGATTTCTGGGAAATCGAGGCAACGCTGGCGGCGTCCGCGGCGGATTGCAGCTTGGCCTTCATCCGGGTGGCAAGCGAGTAGTCGACGGCGCAGCCGATCGCGGTCAGGATCGGAAGCAGCGCAATGGCGAAGATGACGGCGGTGTTCGCCTTGCCGTCGCGGCGAAAGCGCGAAAGCAGCGCCGTCACCCGGCTTGCATATCGAGGTTCTGACATGTGAATGCGGCCCTGTCCCCGTCGCGATCCCGGAAGCACGCAGCACCATGGGGGCGAATCACTCGCCGGACTCTACCCATATTCCCGCATTTGTAACGCCGACAGGGAGGACAACTTGATCAAATCCGGCCCGTCACGGTTGTACGGCCGGAGATGCCTCGCTGCCGGTGCGCCCGTTTTCCCCATTTGACAGGATTGGGCCGCGCCGGTGAGAGCCGCCGCTACTCCGCCAATTCCGAATAGGGCGTCGTCGGCACCTGGGCCTCGATCGCCTTTCCCTCGGCCAGGATCTTGGGCTTGCGCAGCCAGACATAGATCTGGGCCGCGATCAGCACGACACAGATGAACAGAAAGAACGCGCTGATCGGACGGTCGATAAAGGTCATGAGGTCGCCGCGCGAGATCAACAGGCTGCGCCGGAAGTTTTCCTCGAAACGCGGGCCGAGCACGAAGCCGAGCAGGATCGGGGCCGGGTGGAAATCGAGACGCAGCAGGATGTAGCCGATGACGCCGATGAAGATGGTCTCGCCGACCTGGAACATGTCGTTGCTGGCGGCATAGACCCCGATGCAAACGAAGAACATCGCGCTCGGGTAGAGGTAGCGGTACGGGATGCTCAGCAGTTTCACCCACAGGCCGATCATCGGCACGTTCAGGATGACCAGCAGGATGTTGCCGATCCAGAAGCTCGCGATCAGGCCCCAGAAGATGTCGGCGTGCTGGCTGATGAGCTGCGGCCCCGGCACGATGCCGTGAATGATCAGCGCGCCCAGCAACAGCGCCATCACGGTGTCGCCGGGAATCCCGAGACTCATGGTCGGGATGAAATCGCCCTGCACCGAGGAATGCGTGGAAGCCTCGGGACATGCGACGCCCTCGATCGCGCCGTGGCCGAACCGTTCCGGCGTTTTCGATATTTTCTTCTCGGTGGCGTAGGACACAAAGGAGGCGATGGTCGGCCCGGTACCCGGAATCAGCGCGCAAAGGCTGCCGAGCAGGGTGCCGCGGATCATCGGCCAGAATGCCAGCTTGAGGTCGGCCTTCGAGGGGAACATGTCGGAGACGCCGACCTTGGCGTATTTCATGTCGACGGTTTCGGTGTTGTTGATGCTGTTCATGAACTCGGCGATGCCGAACATGCCGAGCGCCAGCGCGATGATCTCGACGCCGTCGAACAATTCGGTGATCCCGAAGGTGAAGCGGGGCTGTCCGGTCTCGATATCCGATCCGACGATGCCAACCAGAAGACCGAGCACCGTCATCGCGATGCCCTTGAGCGGCGATCCCTTCGCCAGCGTCGAGCCGGCGAGCAATCCCACCAGCATCAGCGAACAGACTTCGGCGGGGCCGAATTCGAGCGCCACCTTGACCAGGAACGGCGCCAGGAAAATCATCTCGGTAATGCCGAACGAGGCGCCGACGAAGGCGGCGATGATGGTGATGCCGAGCGCGGTGCCGCCCTTGCCCTGCTTGGTCAGCGGGAACCCGTCGAGGCACGTCACCGCGTGCGGCGGATGGCACGGCAGGTTCAAGAGGATGGAGCAGATTGCGCCGCCATATTGCGCGCCGTAATAGACGCCCGACAGCATCAGGATCGCCGGCACCGGCTGCATTCCGAAGGTCAGCGGCAGCAGGATTGAAATCGTCGCCACCGGCCCCATGCCCGGCAGCACGCCGACAAGGTTGCCGACCAGCACGCCGAGGAAGCAATACATCAGGTTATGCGGCTCGAGGGCGACGCCGAAACCGTAATAGAGATCGGTAATCGCCGTCGAGATCACAGGTTGACCCCGCGCAGCAACGGGAACGGGATGTTCAGCAGGTAATGGAACAGCAGCACACCGAACACGGTGACGCCCGCGGCCAGGATCAACGACGATTTATAGGTGGCGGTGTTGTCGCCGAGCGCGCAGACAAAGACGCAGGCGAACACCGCCGGGATCATGCCGAGATATAGTCCCAGGATAATGAACAGGACGGGACCGGCTAGAATGCAGAACCAGCCGAACCATTGCGGGTTGTCCGGCAGAAATCTCTTGTCGTCGTCTTCGGAGGGTCCCAACGCGGTAGCGGCGATCAGGATGCCAAGAAACGCCAGCACGGTGCCCAGCATCACCGGCATGAATCCGGGGCCCATCCGGGCGAGCGTGCCGAACTTGTAGCCGGAGCCGGTCACCGCGGCGCCCACGCCGATCAGCAGCATCAGGGCGCCGGCATAGTAGTCGCGCTTCAGCTTGAACTTCTCCTGCAACGCCGCCTCTCCGGAATGGTTTTTTGAGCCTCGGACCCTATCCGTGGGACCGAGGCCTGTCGATATCAGCTTCATGGGGTTTTGTGGAGGGGAGGGAACCCGCGCGTTAGTGTCGCTAGCCGGGCACTCAAATCGACCGGATGGCGTGCGCAGTCTCCGCTCTAAGCTGGATGCCGCCAACGCTTGCCTTTTCAATGTGCATCGGACCGAAACGGTGCCCAACGTAAACAGGACATGCCGGCCAATACCGAAAAATCAAAAAGCAGATTCGTAAGTTATTTCAAGCAATTAATTCGTCGCGGCGACGGCGCGTCCGACTATTTCTGCGTCGCGCGAAAATCGATCGTGCGCAGGATCACGCCTGGAGGATTGCCCTCGAGTTCGACATCGCTGAATTTACGCGCGGCGCGTTCCTCGATCTGCTCGCGCAGCCTCAGAAACTGCTGCTCGCGCTGGGCCGGTTGAATCCTGGATACGCCCTCGAGCTGATCCATCGCTTCGGTGGAGACGGCGCAGGTGACGTCGGCCTGGTCGTTCTTCATCGTGAACAGCACGACCCTCCGGTTGGAATCGTATTCCCGAAAGTCGCCTTGGGTGAGCGCCATGTCTTGTCTCTCCTCGATTTGACCGGCGATCCGTTCCGGCGGTCAGAATTTCTTTCTCGCCGGCGGCGGATTGAGCTCGGCGATTTTCGACAGGCAATCTTCCTGGGTGGTGTGAGGGCCGGTGACGAAGGTCCCGCTCACCTTGGTCGAGTACCAACCCGACACGACGCCCAGTCGCAGCGACTCTTCGGTTTTGACGTGGCGGGCGGAAAGAATTTGCATGGAGTTTCCTTTGCGTCAGGCGTTTTCGAATTGTCGAAAACATCCTGCGGTCCCTCCCAGTGCGCCTTTTAAGCCCGAATAGCCATGACTTTCTTTGAAACGGCTTGCTTTCAAGCCGAAGTGCGCACTTTTCGCCCTTCGATCGGGTAGGCCGGATCGTTGAATCCCGGGGTCGAGGGATGGCCGCTGGCGACCAGTTTGTCGATCAGGGCTTCGTCCTCGGCGGTAAAGCGATAGTCCAGCGCGTGGACGTAATCGTCCCATTGCGCTTCGGTACGCGGGCCGGCGATCACGGTGCTGACGAACGAAGAGTTAAGCACCCATGCCACGGCGAATTGTCCGGCGGTAATGCCCCTGGCCTCGGCATGCGCCTTTATCTGCTGCGCCAGCTTGAGCGATTCCGGCCGCCACTCGGTCTGCATCATGCGGGTATCGTTGCGGCCGGCGCGGGTGTCCTTGTCGGGCGCAGCATCGGGGCGGTATTTGCCGGTGAGCACGCCGCGCGCCAGCGGGCTATAGGGCACCACGCCGAGGCCGTAATAGCCGCAGGCCGGGAAATGCTCGACCTCGGGCATCCGGTTCATGGCGTTGTAATAGGGCTGGCTGACGATCGGGCGGTCGATGCCGAGGCGGTCGCAGATGTTGCAGATTTCGGCGACCCGCCAGGCGCGATAGTTCGAGACGCCGAAATAGCGCACCTTGCCCTGACGGATCAGTTCGCCCATCGCGCGCACGGTCTCTTCCAGCGGCGTCGAATGATCTTCCTTGTGCAGGTAGTAGATGTCGATGTAGTCGGTGCCGAGCCGCTTCAGGCTTTCGTCGGCGGCCTGCAAGGTCCAGCGCCGCGACAGTCCGCCGCGATTGGGATCGTCGCCCATGGCATTGGCTAGCTTGGTGGCGAGCACCCAGTTTTGCCGGTTGTTGGAAATGGCGCGGCCCACCACCTGCTCGGAGTTGCCGCCGTTATAGGCATCCGCCGTATCGATGAAGTTGACGCCGGCCTCGCGCGCCCTGGCGACGATCCGCGCCGAGGTCGCCTCATCGGCCGGGCCGCCGAACATCATGGTGCCGAGGCAGATCGGCGAGATTTTCAGGCCGCTGCGGCCGAGTTGACGATATTGCATGGATCAAATCCTTTCAGCATGCGCCGTTCGCAACCTTACGGGTCGTTCCTCAATATCTTGAACACGCCGCTGGCCATCGCGATACAGCGCTTGTCGACGGTCACCTCGGTGCTGACGAAAATCAGGCTGCGGGTCGAGCGCAGCACGCGCGGTTTCGAGGTCAGGATCTCGCCGATCTTGCCGGCTTCGACAAAGTGGGTGTCAAGCTGAACGGTCGCAAGCTTGGGCCGGCCCGAGACGAAACGCGCGGTCATGCCGCAAGCGCGATCCGCGAATGTCATCAACACCCCGCCCTGCACCAGGCCGCGGCGGTTGTGGTGCTTGTCCTGTGTGATGAGCGCATATTCATGCTCGCCGCTGACGACGCGCTGCCATAGCGGCCCGACCAGGCTGAGGAAACCGCTGGTTTCGACGATGGTCCAGCCGGAGGCCTTGAGTTTCTCCGCGGACTTGTCGGTCATTTCTTCTGTTTTCCGGTTCCGGCTGCGAATTGGGGCGCCACGGTCATTTCATCAATCGCTCGCGTATTGTAGTCAAGCGGGATGATCTGGGCCTTTGACGATACCACAAGACGGAATATCGCCGAGCGCTGCGCGGCGTTTGCGCGGCTGCCCGAAAGCCAATCGGGGCCGGCGCTCAAGCGCGCCGCGGTCGCCATCGCCCTCGTTGAGGCCGACGGCGGCGGTACCGCGCTGCTATTGACCTTGCGTGCGGCGGGCTTGCGCGCCCACCGCAGCCAGTGGGCGCTCCCGGGCGGACGCTGCGACGAAGGCGAAACCCAAATTGAGGCCGCGCTGCGCGAGCTTCACGAAGAACTGGGCCTGGAATCTCGCGCCGATGACGTGCTGGGCCTGCTCGACGACTATCCGACCCGTTCCGGTTACCTCATCACGCCCGTGATGGTGTGGGCGGCCCAAAGCGCGACCGTTTCGCCCAACCCCGCGGAGGTCGCATCCGTGCATCGCATCACACTCGATGCGATCGAACGTGCGGATGCGTTTGACTTTGTCACCATTCCCGAAAGCACGCGGCGCGTGATCCGGTTTCGCCACGCCGGCCGATTCATTCACGCGCCGACGGCGGCGCTGATCTATCAGTTCCGCGAAGTGCTGGCGGGCCGCGCTACCCGCGTTGCCGAGCTGGAACAGCCGGTATTCGCCTGGAAGTAACGGCGCTGTCGCGGAAGCCTTCGCCATTTCGGGGCTGACTTGCGCGATCTGCTTGCTACAACAAGCCATGCCTCTTGATGCGATTCGTTTTCGCCCCCGATATTTCGCGGCCGCGCTGCTGCTGTTGACGCCGCAGGCGGCGGCGCTGGATGCGTCGGCGCTGCCGGCGGCGACGGCCAATGCGATGGCGCAGGCCGCTTCGCCGCAAGCGATCGCGGAATATCGCTTCAGGCTGAAACAATACCTCGAGGCACGCGCAGCCTTCGAGCAGGAAGCCGGCGCCTATTGGAACTCGATTGCGGAGAAGCGGCGCGGCCGCAACGCCAAGCGCCGCGAGCACCAGCCGATCGCGCTCGATGACTACGTCCTGACACAGCCTCCGGTCTATACCGGGCCGAAGCGGCCGGTGAACCCGCTGCCGGAGCCCGAGCCGGAACGTCCGCCGCGCGAGCACAAGGCCATTCCGGTCGTCGCCGACCTGTTGCAGGCCGCCGCCCAGCAATACCAGTTCAAGCCGCAACGGCCCGCCAGCGAGCTCGAATTCAAGCGCGCCTATGCCCGCGTCGCGGCGGCGGCGGGGCTGACGCGCGAGCAGGCGGTGCGGGTCTATTCGTTCGAGACCGGGGGCACCGGCAACTACGATGTGCAATCGGGCATCGAGCACGGCGGCAAGCGCGCCATTTCCACCGCGATCGGCTACAACCAGTTGCTCACCACCAACAGCGTCGAACTGATTGCCGAGCAGGGCCCGGAATTCGTGCGCGTGCTGAAGGAAAAGGCGGCGCAATTGTTCGGCGCGCCGCGTCAGGCGATGGATCACAAGATCGACGTGCTGAAACGGATGGTGGCGTTCGCGAAATCAGTGCCGGACGAATGGGCCGAGCACGACAGGCTTGCGAATACGCCGCAGGGCTGGGCGGTGCACGCCATGGTGCTGGATATCGATGTCGGCCCGCTGCTGCAGACCCACAAGCTCCTGACCTCCGTGATCTTCGCGCGCATCAAGGGCTATTCCCGTCCGCTCACGGCGGCCGAACTCGAGATGATGAACCTGACCGGCGACGGCACCGGGCTCGACATGGTGACGATGCCGCAGGCGATGCGCGAGCAGGTCCCGACCGCGAATTTTTTCCAGCGCTCGGGTTACGAGCGTAACCCGGTGGCGATCCGCAACAACACGGTCGCAAGACTGCTCGCGGTCACCGACAGCCGGATGGACAGCAACAGCAATTTGCAGGGCGCCAGAGATCTCGCGGCGGCGTTCTAGAATCCTCAGTCCGAGCCGAACATGAACTTGCCGTCGCCTTCAAGGTACGGTCCGCTCCGCATGTAAAGCTGTCCGTTCTGGCCGATGAAAAACAATGTGCCCTTCGGCACCTTCTTGGCGCCCTTCAAGAGCAGGCCGGCATTGTTGGTGCCCATCTTGTAGGAAAAGGTCTTGCCGTCCTTGCCGTAGCCATAGCCCATGTCCGGCGCCAGCACCCAGGGCGTCGGCGCGGGGCTTTGCGCGAATGCCGATGTCGTCAGCGCGGTGAGTGCTGCGGCCATCAACAGGGTCTTGGTCGAAAATCTCGTCATCGTGCATTCTCCCGGCAAACTTTATTCGAAGTTGGTGGCCCGCCAATCTCTTGAACAAACCACGAACGTCATGATCCCGTCAACGAGATCACCGGCTTCGCTGTGGGCGAACGTCCCCCCGCGACTTTGTGATTTCCGGTGTCCCATGACGCGACTATCCTATCGGTTCGGTCTACAAGCCGTATTTGCGAAATAAGTCGTAGGGATGATTCGGATGAACCACGTCATGAAGATTTGTTTGGGTATAGCACTGTCGCTCATGACGCTGGTTGCCGCGGCCCGCGCCGATGAATTCAAGCTCAGCAACAACCAGCGAATTTCCTGCAGCCGCGGGCTGGCCGCCGGCAAGCTCAATACCGCGACCTGCAAATCCTACGCATATCTTTTCAACGTCAGGACATCGGAATATTTCAGGTGCCAGGTCAGCCTGGCGCTGACGCGCGACAACAAGGAAGTGATCAACGTCCAGACCGACGGCGGCTGCGTCAGGAAACCCCGCATCTTCGACACCGACTCGCACTATTCGTTCGACGCCACCGAAACCGAGCCGCCCAACACCAATTCATTTTTCGGTCCCGGCGGCTACTCGGTCTGGGCCAGCGACGACACCGCGCAGAAAGTCCGCGGCTGCATTACCGTCAGTTCCGGCCTCGGCTCCGACATTTCGAAATGCGTGGACATGACATTTCAGTAGCTCAGTAGTGCTTCGCGGCAGCATGGTTTTTCAGTTCCGCCGCGGAACCACGGTTTAGCCGTCGCGATTTCAAGCGCTTATTTTCGGTAATCCCGTTTGTGGCCGCCCCGATGGGTTGACCACGCGTTCCGGTCCGTCCAATTTCCGGCCGATTCTGGGAGGGGCAATGTTCAATCATTCAAGGTCGATTGCCGCTGCGATCGCAGCGGCGGCGGTGCTGTCGGCGCTGCCTGCGCGGGGCCAGCAATTCATCAACGTGCTGACCGGCGGCACATCCGGGGTGTACTATCCGCTCGGCGTCGCGATCGGAAAAATCTACGGCGACAAGATTCCAGACGTGAAGACCCAGGTGCAGGCCACCAAGGCATCGGTGGAGAACCTGATCCTGCTGCAGCAGGGCCGTGGCGAGATTGCGTTTACGCTGGGCGATTCGCTCAAAGCCGCCTGGGAAGGCGACGAGGAAGCCGGCTTCAAGACCAAGCTCGACAAGTTGCGCACCATCGGCGCGATCTATCCGAATTATATTCAGATCGTCGCCACCGCCGACAGCGGCATCAGGACGCTGGCCGATCTCAAAGGCAAGAGCCTCTCGGTCGGCGCGCCCAAGTCGGGCACCGAACTCAACGCACGCGCAATCCTCGCCGCCGCCGGCTTGAGTTACCGGGATATCGGCAAGGTCGAATATTTGCCGTTCGCCGAATCCGTCGACCTGATGAAGAACCGGCAGTTGGATGCGACCCTGCAATCGGCCGGGCTCGGGGTGGCCTCGCTGAGGGATTTGAGCACCTCGACCGACGTCGCCGTGGTGGCGGTTCCCAAAGACGTGGTCGACAAGATCGGCCCGCCATTCGTTGCGGTGAAGATTCCCGCCAATACCTATACCGGACAGGACAAGGACGTCCCGACCGCGGCGGTGATCAACTATCTGGTGACGAGTTCAGCGGTGTCCGACGATCTCGCCTATCAGATGACCAAACTGATCTTCGAGTCGCTGCCGGAACTGGCCAATTCGCACGCGGCCGGCAAGGACATCAGGCTCGAGGCCGCGCCGCTCGGCAGCCCGGTGCCGCTGCACCCCGGCGCGATCCGCTATTATAGGGAAAAAGGCCTGATCAAGTAGGGGCTAACTTGCTCGGATGTCATGGCCGGGCTTGACCCGGCGATCCATTTTTTGAAAGGACTGTTTTGATGGAGGCGCGGGTCATCTAGCGCGAAGACGCGCTTTGCGCGTTGCCCCGGGCATGACGAATCCGGGTTGTCGGGGCTAAGTCGCTCGTGGGGCGTTGGGGAACGACCGAAATGCTGCAGGCTGAGGGCGCCGAGGTACCCGTCAAGGTCGAATTCGACAATTTCGAGCACGGCTTTCCCGAAGGCTTCGGCCCCGGCGGCTGGGGACACCTGGCCTATGCCATCGGCATCGCATTCGCCGTGTTTCAGCTTTACGTCGCGGCCTTCAACTACCTGCCGAGCCAGGTGGTGCGCGGCGTTCACGTCGGCTTCCTGCTCCTGATGAGCTTCGGCCTGATCGGCAACTTCACCGCCAAGGGCGACGCCGGCCGCGCGGCCGGCTGGCTGATCGGCCTCGCCGGGTTCCTCTGCGGCCTGTATCAGTGGATTTTTTACGCCGACCTGATCGCCCGCGACGGCGATCCGAGCCGGCTCGATCTGGCCGTCGGCACCTTGCTTGCGGTCCTGATCTTCGAGGGCACGCGGCGGCTGATGGGCCTCGCGCTGCCGCTGATGTGCGGCGCCTGCATCCTCTATTGGTTCTTCGGCCAGTATCTGCCGGCGCCGTTCAACCATCGCGGCTACGCCTTCGACCAGGTCGTCAGCCACCTGTCCTACGGCACTGAGGGTTTCTACGGCGTACCGATCTACGTATCGGCGACCTACATCTTCCTGTTCATTCTGTTCGGCTCGTTCCTCGAACGCGCCGGCATGATCCAGCTATTCACCGACGTTTCGCTTGGGCTGGTCGGCGGCACCCGGGGCGGTCCGGCCAAGGTCGCGGTATTCGCGTCGGGCATGATGGGCACGATCTCGGGCTCCGGCGTCGCCAACGTCGTGACCGTCGGCCAGTTCACGATTCCGCTGATGATCAGGTTCGGCTATCGCCGTGCCTTTGCCGCCGGCGTCGAGGCGACCGCCTCGATGGGCGGACAGATCATGCCGCCGGTGATGGGGGCGGTCGCCTTCATCATGGCCGAGACGCTGGGCGTCGACTATTCCGTCATCGTCAAGGCCGCGGTGATCCCGGCCGTTCTCTATTTCGCCTCCGCGTTCTGGATGGTGCACCTCGAAGCCGGCAAATACGGCCTGGTCGGCATGAAGCAGTCGGAAATCCCGAGCGCCTGGCAAGCGCTGGTGGCGCGCTGGTATCTGGTGTTGCCGCTGGCGGCATTGGTCTACATGCTGTTCGAGGGCTTCACGCCGCTCTATGCCGGCAGCATGGGCCTGGCGCTGACGGTGGCGCTGATCCTCGGCGCCAGCATAGCGCTCGGCCTTTCCACCACCATGCTGCGATATGTTTTCTGGATCGGGCTTGCGCTGGTCGTCGTCGGGATATCGCGCAACGGCCTTGAGATTGTTCCGGTGGCCGGCGTGGTCGGCGGTTTGATGCTGATCGCGGCGATCACGCGCGGCGGCCGGGTGACACTGAAGGCATGCCGGGACTCGCTGGCCGACAGCGCCAAGTCGGCGATCGCCGTCGGCATGGCCTGCGCCATCGTCGGCAGCATCATCGGCATGATGACGCAGACCGGTGTCGGCACCGTGTTCGGCGGCTGGATCATCGGCCTCGGCGCCAAGAGCCTGTTCCTGGCGCTGGTCATGACGATGCTGCTGTCGATCCTGCTCGGCACCGGCATCCCCACCATTCCGACCTACATCATCACCGCCGCGCTGGCCGCCCCCGCGCTGGCCAAGCTCGGCGTGCCCTTGATCGTCAGCCACATGTTCGCGTTCTATTACGGCATCATGGCCGACCTCTCGCCGCCGGTGGCGCTGGCGGCGCTGGCGGCCGCACCGATCGCGAAGGAGAACCCCGACAAGATCGGCTGGGAGGCGATGCGCATCGCGCTCGCCGGCTACGTCATTCCGTTCGTCTTTGTGTATTCGCCGGCGCTGATGCTGCAGGCCGGCGATCCCCTGGCCGCCCAGCTCGGATTCTACGGCGCGGCGGCGTTTGCGACGTTCAAGGCCCTGGTCGCCATCGGCCTGTTCGGCATGGTCGCGATCGGCTTTTTGTTTACGCGGCTGACGCCATCGGAACGGCTGGTCGCCTTCATCGCGGCGTTGTGCCTGCTCGGCGATTTCAGCTTCAGCGACACCGCCGGCTTCATCCTGACGGCGGCCTGCGTGCTCTGGCAGTGGCGGCAGCGTTCGCGCCCCGTGGTGGCGGCGGCTTGAGCCTTTGTCTAACTTCGCTCGGCGTCGTCAAAACGCTTTCGGTCGCGGCGTTCACGCTGGCATGGACCCATTCGATCGAGAAGGTGGACTGGCAGGAGGACTGGCGCATCACCCCGCAGGGGCTCGAACTGGTGCAGGCCCGCGTCAAGGGCTCCGGCGCCGGCATGGAGCCGCCGCCGGACGCGCGCCTGGTCGATGGCTGGTTTCAATGGCAGCCGAAGCGCGCGCCGATGCCGCAGGTGGTGCTGGGCAATTCCGGCGCCGCCAGCGAATGGCGGTTGTGCAACGACGGAAATTGCCGGACGCTGTCGGAAATTTTCGGGCATCCGATCGGCGCCAATGTTACGACCATGAGCGCCTGCGATCCGCAGCCCTGATAGGCACAACTGTCATCGCCCGGCTTGACCGGGCGATCTGGTATTCCAAAGGCGGTTGTAATTAACCGAGAGGCTGCGGCGTACTGGATCGCCCGGTCAAGCCGGGCGATGACGGGTTGAGTGATCCGGGCTACGATGACGAAATCCCGGCAACGACAATAAATTGAAACAAGGAGAAGTCGATGGCGCGGCTCAAGGGCAAGGCAGCGATGGTGGTCGGCGCCGGTTCGATCGGGCCCGGCTGGGGCAATGGCAAGGCGACCGCCGCGAGCTTTGCGCGCGAAGGCGCGCAGGTGTTTTGCGTCGATCGCAACGGCAATGCCGCGCAGGAAACGGTCGATATCATCATATCCGAAGGCGGCACGGCGGCCGCGTTCACGGCGGATGCCTCCCGCGCCGGCGACGTCGAAGCCATGGTGGCGGCCTGCCTGAAGGCCTATGGCCGCATCGACGTGCTCGACAACAATGTCGGCATCGCCGAGATGGGCAGCGTCGTCGAGGTATCGGAGGCGAGTTGGGACCACGTCTTCGCGGTCAATCTCAAAAGCGCCTACCTCGCCATGAAGCACGTCATTCCGGTGATGGCGCGGCAGGGCGGCGGCTCGATCATCAACATCTCGTCGATCGCCTCGATCCGCCATCTCGGCATTTCCTACGTCACCTATGCCACCACCAAGGCTGCGATGAACCAGATGACGCGCACCACGGCGGTCGAGTTTGCGCCGAAGAAGATCCGGGTGAACTGCATACTGCCGGGTCTGATGAAAACGCCGATGGTCGAACATTCGGCCGGTCTGGCGGCGAGCTACGCCAAGGGCGACGTCGAAGCGATGTGGCGCGCGCGCGACGCCCAGGTGCCGATGGGCCACATGGGCGACGCCTGGGATGTCGCCAACGCGGCGCTGTTTCTTGCCTCCGACGAATCGAAGTATGTCACCGGGCTGGAACTGGTGGTCGATGGCGGGATTACGCTGAAGGTGGGGTAGACTCTCGTCGTCCCAGCGGAGCTGATAAGTAAAATCAATCGTCGTCCCTGCGAAAGCAGGGACCTATAACCCCCGGTGTTTGTGGTTAAAGGTAGTTGTCCAACAGCATTTTTAAAACGAGACGACACGGAATATGGGTCCCTGCTTTCGCAGGGACGACAATGCTGCATTATTTCACGGCCTTGGTCCTCATCCTTTCAGTGCTGCCGCACGACGCGCATGCAATCAGCACCGATCCAGCCTCAACTCCGTTGGTCGATCCCGCGCCCTGCGTCGCGGCGGCAGCCGCCGACGATGACGACAAAATCATCGCCGTCTGCGGCGCGCTGATCGACAACGAGAAGACCTTGAGGACCGATCGCATCAAGGCGCTGGTCGCGCGCGGCAGCGCCTATGGGCGCAAGGACCAGGTCGACCGCGCCATTGCCGATGATGACGCTGCGCTGGGGCTCGATCCGACGCTGGCCGATACCTTCAACGCGCGGGGCGAACTCTGGCGCAAAAAGGGCGACCGGCCGCGCGCGCTGGCCGATTTCGGCGCCGCGATCAGGCTCAATCCGCGGCTTGAGGCGGCGCGCGCCAACTATAAGGCGCTGGCGCTGGAGCTGGAACGGATCGGTGCGCAGATGGCCATCAAGAACAAAGCCAGTCCTCCCTTGAAATGAACCCACTTCCCGTGACAATGGCTCGACGAATAGATGATTTTCTTCTGCCTCGTCATGGCCGGGCTTGTCCCGGCCATCCACGTCTGGCTTCTGCTGCTGCAGGCAGAAAGACGTAGATGCCCGGCACAAGACCGGGCATGGCGCGGGACGGTCGACCAGCGAGGGCGATGCCACAATGAACAGCCAGGACAACAGCCGATACCACGAGGTCTATGCCCGCTCGCTGAGGGATCCCGAGGGATTTTGGGGCGAAGCGGCGCGCGAGATCGACTGGATCGAGCCGGCCAGCAAGGTTTTCGACCCGGCCATGGGACTTTACGGCCGCTGGTTCACCGGTGCCGTGGTCAACACCTGCTACAACGCGCTCGACCGTCATGTCGCGGGCGGCCGCGCCGACCAGGTGGCGCTGATCCACGATTCGCCGCTGGCGGGAGCCGTCACCAAATTCACCTATGCGCAGATGCTGCATGAGGTGAAGACGCTTGCGGCGGTGATGCAGGATTTCGGCGTCGCCAAAGGCGACCGCGTCATCCTCTACATGCCGATGGTGGCGGAAGCCGTGGTCGCGATGCTGGCCTGCGCGCGGATCGGCGCCGTGCATTCGGTGGTGTTCGGCGGCTTCGCGGCCAAGGAACTGGCGACCCGGATCGATGACGCCAAGCCGAAGCTGATCTTTTCGGCAAGCTGCGGGCTCGAGCCCGGCCGCATCGTGCACTACAAGCCGCTGCTCGATGAAGCGATCAGGCTTTCCAGCAGCAAGCCGCCGGCCTGCATCATCCTGCAGCGGCCGCAGCAAGCCTGCGATCTCGTTGCGGGCCGCGATCACGACTGGGCCGGGCTGCGCGCCAAGGCGATCGCTGCGAAAAAATCCGCCGACTGCGTGCCGGTGCTGGCGACCGATCCGCTCTATATCCTCTATACCTCGGGCACCACAGGCGTTCCCAAGGGCGTGGTGCGCGACAATGGCGGGCATCTGGTCGCGCTGAAATGGTCGATGTTCAATCTCTACGGGGTCAAGCCCGGCGAAGTCTGGTGGTGCGGCTCCGACATCGGCTGGGTGGTAGGCCACAGCTATATCGTTTACGGGCCGCTGTTTCATGGCGCGACCTCGATCATGTATGAGGGCAAACCGGTCGGCACGCCGGATGCGGGCGCGTTCTGGCGGGTGATCTCGGAACATCAAGCGGTGGCGTTCTTCACCGCGCCGACCGCGTTCCGCGCCATCAAGAAGGAAGACCCCGATGGCAAGTTCATCCGCCACTACGATCTGTCGAAATTCCGCACGCTGTTTCTCGCCGGCGAGCGCGCCGATCCGCCGACGGTGGAATGGGCCGAGCAGCAATTGAAGCGGCCGGTGATCGATCACTGGTGGCAGACCGAAACCGGCTGGTGCATTGCCGGTAATCCGATGGGGCTCGGCATGCTGCCGGTCAAGCATGGCTCGCCGACGGTGCCGATGCCGGGCTATCAGGTCGAGGTGGTCGACGAGGCCGCCAAAGGATTGCCGGCTGGCACCATGGGTTCGATTGTGATCAAGCTGCCGATGCCGCCGGGCTGCCTGCCGACTTTGTGGCAGCAGGACGAGCGCTGCAAGGAAGCCTACTTCAACGAGTTTCCCGGTTATTACAAAACCTCCGACGCCGGCTACATCGACGAGGACGGCTACATCTATGTGATGGGGCGAACCGACGACATCATCAACGTCGCCGGCCACCGGCTCTCCACCGGCGGCATGGAGGAGATTCTGGCCTCGCATCCCGACGTCGCCGAATGCGCGGTGCTCGGCATCAAGGACGCGATCAAGGGCGAGGTGCCCTGCGGCTTCCTGGTGCTCAAGGCCGGCGTCACCAGAAGCCAGGCTGAGATCGAAAAGGAAATCGTGGCGCTGGTGCGCGAAAAACTCGGTCCCGTCGCGGCGTTCAAGCTCGCGATCACGGTGGGACGGCTGCCGAAAACACGCTCCGGCAAGATCCTGCGCGGCACCATCAAGAAGATCGCCGACGGCGACGCCTGGACCATGCCCCCGACCATCGAGGATCCCAAGGTGCTGGAGGAAATCGAGGGCTCGCTGAAGGGGCGGGTGTGAGGGTCACCCCATCGTCATGCCCGGGTAAAAGCGCGAAGCGCGTCGTCGCGCTAGGTGACCCGGGCATCCATCATACTTCGAGAAGCTGCCTTGTTTTTGATGGATTGCCGGGGCATCAGCTATGAAGACGCGCTTCGCGCTTTTGCCCGGCAATGACGAGTGACGGACGGAATTCAGATATGCGACGTAACTCCGCGGGAACCTGCATCGCCCTGTTGCTGGTCGTGCCGCTGCTGGCGGGCTGCCTTGAGCGCGGACAGTCGACCATGGTCAATGCCGGTGGCGATGACGACGATGCCTTCTGCCGCGCCAACAATGTCAAGCCTGGTTCGCCGGAATACATCGCCTGCCGCAAGGATCGCGACGTTCAGCGCGCCAACGCCCAGAGCCGCGCCGACAGCCGCCAGCGCGATCTCGGCGAATACATGCTGAACAATCCGGTGCATCCGTAGCGAGAGGAGGCCATTTTGAACGAAGACGTTTTCAACACCAGCCTGCGCAAATTTCTCAAGAAGGTCGGCATCACCTCGCAGCGCGAAATCGAAAAGGCGGTGCGTGACGCGGTGGCAGCCGGCCGTCTCAAAGGCAACGAAAAGCTGCAGGCCAAAATGGTCCTCACGCTCGGCGGCGTCAGCCTGTCGCATGAGATCAGCGACGAGATCGAATTGGGGTAGCAAGCGCGTTGGCGCAATGGAATCGCCCCACCTTATTCCGACCGAGGTTTGATCTGCCGCAAACGCAGTTACCGCGTCGGAGATAATGTATCGTGGTCTAATGTGTGGAGAGCCGCCATGATCATCGAGCGCTTATCCCGAGAACATCGCAATATTGAGAAACTGCTCGCCATCCTCGAACGGGAACTTGAGGTTTTCGACCGCGGAGACCGCCCCGACTACGAGGTTATTCGCGCGGTGATCAGCTATTTCGAAGTCTACCCGGAGGTGTACCACCATCCCCAGGAGGACCTTGTCTTTGCCAAGCTAAGAACGCGCGATCCGATTGCGGCTGCGAAGATCGGTGATCTCGCTAGCGAACACCACAAAGGGGCAGAACGCTTGCGCAGCGTCGCTCACGCGGTCGACAACGTGCTCGCGGACCGAGAAGTTCTTCGGCAAAACGTCGATACTATTGTTCGCGATTTCATTGGGCACGAGCGGCGCCACATGATGATGGAAGATCGAGATTTCTTTCCTGCCGCGCTTAGGGTCCTCAAGCCCCAAGATTGGACGGAGATCGCTTCCGCCGTGACCGGTCATAAGGATCCGCTGTTCAGCGATGTCACCGAGGAGCGCTTCGATACGCTACGCGTACATATTTTGCGGCTTGAGGAGGAGGCCGAAGCCGAACGAAAGTAGTCGCGCCGGCGCCGGCTATTTTTCGAAGCCGGAAGTCATCGCATATTGCCCGTGAATCCTATGCCGCTTTCTTCCTGTAGATGATGCACCAGCCCTGTGGAGCAATCGTTCCATCTACATTCTTGCAGGATGAGGGGGCTTGAAACAGGTCGCAATTGTCGCAGCGTTGCTCGCCCTTCGGCGTGTCCTGATACTTCACGACTTTCTGCGCGACTTTGGCGGCTTGCGCCGATGCCGTGGTTCCGATGACCGCTGTCGCGCCTGTCATCGATGCGCCCGCGGCGCCGGCCGCGATGGTCAAAGCCTGCCGTCTGGTAATCCTGCTTGATTCTGTCATGACCCGTTTTCCTGCTGTGTGAGCCGATTGATTGCGTCTACTCCAGATAGCTGAGATAGGTCGCGACGGCCTTGATCTGGGCTTCGGTCAGATTATGCGCGATCGGCTGCATAATCGCCGAGTTGTCCGGATTGGCCTTGTCCTGGCCGCGCTCCTTGTCCCAGTTCGTCAGCTTCCTGATCATGTAGTCGTTGAGCTGTCCCGCCAGGCGAGGAAACGCGTCGGCGCCCTTGGCATCCGGACCGTGGCAGGAAGCACAGGGAGGAACCTCGGCGCTCGCAACACCTTCTTCGTAGATTTTCTTGCCTGCGGCCATGAGCTCTTTTGGACCCCCTCCCAGCGGCTTCGGGTTGAGATCCTTGAAATACGTCGTCAGGTCCGTCAGCATCGCCGGGGTCAGGACGTGCGCGACGTTGAACATCACGGGATTCGTGCGCCTGTGCTCGATAAATGCCTGCAACTGATTCTTCAGGTATTCGGGCTGCTGTCCCGCCAGTCGCGGCATCGGAACGGCACCGCGAAATCCTTGCGCTGATACGCCGTGGCAAGTCTTGCAGTAGTCCGTCTTGGCCTTGAGCTCCTGCGCCGGGACGGCGGGCGCTGCCTTGTCCTCCGCGTGCGCCGCCACGGAGACCACGCTGGCGACGGCTGCGGTCAGCAACATTGATTGCAAGTTCATGAGCCCGCCTTCTTACAAGCCAATATGTTACGCTTCGCGAGGGGGTTCGATCCAGCCCAATCTTTTTCTAGACAATTTGATCTAGATCATTGCCAAAACCCGCAAACGGGCTTTTATGACAGATGGGACGCTATGATTCATTTGTCATCGAGCCAAGAAGCGCAAGCTTCCGGGCACGGTGGATTTTTGCATGCGCAACCATTGTTGCCGAAATGTCTCGCCACCGCGAAATCCGGTCCGGTATTGATATTGGCTTAGCCGCGCTTTCGACGCTTGCACTACTCTCATCAGCGTGAACGACTCTGCACCAAGAGCCGTGAGCGACATGGATAGCGCGCGATGCGAAGTGACCGCTTTACCCGACGCTTCGGAAACGGCAGTAACTTGCTCGCTGCGGTCGCGCTTGTTGCTGCGCTGAGCGGCTTTCTTGCGATCGGCTTTGCGCCGCCAGCGCAGGCACTTCCGAGTTTCGCGCGCCAGACCGGGCAACCCTGCGGTACCTGTCATACCGATTTTCCTGCGCTTACCCCGTACGGCCGGAGGTTCAAGCTGCTCGGATATACCGCCGGCGGCGGCGAATTCCGGACAACGCCGTTCTCATCGCAAACCGGCCGTGACGCGCGGGCGGAGCTCGACAAGCTGCGCGGGTATGTGAAGGCACTGGATCCTCAGCCCGACAACCAAAAGGAATACGTTCCGCCGGTCTCGATGATGGCGATTGTCGGCTACACGCACACGCAGGGACCAACGGTGGCGCCGCCGACAGATCCTTACAGCGCGAACGATAATGTGGTGCTGACGCCATTCAGCGGTTTCTGGGGCGGAGCGATCACCGACAATATCGGCGCTTTCGCTCAGGTCACCTACAGCGCGCCGGATCCCTTGTCCGCTTTTTCGGGTACGCCGGCAGACCAGTTCAAGCATACCTGGTCGTGGGACAATGCCGACGTTCGCTTTGCCAGCACCGCAAGCATCGGGTCTCTTGACGTTGTCTACGGCATTACCGCCAACAACAATCCGACTGTCCAGGACTTGTGGAACACTACGCCGGCATGGTCCTTTCCCTACGCCGTATCGTCGCTGGCTGGCACGCCTGCCGCAAGCACCATGATCGAGGGCACGTTTGCCGCGCGTGTCGGCGGGGTCGGCGCCTATACGATGATCAATGACCTGCTTTATCTGGAATTGAGCGCTTACAGGACGCTGTCTTTCAGCCAGCAGAATTCGCTCGGTATGAATCCGTTCGACGGGCCGGGACTGTTCGGAGGCGTGGCGCCGTACTGGCGCGTCGCGCTCGAACCGCATTGGGGCAGGAATTCCCTGATGTTCGGCACGTTCGGAATGTATCTCGAAGTGCATCCGTGGCTCGATCCAACGTTCGCGACGGGAACGACCGCGACGCTGTCCCAATCGGACAAATTCACCGATATCGGCTTCGACACGCAATATCAGTATCAAGGCGACAATTACTGGCTGACGCTACGTGGCAGTTATGTTCGAGAGTCTCAGCGGCTGGACGCGAGCTTTGCCAACTTTGCTTCGGCCAATCCGACCAACCAGCTCAATAGCATGAAGTTGCAGGCCTCGTTTGCCTATGGCGGCGACAACAGGATCGTTCTGACCGGGCAATATTTCAACATCTGGGGTACCGCCGACCCATTCTTGTATACGAATGCCGCTGACCCGACCGCCAACACCCCGAACAGCAACGGCTGGATGGCGGAGATCGCCTATATCCCGTTCGGCCTCAGCAAATCGTTCGGCTGGCCGTGGTTCAACGCGCGGATCGGTCTGCAGTACATCTACTACAACAAATTCGACGGCTCCACGATCGGCGCCCACGACAACAACACCCTGTTCCTCCACGCCTGGTTTGCCATGTAGGCGGGCTCGCCCGCAGACGGAGATCGTCCGATGAGAAAACTGTCTTTTGCAGCCGTCGCGGCGCTGGTGATGTCCATCGCGGCACCCGCGCGCGCCGCCGACCTGCCGCTCAAGACGGAGACGCCGTTCGCAGCGCGGTTCAGCTGGACCGGCTGCTATCTCGGCGGCCATCTTGGCGGCGGCTTTGCCCGCAAGGACATTACTGACCCGGTAGAACTGGTGCAGGATTCATTCGGCGCCGGCCCGACAACCGGGATCACCACCGCCAGCCCGGCGCCAGGGGGCGTCGTAATCGGCGGACAGATCGGTTGCGACTACCAGTTCGCCCCGTCCTGGGTGGTCGGCATCGAAGGCGCCGCCTCGGGCTCGACCATGAAGGGTTCCACGACTGTCGGGCTCCCGCTCGGCAGTCCTGATACGGCGTTAGTGCGGGCAAAAACCGATTTCCTCACCGGCGTGACCGCGCGGGTCGGTTACGCGTTCGACAATGTGCTGCTTTACGCCAAAAGCGGCGTTGCCTTGGCGGCAGACCGGTACGATGTCAGCGGTTCATTCGTCGACATTCCGTTCGGCTTTACGGGCCTGGAAAACCGCATTGGCTGGACCGCGGGCGGCGGCGTGGAATGGGCGTTCTCGCAGCATTGGTCCGCTAGCATCGAATACGATTATTATGGGTTTGGACACCGGCTCGTCACGATGTCAGACCCGACCAATGTGTTCCTGGGCAACGTAGAGGTCAGACAGAACATCCAGGTGGTGAAGGCCGGACTGAACTTTCACATCTGGGGACCTGGCTGGTGATGGTCTTGGCCCGTTCAAATGAGGCGGACATCGTGTCAAGCGGCTGGCGCGGAGGCGGATCATGAAGGCGACCGGCCTGTGGTTGGTGTTGCTGGCGGCAATGCTGACGGTGATTTTTACCGCGACCGGAAACGCGCAGTACAGGGCCGCGCCTGCACGGCAAGGCGGCCTTGAGGCCAAGCTTGAATATTGCAAGACCTGCCACGGACTGTCGGGGCAGGGTTACATGGGATATTTTCCGATGCCGCGCCTCGCGGGACAGCAGCCTGATTACATCGAGGCTCAGTTGCGTGCCTTCATCGAGAGGCGGCGAACCAACCCGATCATGTTCAACGTCGCGCATGTCCTGAGTCCATCGATGCTGACGGCCTTGGCGACGCATTTCAGGGGTCTTAATCCGAGGCCGTTCGGTGGAGCGCCAAGGGGATCGCTGGCCGAAGGGAAAAAAATCTTTGAGGAAGGGTTGCCGGAAGCCAACGTTCCTGCCTGCTCCGCCTGCCATGGCACCGACGGCCACGGCCAGAACGAAATCCCGCGGCTGGCGGGCCAGCTCTATCCCTACACCGTGGGCCAGTTAAGCGGGTGGAAGACGGAGCGAGGTCAGGGTTCGGCGGTTGACACATCCGCCATCATGGCGCCGACCGCGCACAATATGACGCGGTCACAGGTTGAAGCGGTCGCCGCCTACGTAAGTAATCTGCCGTGAGTGCTGCCATCTTAAATATCGCCGACGAATGCATGAGGCGCGAAGGCTTGAGGGTCATGAAGCGGATCGGATTGAAAATAGCGATCCTGGCGATTGTCGCCTCAGCCGTTCCAGCCTGGGCGGGTGAGAGCGGGAGCGCCAGCATCCGCAATTGCACCTGGTGTCACGGGACATCGGGGCAGGGCTATATGGTGGCGCCGCGTTTGGCCGGACAGCGGCCACAATATATCGCGGAACAGCTTCGGAGTCTTCGCGAGCACACGCGAGACAATCCATTTTCGAGGCAATATATGTGGGGCGCCGTGGCGGCTTTGGGTCCGCGTGAGGCGCGCGATTTGGCCATTTATTTTGCAGCGCTACATCCTAAAGCCGCCAACGATGGCAACAGGGATCTCGCCGACAGGGGCAGAACGATTTATCTGGAGGGAATCCCGGAAGCCAACATTGTGTCCTGCTATGCCTGTCACGGTCCGAACGCCGAGGGGGTGAGAGGCATTCCTCGCCTGGGAGGACTGGCCTATTTCTATTTAAAGGGCCGGCTTGAACAATGGGGCGAGGGATATCATTCGGAGAGGGACTCTCCGATGCCGATGGTCGCAACCCATCTAGGCCCGGATGAGATCGAGGCGCTCGCCTCGTATCTCAGCTTCGTCAAATAGACTGCGTTACTGGATCGGGCATCGAGCGCTTCCAATGCCGACGTTGCTTGGCCACCATGCCCCGGCATGGCCTAGTTCAGTAACCGTCGCTCGTATTTCAAGAGCAGCTTCTTGATCTCGGCCAGATTGATCAGCGCATCGGCAACCGTCAGCACCCTCAGCCCTCTGGCGCGGCTTCAATCCGCATGGCCTCGGCAATTTGTGCGTCCGCGAGCTTCTTCAATTCGTCCGGGCTCAACTGACTATTCGATGCAGGTCGTGCCATCGCTGAAGTATGATGTAACGAATGGAAACGTTGGATTAGCAAGTTCCACAAATAAACCGTAATTTAGAATAATTCTAAATCCTGTGAATTCAGGAACTTCCATGAAACCGCAGGGTCGCGCGATTTGCGAAATCGTTGTGATTCGCGAGGACGGTGCGTTACGCGGTCTTGCCGAAACGTTTATTCGGGAAGTCTATACTGCTCAGTATGGCGCGCAGCTCCAGGCGTTTCCTTCCCGCATTTTTGCCCTTCTCAACGACCGCGAGAAGATAGTTTGCGCCGCAGGCGTTCGCCTCCATGATGACGGCTTCTTTTCCGAACGCTACCTCGATTCTCCAATCGAACAGGTATTGGGCGTAACGTCAAAGCGCACAATTGCGCGGGACGAGATCTTCGAGGTCACAACGCTCGCGAGCCAGGCGCCTCGCGCGACGGCGAGTTTCATCGAGGCGGTGGGAGCTTTCGGCGAAAGCCGCGGCTTTCTGTGGTCGTTCTTTACACTTACTCGCCGGCTTTATCTGCTGGTTGATCGACTAGGTCATCCTTTGACACATTTGGCCGACGCTGACTATCGCCGGATGCCAGACCACGAACGATGGGGCACATACTACGCCTCGGAACCGAAGGTCTTTGCGATCCCGAGTCCTCGCCTCGCGCTTGAGCGCAACGACCGGCAAGGTACGGGATCGCGTTATGCGGAAGCTGTTTGACGCGATAAGCCGGCACGCCATGAAGGCCGGCGATAAAGCAGCGGTAAGCGATAGCGATCGGGTAATCCATCGCGGTGAGCTTCTGGCCAAAGTGATTGGCGTTGCCGCGGATCTCAAGACTCAGCCCGGCACGATTGGAATTCTGGCGCCAAACGGCATCGATTGGGTAATCGCTCAGCTTGCCAGCGCGCTGGCCGGCAAGATCGCTGTACCTCTCCCGACCTTCTTCAGTCCGACGCAACTCGGTCACGTCGTGCGCAACGCGTCGGTGGGGCTGATCCTCACGAACGAGCAAACCAGGCCGTTAACGCTGCAGTCGGGCGTGAAGACCAGCCTGATCGGCGATCATGTCGCGGCAACGGGTTCGCCAGATCCAGTCGATGGATTCGGGCAGATTATTTATACTTCAGGCAGCACGGGTCAGCCCAAGGGCGTTCGTCATGAGAGCGGGCAGATCGCATGGTCGGCTACAGCCTTGGCGACGGCAACCGGAGCGACGTCGGAAGATACTTATCTTTCGGTACTGCCTTTGCCGCTGCTGCTGGAGACGATCTGTTCAATATTTATTCCGGCAATGTTGGGCGCTTACGTTCATTTCGATACCGCTCTGGCTGAACGGGTAGGTCATGGCGATGCGAAGGGAATCTCGAAAGCCTTTGATCTAAAACAACCCACGACCAGTGTCGTGGTGCCACAATTGCTCAAACAGTGGGTGGGAGAACTTCAGGCCGCCGGCATTCGTGGGCCTGCTTCGCTCCGTTTCGTGGCGGTCGGAGGTGCACCGGTTCCCCGGCAGGTGGCTGAAAAGGCGTGGCAGTTGGGAATTCCCGTCCACGAAGGCTACGGCCTTTCGGAATGCTGTTCGGTCGTCGCGGTCAACCGGCCGGGCGAGCGTTGTGCCAATACTGTCGGTCGACCGCTCAACGAACTCGATGTGTCGATCGACAACGGCGAAATCGTTGTCGATGGACCCTCGATAACCGACGGATACCTCGGACAGGGACCCGCACAACGGCCTTGGCGGACGGGCGATCTGGGGGCGATCGATCAGAACGGCTTTCTTACGATCCATGGACGCAAGGATAGCCTGATCGTCACATCGTTCGGCAGAAACATCAGTCCCGAATGGGTTGAGACCATGCTGCTCGGTGACCTGCGCATTGCATTCTGTGCGGTCGTCGGGCACGGCGAGCCCTATTTAACGGCCGTCATCATTCCATCCGGCCCGGGCGAAAGCTGGTTTGCCAATTCGAGCTACGCGGACGTGCTGAGCTTGATTTCAGAGTGTTGTTCGGGAGCCCCCGAATACGCAATACCCCTCGCCTGCATCGTAACGTCGCTCCAGGAAGCCGCGGCCCACCGGCTTTTGACCAATGGGCGACCAGCCCGGAAACAAATCGAGACATTCGTCGGCACCAAAATGCCGTCTGTACCCACCGTAAACATCTAGTGCCTTGTCGAAGCGCCTGGGAAAATTAAAGATGCGTTTTTACGATTGTTCGATAACCGAGACCGCCAAAGACCGTGATGCATTGATGGCGATACCGATCGTGCAGCACGCGATTCGGCACAACGAGCCAACCGGCCAAAATGGCAGGCGCTAACGTTGCCATGAGATACGGCAACAGGCTTGTTCATTGCGGCAAACTGCTGGCTGTGTAATGCGGATTCTTTTGGTTGAGGATAATTCGCGTCTCAGGGCTATCATTAGCCAAGCGTTCACCGGCAATGGTTTCGCGGTCGATACGGCGGAATGCGCCGCCGACGCCGAGGCGGCAATCCAGGCTATTCCCTACCTGGCGGTAATTCTCGATCTCGGATTGCCGGACCGGGATGGAATGACCGTTCTCTCATTTATTCGGGGCAAGGATCTCACCGTGCCGGTGCTGGTGTTGACCTCGCGCGACGGCAAGGAAGCTGTGATCGACGGGTTAAACCGGGGAGCCGACGATTATCTCGCCAAACCCTTTGACATGGATGAATTGATCGCCCGGACCCGGGTTTTGCTGCGGCGTCCAGGCCGGGCTCTGAGTGGAACGCTGTCCGAGCAGAACGTCGAATTCGACACTGTCGAGCGGCGGGTTCGAATCAATGGGACAGAAATTCTGTTTAGCCGGCGCGAACTGACCGCACTTGAACAGTTCATGCGCCGCGGCAATCGACTGATCGCCAAGGCCGAAATGGAGGAATCGCTCTACGCCTTCGGCGACGAAGTGGAGTCCAACGCCGTCGAGGTGTTGATCCACCGGCTTCGCAGGAAGCTTTCGACCGCGCAGGCTTCGCTTGAAATCCACAACGTACGCGGGGTCGGCTACATACTGGCCCGCAAGGCATGACTATGCGTTTGCGCGGCACGGTGTTCTGGCGTCTTGTGGTTGGCTTGGCGGCCGTCAGCGTGCTCGCGATGGCTGCCACCGCAGCATTCTTGTATGTGCGGTTTGACTCGATTGATACCCGGTTTCGAGACGATACGCTGCGCAGCTTCGCGGAAAACCTGGCACGCGATATTCAATCATCGCAAGAGCCAATTCCGATCGCTGTCCAACCCACGGGTGCGCGCATTTCCGAAGCAGGGGGAACATTTGCGATAGTTTCGCCGACGCAGGGCGTGGTCGCCGGCTCCGCCGGAATCAGTGCGGCTTTGTTTCCACTCGAGCCGGTGAACGAGCGCCTGTTTGCCCTGCCGAGAATGCTGAGAAATAAGCGGCCCGTCTACGGACTCTCCTTCAGAATTAACGGGCCGCAACCGTTGTTCGCGCAAGTCGCCTTTCCGTCCAGTCCTGTACTGTACGATTCTGTGCTGGAGGAGTTTATCCAGGATGTGGCATGGATTTGGTTCGTGTTTCTGCTCGTCATTCTGGCAACCAATCTGGCGGTCGCGCGAATCGCCCTGAAGCCGCTCGACGAAGCGGTAGAGCAAGTCGAGCGAATCGGACCTGGAAGCGTCGCCATCCGGCTCACGGAAGGGAAACTGCCAGGTGACGTCCTTGTCTTGGTGAAGGCGGTGAACCACGCGCTGGACCGGTTGCACAGCGGGTTTCGATCGCTGGAAGAGTTCGTTGAGGATGTGGCGCACGAGCTGCGGACGCCTCTCGCCGTGATCAAGGCCCAGCTTGCGGTCTCGGAGATGCCGCTAGCCCGGTTGCTCGAACAGGACTTTTTGAGGATGGAGCGGCTGGTCCAGCAACTGCTCGACCGAATGAGGCTGAACGGCATTCGGTTCGAGGCCGACGACATAGTCGAACTCGGGGAAGTGGCAAGAGAGGTAGTGGGCTTTCTTGCGCCCCTTGCCATCGCCAAAGGCCGCTCGATCGAAGTACTTGGCGGCGAAATACCGGTTCAAATCGTTGGGGCACGGGACTATATTTTTCGGGCGCTGCGAAATCTTATCGAGAACGCGATAGAACACACGCCAACGAATTCCATTGTCTCCGTGATCCTCACCGGCGCTCCATCGATCGCGGTGCGGGACCACGGACCAGGCTTTCCGGCCGCCATGCTGGCCGCGCAAGGGCGCCCGCCAGAGCCGTTTCGCAGTGGCCGCCAAGGCGGCGTCGGCTTAGGTCTGTCCATCGTCCAGCGCACGATGATCGCCCATGACGGCGAACTTGAAATTGCAAACCATTCTCAAGGAGCGCTCGCGATCATGCGGTTTTCATCCGAAGATCGGCTTCTTGGCCGATCCGCCGCAGAATAGTCGTGTTTTTAACACGAAGCAGCCTTGACGCCGTAAGTGGCGCGTAAGTCTGGTGGCGCATGGGGTCGCCTGTCTAGCGTGGGGTGCGCTGGCAGGGAAATGCTTTGCGAATGTTGACGAAAGCTGCGATTGATTTCGGCGATCCGTCGCGGATTGCCCCCGGACGCTTCGTCCGAGCATGTCTTGTCCCCACTGATGATGGTCAGCCAACGGTTTTCACACCCTGTCCCTCGGTCATCGCCGACGTACGCGATGAAACCCGGCATCCAGTCGAGGCTTCTTTTCAAGCTGACGTCTCGCAGGCGGAAGCCCTTGCAACCGTGACTCCTATGCTCGCGATTGATCCCATGGATTCAGGATAGCGGATAAGACCTGGCCTATGCGGAAGCTGTTTGAACGCGCTGACGGAGAAACGGAATATGAGCTTTTACGATCATCTGATCGACGAGACCAGCAAGGACCGCGAGTCATTTCTGGCGATACCGATCATCCAACACGCAATCCGGAATGGTGCGCCGCGCGGTCTTTACCTCGACTTCCTGACCGAGGCCTATCACCATGTGAGGCACACTTTCCCGCTTCTGGCGTTGGCCGCATCGCGCACCTCCGACGAGCGCTACCAGGACGCCCTGGTCGAGTACATGAAAGAGGAACGCGGTCACGAGAAATGGATTCTGGACGATATCCAGGCAGTCGGCGGTGATCCGGCTGCGGTTCGAACCGGCATCCCGGGCATCCCCTGTCAGATCATGGTCGGTTACGCCTATTACGCCATCGAGCATCTCAGCCCCTATGCTTTCCTGGGCAGCGTGCACGTCCTCGAGGGAATGTCGGTGTTGCTGGCGGACAAGCTCGCTGACGCGCTGAAAAAATCACTTAGTCTGGAGAGCGACACTGGCTTTACCTACCTTCGTACCCACGGCTCTCTCGATACCGATCACGTCGCTTTTTTTCGTAAACTTGTCGATGGCTTCGATGACCCCGCCACCCAACGCATCGTCGTCGACAACGCCAAGATCTTTTATCGTTTGTATGGAGCGATTTTTCGGGATCTCGGCACCCGCGCGGAGCTGAGCAATGCAGCCTGAACAAAAGCTCGTCCCGGTCACTGCCGCGGGCTCCGGTATCAGCCGTGCACTGTGCGTCGAGGCGGCGCAGCGCGGGATGGCGGTGACGATTGCCCTGCCCCGCAGCAGTAGCACCAAACCGGACAGTTCTGCCTTCCGGCAGGTGGTGACCGCTGTTGTCCTGATTGCGGCGATGACGGCGCTGCGGGTGGTTTACGCCAACCTGCTCGATCTGCGCGTCGATGAGGCCTATTACTGGACCTGGTCGAAGGAGAACGTGCTTTCCTTCCTCGATCATCCGCCGATGGTCGCGTGGTTCATCCGCTTCGGCACCGCGATCTTCGGCGACACCAATTTTGGCGTCAGGTTCGCCGGCATCGTGGCGATGCTGGTGACGCAATTGCTGCTCGCCGATATCGTCCGGCGCGTGACGCATGACATTCGCGCGATCGTGCTGGCGGTGCTGATGCCGGAAGCCGCACTTTACTACGGGCTGCTGATGGCCAACGCCTCGCCCGACGTGGCGCTGATCCTGTTTGCGGTGGCGATGATATGGGCGCTGGTCCGGCTCAACCAGAGCAACGATGCGCGCTGGTGGCTGGCCGCCGGCGTGTTCGCCGGGCTGGCGCTGTTGTCGAAATTCACCGCCATCATGATGCTCCCGGCGGTAGCGGCCTTCATGCTGGTGCCGGACTGGCGCCGGCGCTGGCTGAGGAGTCCCTATCCCTGGCTCGCGGCACTGATCGCCGTCGTGTTGTTCCTGCCGGTGCTGATCTGGAACGCCGAACACGACTGGGCCTCGTTCCGGTTCCAGTTGGTGCGCGTTACCGCGATCCGCGAAATGTCGTTTCGCACCGTCGGCGATTACATCGGCCTGCAATGGGGGCAGGTCGGATTTGTCCTGTTCCCGGTGGTTTTGTTGGGCCTGACGTGGACGGCGTGGCGCGGATATCGGCGGCGTGAGCCGGTGGCTATCCTGCTGTCGACCTTCGTGATCGTTCCGTTCTGCTATTTCTTCTGGAGGTCGCTGAGCTTGAGGATCGGCGAGACCTGGCCGATATTCCTGTGGCCGGCCGGATTTGCCGCCACCGCCATCAGCATCGCGATGCTGCCGCGGGAAGGCTGGCGGGCATCGACAATCAAATCGACCATTTCCTGGACCGTCGCCGCGATCGTCACCGGTGTCGTCACGGTCGTGCTGGTGTTTCTTTATTATATCGCGAGCCCGTGGAATTTCCTCGGCAGGATCGATCCGATCGGTGCCGACGCGGGTTACCGACAGCTCGCGGATCGCGCGCAGGCTGAACTGGAAAAGACCGGCGCGAGCTGGATCGCAACCTCGGACCATCGGACCTACGCGATGCTGCGCTGGTACTTCAACGGCCGGGTGCCCGTGATTCAGATCAACGAGCGTAGCCGGTTCATAGGCTTTCGCGATCCCGGCATGAGTTCGGTCGAAGGGCATGCCGGCCTCTATGTCGCGCGCCAGCCCGACAAGGCCGCTCCACTATGGGCGACCACGACGGCGGCAAGAGAGCCGCTCGAACGGGTGGAGCGGCGCTGGCGCGGAATCGTGATGGATACCTACGCGCTGGAAAAAGTGACCGGCTGGACCCCGGAGCTTGCGCCGCCGCCGGGCTCGCCGTTCTATTCCTGGCCGCTACTGGCAGGCGATGCTCATCCACCATCGCGCGTTGTCGCTTTGGCGAAGCACGTGCAGTCATTTAGATGAGAACGAAACATTTATGCGGATGTCACTCGGCGTTCCACCTTGTGGCAAATAACGCGGAGTTGAGTAATGCAGCCTGAGCAAAAGCTCGTCCTCATCACCGGAGCGGGCTCGGGCATTGGACGCGCCCTTTGCGTCGAAGCGGCGCAGCGCGGGATGGTGGTGGCGCTTTGCGGGCGCCGCCAGAACGCGCTCGAGGCAACCCGTGCGCTGCTGGGAACCGCGGCCCCACATTTTATTATTCCGGCGGATATTACGCGGCCCGAGGATCGAAGCGTTATCGTCGAGCGTATCAGGAATCAGCGAGGAGCGCTCGACATTCTGATCAACAATGCGGGCATCGTGGAAGGCGGCCCACTGGAGACGTTGGACGACGCTACGCTGGCCCGAACGTTCCAGACCAATGTCATGGCGCCGATATCGTTGACGCGGGATCTGATGCCCTTGCTGATCGCCGCAGTGCCATCGCGCGTTGTGAATGTCGGCTCGATTTTCGGTGACATCGGGTATCCGGACTTCACCTGCTATTCCGCGGCGAAATTTGCGTTGCGAGGTTTCTCGATTGCGCTGCGCCGCGAATGGAAACGGAAGGGAATTGGCGTGACCTACGCCGCGCCGCGCGCCACGCGAACCGATGCGGCCGTCGCGTTTACTGACCTCATCGCCAGGACCAAAATGAGTATGGATTCGCCGGAACAGGTCGCGGGACAAATCTGGCGGGCGATAGCGGCCGGACGTGATTCCGTTTACGCGCCGGCGCCGGAACGATTCTACGTTCTCATCCAGCGGCTCTTTCCACGCATCATCGACTGGTCGCTGCAGCGGCCTTCATGACATTCGCCGATCCTGTCAACCGGAACCGACAATAAGGTATTGCCACATGACCACACGCAGAACCGTCCTCGTATCCGTATTGCTGGCAACGACCGGTTTCCACGTGATACCCGCCCTGGCGGCGGACGCAGCGGATACGGAAGTCCATCGGCTGCAATCGACCTGGGAGGCGATCAAGTTTAGCGTCCCCGAAGGGGATGAGCAGACCAGACAAATGAACGCGCTTGGCGAAGACGCGGATGCCGTCGCTGCGAAGTTTCCCGATAGACCGGAAATATTGATTTGGGATGGCATTATCACCAGCGAGAGGGCCTCGATGGCGAGCGCGTTCTCTGCGCTTGGCCTTGCCAAACGTGCCCGCGACATCCTGGAACAGGCCTACAAAATGGCTCCCGCCAAGCTCGATGCGGGCGCTACGACAAGCCTCGGTGTGTTGTATTATCGTGTTCCGGGTTTTCCGATCGGTTTTGGCGACAAAGCAAAAGCCCGCCAGTTGCTGGAGCAGGCCGTCAAACTTGCACCCGCTGGACTGGACGCCTGGTATTTTTATGGTGACTTCCTTTATGAACAGAAGGAATACCCGAGGGCTGCCGAAGTATTTCGTCACGCGCTCGGCCTGCCTCCACATCCTGATCGACCGGTTTGGGATAAGAACCGCCGGCTGGTTATCGAGGAGCGGCTTGCCAGCATCGCGGCGAAGCAGTGAAAAGCAGCCATCAGAACCCGTCGCGGAGTGGCAACGTCATCCCGAGCTCCGGTCACGCCTTGGATCGGCTGTGGCATGCTTTAGGTGCGCAGTTGCGGCATCCGTCTGGCGCCATCGGATCCCTGCTCGGTTGGCTTATGGCAATTGCCAATAACGAACCAAACAGGTTGGCGATCGATGCTTTAGACCTCCAGCGAGACGACCGGGTGCTCGAACTCGGTTTTGGGCCGGGTTGGAGTCTGAGGACAATTGCGGCGCGCATCCCCGATGGGCAGGTATTCGGAATTGACCAGTCCGATCGGATGCTGCAGCAGGCTGCCAACATGAATCAGGCGGCTATTGCGAAGGGGCGAGTAGTGCTTTCGCGGGGGACGTTCAGCCCGCTTCCGTGGATCGATTCGACGTTCAATAAGATCCTCCTGGTCAATGTTGCGTATTTCTTCGATTCCAATGGCCAGGATATGGCCGAAATTTACCGCGTCCTGAAATTGGGCGGCCGCGTCGTCATCTATGTCACGTCTCGCGAAACCATGAGTAAGTGGCCATTTTCCGGTCCAGAGACGCATCGAATCTATGATCGCAATCAGCTCTTCGATCTGCTGGAAGTCGCCGGATTTAGGCGATCGGACATCAAGATAGAGGATTTACAACTTCCTCTCGGAATAAAGGGGCTCTTGGCGATCGCGGTAAAGTCGCGCCGCCTGTCTTTGTGTTGAGGTCGCTTTGGAAATGCCACGGTGCTCCTCACGCTGAATACGGCCGGCTCGATAACCCGGGAAAGAGAGAAATCGCATCCGGTCTATTTCCGAATTACAGAATTTCGCTTGACTGGTTCGAGATTCTGGATTACAGAAACCACGTTCCGCCCACAGAGGGGCGTTGCGCAACGTCATCAACGCGCGGCGGGATGCGGTGGACGCGGATGGCGCTTTGACGAACGCGCTTGAGGCGGACGGCGAAGTCGTGTGGTCCTGACACCCCGACGCTGGTGTCAAGTCGGCGGAGT
>NZ_SSMW01000139.1 GCF_004799405.1 Bradyrhizobium sp.
CGGGTGATTTCCGGTGTGACCGTGGTGACTTTGCTGGCATGGCTTGTTTTTCTGCCCTGCCAGGCTGCGGGCGCATTGGGCGCCCGGCATTCCCTGCGCCCTCTGAATGAAGGGCAGGACATCAAGACCAAAACTTCGCGCATGCATGCGGCGAGATCGCGAAGTTGTGTCGGCTGTTTGACATTTTATCCGAGTTGTCGTCGCCCGCGCAGGCGGGCGATCCAGTATTCCAGAGGCGGTCGTGTTGAATCGGGAAGCCGCAGCGTACTGGATGCCCCGCCTTCGCGGGGCATGACGATTATTGAGTGACGCTGCGCGACGCGCCCTTACTCCTGATCCGGCTTCTTGCCGCCGATCGTCTTCAACTTGGCAAACACCGCATCGACATTGAGATCGTCGCGCTGCTTTTCGCTGGGCTCGAATTCCGGCTCCTTGCGGGTGGTCTCGGAGGCCGGCAGCAGCGTCGCGCCGCCATAGGCGGTGTCGGCGGGTTTTTCCTTGGCCGCGCGCTGCACCTCGAAATCGAGTTCGATCTGCGAGCACAGGCCGAGCGTCACCGGGTCCATCGGGGTCAGGGTCGAGGCATTCCAGTGGGTGCGGTCGCGGACGCTGGCGATGGTGGTCTTGGTGGTGCCGACCAGGCGCATGATCTGGGCGTCCTTCAATTCGGGATGGTTGCGCACCAGCCACAGGATCGCGCTGGGACGCTCGTGGCGGCGCGACACCGGCGTATAGCGCGGGCCCTTCTTCTTGGCCTGCGCCGGCAGCGCCACCTTGCTCTCCTCGAGCTTGAGCCGGTAGTTCGGGTCCTTTTCGCCCTTTTCGATCTCCTCGCGGGTGAGCTGGCCGTTGGAAATCGGGTCCATGCCCTTGATGCCCTGGGCGGCGTCGCCGTCGGCGATGGCGCGGACCTCGAGCGGGTGCATTTTGGTGAAATCCGCCACCTGGTCGAAGGTCAGCGCGGTATTGTCGACCAGCCACACGGCAGTCGCTTTTGGCATCAGCGGTGCATTGCTCATGGCAAATCTCCTTTGCGCTTCGCCCACCTCTTTTGGAGGCGAAGCCGTGGTCATCAGCGATGACGGGAATTACGTCCTATATAAGCCGTCCGGGGCTGGCCGCGCAATGGTTTGCTGACCGGCCTTGACAGCGGCCAAAAGCCGTCCCAAGTCCTTATTTGAATTGACCGTTCCCTGCCGAGCCGGTGAGGGGTGATTCGGTCCGAGATCGCCCCTATGCCAGCCAAACCACCCCTGAAAATCGTGCTTTGTTCGCCACGGGGCTTCTGCGCCGGCGTGGTACGGGCGATCGACACCGTGGAACGGGCGCTGACGATCTATGGCGCCCCGGTCTATGTCCGCCACGAGATCGTCCATAACCGCTACGTGGTCGACAGCCTACGGACCAAAGGGGCGATTTTCGTCGAGGAATTGGCCGAAATCCCCGACAATACCAACGCTCCGGTGGTGTTCTCGGCCCACGGGGTTCCCAAATCCGTGCCGGCCGACGCTCGCGCCCGCAATTTCTTTTCGCTCGATGCCACCTGTCCCTTGGTCACTAAGGTGCACCGGGAAGCCGCGATCCATTTCAAGCGCGGCCGGGAAATCCTGCTGATCGGGCATTCCCATCATCCGGAAGTGGTCGGCACCCTCGGGCAATTGCCGCCGGGCGCGGTGACGCTGATCGAGACCGCGCACGATGCGGCGACCTTCACGCCGAAGGATCCCAACAATCTTGCCTTTGTGACCCAGACCACGCTGTCGATCGACGACACCGCCGAAATCGTCGCGATGCTGAAGGAGCGGTTTCCCAACATCTCCGGTCCGCACAAGGAAGACATCTGCTACGCCACCACCAACCGCCAGCTTGCGGTGAAGAAGGTGGCGCCGGTGGTCGACGCCCTGATCGTGGTCGGCGCGCCGAACTCGTCGAATTCGCAGCGGTTGCGCGAAGTAGCGGAGCGCGAGGGCTGCCCGGTCTCGGTGCTGGCGCAGCGCGCCAGCGATCTCGACTGGAAGATGTTCGACGGCATCAAGAGCCTCGGCATCACCGCGGGCGCCTCGGCCCCGGAAGTGATCGTCGAGGAGATCATGGGTGCGTTCGCCGAGCGCTACGAATTGCATGTGGAGACCGTCTCGGCCGCGGAAGAGAACGAATTCTTTCCGTTGCCGCGTTCGCTGCGGCCCGACGCAGCCGAGTAGCCGCGATGGCGGTCTACACCGACGTCGCCGCCGACGAGCTCGCGGAATTCCTGGGCCAGTACGAGATCGGCGAATTGCTGTCCTACAAGGGCATCGCCGAGGGCGTCGAGAATTCCAACTTCCTGCTGCACACCACGGCCGGCCATTTCATCCTGACGCTGTATGAAAAGCGCGTCGCCAAGGGCGACCTGCCGTTCTTCCTCGGGCTGATGACGCATCTGGCCTCGCGCGGCATCAACTGTCCGCAGCCGGTGAAGAACAGGAAGGGTGAAGCGCTCAGCGCGCTGGCCGGCCGTCCGGCGGCGATCATCAATTTCCTGGAAGGCATCTGGCCGCGCAAGCCCAACGCCGCGCACTGCGCCGGCGTCGGCCAGGCGCTGGCGAAAATGCATCTGGCGGGGCGGGATTTTTCGATGACGCGCGCCAACGCGCTGTCGGTGTCGGGCTGGCGCCCGCTGTTCGACGTGGCGGCCGCGCGCGCCGACAAAGTGCAGCACGGCTTGCGCGCCTTCATCGGCGCCGAGCTCGATCATCTCGAGGGCAACGTTTGGCCGAACAATCTGCCGCAAGGGGTGATTCACGCCGACCTGTTTCCCGACAATGTGTTCTTTCTCGGCGAAAAGGTCTCCGGCATCATCGATTTCACCTTCGCCTGTAACGACATGCTCGCCTACGACGTCGCGATCTGCCTCAACGCCTGGTGCTTCGAAAGCGATTGCTCGTTCAACGTCACCAAGGCGCGGGCCTTCCTTGGCGCCTATGGCCGCGAGCGTCCGTTGTCCGAGGCCGAGCAGAACGCGCTGCCGCTATTGGCGCGCGGCGCGGCGTTGCGTTTTCTGCTGACGCGGCTGGTCGATTTTCTCAACGTGCCGCCGGGCGCGCTGGTGCGGCCGAAGGATCCGCTGGAATATGCCCGCAAGCTGCGCTTTCAGCAGAGCGTGGCCGGCATCCGCGATTACGGCGTCGCGGCCTCAGGGCTGGTGGCGTGAGTTCACTCCCGTCCGTCGTCATTCACACCGATGGGGCGTGCTCGGGCAATCCCGGGCCGGGCGGCTGGGGCGCGATCCTGAAATTCGGCGACGTCGAAAAGGAATTGAAAGGCGGCGAGGCCCATACCACCAACAACCGCATGGAACTGATGGCGGCGATCGCGGCACTGGAAGCGCTCAAGAAGTCATGCACGGTCGATCTTTACACCGACAGCCAGTATGTCCGTCAGGGCATCACCGGCTGGATCCATGGCTGGAAGAAGAACGGCTGGCGCACCTCCGACAAGAAGCCGGTCAAGAACGCCGAACTGTGGCAGCGCCTCGACGCAGCGCTGAAGCCGCATCAGGTGCGCTGGCACTGGGTCAAGGGCCACGCCGGCCATGACGAGAACGAGCGCGCCGATCAACTGGCGCGCGAAGGCGTCGCGATGGCGCGGCTGAAGGAATGAGGTTCGAAGCCGCGGCGTGCTGGATCGCCCGGTCAAGCCGGGCGACGACGGTTACGGAGCAGGTTTAGCTCAAAGCTGCCCCAGCAGCGTGTCGCCGCCGGAGACTTCGACCTTGCCGGGCGCAGGCTCGAGGTTCAACTTCTTCACCACGCCGTTATCCACCAGCATCGAGTAGCGCTTGGAGCGGGTGCCGAGGCCGTTGCCGGAAGCATCCAGTTCCATGCCGATCGCCTTGGTGAATTCGGCGTTGCCGTCGGCCAGGAACACGGCTTCGTCGCGCTGGTCGGTGTCGCGCTTCCAGGCGTTCATGACGAAGGCGTCATTGACCGAGGTGATCGCTATGGTGTCGACGCCCTTGTTCTTGATGGCATAGGCGTTGAGGAAAATGCTGGGCAAATGCATCTTGTGGCAGGTGCCGGTATAGGCGCCGGGCACCGCGAACAGCGCCACCTTCTTGCCCTTGAAGATATCGTCGGTGGTCTTGACCTGCGGACCTTCCGCCGTCATCACGCGAAATTTGGCTTCCGGCAGCTTGTCGCCAACTTTGATGGTCATGGTCAATTCTCCTTGGATTTACCGATGTGTCTTAGAACATTTCACGGCCGCGGGGAAACCACTTCACCATCGTTTGATGACGAATAGTCTGCCCGCAACGGCGGCAATCCGGTTGCTCAGGCGGCCGCGGCCTTCTTTTCATCGCGCAGTTCGCGGCGCAGGATCTTCCCGACATTGGTCTTCGGCAGGTCGGTGCGGAATTCGATCTGCTTGGGGACCTTGTAGTTGGTCAGCTGCGTGCCGCAGAACTTGATGATGTCCTCGGCGGTGACGTTGGGATCCTTCTTGACCACAAACGCCTTGACCGCTTCGCCGGAGCGAGCGTCGGCGACGCCGATCACGGCGCATTCCAGCACGCCGGGGTGGCTCGCGATCACTTCCTCGACCTCGTTGGGATAGACGTTGAAGCCCGAGACCAGGATCATGTCCTTCTTGCGATCGACGATCTTGGTGTAGCCGCGTTCGTCCATCACGCCGATGTCGCCGGTGCGGAAATAGCCGTCCGCGGTCATCACGTTGGCGGTTTCTTCCGGCCGGTTCCAGTAGCCGGCCATCACCTGCGGGCCCTTGGCGCAGATTTCGCCGGCTGTGCCGAGCGGCACCTCGTTGCCGTCATCGTCGCGGATCGAAAGCCAGGTCGAGGATACCGGAAGTCCGATCGTACCCGAGAACTCCTCGATATCGGCCCGGTTGCAAGTCAGCGTCGGCGAGGTTTCAGACAGCCCATAACCTTCCGACAATGCGCACCCGGTGGTTTTCAGCCATTTCTCCGCAACCGGCTTTTGCGTGGCCATGCCGCCGCCGTTGGAGATTTTCAGTTTGGAGAAATCGAGCTTGTCGAACCCCGGCGTGTTCAACAGGCCATTGTAGAGCGTGTTGACCGCGGGGAAAAAGCTGACCTGGTACTTGGTCAATTCCTTGACGAACCCGGCCATGTCGCGCGGATTGGGTATCAACAGGTTGGTGCCGCCGGCGCGCAGGCCCAGCAGGTAACACGCGGTCAACGCGAAGACGTGATAGAGCGGCAGCGCGCACACGATGATCATGTTGTCGACGATCGGCGGCTTCTTCAGCGCCGGCTGCAGCCAGGCGTCGTTCTGCAGCACGTTGGCGAGAATGTTGCGATGGAGCAGCGTCGCGCCTTTGGAGACGCCGGTGGTGCCGCCGGTATACTGCAGGAAGGCAACATCGTCGGCCGTGATCTTCGGCTTGTTGAGCGTCATGCGGCGGCCGGCTGAGACTGCGTCGTTGAAGCCGACCGCGCCGGGTATCGAATACACCGGCACCATCTTCTTCACGCGCCGCACCACCAGGTTGACGATCACGCCCTTGAGGCCGAGCAGGTCGCCCATGCTGCCGACGATGACGTGTTTGACCGCGGTCCTGGCCATCACCTGCTGCACGGTTGTCGCAAAATTCTCCAGAACGATCACCGCCTCGGCGCCAGAATCCTTGAGCTGGTGTTCAAGCTCGCGGGGGGTGTAGAGCGGATTGACGTTCACCACCGCATAGCCGGCGCGCAGCACGGCGGCGGTCGAGATCGGATACTGCAACACGTTCGGCATCATCAGCGCGACGCGGGCGCCCTTCTGCAGGCCCTTGCTCTGCAAATAGGCGGCGAGCGCCAGCGACATCTCGTCGAGGTCGCGATAGCTGATCGACTTGTCCATGCAGGTGAAGGCCTTGCGGTCGCTGAATTTCGCAAAGCTTTCTTCCAGCAACTCGACGAGAGACGAGTACTGGGTCACATCGATATCGGCGGGCACGCCGGCCGGATATTGCTTGAGCCAGATGCGCTCCATGGTATTTCCCCTCCGGTTATTTCCCGACGCTTGGGACGGGACGCCTTGTTTTGGCAGATCTGGTTTTCGGCAGTATTGAGCAATGCGGCGGCCAATGGCAAGCCGCGGCGCATGAGGGGCGCCCCTGGTCGGCCAAAAAGGCCGCGCTGTAGGCGGCCTAGGTGCGCGGTGCGGACCCGGCGTCGCCGGTGGTGCTCTTGGACCCAGGCTTGGGCTTTGCGGCGGCCCTGGGTTTTGCCGGCGTCACCGCAGGCTTGTCGGCCGAGACGGCCGGCTTGTCGGTGGCTTTCGGGGCGGCACTGGCATGCCTGACGACTGCGGGTTTGGCAGGTTTCGCTTCGGGTTTGGCATCTGCGGCAGCCCGGGCTTTCGGCTCAGCCGCGGCATCGGGTTTCTTTGCCGCAACCCGCGACTTCCTTCCTCGCTGCCGCGGCGTCTGCTTTTCATCCGCGGCCACGGCGGCTACCAACGCTGCGCCGGTCCTGGTCGGGCCGGTGTAAACCACGACCGGTTCCGAGGCGGCGGGCGCAGCGTTCAGCAATTCCGACGGCTTCACCATCGGCGGCTGCAGCGCGGCGGTGAAAAACGTGAACGGGGTTTCGCTCGCGCTGGGTGCGCCGCCGGTGATGTTGGCGACGGTGTCCTCATCCTCGTCGCTGGCCGGCCGCCTATGTTTTCCGCCGCACATTTCGTCGCGCAAGTTCGGCGGCGAGGCGTCGATCGGCACCAGGTTGTCGACCGTGCCGAGCGAGGGCCGCAGCCATGACAGCGTATTGGTGGCAAAACCGCGCTCGAGCAGTTGGGCGGCTCTGACCGCGCGCATCGTGCCCGAGGAAGCGCCGAGCACCACGGCGATCAGCCTCCTGCCGTTGCGCGTGGCCGATGCCACCAGATTGTAGCCGGACGCACAGATGAAGCCGGTCTTGAAGCCGTCGGCGCCGGGATAGCGTCCGATCAGACGGTTGAAATTCTGCGTCACCCTGCGGCCGAAGCGGATCGAGGGAATGTGGACGAAATATTCGTATTCCGGCAGGTCGTGAATGATCGCGCGCGCCAGAATAGCGAGATCGCGGGCCGAGGTGATTTGCCCATCCGCGGGCAGGCCGTTCGGATTGACGTAGCTCGTCTGCGTCATGCCGAGCCGTTGCGCGGCCTCATTCATTTGAGCCGAAAAGCCGTCGATCGAGCCTCCGACGCCCTCGGCGAGCACCACGGCCATGTCGTTGGCCGACTTCACCAGCATCATCTTCAGCGCGTTATCGACCGTGACTTGCGTCCCCACCCGGAACCCCATCTTGCTTGGCGATTGCGAGGCTGCGACTGGGGAAACCGTCAGCACGGTATCGAGCGTGATGCGCCCGTCCTTGACCGCCTTGAGCGTGACATAGGCGGTCATCAGCTTGGTCACCGATGCCGGATACCAGGGGATGGTGGCGTTCTCGGCCTGCAGCACTTTTCCGGTATCGGCTTCAACCAGCAGCAGGGCTTCCGCATGCGCGACGCGCGGCGCAACAATGGCGAGCACCGCTACAACAACGATCCAGTTCAACGGCGACTTGCGACGCAACGGCTGAGGAAAATGCACTATCCGATTCCGGTCCTTGAGACCCGCCCTTTGAAGAGGAGGTCCTGGCGTGTGACGTTCGGGTTTCAATCGTGTCCGGCGCCGTCGGTTACGGCGGGTGCAAATCTATACCGGCTTGGCGGCCCGGAACAGAGGTTGCGCGATTAAATCGTGGAAGAAATAGGCCGAATATTGGCGATAGTTAAATCTTGACAGCAGCGTTGTCTGTATCCCGCGCGTCGATGTCGGTCCGCGCATTCTCCTGAACCATGAACTGCGCCTTCGCCAGTTCGGCAAACCGGCCGCCTTGTGCCACCAGTTCATCGAAAGTTCCGTTTTCGATCACGCGTCCGTGGTCGAACATCAGAATGCGGGTGGCGTTGCGGATGGTCGAAAGCCGGTGCGCGATCACAAAGGTTGTGCGTCCCCGCATCACCTCGTCGAGTGCCGCATTGACCTTGGCTTCGGTGACGGCGTCGAGCGCGCTGGTCGCTTCATCGAGGATCAGGATCGGCGGGTCTTTCAATAGCGCGCGAGCGATCGACAGCCGTTGCCGCTCGCCGCCGGACAGCATGCGCCCGCGTTCGCCGACGTTGGTCTCGAATTGCAGCTCGCTGCGCTCGATGAATTCCAGCGCCTGGGCGCGGGCCGCCGCAAGGCGCATGTCGTCTTCGGTGGCGTCTGGCCTGCCGACACGCAGATTGTCGGCGATCGAACGGTCGAACAACAACGCCTCCTGAAACACCACGCCGATGTTTCGCCGCAGCGCCGTCAGGGTGATGCCGCGGACATCCATGCCGTCGATCCGGATGAAGCCCGACTGCGGATCGAACGCGCGATGCAGCAGGGCGATAGCGGTCGATTTGCCGGCGCCGGTCGGGCCGACCAGCGCAATGGTCTGGCCGGGCAGCGCCGTGAAGGAAAGGTCTTCGACCGCGGGCCGCTTGCCGTCATAGGAAAACGAGACGTCGTTGAACTCGACCAGGCCCGAAAGACGGCCCGGATCGATCGCATCGAGCCGGTCGCGGACCGTAGGCACGGCATCCAGCACGTTGAAGAATTCCTGCAAGCGCGGCGCCTCCATGAATACGTTGTTGATGAAGCCGACGACCTGTTCGAGCTTCTGGATCAACATGGTGGCGAAACTCACGAACATCACGATCTCGCCGACCGTGGTGAGACCCTGTTGGTGCAGCGCGATGCCGACGGCGAAGATCGCCAGTACCGTGATGGTGGTCGATGCCCGGGTGATGACGGTGACCAGCGCCCACCACGACAGCACCGGCATCTGCACCGCCAGCAGCTTGTCGGCGACGAAACGCAGGCCCTGTACCTCGGCGTCGATGCGCACGAAGCTTTGCACCAACGCGACATTGCCGAGTGCATCGGAGGCGCGCGCCGAGAGGTCGCTGTAGTACGCCTCGACCTCGCTTTGCATACCGTAGGTCTTGCGCACCACCAGCGTTGTCAGCACCGTGAATACCACGCATAGGGCGAACAGCAGGATCGCCAGCCGCCAATTGATGTAAAGCGCCAGCGGCAGCAGCACCACCAGCGACAGCATGGCGGCGAAATGCTCGCGGAAAAATCCGAGCCACAATCGCCACAATGAATCGGTGGCGTTCAGCATCACCTTCATCAGGCGGCCGGAATGGGTCCCGGTGTGGAAGGTCAGCGGCAATTGCATGATGTGTTCGAAATAGTTCGTCAGCACCGCCTGGCGCTGGCGGTGCGCCAGCTGATCGGCGTGCAGGGCTACCGCCGCGCCGGATAGAATAGTGAACAGGCCGAACGCCGCCCACGCCGCCAGCAGCGGCCACGCCGATGAAGACGCTCGCGAACCGGCGGACGCATTGCCGGAGAGAACATCGACGATGCGGCCGAACAGCACCGGTTCGGCGAATTGCGCACCGGCCAGCAACAGGTTGGCGCCAGCCAGGATCCAGCCCAGCCGCGCTTCCTTGCCGAGCAACTCAAGGACGCGGGTATAGAGACGAAGCAGGGACATGAAACGGGCGCTCGGGGATGGCGGGATGGGCGATCGTTCGGGTCTGCATTCTAATCAGGGATCGCCGGGGAGATACAGCGCCCACTGGCGTTTTGCTTAATTGATCAGGCGGCCGCCGAGGGCGGGCAGGAAACGATCGTCGAAGATATCCGCCACTGAGGGGCGTTTCTGGAATTTGAAATCCTCGGCGATCTGGTCGATCGAGCGGTCGAGGCGGGTCGGGTCGACGCCGCCGATGCCGTTGCGTTTCACCTCGCCGGTGAGGATGTTGTCGCGGATCAGGGTGCGCAGGCGTTCCAGCTCGAGATCGCGCGATCCGCCATCCATCCGGCTGACGACTTCATCGGCCGCGCGTTCGGGCTCGCTGATGGCCAGCTGCGTGCCGGCGATCACCGCGCGCAGGAAGCCCTTCACGACCTCGGGCTTTCCGGCTGCGAACGCCGGATTGACGATCACTGCGAAGCCGTAGGCCTCGCAGCCATAGTCGGCGTATCGCAGCACCGTCAGGTCTTGGGCGGGAATGCCGCGGTCCTTCAAATTGACCGCCGACAGATATGAAAACCCGGTTACGGCGTCGACCTGGCCCGCCGACAGCATCGGCTCGCGCAAGGCGGCGCCGAAATTGTTCCGCTTCACCCTTGCTATTCTGATTCCATTCTGCCGCGCCAGCGCCGGCCAGAGCCCGATCGAAAGGTCGCCTTCGGCGACGCCGAGAGTCTTGCCTTCGACATCGGAGAGCGCGCGGATGCCCCGGCTCTTGCGGGCAATGATGGCGTAGGGCGCCTGGTTGAACAGCACGAACACCGCCTTGACCGGCGGCGCGTCCGGCTTGTCGTGAAAACGGATCAGCGCATTGATGTCGACCAGCGCAAAATCGCTGCTGCCTGCCGCGACGCGCGCAATCGCGGCCGGCGAACCGCCGGCGCTATCGGTTGCGACTGCGAGGCCTTCCGAAGCAAACAGGCCGTCGGATGCCGCCAGCACGAAGGGAGCAGCACTCGCATCGATCGGACGGTCGAACGAGAACCGGATCGCCGTCGGTGGCCGGATTTCGCTGGCGGCCCGGCTTTGTCCCGTACTGACACAGGTCAGGGCCAACAGGCCTGCCAGGGAAGCCAGAAGGCAGCGCACGGTGATTGTGGAATCTACCCGCATGTAGGCGAAACCCGAAAAAGCCCGCCGCCACTTGCCGCGTCCGGTATGTTGGATTCATGGCTGGCCGGCAGATTTTCTTTCGATTTGCGCCGGCTGGAAACCGGCCGTTAACACGCTGGCGATCGATTTCGACTAGTTTCCTGGGATGAGTGATTCGCTCGAACGGCTATATCTGGCGGTGATCGCGGCCAAGGATCTCGATCCGGCCACGTCGCGAACCGCACGGCTGTTTCAGCGCGGCCCGGCCAAGATGGCCAAGAAACTGGCCGAAGAAGCCATCGAGGTCGTGATCGACGCCGTGAACGGCAAGCCCGAAGCGGTGGTGCGCGAGAGCGCCGACCTGCTTTATAACCTTACCGTTTTGTGGGCGGCGGCCGGTGTACAGCCCGACGACGTCTGGCGCGAAATGGAGCGGCGCGAGCACCTGCTCGGAATGGCCGAGAAGCTGCCGAAATCCGCGGTCAAAATGCCCAAGGCGATACCAAAGGTTCCGCCGCGGATCGCGCGGCGACCAATTGTCGCGCTTGAAGGCCGCAGCCTGCGCAAGCGCCACTAAGGCGTGCCCGCACAGGGCTTGCTCGAATTTCCTCAGGTTAGCGGCATGGACAAATCCGCCCCATGGTGGTTCATCGCGCCATGCTGAGACGGATTTACGATTGGTGCATTGACGCCGCGCACAAGCCCTACGCGTTGTGGGTGATGGGGGCAGTGTCGTTCGCAGAAAGCTCGTTTTTCCCGTTGCCGCCGGATGTGATGCTGATCCCGATGTCGCTGGCGCGGCCGGAGCGGGCGTGGCTCTATGCTACGGTCTGCACCACGACCTCGGTGCTCGGGGGTATTCTCGGCTATGCCATCGGCGCGCTGCTGTACGATTCGGTCGGACATTGGCTGATCGAATTTTACGGTTATGGCGACAAGGTCGAGGCGTTCCGGGCGGGTTATGCCGAATATGGCGCATGGATCATCCTGCTCAAGGGTTTGACGCCGATCCCCTACAAGCTCGTGACCATCACCTCCGGATTCGCCAACTACAACATGTGGCTGTTCGTCGTGCTGTCGGTGATCGCGCGCGGCGGCCGCTTCTTCGTGGTCGCCATTCTGCTCAACCGCTACGGCGAATGGATCCGGGTGAGGATCGAAAAACATCTGGGCCTGTGGGTGGCGCTGGGCGCCGGCGCGCTCGTGCTCGGGTTTATCGTCGCATTTCGCATGTTCTAGTAGGTGGTCGTGAAGCACTTTGCCGGTTCACCGCTTCGGGTTACACTCGGTGCCATGTTCGGTCGACCCGATGATCCCGGCGCGTTGCCCGGCAGCCGTTATGCCGCAACCGCCGGCGCGGTATTGTTGATGTTGACGATCTCGGCGGGCGCTGCGTGGCCGCAGGCGGCGCCGCCGCCGCAACCCTCAGCTCCATCCACGCTTGGCGTCCAGCCGTCGGCTTCGCAAGCGGCGCCGGATCGGGCCGCGCCTCAGCCAAGCGAGCCGGCACCCGCTGCGCCGGCACAGCAGGAGAATCCGGGCTTGTTCAACCAGATGGAAAGACTGTTCGAGAAATCCCTGTCGGTCCTTCCGACCCTGAAAAGCCCCAGCGAGACCATCGACGATTTGAACGCACGCGCGAAAGATGCAGGCGAGACCATGTCGCGTCTGGCCAGGCCTGCATCGATGGTGACCGGGCGGATGGGCTGTCCCGTGGCGCCCAATGGTGCACCGGACTGCAAGACTGCCGCCGACAAGCTATGCCAGGCCAAGGGCTTCAAGGAAGGCAAGAGCCTCAATTCCGACGCGGCCGAGAAGTGCGCGGCTAGAGTGTACATGCCGGGCTACAAGCGCGAGCCCGGCGATTGCCGGACCGAGAACTACGTCACCCGCGCGCTGTGCCAGTAGCGCCGCGCAGATGCGTACCTAGGCTGCCCTGAACGCGATTGCTTTGTTGGTATGATGTCTGGCATCTTTAGACCGGTCGATCGCGGCTCCGCCGAATAACCAGGAGGATTTCCCTAGATGTCGATGCCCGCCTTGTTTAGGGGCCGTTTGTCGATTCCCGTGATCGGTGCGCCGCTATTCATCATTTCCGTACCCGATCTCGTGATCGCGCAATGCAAGGCGGGAATCGTGGGGTCGTTCCCGGCGCTGAACGCGCGGCCGCCGGCGTTGCTCGATGAGTGGCTGGTGCGGATCAGGGAAGAACTCGCCGCGCACGACAGGGCGCATCCCGACCGGCCGTCGGCGCCGTTCGCGGTGAACCAGATCGTGCATCGCTCGAACAACCGGCTCGAACAGGATCTTGCGCTCTGCGAAAAGCACAAGGTTCCGATGATCATCACTTCGCTCGGCGCGCGCGAAGAACTCAATCAGGCCGCGCATCGCTGGGGCGGCATCGTATTTCACGACGTGATCAACCAGAAATTCGCGCACAAGGCGATCGAGAAGGGCGCGGACGGTCTGATCCTGGTGTCGGCCGGCGCCGGCGGCCATGCCGGCGAGATATCGCCGTTCGCGTTCGTGGCGGAGACCCGGCAATGGTTCGACGGCCCGATCGCGCTGTCGGGCGCGATCGGCAATGGCCGTGCGATCCGCGCGGTGCGGATACTCGGAGCCGACTTTGCCTATATCGGCTCGGCCTTTATCGCTACCACCGAAGCCAATGCGGTCGAGGGTTACAAGCAGATGATCACGGCCTCGACCGCGGAAGATATCGTCTATTCCAACCTGTTCACCGGGGTACATGGCAATTATCTGAAGCCGTCGATCGTCGCAGCCGGCATGGATCCCGACAATCTTCCGGAGTCCGACGCGTCGAAAATGAGTTTCGGCACCGACGCGTCAGGCGAGCGCGCCAAGCCGAAAGCCTGGAAGGAAATCTGGGGCAGCGGCCAGGGCGTCGGCAGCGTCGGCAAGATATTGCCTGCCGCCGAACTGATCGCGCGATTCAAGAGAGAATACGACGAGGCCGTCGATCCGGCGCTGTGAGTCCGATCGTTTTTCGGATATCTTGCGATCGCATTCGATCGGGGTTGATCAATGAGTTCGACGCGACCGGCACTTCCCCTGACCGGCGGCTGCTCGTGCGGCGCGATCCGTTACGAAATCGTGTCGTTTCCGCTGTTGCTCTACGCCTGCAACTGCACGGACTGCCAGAAGGCGTCTGGCAGTGCGTTCGCGCTCAACATGCCGGTGCTCGCCAGGGATTTTCATGTGCTGCAGGGCGAGCCGAAAGGGTGGCCTCATCTTTCGCCCAAGGGCGTGGCGGTGACATCCCGGTTCTGTGGAGATTGCGGCGGCCGGATCTATGGCGAGCGGGCCGGACGTGCCGAAATTGTCAATCTCCGCGCCGGCACGCTCGACGATACGTCATGGCTGGTGCCGGTCGCGCATATCTTCATGAAGAGCGCGCAATCCTGGGTCGAGCCTGCGGCCGATGCCGGCTGTTACGAAACCCAGCCGGCGGATTTCAACACGCTGACGCTGGCATGGCGTGCAATGTGGCCTGAATTCTTTCCCAAGAAGTAGCTTCGTTTCGGAATCACTTGATGAATTGACCGCGGCATCGCGCCCGCTTGCGACCTTCGCCGTCGGGCCGGCGCCAAACGCCCAGCCTTCAGCGCCTTAACGCGCCGTTAACCATCCCGCCCCGACAATCCTCTCCGGGGCCGTTCGCCGTTTGGGCGGCGGGCCGCGCCAGAGACCGCCTTTGACGGGGACGCAAGATGGATTTCGAGACGTTTTTTGCAAAAACCCCCGCGACCCTCGACGAGATCAGGGCGCGGGTCGCCTATGCTCTGGAGCGGCATCCGCTCTGCCGCAGCGTGCAATTCGACATCGTCAGCATGCCCCGGACCAGCAAAGGTAACTGGACCATCAGCCTGCGGTCGGTCACCCCGGATGCGCTATGGGAGGCGTCCGACATCGTTGCCGACATCCAGGACGCCTATGATCTCGCCGCCGCGGCCTGATTTCGCACCTTTTGCCGCTAACCCCGCCGTCGCCAAATTCGTCCCGCCGCGGCGGCGGCACGGTTAAGCCTTAATTAGCGCCCAGTTGTCGGGAAAGTGCCCCGCGATTGGTCGATGGAAACGGAGAACGGCTTGACCAGAGCAATCACCCTCGTCGCGCTGCTGGGCTTTCTTGTCGTCGGAGCCGCCGCCACCAGCATTCTTGGCCGCGACAGCGTGCCGATGGCGCGCCTGCAGACGGTCTTGCCCGTCGCCAAAAGTCCGGTCTCCAACAGGGAAAGCAAGCGGGACCGGCTGGGGGTCACGACGACCGTGCCCGCCTCATTCGAGCCGCCAGCCGTCGCGGCCCTGAGCGAGCCGCTGCGCCAGGCCTTTGCGTCCAGTTCACCCGCCGACATCGAGGCGCCGAAGGTGGCGGCTCCGGTGACGATCGCGCCTGCGCCACAGAAGCCGAAGCTTGCCAGCAAGCCGCCGCTGCAAAAATCCTATACTCTGCTCAGCGATGCGCAGATCGCCGGCATCAAGGAGCGCCTGCAACTATCCTCTTCGCAGGAATACTATTGGCCTGCGGTGGAAAGCGCGCTGCGCGCCGTGGCCCGGAGAATCCACGCCAGCCGGCAGGCCGATCCGAACCCGACCGGGGCGCTGATCGATCCCGATGCTGCGGAAGTCCAGCAATTGAAATCGGCCGCGATGCCACTGTTGTTCCAGTTGCGCGAGGACCAGAAGCGCGAAGTGCGTGCGCTCGCCCGCATCATCGGGCTGGAAAAGGTGGCCGAACAGATCTGAGCGCGGCGCAAAATGGAGCCGGTTGGCCAACTGATAGCTTTTCACACGACATGGGGTCGGTCGGCCAACGAGACGGAAGCGAACAAGAAACAACGAATGTTCTTCTGCCGTGCTCTCATTTCTCCGCCGCAGCTTTCAGGATCGGCAGCAATCGAGCGGATTCGCTTCTTACCAGGTCCGTGAGGGCCTTTGGTCCGCGGCGGCTCGGCTCGACGATATCGGCGCCAAGATCGGCCAATCGCTTTTGCACCTGCTCCTCGCTGAGACCTTTGTTAAGGGCTTCCGCGAGCTTATCGATAACCGGCTGCGGCGTACCCCGTGGCACGAACACGCCGTAAAACGGAGCACAGTCGAATTCGGGCAGGCCCTGCTCGTAGGAAGTCGGCACATCCGGTAACATCGGGCTTCGCTTGTTGGCGGCGATTGCCAGCGCCTTGACCGCGCCTGCCCGTACCTGGCTCATTGTGCCGAGCACCGGGTCGCATTCATAATCGATTTGACCGCCGAGCATCGCGGCCAGCACCGGAGCCGTGCCGGTAAACGGAACCAGGGTCGGCTTGATGCCGATCGCCGAGTTGAGAAGGAGGCAGCCAATGTAGGATACCGAGCCAAGTCCGGCGTGCCCAACATTGAGCTTGCTTGCATTGGATTTGGCATAGGCAACGAATTCCTTGAGATTATTTGCAGGAAAGTCTTTGCGAACCACCAGCAGTTCCGGATATTCGGCGGTCAGTCCGATCGACTCGAAATCCTTCTGCGGATCGTAGCCCAGATCTGGATAGAACGCTGACGCCAGCGCATTGGTGCCCAGGTGACCGGACAGGATCGTGTAACCGTCGGCTGCTGCGTGAGCTGCGCGAAGCGTTCCAATGGTGCCACCGGCGCCCCCGACATTCTCCACGACAAATTTCTGGCCGAGATGACGGTTGAAAATGTCGGCGACGATCCGGCCTGTGATATCGGCCGGGCCGCCGGCTGCGAACGGCACGATGATCGTGACCGTTCTGGCAGGGTAATCCTGGGCCTGCGGGCCATTCATTCCCGCTATCATCAGGACGGCCGCCGCGGCCATCAATTGCTTTGCCATCCATCGCCTCGCTGACATCATCATTGTTATTGTCACCATATGCCGGTTTCGCAGACAGGCAAGTTGAGCTGGCATCGCCAGGCGGACAGGGTCGCCGGCAATATCGCTATTTTGATTTTTTATTCTGCTGAATGGATTTCAGATAGTTTACCGCGGCTTCGGCATCGCGTCGCCTGAAGTGAAACGTCGGCATGTCGGGGTGAATGGTGGTCAGCCCGTCCTGTAATCGCTGTTTCAGGTCTTCGTCGTAGAGCTTCTCTCCGAAAGTTCGAAACGGCGGTGCCTCTGGATGTGGGCTTTGGCCGGTCGGGCCCACGGCATGACACTGCGAGCACAGCTTTTCGAGCAGGATTCGGCCTTGTTGCTGCTCTCGGTCGAGGGCATAGCCGGCCTTGCTCCAGGCGCCCATCATCAAAAGCGCGAGGCAGAATTTATTCATCGGTCGCGTCCCTGTGTTGCCAGGACTGTATAACCCGGAAAGGCGGCCCTGCGTGAAAGTGCCGTCGCGAAGAGGCCTGCCTCCCATCCGCATCGGCGTCAATCTCTTCCCGGCCCAGTTTCGCAATGGCTCATTGCTGACCCTTTGCCTTGTAGACATTTGCGCCCGCGTCCGGATCGGGTACTTTGGCGAGGGGCACGACAAATGGCAAAGACCAAGAGAAAAGCGGGAAAAGGTGCCGGGACGGCTGGCCGTGGCGGCGTTCGGGCGCGCAAATCCGGTGAGTCCAAGGCCCGCAAGCCCGGCTTGCGCAAGCTGAAATCAACCAAGCCCGAGCCGCGCAGGCAGAAGCCTTCCCCCCGGTCGGAAACGGCGCGGCTGAAAAGGCAGTTGAAAACCGCGCGGATGCAGCAGGAGGCGAGCGCCGAAATCCTGCGCGCGGTCGCCAACGCATCGGGCGACGTGGCGGGGCCGCTGCAGCAGCTCGCCGAGACGACCGCGCGCCTCTTTGACGCGTCCAGCGTTGCGATCCAGCTCGCCGAGGGCAGCGAGTTCACCCAGGAGTACCGTGTCGGCACCATCGCGAAACGTGTCGGCTCGGCGTATCCACGATCCAATATCAAGGTCGGCGGCCGAAACCTGCCGGGCACGGTGGTTTTCGAGAGCCGGCAGATTCACATTCCGGACCTCGATCAACTCGATCCCTCGATGTCCGACTTTCCCGGCCTGCCCCATGCCCGGGCCGGAGGCGCCCGCACCGTGTGCGGGACGCCGCTACGCCGCGGGGGCAAGGCCATCGGCGCTCTGATCATCTTCCGCGACAGGCTCCTGCCCTTCACCGACGATGAGCTTGCCCTCCTGCAGAGCTTCGCCGACCAGGCCGTGATTGCCATCGAGAACGCGCGGCTGTTCAATGAGGTGGAGACGAAGTCCCGGGAACTTGGCGAAGCCCTGCAGCAGCAGACGGCTACCGCCGAGGTGCTTCAGGTTACCTCAAACTCGCCCGGCGAACTCGGACCGGTTTTCAGAGCGGTGTTGGAGAATGCGACCCGTATTTGCGACGCCCGGTTCGGCACGCTGCTTCGTTTCGATGGCAACGCGTTCTACTTCGCGGCGGACGTGGGTACCCCGGCGGCACTTGCTGAATACGTGAGGCGGCCCGGACCGTTTCAGGGTTTGGCGGGCGGCATGATCGATCGCATTCTGAGGACGCGGCAGGTGCAGCACTCGCCTGATTATGCCACCGATGCTGCCCGTGGCCTCGCGGCCAAGCTTGGCGGTGCGCGATCGACGGTCGGCGTACCGATCCTCAGGGATGACGTTCTGGTTGGCGCAATTGTCATCTACCGCCAGGAGATCCGGCCGTTCTCGGATCGGGAGATCGAACTGGTGCGCAGCTTTGCGGCCCAGGCCGCGATCGCCATCGAGAATGCGCGGCTGTTCAACGAGACCAAGGAGGCGCTGGAGCGGCAGACGGCAACCGGAGACGTTCTGAGGATCATCAGCCGTTCGGTGGTGCATGCGGCGCCAGTCTTCGACACGATCCTCGAATCCTGCCAGCGCCTGTTCAACCCCTACGATGCGGCCGTCTACCTGGTCGAAGGCGACAGGGTGAGGGGCGTCGCGCAGCGCGGCCCAGGAGCGGGAGACTGGGGAGCCGATTCTATGCCGCTCGAGGGAAGCTCGACCGGCGTGGCGATCGCGCAGCGGCGACCGCTTCATTTCCCCGATCTCGCCGACAAGGCAGACCTGCCCGAGGACAAACGGGCGGTCCTGAAAGAGACTGGCGGTATGACCGTATTGTATGCGCCGATGATCTCTCAGGACAGCGGCGTCGGCTCGCTTGTCGTCACGCGTCGGCCGAAGAAGCCATTTACCGAGACCGGGATCGATTTCATTCAGAGCTTCGCCGACCAGGCGGTGATCGCCATCGAGAACGCGCGGCTGTTCAACGAGACCAAGGAGGCGCTGGAGCGGCAGACCGCGACCGCCGACATCCTGAAGGTGATCGCAAGTTCGCCCGCGGACGTGCAACCGGTGTTCGATGCCGTGGTACTCACCGCACGACGCTTGCTTCGCCGCGAGATGGCGGCCATCATGCTTTGCGGAAACGACGCCACATTTCGGCCGGTCGCAGGCGCAGGCCCGGAAGGATTGATCCCTGTCGCTCCGGTCCCTGTAAGGATTGATCCTGAGGCCAACTTCCCATCGCGCGCCATCATCTCGAAAAAGAACCAGCATCTTCCGGACTGGTCGGCGATCGATCTGCCGGAACAAGAGCGCAAGATCCGCGAGATGTACGGGTGGAATTCCGCGCTTTACCTGCCGATGCTGCGCGGGGAAGAGTGCATCGGCGTGCTCCTTCTCGGCGGAACGGAACCCGGCTCGTTCAGCGAGGCCGACATCGCTCTGGCGGAATCTTTCCGCGACCAGGCCGTGATCGCGATCGAGAACGTACGGCTGTTCAACGAGACAAAGGAGGCGCTGGAGCGGCAGACGGCGACCGCCGACATCCTGCGTGTCATCAGCCTGTCGCCGACCGACGTGCAGCCTGTTTTCAATACCCTCGTGCTGACCGCTCAGCGTCTGCTCTGCCGTGAAATGGCGTTCATCCTGCTTTGCGAGAATGGCACTACGTTCCGGCCGGTCGCGATCACGGGGCCGGGAGGATTGGTTCAGATCCTCAATCCGACCCCTATACCGATCAATCCCGAAGCCAATTTTCCATCCCGCGCCATCGTCTCAAGGAAGAACCAACATTTTCCAGACTGGTCGGCGATCGATCTTCCGGAAGAAGAGCGCAAAATCCGAGAGATGTACGGGCTGAACTCGGCGCTTTATTTGCCGATGCTGCGCGGTGGAGAGTGCATTGGCGTACTTGGGCTGGGTGGGCGTCAACCCGGCAGTTTCAGCGAAACCGACATGGCCTTGGCGGAATCCTTCCGCGACCAGGCGGTGATCGCTATCGAGAACACGCGGCTGTTCAACGAGACCAAGGAGGCGCTGGAGCGGCAGACGGCAACATCGGATATTCTGAACGTGATCGCCGGTTCGCCGACCGACACCCAGCCGGTGTTCGATGCCATCGCGCGCAGCGCCGCCGAATTGTGCGAGGGAACCAACAGCGGCGTGTTTCGCCTGCGCGACGGCCTCGTCCATGTCGCAGGACACTACAATCTTTCGCCGGAGCAACTCGCGTTCGCACCGAAGATGTTTCCCGCCCCGATCCATCGCGGCTACCTGGCGGGACGCGCGATTGTTGATCGCGCGGTAGCGCACGTTCCGGATATCGCCGCCGACCCCGAATACACCGCGGAGTCCATGGTCAAGGCAGGATTTCGAAGCGCTGTCTCCGTGCCGATGTTCCGCAATGGCGAACCGATCGGCGCCATCAATGTCACCCGCGAGGAGGCGCGCCCGTTTTCCGACCGACAGATCGAATTGCTCAGGACTTTTGCCGACCAGGCGGTGATCGCGATCGAGAACGCCCGCCTTTTCAACGAGACCCAGGAGGCGCTGGAGCAGCAGAAGGCTTCCGCGGAAATCTTGAGTGTGATCAGCCATTCGGTAGCGGAGACACAACCGGTTTTCGACGAGATTGTGCGGAGCATCGCGCGCCTCTTCGGCAGCCAGGAGAACTACATTTTCCTGGTGGGCGAAGACGATTTGCTGCATGTCAGCGCTGGCTCCGGCCCGCGCGTTGAGCATGTCCGCGCGCTTTTCCCGGCGCCGCTGGACGGGAGCGTGAGCCAGGTGGCGATCCGCGAGCGGCGTCTGGTGCGTTCGGCAAACGTATTCAACGACCCTGAGTTACCTCCGCCTGCGCGAGAGCGTTATCGCGGTCTCGGGGAAAATTACTCCATGGTTGTGGCGCCGATGCTATGGGAGGACAGTGCCATCGGCTCGATCATGGTCGCCCGTACATCGATGGTGCCTTTCAGTGAAAAGGAATGCGCCCTGCTGCGCACCTTCGCCGATCAGGCCGTCATCGCAATCCAGAACGCGCGGCTGTTCAACGAAACGCGCGAAGCGCTGGAGCGGCAGACGGCGACGTCGGATATTCTGAACGTGATTGCCAGTTCACCGACCGACATCCGGCCGGTGTTCGAGGCGATTGCGATCAGGGCTAAAAGCCTGGTCGGCGGCTTCTCCAGCACCGTGTTCCGCTTCACCGATGGGCAGGCCCATCTCGAAGCGTTCACGCCGACGACACCGGAGGCGGATGAAGTCTTGACGTCAACCTTCCCGCTTCCGGTCGCCGACTTCGCGCCGTTTCAGTTGGCTCAATCCGGCGAGGTGGTGCAAACCCCCGATATTGAGGCCTTGACGGACGAGATCAGGGATATTGGCCGCGCGCGCGGCTTTCGCAGCATGCTGTTCGCGCCGCTGATGAACAAGGCGGTGCCAATCGGCTTGATTGCGGTAACCCGGGCCCAGCCCGGCAGGTTCGCCGAGCATCACGTGCAACTGCTCAGGACCTTTGCCGATCAGGCGGTGATCGCGATCGGCAACACGCGGCTGTTTGACGAAGTGCAAACCCGCACGCTGGAACTGGCGCAGTCCCTCGAAGAGCTGCGTGCCGCACAGGATCGCCTGGTGCAGACCGAGAAGCTGGCCTCGCTCGGCCAGCTCACGGCCGGCATCGCCCATGAGATCAAGAACCCGCTCAATTTCGTCAATAATTTCTCGGCGCTGTCTGCCGAACTGATCGACGAACTGGACGAGACCCTGGCTCCGGCCCCGCTGGATCAGAAGATGCGCGGCGATGTCGGCGAACTGACGCAGATGTTGAAGTCCAACCTCGAAAAGGTCGTTCAGCACGGCAAGCGGGCGGACTCCATCGTCAAGAACATGCTGTTGCATTCCCGGGAAGGCTCGGGCGAGCAGCGGCCCGCGGACATCAATGCGCTTTTGGACGAGAGCCTCAATCTCGCCTATCACGGCGCCCGCGCCGAGAAACCGGGGTTCAATATCACGCTGCAACGCGACTTCGATGTGGATGCAGGCGCGATCGAACTGTTTCCGCAGGAAATCACCCGCGCTTTTCTCAATCTGATCTCGAACGGATTTTATGCCGCGAGCAAGCGAAAGGCCGAGAACGGCGACGCTGATTTCGAGCCGGTGCTCACCGCTGCCACCAGAAATCTCGGTAGCCAGGTTGAGATACGCATACGCGACAACGGTACCGGCATCCCGACCGAAGTCAGGGAAAAGATCTTCAATCCGTTCTTCACGACCAAACCGGCAGGCGAGGGCACCGGGCTTGGTCTTTCGATGAGCCATGACATCATCGTCAAGCAACACGGCGGCAGGATCGAGGTCGATACGCAGCCCGGGCAATTCACCGAGTTTACCATTGTCCTGCCGCGCGCAACCAACCTTGCAGGCAAAACAAAAGGCTGATCAGACATCGCCGTTTGGGTTCTGGTCGTGGATGCCTTGCGATCTCCGCATGGCCGCGCCAGACCGTAGCTCACCAAGCGAGCGAAGGCTGGTGCCTTGGCCGGTATCGAGCAAAATAAAGCCCTCCTCCGCACGGGGCGTCTAGGCAAAATCGGAACGGGGTGGGACGCGAGAGGAACGCCGCTATCCCGACTTTTCACCTAAGGTCATGCCGAAATTACGAACCTGCAGGATTGCAGCCGAGCAATCCCGCGCTGCTGGTAAAAAACTCACATGACAATCTTGAGCATTCGAACGGCAAATGAATAATGTATTTAAGGCGTGGAGGTCTTGGCAAATCGCAATACTTCTTGCGCTCTTCATGTTGATCAACTCAGTCGACAAAGTCGTGTTGGGCCTGGTTGCCATTCCCATGATGGACGAACTAGGACTCACGCCCAAGGAATTCGGGAGTATTGGTAGCAGCTTCTTCTGGCCGTTCGTCCTCTCCGGTCTGGTCGGTGGATTTTTTGCCAACCGATACAAGACCAAATTAATGATCCTGGGCATGGTGCTTATCTGGTCCGTCTGTCAGCTTCCGATCGTGCAATACGCATCGATCGAAGCCATCATTACCTGCCGCATTCTGCTCGGGATCGGCCAGGGCCCGGCTTGGCCGGTAGCTATTCATGCGCTTTACAAATGGTTCCCCGACGACAAGCGCAATATGCCGATCGCAGTGTTAGCACTAGGCTCGGGCTTAGGATTGGTAATAGCGGGGATATTGATTCCTCTGATTACCGCTGCTTGGGGCTGGCGCGCTAACTTCGTGGTGTTGGCCGTGATCGGTTGTGTTTGGGCTCTGATTTGGTTGGTTGTCGGTGAGGAGGGAAAATCCGAACAAGAACCGAGGAGCTCGGCCCCGGCTCCGGTCGCGGTAATTCCTTATCTGAGACTGCTGCTGGATCGCACGGTACTTGGCTGCATCGCCGCGAATTTCGTCGGTTATTGGAGCCTAGCGATCGGCCTGACGTGGTTGCCTGCCTATTTCGAACGCGGCCTCGGCTTCAATGGAATTGCGTCCGGTCGGCTTTATTCGTTTGTGATTGCGCTAACCGTTCCGTTCGGTTTTGGTCTTGCATGGTGGTCGCAATTTTTGCTGAGAACAGGCGTTTCCTCAAAGACCGCGCGCGGGCGCTTTCTCTGTTGTTCGCTTATACTCGCGGGCTTCCTGTTTGCGTTAATTTATATAAGTCCGCCGGGGGACTGGATACGGGTTGCACTTGTCGCGATTGGCCTAGGGTGCACGCCGATCGTCTATTCGCTCAGTCCGGCAATCTTGGCGGAGGTTGTGCCGTTGCCACAGCGTGGAGCGATGTTAGCCATCAACAATTCAATCGCCTCCTTGGCCGGGATTGCGGCGCCATTCGTCACCGCCGCCTTGATTCAAGACTTGTCGGGAGCGCGTGGATATGAAGCCGGTTTTGCGTTGTGTGGGGGACTAATGATACTCGGAGGTATTTTCGGGGCATGCACAATCGATCCCACGCGCTCGATGTTATCGATACGTGGGAGGATACCTGGCCCGCGTGCGGCACTAGTCGGATAATGTGGCACTCAATGCGGCGGGCGCCTCGCGTGGACAGGACTGACTCCTCGCGACCCGTTCGACGCCTCCTCCTTCATCATGCCGGACCCCTCGGGTCCCAAGCCACCCCCTCAAACAAGTTCACGACAGGAGGTCCATGATAGTGCCTTGGCAGGTCGTGCGGATGAATGAACTCATCGCGAAACCACGGAAACGTCTTCGGGTCGAAATTTTCCATGATCCAATCAATCAGGCGCCGGACGCGAGGAACACGCGCCGCATCGGGATGATAGGTCAGCCAGATATCGTGCGGAAAGATCGCGTCAATGTCGAGGGGTACCATTTTGGGGCCCATGGCGTGAATGTAGGTCGGCGACCATCCAATGCCGGCGCCCTTTATAATTGCCCAGAGCAGTGCCGTGCTGTTGTTTGTGCTAAACGTCACGAGTTCCTTAAGCGGCACACCGGGGAAAAGACTGGCCAGATTCTCCTGAGTTTTTGTCTGGTCGGCAAACTGCAGCGCTAGGCGATGCTTGCGCAGGTCATCAACCGTTCTGGGTGTGCCATATATCGCGAGGTAGGATGGAGCAGCTGCGGGCATGGAATGAATGCGGCCAAGCCGAACGATCTTGACGTCCGGATTGGTCGGCCGCGTTAGCTGAATCGAGACATCGGCCTCAAGGCGAAGGACGTCGGCCGATCGCATCGCACAGGTCAGATCGATTGAGAGTTTAGGGTAGGCGCGCTGGAGTTCGACCAAACGCGGCCCAACCCAGAATGCACCAAATGCCTCGGTCACGCCCAGGCGCACTTCTCCGCTCATGGCAGGCGTTGCGCGATCTCGAGCTCTTAACAGGCCGAACGCGGCTTCTTCCATCTTTTTTGCGGCAAGGAGAATTTCATCGCCTTCCGCCGTTGGGCGAATGCCATCGACGTGCCGAGTGACGAGGGGAGTGCCGAGCGAACGCTCCAGGTCATCGATTTTGCGGCGTAAAGCATTGGTGGAGGTTCGCAAATGCTCTGCGGCCGCTCGAAAACTGCCGTGCCGAACTAGTTCAAGAAACGAACGAACGGCGTCCCAGTCCGGCCAAGTTCGGCAGAACTTTATTGCGCCCGCGTGCTCGCTGTGCGGACCACCCCTGTTCGCAATTGTAGGCATACGCACCCCCATTCCTCACCATAGAATTGCAAAGATTTCCAAGGCTGGCAACCGGACCGAGGACAAAATGACACTGCACGACCGAAACGTTACGCAATCAGCGAAGGCGTTAGAAGAAGCCCGAAGGGGTGCCAAACACCCGTTGGGCCCACAAAGGCGGACCAGCTTGTCTTTGTCGCAGCGTCTGGTGGTATTTAATGCCACCTCGAACGACATCGAGACGCTCGTTCCGCGCGCCCGGCAGGAGATGGGCGGGGGCGCCTCGAATGAGGTCGTGCTGCGGGTGGCGCGGCACAATCCAGATACCTTCTGGGGTATTGCACGGAGAGACCGGTACGCGGCCGGGGAAATCGCCGCCGAAGGATACCTCGCATTTCTGATGCTCAACGAGGAGGGGGCGGATCAACTGGTGACGGGTCAGCTCGACGCGACAGATCCTCCGTTGGAGTTGCTAACTCGCCAACATGAAAGGCCAGCCGCCATCTACGTCTGGGGCGTATTTGCGCGCGGTCTTATCGCGGGGGGTGTCCCGCTCGCCTTTGAGAAGGTCTGGACTCCGCTTTATTGCAAAGCTCCGGTGCTGTCCCGCCCGATCAACACCGGAGGTCTTCGCATGATTGAAGCTCTCGGGTTTGAGCGCTGCGCGATTTTAAACGGAAGGATCGCGCCGCAGTTTCATATGTATCCGCGCGGTAAGTCCATCAGGGAAGGGCGCGCTGTCTATGACACCCACATCGACGGCACCGACGACAATGATGACGATGTATCGATCACGGTCGTTCGCTCCATTGAAGAATTCATGCGCGTCGTAACGATCCGCAGTGCAACCTTTATCGCTGAACAGGATTGCCCATATCAAGAAGAGTTCGATGGCAATGATTTCTCCGCGAGCCACCTTGTCAGCTATGTGGGCAACGAACCTGCAGGATGTCTTCGGATTCGATATTTCGCTGATTTCGCCAAACTTGAGCGTCTTGCAGTTCGCCGTGAATTTCGAAATCGGCAGATGGGTACCAAACTGATGCACGCAGGCGTCGAACTCTGCCGCATGAAGGGCTACCGGCGCATCTACGGCAGGTCACAAAAGGATTTGCTAAGCTACTACGAGAACATGGGGTGGAAGCGACTGGAAGGTACGCCAGAGTTCTATTTCTCGGACTACGCTTACGTCGAGATTGTTTTCGACACGGAACCAAATCCGAAAGCGATCAAGCTAGGAGCCGACCCTTATGTATTGATGCGTCCAGAGGGCAGGTGGGACCGACCCGGAGTCCTGGACCGATCCGCACAAAGAAGCGTGGACAAGTCTGGTACCTGGCGATCCTGACTATGCCGAACGTTATCAACCTCCGGTCTCACGCCAACGCGGTTGCCGTTCCGACCTTAGTGCTCCTGGACCTTCAGCAAGAATATATTGCCTCACCGCGGGCATTTGCGATGCCCGAAGCCGCAGAGGCGCTCGAAAACTGCCGAGCGGCGCTGGCCCATTCGCGCCGCGTCGGATTGCCAGTAGCGTTCTTTCGCATGATCACTGGGTCGCCGTTCTTTAATCCGCTCCTCAACTATTCAAAATGGATTCCGGGCTTCGAGCCGGTGAACTCGGATATGATCTTCGAGCGCAGCAAGCCCTCCTGCTACGCCAATCGCGAATTTGCCAACGCGATGACTGCGGGCGGAGGCCATTTCGTGCTGGCGGGCTTTTCAGGAGAAGCCGGCTGCCTTGCAACGGCGATTGATGCATTTCATCGTGATCATGACGTGACATTTCTGGCTGATGCCTCCGCCAGCCATCGTTTGGACCGGATTGGCGCTGCGACGGTGCACGAAACCGTCGTTCAGATGATCCAGCTCTATGGAAACGTGACCACTACAAAAGAATGGATTTCGGAGCAGACTGCTAATGCTGCGTTTTGAACGTGATGATCTGCGGCGGCATCGTCGGTTTGGCAAAGTTAAACGTGATATGCCAGGGCTAAAAAATCTCGTTGACGAGCAGCCAACGGTTCCTGCTGATAGTCATATCCGCCGCGTCGTTGGCCTTTTAGATTTGCAATGTACTCGTCGGCAAGGGGCACCGGGTAGCGGTCTCCAAGACCTAAATTCTACCCGGCATGTTACCCGGATTTGGGGGCGAAGTCATGTTTTTCCATGTCTCGCCCGAGAGTCAAAAGTCGCAGAAGTCCCTTTGTAACATGGGTTTTCGAGATGCCATGCTGTGCTATGTGAAGCGCTTCTGGTGCCCTAGCCGGCAACACACGTGTTCAATAAGCCATTGATAATATTTTGGAAAATATGAAACCATTTGGTTCATACCAACGCCCGTACCAACAGCGGCAAACCGTGTATAAGATATTGTTTTTATGAGACTTTCTTGGTTCTGGCCATGCCGACGCCTGTTACGCGGTTCGACGCGAACGTTGGCAACAAGCTCGACGATGTTATCGACGGCGATGTCGGCCGGCAGATCGTCAAATGAGAACTGCCAGCGCGGTATGGGCCTGAGGCTATTGCTCTCTCAAGGCTGAAACAGGGGTTCGATTCCCCTAGGGAGCGCCAGCGCACCAAGAAGCCGTGATAACTCAAGAACATCCGATAAAATAAGGCTTTGGCTGCTTAGTGGTGGTATCACAGAGGCGGTCACTTGGTGCGCGCTCTTATGGGATTGATGAAGGACAGGCACGGGACGTATTACGCCCGCGTGAAGGTGCCTGATCGGCTTCAGGAGGCGGTTGCGCGTGTGCTTGATAACGGGAAGGACCGCCAGAGCTTCCTCAAGAAATCGCTAGGGACCAAAGACCTCAAAGCAGCCAACGTCCGCGCCAAGCCGATACAAGCTGGGTTTGATCGTGTGTTCGTGAGCGCTTGATCTAAGTTCGCTTGGGTCTTCGAAGGCTCATGTTGCCTCGGTGGCCACACGGACCCTTGGCCGCTGACGAGGCATCGGTGTTCATGGGTTCTCAGGTCCGCTATCGAGCGAAGAGCGGACATCAAACATTCACCGCATGAGGGCTGCTAATGACCCATCTCGGAAGTCAGCCTGCCCGACCTCGAGGAAGCGGCTACGGGGCAGAAGCGACTGCTCAATTGCTTCTACTTGACGCACATCAAGGCGCAGCTTGACTTATTCTGCGATAAGCGGCCGATGCCTTGTCCAAACGCGACCGCGATGAGTATTCCGAGCAGGGTAATCGCCTGCTTGGCTGCCGTTGAACTCACGCAGCTATTGCAACTCAATTTTAAAAAAAGGAGAACGCCTATGAAGATGAGATGGCTTGGCCTGTTGGCTACCTGTTTCACCGCTGCGACGATCGCGTCCGCTCCAGCCGTAGCCCAGCAGCCACAGAAACCCAACATCTTGGTCATCATGGGCGATGATATCGGCATGTGGAACATCAGCGCCTACAGCCACGGCATGATGGGCTTCAAGACGCCCAACATCGACAGCCTCGCCAAAGAAGGCGGGATTTTCAGCGATATCTATGCGCAGCAGTCCTGCACCGCGGGGCGGGCTGCGTTCATCACCGGACAGTCGCCGTTCCGCACCGGTCTTCTCAAAGTCGGCCTGCCCGGTGCCAAGGAGGGGTTGTCCGACAAGGACCCGACGCTCGCCGAATTGCTCAAACCGCAGGGCTACGCGACCGGCCAGTTCGGCAAGAACCACCTCGGCGACCGCAACGAGTTTCTGCCGACCGTCCACGGCTTCGACGAGTTCTTCGGTAATCTCTACCACCTGAATGCCGAGGAAGAGCCGGAAAACCCGGACTACCCGAAACCGCCGATCTATCCCAATTTCAAAGAAAAGTTCGGCCCGCGGGGTGTCCTGCATTCCTTCGCATCGGATAAGGATGACGCCACCGAGGATCCGCGCTTTGGCCGCGTGGGCAAGCAGACCATTCAAGACACCGGTCCGCTCACGAAAAAGCGTATGGAGACTGCCGACGAAGAATTCCTCGGCGGCGCCATGAAATTTATCGACCAGAATGCCAAGGCGAAGAAGCCTTTCTTCGTCTGGTTTAACTCGACCCGCATGCACATTCACACCCACCTCAAGGCTGAGTCGGCTGGAAAAACTGGTCTGGGCGTAGCCGCGGATGGCATGGTCGAACACGATGCCATGGTCGGCCAGCTCCTCAAGCAACTCGATGACCTCGGAATCGCCAAGAACACCATCGTCCTCTATACGACGGACAACGGCGCGGAAGAATTCTCCTGGCCGGATGGCGGCACCACGCCGTTCCACGGTGAGAAGAATTCAAGCTGGGAAGGTGGCTACCGCGTTCCCGCATTGATCCGTTGGCCGGGCGTCGTGAAGCCGGGCACCGAGATCAATGAGATTGTTTCGCACGAAGATTGGGTGCCAACTCTTGTGGCAGCCGCAGGCGAACCAAATGTAACTGAGAAGCTGCTGACCGGCTATGATGCCGCTGGCAAGACATTCAAGGTTCACTTGGATGGATACAACCAGCGTTCATTGTTGGATGGTTCGGGGGCAGATCCGCGCAAGGAGTTCTTCTACTGGACAGATGACGGTAACCTTGCCGCGGTACGCTATGACCGGTGGAAGCTGCTGTTCCTCCAGCAGAACGCCGTAGGCTTCAAGGTTTGGTCGGCGCCGCTGGTACCGCTCCGCGTGCCTTTGATCGAGGACCTCCGGGCTGACCCATTCGAACGCGCCGAGAGCGAAGCGGAAGGATACGGCAACTACATTCTCAATCACGCGTTTCTAGCTGTACCGGCGCAGGCGTTCGTTGGCCAGCACTTGCAAACCTACATTGCGTATCCGCCTCGCCAGAAGCCGGGCAGCTTCTCTCTTGATCAAGTGTTGCAGAAGCTTCAGGAGGCGGGCAACAGCGGAAAACACTGACGCCGATTTGACGAAAACTTGCGTCAACCTACTGGGCCGCATCCGTTCAACCGGGTGCGGCCATTGTTGTCTCAGGGCATCTGGGCAATGTCGGTTCATGGCACTTAACGGACATGGCGCGATGTCCGAGTTGAGTCCTCTGTGGATGGCTCCCGCGTTGCAAGAGATAAATTGACGCAGTGGCATTGGTCGGGTGCAGTCTTCTGTCCGGCCT
>NZ_SSMW01000014.1 GCF_004799405.1 Bradyrhizobium sp.
GGTCAGATCAGGATTGTCCCGGTTACGAGCAACGGTTGGCGGAAGTCCGCTTTGGACCGCATTACGGACTCGGGTCAGACCGCGCGCAATGTCTCAAAAGTGCCAGGAACGGAAGTCGGCGGACCCTATTCGATCACCTCGTCGGCGCGCAGGAGCAGCGATGTGGGCATGTCAATGCCGGTTGCCTTAGCGGTCTTGAGATTGACGACCATCGTGAACTTCGTCGCCCGCTCGACCGGCATGTCGCCGGGTTTTGCGCCCTTGAGAATATTGTCAACGAACGTTGCCCCGCGGCGTTCCAGGTCAGGAAAGTTTATCCCGTAGGCCATCAGGCCGCCGGCTCTCGCGAATTCGGGGAATCCGCACGACGGCAACCTTTGCATGGCCGCAATATCTGCAATCGCTTTGCTGTTTATATTCAGCATCCCATCTTCATGGATAACGGCCGCGTCAATTTTCTGATTGGCCATCGCGGCAAAGACGGGCTCGAAATCGCTCGGCCTGCGCGCTTCGAATGGTTGCAATCCTAGCTTCAAAGCCTTCGCAGTCATCTCCATCTCCTGGAGAATTGGCCCGCTCGCGGGATTGTCCGGATTCAAGAGAACAGCCGCCTTGGTCATCGTTGGCACGGCTTCCTTGAGCAATTCGAGCCGTTTCGCCATCAGTTCCGGGTTGAAAAACGTCAATCCGGTCACGTTGCCTCCAGGCCGGGAGAGGCTCTGTACGAAACCGAGGGCGAGAATATCGCCAACCGCTGTGGCGACGATTGGGATTGTCGTCGTGGCCTGCTTCGCCGTAAGCACCCCTGCTGCACCCTGGGTTACGATAACGTCGACGTTGAGGTGAACCAGCTCCGCTGCCAAAGCGGGCAGTCGGTCATATTTTCCCTCAGCCCAGCGGAATTCGATGAGAATATTTTTTCCTTCGACGTAGCCGAGGTCGCGCAGTCCTGCCCGCAGGGCCTCGACTCGAGCGGCATGATTGGAAGGGGATGTCAGGCCCAAATACCCGATGCGGGCGACCTTTGAAGGCTGCTGCGCCCGATCTCCGAGCGGCCACGTCGCCGCCGTGCCACCGAGAAGCGTGATAAACGCCCGTCGCTTCATTCGATCACCTCGTCGGCACGGGCGAGAAGCGTCTGCGGCACGGTGATTCCCAGCGATTTCGCGGTCTTCAGGTTGATCACCAGTTCGATCTTTGTAATCTGCTGCACTGGTAGATCGGCAGGCTCTTCACCCTTCAATACTCGGCCAGCGTAAACCCCCACCTGACGGTACGCAGCGGGATAGCTTGTGCCATAACTACAAAGAGCCCCTGCCTCAGGATATTCGCGGATCACATAGATTGCAGGTATCCCGTGGCGGGCGGTCAGAGCAATAAGTTGATCGCGGTTGTTATGAAAAACAGCATAGCCGCTTACGAGGATTGCACCGACGTGGTCACGGACCAGGGACTCGAAAGTTTCCTCAAATTCGCTGGGCTGAACAACCAATTGGATGCCGAGAGCGGTCGCAGCAGCTTTCAACTGCAGATTCGAGTTTTCGATGGAAGCGTCGTTGGTCGGACTTTCCAACGAGGCCACTGACTTCACCGAAGGAACCAACTCGTGGAGGACTTCCAGACGTTTTATCGCGAGGCTAGTATCGAGCAAGAAAACGCCCGTGACGTTGCCACCCGGTCGATTCAGACTAGCTACGAAGCCACTTTCGACTGGATCATAGCCAGTAAAGAAAATGATCGGAATTGACCGGGTCGCCGCTCGCGCGGCCGATACTGAAGGCCCCGAACCAGCGATGATCGCAGCGACCGGACTCTGAACCAGCTCCGTTGCTAAAGAAGCCAGCCGTTCACTGTGGTAGTCAGCGCAGCGAAATCGAACCTCCAGATTTTGACCTTCGACGTATCCGAGGTCGGCGAATCCGGGACGAACCGCGTCAAAATTACGACGAGCCTGTTCGAGCGTCCCAACGCCAAGAAATCCAATTGCTACCATGGGTCGCTGCTGTGCATTTGCTGCGACCGGCCAAGCAGCAACGCCGAGTAGCGTCATAAATTCCCGCCGCCGCATGTCCGCCTCCGACGATCAGAACGCGGCAGTGTAACTGTCCAAACTCAACATCTGGAAGACTTTAGGGGCCCATCCGGCGAAAATTTTCACGGTACTCAGCGCAGCTTTCACGAACGCTCTTGGTGTTTCGCCACGCTATCCAAGAGAGCGCCATTGGTATTGACCACCATGGCATTTGTTTTGGATCGAACTCTAATGGATCGGGAGCACTAGCTATAGGGCCGAAGCCTTGTTTGGCTGCCTCGGCCTCAGCTTCGTCCGGTGTGATTTGTCCTCGCCGAACTTGATCGATGAGATTGTCGCGGGCGGCCAATAGCCTTTCGTTCAATTTCATCGCGCACCTGGCGTAGCACCAAGGGGGTACGCGGAAACCGGTGGTGCTTCCGGCTTGTCAGATGGCCGTCCTATCCGCGCGCCCTAGTTTGCCTCAGGAGGAGCGCGATTCGCGATGGCTTAGTTGCCGGGATATGTCCGCTTTCGGGGGGTGGTCTCAACCGGTTGACGCAACACTTTATCTTAGAGGGAAAGGATGGAGTGTGGGATGGAACGGAGATTTCATAGAGGGTTTACTGC
>NZ_SSMW01000140.1 GCF_004799405.1 Bradyrhizobium sp.
GCTCGACGCTGGCGAAGCCCGAACGGCTGGTCGGCTTGCATTTCTTCAATCCGGTATCGCGGCTGCAACTGGTCGAGGTCGTCAGCCATGATGAATCTGATCCGCAACTGCTGAAGGAGGCGCTGGCTTTCGTCGGCGCCATCGACCGGCTGCCGCTGCCGGTCAAGAGTTCGCCGGGCTTCCTCGTCAACCGCGCGCTGACGCCTTACATGCTGGAGGCGATGGTGATGCTGGACGAGAAGATCGACCAGCGCACCATCGATGCGGCGGCGGAGAAATTCGGCATGCCGATGGGCCCGATCGAACTGGCCGACCAGGTCGGCCTCGATATTTGTCTGGCGGTCGGCGACATGCTGCGCTCGAAGTTTGGCGACATGCTGCCGCCGACGCCGGCGTGGCTGCGCGAGAAGGTCGCCAGGGGCGATCTTGGCCGCAAGACCGGCAAGGGTTTTTACGTCTGGAAGAACGGCAAGGCCGACAAGGGATCGGGTCCGCCTTCCACGGCGCAACCGACGCCGGAAATGATCGACCGGCTGATCCTGCCGATGTCGAACGTCTGCGTCGCCTGCCTGCGCGAGGGCATCGTCGACAATGCCGACACGGTCGACGGCGCCATGATCTTCGGCACCGGCTATGCGCCGTTCCGCGGCGGTCCCCTGAACTATGCGCGAACCCGCGGTCCCGAAAACGTGGCGTCGGCGTTGCGCGCGCTGGCAGCGAAGTTCGGCGGACGTTTTGCGCCGGACGCGGGCTGGGAGACTTTCAAGTGACCGACACTCAGACTGTTCACGCTCCGCCGACTCCCGAAATCGAACCTTGCGGCGATCTCTGCACCCGCACGCTGGCGATGCCGGCCGATACCAATCAGAACGGCGACATCTTCGGCGGCTGGCTGCTCAGCCAGATGGACATCGGCGGCGGCGTGTTCGCTTCCAAGACCGCGAGGGCGCGAACCGTCACGGTGGCGATCGATGCGATGAATTTCCGCAAACCGGTGTTCGTCGGCGACCTGGTTTCCGTGCATGCCAGCCTGGTCAAGATCGGCAAGACCTCGATCACCGTGCATATCGAGGCCTGGGTGATGCGCCGCAAGGAAATGCACTCGATCCTGGTGACCGACGGCAATTTCACCTACGTCGCCATCGACGACCAGGGACGTCCGCAAGTGATCCAGCAGGGCGATCCGCCGATCACGGCGTAGCGGGCGGAAAGCCTCAACCCCGGGCGGTGTGACCCCAGGTCTGGTCCCAGTCCTGGCCCGCGGCATCGACGACGCGGCCGTCGGCCTCGAAGAACTTGTTGGGCACCTGGAAGATCGCAAGCATCAGCCCGCCCTCGGGACACCATGCGACGTGGCGGCTGCCCGGCTCGCGCCAGACGAATTCGCCGGCTTTCGCCTCGATGCCCTTGGCCGGGCCTTCCTTGTCGACCAGATGGCCCTCGAGGACGTAGGTCTGCTCGATGTTGACATGCTCGTGGTCGGGCAATACCGCGCCGGGTTGAAACCGCATCAGCGCGGTCATCAGGCCGGTGGCGTGATCGAACAGCAGCGTCTTGGCCTCGCAGCCGGGAAAGCGGGTCTTCTGCCACTCCATATTCTGGGGGCGCACGAGGTGGGAATGGGTGTCGGCGGTCTGAGAACCCTTCGGTGTCGCGGCGTCCATGGCGATGCACTCCGTTGCGGGAAACCTGTAATGATCATAGCAGCATTTGCCGGCATTCGTCAGGCAGGACCTCCCGATCCCGTCACAGGACAACGTGGCTCCGTAATGACACTGCCGAGACAGGCCGGCAGACGCTAAGAAGGTCCGTTCATCGAGCGGAATCGCAAGTTCCGGGCGATGGCGCGCTGTTAAGATTACGCCTTAACTAATAATTAGTTATGCGTTTGCGGGCCCAAAAAGCCGGGCTTAGCGTGCGCTCAACTAGTGTGCGGTAATCAACGAATTGGTATGTGCCATGACGCATAGAATGTATGGAACGCTACTCGCCTCCCTCAGCGCCGCAGCGTTGATGTTCGCCGCGAACGAAACATTTGCCGGGTCGGTCGCGCATGGCGGACGGTTTGCTTCGGCGCACCCGGTTTCGCATCCGTCAGCCGTCCCGACGCTTCGGCATCACCGGAGAAACGGGACCTTCTGGCCGGGAACGGGCGGTTTCTTCTACGGGCCATCGGGCGAACCCATGCTGGATGCCACGCAACCGGCGTCAGGCGACATCCATTACACGTTTACGAATGATGTTCCCTGGGATTGGACGCATCGATATCCGCCGGCGGTCACGCCGTCTGACCGGCCGTATGTGTCGAACTGCCCCACCGAGATCGCAACGGTTCTCGGGCGCGACGGCAGAGCGCAAACCGTAAATATCACGCGCTGCTACTGAAGCGCGTCGCCCGCTCATATCAGTCAGCACCCAAGGTCAATTGGGGCGCCACTGGTACATTTCATATTCGCAAGTCTTCTCATATCCAAAGTTCAACATCATCCCTTCGCCGCTCTGATCGGCGATCGGCATCCAGGTCGATGGAGAGTTATGCTTCGGGGATGCTGTTGCGCGTCGGGTATGAGGCGAATGGCAGACAACTATTCCGAATCCTTTCTCCACGGCATCTATATTTAAACGTCGGAGCAGAGCTCCTAGCACGCCGTTTTTTCGTGATTCGGGCTTCACGGCGCCACCCAATTGATGAACGTAGCCCTTGTGGTAACGATTCTGGCAAATGCCCGCAGGTACACCATTGAGGCGGGCGAGGAAATGGCTCACCCAATGCCGCTTCGTCTCCAGCTGGAGTTGCACCTGGTTGTGGAGTCGCTTTAATGCATGTTCTTCCACAAAGCAGCTGTGTGCCAGCATTGCGGTGTAATCGTTGAGCGTTTCGGCGGATAGAGGTTCAACGGTAACATTGGGAGATTCAGCAATTTTGATCTTATTGGGGTCGCCGACGATCCCGTCGTGAATGGCGCCCAGGGACATGCCGGCGGCGAGTAACCGCTTGGCCAGATCATGCGGCCTGCTCGATGGAGAAACCGTCCAGTGGAAGGGCAGGTTGTTCGCGCGATAGATTTCGATTGTCTTCCGGATGCGCTCGTCGATCGTGTCATCATCGATCTCGCACCTCATAACTCCGTTCGCCATCAGGCTGGGAGTCGAGCGCGTTACAACTTGAAACCAATGCGGGTCCTGAATAACCTCATTGTCGTGATTGCCACCCATTTCCTCCCACCAACAACGGTCGGTGAAATCGGCCTTCTGCGCTGGTGTTAGAGCTTGAAAGTTGATGGCACTCATAACCGCCTCCTGGTTCTGCGGGCAATGTCCGTGATACCGATCGGCTACGTCCCACCTCAGGCTAAACCCGCGCCAGAACGATGGTATTGAAAGCCGGATTCATCGCCCGTAGCGCACGGGCCGATTACGAACTAACAGTCAATCACCGATCATCGCGTGGGCCACGGCTCGTTCCCCGCGGACTGCGGAGAAGAGTGGCTATCAGCCGCGAACGGCGCACCGCTTTTCGGTTTCTATTTTGCTTTTGACTATGATCAGGACTTTCATCGGAGTCTCCTTTGATCACCTTCGAGTGAAAAAGCGCCGACAAGCGAGCGATTCTGCTAAAATCGGGCAACTTCGTTCAATTACGACAATACCCGGCTGCATCGGAAAAACAAGCTGGAACTGTGTCGACATGTTGCAATAGCTGCTGGTGCAGTTGGTCGCGCCGGTTACCTGAAGTAGCAAGGGCAGCCGGAGCGAGACCAGGCACGCAGTCGCCAATCTCGGGGGCAGTAGCCGCCAGGTTATTCCGCAAATGGTTCGATGGAATTGTCCCCAGGAAGTCGTGCGGTTTTTCGACGGACTACAATCAAGACCAGTTCCGTCTCGGGATGGATCCGTGCCGTCAGCAACAATTGAAAGCCGTGCGGCGGCCGCCTTATAGCTTCTGTGTAACCCGACACGATGCTAGCGTTAACGCCGCTTCTTGATGATCCGAGGAAGGCCGGTTGGTTACCTTATTCCTTCTGATGTGCAGGAGCACTGAAATGTTTGCGGGGCAAGGGAAGGACCTGGGTTTGTCGTTTAGAGATATCGAGGCGATGGCCGAAGCAATCGATCTCGCGGCCCTGTCCGCGGGCCCGTTTTCTCCGCCTCCCGCGCAGTTTCCGCTGCCTCAAGCGACGTGGCACGCAATTTTGCGGTCGCGGCGGCTGCGGGTCTTTGACTGGGTCATCGACGCGGGATTTCGATTGCTGAATTTGTTGCCGCGTTCAAATGAGCACTTTCTCGCGCTCGCTGAACATTCTGATCTGCAGAACAAATATGCGGTGGCCCGCAAATTGTGGCCGTCAACGCGCGAAAATCTTGAGGACTTCGAGGGATGGCTGAATGCAGTGGCGGAAACTGAAATCCTCTTGGTGGAATTACGCGAACCATGGCCCCCTGCGAACAGTCCGGAATCGGTATCCGACATCGTTGTGCCGTCTGCCGGCGTCCGCCTGGTCCAGATCGACCCCAGTACGCTTGACCTGCACCATTCGATTCCGGAATTTAGCTTGCCCGCTCGCTTGGCGGCCGCCGAACTATCGTCGCTGCGTCTCAGATTTCCAGAACGATCGCCGGTATCGCAGGATGCGCTATTTGTTCCCGGGAGCGGTGACGAACCCGAGGGGTTCCTCGTCCAGATCGAAGGCGTGTTGGTGTCGGCCGTTTCCGCAATGATGCATCAAGACATGACTGTCGCTCAACTCCGCGATCGAATTGGAAGCGATGTTCTGGCGAACCTCATTCAAATGGGGGCGCTTTCAAGATGGATATCCTAGTTGGAGGCAGTATCAGAAAAGTCCTGGGACGGGAGATGTTGGATGCTGCTTCACGATGGCCAGTATGCGAGGTGGTTCCCGAGAACTGGAATCCCGACGATCCATCGGACGTCCAAGCGCTGACGTCGCTAAATTCCCAGTGCAAGATTCTGTTGCATTCCCTGTCGTTAAACGTTCTCGGCCCTTCGTGCCCGCATTTTGTTACTTGGCGCGTTCAAGCTTGGTCAAGAATTCTTGGTATCAATTTGGTGACCGACCATTTCTGTTGGTCTGCGACCGATGCTCATTCGCTCGGCGTCTTCGTGCCCCCGATCGACGATATTGATGTTCTAAAGATAAGGGTACGCGCTCTGAAGCAAATGATCGGCATGCCGTTCGGGTTGGAAAATATCTGTCTATCTGCGAATGATCCAATTTTCAGCTCTCGCTATCATCGAGCGTTGACCCAGGTCTGCAGGGATGAAGGCGTATCGGTCTTGGTCGATCTCGAAAATCTGCGCCTCGACACCCTTTCCAGCGGGGCGTCGTTTGATGAACTGTTTTCGTACTATGATGACGTCGAAATCTGCGGTTATCACGTCGCGGGCAGCACCGCCGGTGATCTGGTTCTGGATACGCACGATCAGCCGGTGCCAGACCAGACCCTGCAACTGCTGCTGAAATGCTTCAGCGCCAGACCCGGACCGGTGATCTACGAGCGCGACTATGCGCTCGACGTGACGGAGATCAGCAACGAGATTCGTCGCATTGCGGCTTACTTAGAGGGTGGGCTCGGAACGCCGACGAGGTAATCGAAATGATTTAGCGACTTCCGGTTTTGGGCACTTTTCGGACACCGCCGTCGTGTCCGTGAATGTCCGCTTTCGGAGGAGGAAGACCGGATTTTGAATTTGAATGCGTCAATAAAAGATGCGAGTCTGGTTCTGTCGAAGCCGGGAATACCAATGAAAGCTGCCTACATCGAACGGCATGGCGGGCCGGAAGTCCTGAAATATGGCGACATGCCGGATCCCGTGGCTGCGCCCGGCGAGGTCGTGGTCGATATTGTCGCCGCCAGTGTCAATGGCGCGGACTGGAAGGTGCGCGAGGGCAAGTCGAACCAGCTTTCCCGATTCCCCTACATTCTTGGACGGGATTTCTCCGGCGTCGTTTCAGCGCTTGGCGAGGGTGTCACGGACCTGCGCGTTGGCGATGAGGTGTTCGGCGTCTGCGACGTCGGCCAGGAAGGCGCCTATGCCGAGAAGATTGCGGTCAAGGCGGCCATCGTTGCCAAAAAAACCGATCGCCTGTCGCATGTCGATGCCGCGGCACTCGCGCTCGCCGGGTTGACGGCGATTTGCGCCATCGAAGACACACTGAGGCTGAAGGCGGGCGAGACCATCTTGATCCAGGGCGGAGCCGGCGGGGTTGCGAGCTTTGCCATCCAGTTGGCAAAATATCTGGGCGCTCGCGTGATCACGACCGCAAGCGCGTCGAACCATGATTACCTGCGCAAAATCGGTGCCGATGAGATCATCGACTACAACGCGGCGGATTTTACCAGGGTCGTGAAAGACTGCGACGCCGTCTTCGATACCGTCGGCGGCGATGTCGCACAACGTTCGTTCACGGTGCTCAAACCAGGTGGCCGGGCGGCCTTTATCGCCTCCGGGGCTCAGGCGCCCAAGCCGGACCGCGGCGATGTCGTCGCGCTGCGGCCCAGCGTCGGGCGTGACCGGCCGCATCTCGATCGCATCGTGGAGCTAGTTGCGCTTGGGGCTGTCCGTCCGCCGGAAGTGACGCGCTACAAGCTCAGCGAAGCAGTGGCGGCGCACAGGCTAAGCCAGTCCCGGCACTTTCGCGGCAAGCTGGTTTTTCTGGTCCGTTGAGGGCGAATCCCGCTTTGCCCTTTTCGGTTGCTTTCGTATTTCGTTGGATTTAATCCGAACCGAAAGCTGAGCCGGCTCAATCAGGCAGGCCGACGCCGGGAAAAGCGCCCTTTGGACCAAATCTTCGACCTCGCGATTATCGGCGGCGGCGTCAATGGCTGCGGAATCGCGCGCGATGCGGTCGGGCGCGGAAATTCCGTCTTCCTGTGTGAGATGAACGATCTGGCGAGCGGCACCTCGTCGTGGTCGACCAAGCTCGTGCATGGCGGCCTACGCTATCTCGAATATTACGAGTTTCGGCTGGTCCGCGAAGCCTTGATCGAGCGCGAAATCCTTTGGCAAATCGCGCCTCACATCATCCGGCCACTCCGCTTCGTGCTGCCGCACCATGCCGGGTTGCGCCCGACCTGGCTGCTGCGGCTCGGGTTGTTTCTCTACGACCATATCGGGGGCCGGCATTTGCTGCCGCCGACGCGCTCGGTCGATCTGACGCGGGATGAGGTCGGCAAGCCGCTGATCCCCGGCCGCTACACCAAAGGCTTCGAATATTCGGATTGCTTCGTCGATGACGCGCGGCTGGTGGTGCTCACGGCGCGCGACGCCGCCGATCGCGGCGCCGAGATCCACACCCGCTCGCGCGCGGTCGGGATCGCCCAGGCCGACAACATCTGGCAGGTCACGATCGAAGACGCCGACGGCGCGCGCTCCACGATCAAGGCCCGCGTGCTGGTCAATGCCGGCGGTCCCTGGGTCGAGCAGGTGCTGGCAACGGGCGCCGGCGTCAACGCCAAGGCAAAAGTGCGGCTGGTGCAGGGCTCCCACATCGTGGTGCGAAAACTCTACGAGCACGACCGGGCCTACATGTTCCAGAACAGCGATGGCCGCATCGTGTTCGCGATTCCGTACCAGGACGACTTCACCCTGATCGGCACCACCGATCGCGACTATGAAGGCGATCCGGCCAAGGTGAAGGCGACAGCGGAGGAAATCGGCTACCTCTGCGATTCCGTCAGCGAATACCTGGCCAAGCCCGTCAAGCCGGAAGACGTGGTGTGGAGCTATGCCGGCGTCCGGCCGCTCTATGACAATGGCGCCAGCGAGGCCAAGGCCGCCACCCGCGAATATGTGCTCGAACTCGATCTGCCCGAAGGCACGCCGCTATTGTCGATCTATGGCGGCAAGATCACCACGCACCGGCGCCTCGCGGAGGAGGCGCTGGAAAAGCTTGCGCCCTATTTGCACAGCACAAAGGCGCGCGAAGGCTGGACCGCGAAGGCGCCGTTGCCCGGCGGCGACATGGATGTCTCGGCAATTCCGGCGCTGACGGCGGAATTGCTGCGCAGCTATCCGTTTCTCTCGCCGGCGCACGCCAACCGGATCGCGCACGCCTACGGCACGCGCGCCAGAAATTGGCTCGGCGACGCCAGGTCGATCGACGATCTCGGCCGCTTCTTTGGCGCCACGCTGACCGAGAGCGAGGTCAAATACCTGATGGCGGTGGAATGGGCCGTCACGGCCGAAGATATCGTGTGGCGGCGCTCGAAACTTGGGTTGCGATTGTCGGCGGGCGAAATCGCCGCGATCGATCAATGGATCGCGGCGCATCGTTGACGGTTTACGCGCCGTCATCGTCCGCCCGCGGGTATGACAGTTAGCCTACTGCGCCGCATCCAGCGCGTCGCCAAGAACCGGATAATCGGTATAGCCTTTGGCGCCGCCGCCGTAGAACGTCGCTTTGTCGGGCGTGTTGAGCGGCGCGCCGCGCTTCAAGCGCTCGACCAGATCGGGATTGGCGAGGAACGGTTTGCCGAACGCGATCAGGTCGGCCGCGTTGGCCGCCAGCACCTTGGTCGCGAGTTCGAAGTCGTAGCCGTTGTTGGCGATATAGGCGCCCTTGAAACGCTTGCGCAGCGAGCCGTAGTCGAACGGCGCGATGTCGCGCGGGCCGCCGGTGGCGCCCTCGATGACGTGGATGTAAACCAGTTTCAGCGCGTTGAGATGATCGACGACGTAATCGAACAGCGGTTGCGGATTGCTGTCGGACACATCATTGGCCGGCGTCACCGGCGAGATCCGGATGCCGGTGCGCTCGGCGCCCGCTTCTGACGTCACGGCCTTTGCCACTTCGAGCAACAGCCTGGCCCGGTTCTCGATCGATCCACCATAGGCATCGGTGCGCTTGTTGGTGCCGTCCTTGGCGAACTGATCGAGCAGATAGCCGTTGGCGCCATGAATCTCGACGCCATCGAAGCCTGCTTGCAGTGCGTTGGCGGCGCCACGCCGGAAGCTCTCGACGATGCCGGGGATTTCTTCCAGCTTGAGCGCGCGCGGCTCGGAGATGTCGGTAAAGGTCCCGCCGACAAAAGTCTTGCCCTTGGCGCGGATCGCCGAAGGCGCGACCGGTGCGCCATGATCAGGCTGCAGCGAGGTGTGCGAAATCCGCCCGACATGCCAGGCCTGGAGAAAGATACGTCCGCCGCGTTGATGCACGCGCTCGGTGACCTTGCGCCAGCCGGCGACCTGTTCCCTGGAATAGATGCCGGGGGTGTCCTGATAACCCTGGCCCTGTTTCGAGACCTGGCTCGCCTCGCTGATCAGCAAGCCTGCGGACGCGCGCTGGCCGTAATACTCGACTGCCAATGGACTGGGCACCATGCCCGCCACCGCCCGGTTGCGGGTCAAGGGCGCCATCACCAGGCGATTGGGCAGGTTGAGAGGGCCCAGTTTGTAGGGCTCGAACAGTTTGGTAGGCGTGCTCATGTTGTTGTTTTCCGAAATGTGGCGGGTCGGGAACAGGTGGGTATTGCCAGGATGTGTGGCAACCCCAACACGTCATTCCGGGGCAGCGCGAAGCGTCGAACCCGGAATCCATAACCACGATCGTGAGTATGGATTCCGGGCCTGCGCCAAGAGGCGCATCCCGGAATGACGGAGTATTAATTCACGCCCAGAAAATCGCGCTTGCCGATTTCCACGCCGTTGTGGCGCAAAATGCCATGCGCGGTCGCGGCGTGGAAATAGAAATTCGCGAAAGCAAAGTTATTGAGAAATTGCTGCCCCTTCAGCGTCATGGTGTTCGGGCCGACCGGAAAGGTGATGTCCTTGGTATCGGCGCCTTCGAACTGTGCCGGCTTGAAGGTCTTCAGGTAGCCGATGGTCTTGGCCAGCCGCTGCCGCAAGTCCTCGAAACTCTTTTCGGTGTCGGGCGTGGAGGGCACTTCGCTGTGGGTCAGGCGCGCGCAGCTTTTGGCGGCGAAATCGCAGGCAAGCTGGATCTGCTTCGACAGCGGCAGCATATCCGGAAACAGCCGCGCGCCGAGCAGCACCTCGGGCTGGATTTTCTTGGCCGTGCAGTAGGCCTCGGCCTTGGTGAGAATGCCGGAAAGGGCGCCGAGGATCTGCAGGAAGGCGGGAACGGAGGCATCATAAAAGGACATCGGGGGCTCCTTCAGTTGTTGTGAAAATGGGGCAGTCTATCGCAGCGGCCGGCGCGCGCCGGCCCGCAACCGGCCGACGATGCCGGTCGGGAAGAAATATACGCTGGCGATAAACAGCAGTCCGAGCCAGAGCAGCCAGCGATCCGGATGCAGCAATCCCGGCAGCAGCGGCAGTCCGGCGTCCGCGGCCGCGTTGGAGGCCACGCTCATCAGCGTCTGAAGATAGTTTTGCGCGAGGATGAAGATCGCAGCGCCGATGATCGCGCCATACATCGTGCCCATGCCGCCGATCACCACCATCAGCAGGATATCAAGCATGATCGAAAAGCTGAGCGAGGTGTCGGGACCTGCATATCGCAGCCAGAGCGCATTCAAGGCACCGGCACTGGCGGCCACCAGCGCCGCCAGGCAATTGGCGTAGGTCAGATGGAACACGGTGCGATAGCCGAGAGCCTCGGCGCGAAAGCGATTCTCGCGAATCGCCTGCAGCACCCGGCCGAACGGCGAATTCACCACGCGCAGCAGGCCCAGGATCATCGCCGCCGCCGCCACCAACACGATGTAGTAGGTCAGGGTGCGGCCATTGACGGCAAAGCCGAACAGGTCCTTCGAGATCAGCACGGTTCCGGGGCGCAGCAGTTCCGGCAGCTGGAAGCTGCGGCCGTCCTCGCCGCCGGTCAACCACGACAGCTGCGACGCCAGCACCAGAAACGCGGAGGCTACCGCGAGCGTGATCATGGCAAAGAAAATCGCCTCCACCCGCAGCGAGAACAAGCCGATGCCGAGCGCCAGCAGCGCCGCCAGCGGCAGGCCGATCGCAAGCCCGGTTGCGACTGCCGCCCAGCTCGGGCCCATCGAGTAGAGCGCGATTGCAATGGCGTAGCTGCCGATGCCGTAGAACATGGTGTGCGCGAACGATACGCTGCCGGTGTAGCCGAGCAGGAGATCGTACGACGCCACCAGCGCGGCAAAGATACAGATCTTGGTCGCGACATTCATGGCTTTGGCGCCCGGAAACACCAGCGGCGTCACCGCCAGCGCGGCGATGATGATCACGAGCAGGATGCTGAGCACCCGGCTGCGTGGCGGATCGCCGGACAGGATCATCATTGGCAAACCTTCATCGACTTGTCACCGCGTAAAGCCCGCGCGGCCGCCACATCAGGATTGCGACCATCAGCAGGATATTGGACACCAGCGCCAGCTTCGGAACCAGAAAGCCGCCGTAATTGGCCACCATGGCGACCAGCAGCGCGCCGATGAAGCAGCCGCCGATCGAGCCGAGGCCGCCGATGATCACGACGATGAAAACCAGCACCGTGAGATCGTTGCCCATCGAGGCATGAACCTGCTCGCGGTACAGCGCCCACATTGTGCCGCCGAGGCCGGCCAGCGCCGAGCCGACCATGAAGACGCCGAGAAACAGCCGGCGAATGCGATAGCCCAGCGCTTCGACCATCTCGCGGTTTTCAACGCCGGCGCGGATCAGTAGGCCGATCTTGGTCCGGTTCAGCACCAGCTGGATGCCCAGGAACACCACCAGGCCGACCAGCATCGCCAGCAGGCGATATTTCGCGATCGCGATGTCGCCGATGATGAACGAGCCGCGCAGCGACGTCGGCAGCGGCAACGGAATGATCTGCGGCCCCCACAGCGCGTACAGTGCCTGCTCGGCGACAATCAGCCCGCCCGTCGTCATCAGGATCTGCTTGAGGTGCTGACCATAGACCGCCAGGATCAGCACGCGCTCGACCACGAGGCCGAGCGCGCCGGATACCGCCATCGCCAGCAACGCCGCCGGCGCCAGCACCGCCAGATTCAACAACAGCGAATCGGCCTGCACCCAGCCTGCCAGCGGCAACAGCACCAGCGTTGCGACATAGGCGCCCACCGCGATGAAGGCGCCATGTCCGAAATTGAGCACGTCCATCAGGCCGAACACCAGCGTCAGGCCGGACGCCATGATGAAGATCATCATGCCCATGGCGAGGCTCGCAACCGTCAGCGTCACCCACGAACTCGCCGATCCGATCAGCGGCGCCATCGCCAATGCGAGGATCACCGGCAGCAATACCGGAAGCAGATCGCGCTTCGGCTTTGGCAGAGCTTCGGGTGCGGCGAGGTCGGTCACTGATGCGCCTCCAGGCTCAGTCCAAGCAGGTGTTCCTGCAACGCGGTGTCCTTGGCCAGCGCCGCCATGTCGCCGCGGTGGACGATCCTGCCATTGTCTATCACCAGCACGGAGTCGCCGATCTGCTGGGCGACGTTAAAATTCTGCTCGACCAGCAATATGGTCGCGCCGCGGCGCTTGATTTCCGCAAAGCATTCGATCAGCGCGACCACGATCGCGGGCGCAAGGCCCTTGGTCGGCTCATCGATCAGCAGCAACTGGCGGGGTTCGACGATGGCGCGGGCGATCGACAGCATCTGCTTCTGCCCGCCCGACAGCGAACCGGCGCGCGACAGCCAGAATCGCCGCAAGGCCGGGAAAAATCCAAAAATCCATTCGAGGCGCGAATCGTCGAGCGCAGCGTCGCGCGCGGCCAGGATCAGGTTTTCCTTCACGGTGAGATCGGAAAACACCGCCATGCTTTCCGGCACGTATCCGATGCCGAGTCGCGCGATATCCGGCGTCGCGCGCTGCTCGATGCGTTGCCCGGCAAGCGTGACCTGCCCCGACGAAGCCGGCCATAAACCCATGATGGTGCGCAGCGTGGTGGTTTTGCCGGCGCCGTTGCGGCCCAGCAGCATGGTGGTCTGTCCCGCGGGTACGCCGAAGTCGACGCCATGCAGAACATGGTAGCTCCCGATATGGGTGTGCACGCCTGAAAGGGTCAACAGATCGGTCATGCCGTGCGCTTTCCGGGGGCGATGCCGAGATAGGCCTCCTGCACGATCGGCGAGGCGATCACCTCGGCGGGGTTGCCGTCGGCGACAAGCCGGCCGTTATGCAGCACGATGATGCGATCGGCGAGCGAGCGCACCACGTCCATCTTGTGCTCGACCAGCAGGATGATCTTGCTGCTGTCCTGCTTCAGTCTCGCGATCAAATCGAGCACCACAGGCACTTCGTCGACGCTCATGCCGGCGGTCGGCTCATCGAACATGAACACCTTGGGCTCCAGCGCCATCATCAGGGCGACCTCGAGCTTGCGCTGATCGCCATGGGACAGCGCGGTTGCCGCGACGTCGCGCCGGCCGCCGAGCGCGACGCTGTCGAGAATGGCGTCGGCCCGCGCAATCAGGTCGCGCCGGGTCATCCAGGGCCGCAGCATGTCGTAGTGCACGCCGCTGGCCGATTGGATCGCGAGGCGGACATTTTCCTCGACGCTCAGATTCGGAAACAGGTTGGTGAGCTGGAACGCGCGGCCAAGTCCGGCGCGGGTGCGAAGCGGCACCGAAAGTCTCGTTATGTCTTGGCCGTCCAGCAGGATGCTGCCCGCGCTGGCGCGCAGCTGGCCGGAGATCAGGTTGAAATAGGTTGTCTTGCCCGCGCCGTTCGGGCCGACGATGGCGGTCAGTTCGCCGGGACGAAAGCGGCAGCTGACGCCGTTGACGGCGACGTGTCCGCCGAAGCGGATGGTGAGGTCCTGGGTTTCGAGCGAGAGGGTCATATGCAGCTCATGGTGAAGCGCGACGTTCTTCACCTCTCCCCGCCTGCGGGGAGAGGTCGATCGCGAAGCGATCGGGTGAGGGGGACTCTCCAAGCACAGTGCTCGTCGAGAGAGCCCTTCACCCCGACCCTCTCCCCGCGAAATGCGGGGCGAGGGAGAAGAAAGAGACCGACCGCTATCTCTTGTTGCGGATCGGGATGTTCATGTCCTCGATCTTGAGTTCGCGCACCGGCTCCAGCACCGCCCAGGCGACGTTCGGATCGACCTTGACCTTGAAGTGATACATGCTCTGCAGCGCCTGGTGATCCTCCTTGCGGAACATCATCTTGCCCTTCGGGGTGTCGAACTCCATGCCTTCCATGGCGCTGATCAGTTTTTCGGTGTCGGTGGATTTTGCCTTGGTCACGGCGGTGACCGCCGCCATGGCCGCCGCGAAGCCGCCCGCGGTGAAGAAATCCGGCGGCGCGTTGAAGCGCTTCTGGTGTTCGCTGACCAGCCACTCGTTCACCGGGTTCTTCGGAATATCGTAGTAATAATAGGTCGCGCCCTCCATGCCGGGCAGCCGCTTGTAGGCGGCCAGCGCCGGCAGGATGTTGCCGCCGGTCGACAGCTCGATGCCGTAACGCTTCGGGTCCATGTCCTGCAGCTTGGTCAGGGGATCGCCGCCGCCGGCCCAGATCACCCAGATGATCTTGCGTCCGGGCTTGTCCTTCAACGCGTCGAACAGCCGCTGGCCGGCCGCGGTGAAATCGGTGGTGGTGGTGGGCACGTATTCCTCGGCGGCGAGCGTCGCGCCGGTTTTCGCCAGCGCCTCCTTGAAGGCGGCGACGCCATCACGACCGAATGCGTAATCCTGGCCCAAGGTCGCGACCGTGACGCCGGGCTTGCCGATCGCCACCGCGTTCGAAATCGCGTCCTGAGACGAGTTGCGGCCGGTGCGGAAAATGTATCGATTCCATTTATCGCCGGTAATCTGGTCCGCGACGGCGGGCTCGACGATCAGGATTTTCTTGTTTTCCTCGGCGACCGGAAGATCGGCCAGCGCCGCCGCCGACGACGTCGTGCCGATCGCGATATCGACCTTGTCGTCCTGATAGGCTTCCGCAAGGGCGGCTTTCGAAAGGTCGGGCTTGCTTTGATCGTCCTTGGTGATGATGACGATGTTGCGGCCATCGAGCATCATGGTGCCCTTGGTGGCGTATTCCAGGCCCATGCGCAGGCCGGTTTCGGTCTGCTTGGCGTAGGCCTCCAGCGGCCCGGTCTTGCCGTAGATCAGGCCGATCTTCAAATCGTCCGCATAGGCGGCAGTGGCTGACAGCGCGATGGCGGCAGCGGCGATGATCGTAGTTTGACGCACGATGTTTCCCCTCTGGTTCGTTGCGGTCGACCCTAGAGCATTTTTTCCGTCCGGTGGAAAGAGCATTGGGACCAACCGGTGTCAGCGCGCGGGCCCGCGCATCCGCGCCAGCAGTTCGGCGGTCGGCCAGGAATCGGCGGGCAGGCCGTATTTGATCTGCATCGCCTTCACGGCGCTGCGGCTTTGCTGTCCCATCACGCCGTCGACCTTGCCGACATTGAAGCCGGCGCGCACCAGCAATTGCTGCAGCTCGCGCAGTTCGTTGAACGGCAGTTGCACGACCGGCGCCGCCGGCCGACGCATCGGCGGGCTGCCGGCGATGCGGGTGGCGAGATAGCCGGCGGTGGTCGAATAGATCAGCGAGTTGTTCCACTCGGTGTAGGCCGCGAAATTGGCATAGGCCAGGAACGCCGGCCCCGTCCGGCCCATCGGCAGCAGTAGCGATGCCGGCAGCTCGTCGTTCGGCATCGCCTTGCCGTCGGGGTAGCTGACGCCAAGCTGCGCCCATTTCGAGCGCGGCAGCTGGATCGTCAGGTCGGCCTGGTCCCACGGTAGATTTGGCGGCACCCGGACTTCCTGCAGCCAGGGTTCGCCGCGCCGCCATTTCAGGCCGTTGGCGATGTAGTTCGCGGTCGAGCCGATCACGTCCTCGGGGCTGCGCAAGAGATTGCGGCGGCCGTCGCCGTCGTAGTCGACGGCATAGTTGAAATAATGCGTCGGCAGGAATTGGGTCTGGCCGAGTTCGCCGGCCCACGAGCCGACCATCTCCTCCGGCGAAAGGTCGCCGCGCTCGACGATCTTCAGCGCGGCGATGGTTTCGTTCTGGAACATCTCCGAGCGCCGGCAATCATAGGCCAATGACACCAGCGAGCGCAGCGTCGGCAGGTTGCCCATGTTGGCGCCGAAATCGCTTTCAAGTCCCCAGAACGCGGCGATCACCGCCGGCGGCACGCCGTATTCCTTTTCGGCGCGCGCGAACGCCGTGGCGTAGGTCTTGATCCTGGCCTGGCCCTGCTGCATCCGGTAGGTCGCGGCCATGCGGCCGGCGAACTCGGTGAACACCTGCCCGAACACGCGCTGGCCGCGGTCGCGGTTGACGATGCCCTGGTCGTAGACCAGATAGGGCGAGGCTTCCGCCAGCGCGCGCTGCGACACGCCGGCCGCGGCGGCTTGCGCTTTCAGCTCAGTGAGAAAGCGGTCGAAACTCATGCCGCCGTGACAGGATGCGGCGCGCGGCGTCGGCGCCGCAGCCGGCCGGGCCGGCGCTGCCGGTCTGGTCGGGAACGGCGCCGGTTGGGCCGAGGCCTGCTGCGCCCCGCCCAGCACCAGTGCCGCGCCGAGAAAAGCCAGCGCCGTTGAAAAGCTTCGCATGCCGTTACCGTGTGAATTTTGGGGTGGAAGCGGTTGCTGTCGTAGCATCCGGGCGGGACAACGTCATCACCGCGACGGCCAAGGCGGCTACAAGCCGGCAGCTACAAGCCCGCTCCATGCATGGGAGCCTGCCGATTGCACCGGGGCGAGGAGGCTGTTCCTATCGCCCCGGCCCGTGTAGGCTTGCCCCGCAGGCTCAAGATCAGTGAGTAAACAACAAGTTGGCCGCGGGCCGGCAAGGGAGACGACGGAACGACCATGACGGATATCCGATATTTGGCGCCGAACTCGCTTGATGAAGCGATCGGTGCGTTTGCTGCCGCCGGAAGTGCCGCGCGCATCTTGGCTGGTGGCACCGATCTTCTGGTGCAGATGCGCTCCGGCGCAATTCGGCCGGGCCTGATCGTCGACGTCAAGAAAATCGCCGAACTGACCGCGATCGAGCCGACCGCCGATGGCGGCTTCCGCGTCGGTGCCGCCGTCTCCGGCATGGTGCTGGCCGAACATCCTCGCTTCGGCAAGGTCTGGCCCGGCGTTTTGGAGGCCGTCAACCTGATCGGTTCCAAGCAGGTGCAGGGGCGGGCTTCCGCGGGCGGCAACCTGTGCAACGGCTCGCCGGCCGGCGACAGCGTCCCGGCCATGATCGCCGCCGGCGCCATGGTCACGCTTCAAGGGCCAAACGGACGCCGGCAGATCAAGGTGGAAGAGGTACCAGCCGGTCCGGGCCGCACCAATCTGTTGCCCGGCGAGATTCTGGTCAGCTTCACGCTGCCGCCGCGGCCGCCGGGCTCCAGCGATGCTTACTTGCGCATGATCCCGCGCACCGAGATGGACATCGCCGTGGTCGGGGTCGGGGTTAACCTGACCTTGAAGGACGGCGTCTGTACCGCCGCGCGCGTCGGTCTCGGCGCGGTGGCGCCGACCGTGCTTCTGGTCGAGCCGGCGGCGAAGGCGCTGATCGGCAGCAAGCTCGACGAGGCGGCGCTCAATGCCGCCGCCAGCGCCTGCTCCGCCGCCTGCCGTCCGATCGACGACAAGCGCGGCACCATCGTTTACCGCACCAAGGTTGCCGGCGTGCTGCTCAGGCGCACGGCCGCCATCGCCGCCCGCCGCGCCAAAGAAAATCGGGTTTGAGGAATCAGAAGACCATGGCCAAACTGCATGTTTCCACCATCATCAACGGCGAGCCGGCGGAGTTTCTGTGCGAACCCAACGACACCATGCTCGACGCCTTGCGCGGGCCGCTGGGCCTCACCGGCTCGAAGGAAGGCTGCGCGTCCGGCGATTGCGGCGCATGCAGCATCACGCTGGATGACCGCCTGGTCTGTTCCTGCCTGATGCTTGCGGCCGAGGCCGAGGGCCACGAGATCGGCACCATCGAAGGCATGGCGAAGGGCGATCATCTGCATCCGCTGCAGCAGAAGTTCCTGGAGATGGCGGCGCTGCAGTGTGGCATCTGCACCTCGGGCATGCTGATCGCGTCCGACGCCTTGCTGAAGAAGAATCCGAAGCCAAGCGAGGAAGAGGTCCGGTTTTGGCTGGCCGGCAATCTCTGCCGGTGCACCGGTTACGACAAGATCGTGCGCGCGGTGATGGAGACCGCCGCTGACATGCGGGAGACAGCACAATGAATGTGATCACCGACAACAAGTGGATCGGCCAGCGTACCATTCGCCCCGACGGCGTCGATAAAGTAACCGGACGCGCGGCCTTTGCCGCCGACACCACCATGCCCGGCATGATCTGGGGCAAGGTCCTGCGCAGCCCGCATCCGCACGCCCGCATCAGAGGCATCGACACCTCGAAGGCGGAGGCGCTGCCGGGCGTCAAGGCGGTGATCACCTCGCGCGACATCGTCGATTTCCCGGTCGACAAATCGGTCATCCTCGGCATCCAGGACATGCGCTGGATGTGCCGCAACGTGATGGCGCGCGACAAGGCGCTGTTTCCCGGCCACCCGGTCGCCGCCGTCGCCGCCACCACCGAGGCGATCGCGGCGCATGCCTGCACGCTGATCGAGGTCGACTACGAGGTGCTGCCCTGGGCGATCGAGATCGACGACGCGCTCAAGCCCGACGCGCCGATCCTGCACGAGTTCATGCAATTCGAAGGCAAGCCCTCCAACATCGCCGCCAAGCTCGAGCTCAAGAAGGGCGACGTCGCGCAAGGCTTCAAGGAGGCCGAAGTCGTCGTCGAGCGCACCTTCACCACCCGTCCGGTGCATCAGGGCTATATCGAGCCGCAGGCCTGCCTGGTCGGCGTCGGCGCCGACAACAAGACGGTGATCTGGAGCTCGAGCCAGGGCCAGTTCATGGTCCGCGCCATGACTGCGTACCTGACCGGCATTGCGCAGAGCGATATCCGCGCCATCCCGGCCGAAATCGGTGGCGGGTTTGGCGGCAAGACCATCGTCTATCTCGAGCCGTTGGCGACGCTGCTTTCGAAGAAGTCCGGCCGTCCGGTCAAGATGGTGATGACCCGCGAAGAAGTGATGCGGGCGACCGGGCCGACCTCCGCCTCGAAGAGCACGATCAAGATCGGCGCGAAAAAAGACGGCACCATCGTCGCCGCGCAAGGCACCTTCTATCTGCAGGCCGGCGCGCTGCCGGGCTCGCCGATCCGCGGCGCCGTCGGCTGCAGCTTTGCGCCTTACGATATCCCGCATGTTCTGTCGGTGGGATTCGACGTGCTGTGCAACCGCTCCAAGGTGGCGGCCTATCGCGCGCCGGGCGCGCCGATCGGGGCCTATGCGGTCGAATGCGCGATCGATGAACTCGCCTCTGCGCTCAAGATCGATCCGCTGGAGTTGCGGCTGAAGAATGCCGCCAAGGCGGGCACCAAGGCGGTGCACGGCCCGGTGTTTCCGCGCATCGGCTACATCGAGACGCTGGAGGCCGCCAGGGCGCATCCGCATTACAGCGCGCCGCTCGGCAAATTGCAGGGCAGGGGCGTCGCTTCCGGCTTCTGGTTCAACGCCGGCGGCGAATCCTCAGCACAGGTCAACATCACCGAGGACGGCAACGTCGTCGTCACCACCGGCCATCCGGACATCGGCGGCTCGCGCGCGGCGATCGCCAATATCTGCGCCGAGTTGCTCGGCATCGACTACAGGCGGGTGTCGGTCCTGATCGGCGATACCGCGACGGTCGGCTTCTCGAACCTGACCGGCGGCAGCCGCGTGCTGTTTGCCTCCGCGATCGTGGTGACGCAATCGACCGACAAGATCATCACCACGCTGCGCGAGCGCGCCGCCAGGATCTGGAAGATCGATCCCGAAGCGGTGAAATGGGAAAACGGCGCGGCGCATCCGGCCAGTCCCAACGCCGGCGAGTTTCCGCCGCTGACGCTGGCTGAACTGGCGGCCAAAGCCGGATCGATGGGCGGGCCGATCGGCGCCGGCGTGCAGCTCAACACCGAAGGCGCCGAAGGCGGCTTCGGCACCCACATCTGCGACGTCGAAGTCGATGTCGAGCTCGGGATCGTGCGCGTGATCCGCTACACGGCGGTGCAGGACGTCGGCCGCGCCATCCATCCGGGCTATGTCGAGGGCCAGATGCAGGGCGGCGTCGCGCAAGGCATCGGCTGGGCGCTCAACGAAGAGTACATCTACAACAAGCACGGCAAGGTCGATAATCCGGGCTTCCTCGACTATCGCATGCCGGTGTGCTCGGACCTGCCGATGCTCGACACCGTGATGGTCGAGGTGCCGAACCCGAAGCATCCGCAAGGCGTCAAGGGCGTCGGCGAAGTGCCGCTGGTGCCGGTGATGGCGGCGGTCGCCAACGCCATTTACGACGCGCTGGGCAAGCGGTTCTACAGCCTGCCGATGTCGCCGCCGAAGGTGCTGGAGATGCTCGACGCGAGGAGTGAGGCTGCGGAGTAAGCCGCCGCATGACCGATTCGGAGAAGGCCGCAAAAGTTGTCGACGCCTTGAAAGCGGCTGAACATGAGCCGGCGCCAGTTGCGCTGAAGGTATTGAACGGCCTGGTCGGCCTGGTTCAGGGCGGCGGTGAACAACCGCTGGAAGTCGAAGACGCCCGGTCCAGCGCGTTCCTGGCTGTCTGCGAAGTCGGAAAGGCGCTGCATCGCGGCCAGCCGGCCGATCGCCTGTGGCAATCGGCGATTGAAGCTGCCGAACGCTGGAGGTCGCTGGCGAGATGACGCGGACGGTGCTCACCTGAAAAGGAACAGCCATGCAGAAGGTCCTGGTCGAAAATAATGCCGACGGCACCACGCTGATCACGATCAACCGGCCGGAACGCCGCAACGCGATCTGCGCCGAGACGGCGCTGTTACTGCAAAAAGCCTTCCAGGATTTCGAGCGCTCCGATACGCAGAGGGCCGCGGTAGTGACCGGCGCCGGCAACGAGGCGTTTTCGGGCGGCGCCGACACCGGCAATTTTCCCGAACTGTGGCGCTGCATCCCGACCGTCGGTTTTGAGACCACCAAGCCGATCGTTTCGGCCGTGGGCGGCTGGTGCGTCGGCGGCGCGCTGGTGCTCTCGATGATGTGCGATCTGACGGTGGCCGCGGAGAACGCCAGGTTTTCCTATCCCGAAGCGCGGTTGGGTTTTACCGGCGGGCTGATTGCCGGTCTGGCGGGGCGCATTCCGCACAAGGTCGCGATGGAAATGATGCTGCTGTGCCGCACCCTCGATCCGCAACGCGCCTTCAATATTGGGCTCGTCAACGAGGTTGTGCCGACCGGACAGCAGGTCCCGGCGGCGCTGAAGATGGCGCGCGAAATGGCCGAGTTCTCGCCCTTGGTGCTGAAGACCTTGAAGCGGTTTGTCACCGAAGGGGTGCTGGCGCATGGACCGTCCGAACAATCCGGCCGCGCCCAGCGCGCGCTCACCGAGGTCAAGGAAAGTGAAGACGCCAGTGAGGCGAAGTCGGCGGTGAAGGAAAAACGCAAGGCGGTCTTCAAGGGACGCTAGAGCATTGTCCAGCTCGCATACGGGGATCATCTTCTCCCCTCCCTCCGCGAAGCGGCGGGGAGGGGTCGGGGGCGCGCGGTCTATCGGCCCGAACGACTGCGCCGCGCGATGTCCGCTCTCGGGGGCAAAGGGGAAATCATATGCTCGATCCGAGTTCTTCCGGTTTTGACCCGGAACGGAAGTCGCCCCAAGCCGAGGGACAGGAGAAAACTCAAGGATTTATAGCGGTGTTACGTATGGCCTCGCTCAAAAATGCCCCTTGGTTGCGCCGTGAAAACAAGACATAGCCCCTATTTTCGATTCGTTTTCGAGCGGCGTCATCGCGGCAAAGTTTGACACAGGTCTCCACAAGATCTTCATATCGTGCAGGAACCACACATTGCTCAACATCGCTCTCAATCGCAATGTAATCTCCTGATTCCGTGACAATAGCCTTCCTATTCGACAACAAATAAGAGAGACGCACAATTTCAGAGATGCCCGGAAAGTCATAATATTGAAGATTCAGGATAAGCTTTGCCCTTGCGATAAAAATATCACGTTCCTTGCCATAAACGCCCGTCAAACCCACAAGATTGATCCCCGTTTCCGTAAAATCCATCAAAATTTTAGCGCGACGAGGGCTCAAATTTCCATAGAAAAGCACGTCAATATCGGGCGACACGACGCTTTCAATCCTGCTCATTACGGGCATATGTCCTATTTTGACTAGCGCGGTCCGGTGAATTCCGAAATGTTCTGCGAGCCTCGCTATATTCACGGAGCTATAATCCCAAACTGGATGAGCCCGGAGCAGCGAAAGATAGTATTCCTCCATCCAGGGGCTTGCCGGGTGAACCTGATCAAGATTGAAGATTACCGTGTTCTTTGGGAGTTCGGGTCGCAAGGATTCGGGGAGTCGAGTGAGAACATTTGCGCCAATCACAACATTTACGCCCACCGTACTAAATTGATTTACAGCTATACGCGCCGAAATGCCTAAGCTCTCAAAACTATTTTGCAACAGCTGAACAAAATCGTCGAAGGCATGCGTTTGCGTAAAACCAGCGATTTCAATTTGCACGATTGTAACTTGTCGCCATGGCTGTTCTACTCCCACGATTTCTTCCTTCTGCCGATTACTCATCGTCGTTCCTAAAAGCGTCCAACAAATTGAAGTAATCTGATAAGTCGAATCCGAAGTAGTGGCGGCTCGCCTCCTTACCTAACAGCGTTTCGGTTAGAATCGAAAAAAATAGATTACTTTGGCAACAAATAAGCTGGCGCGGCTGCGCGTTGACACCGCCCGCGATTTGTCTGGCTTCGCGGCGAACTCGTCCCTTATTATTGGCGCAGGGGCCGGACCGGCATGCGCTCGAGCGCGCGCACCGCCATTTGTCGCAAGGGGATTTTTAAGTTGCCTGAACGCGCAGACACGGCCGTCGGTTACCGGGTTTCGCCGGTGATCGAATAAAGCCGGCTACTTCCGATTTTGGCACTTAACGGACATGCCGCAGTAGTCGCCCTATGTCCGTTCCTAAGGACAAAGCGGAAGTCATATGCTCGCATTGAGCTTTTCCGATTTTGACCCATTTCAGACATATCCTGCGACGCCTTGCACCCTTCATCACCACCTAGTGTGATAAATAGTTGTTATAACAAGCTCAGCGCCGAAAGCCCTTTGAGCCCAGGAGTGCACCATGCCCATCGTCAACCGCATCGCCGCCCTCACCGACGAAATCGCCGCCTGGCGCCACGATTTCCATGAGCATCCGGAACTCCTGTACGAGGTGCATCGCACGGCCGGAATCGTCGCCGATCGTTTGCGGGAGTTCGGCTGCGATGAGGTGGTGACCGGCATCGGGCACACCGGTGTGGTCGGCGTCATCCACGGTCGCAAAAATAATTCCGGCCGCGTCATCGGCCTGCGCGCCGACATGGACGCGCTGCCGATTGAGGAGATGAGCGGCGTGTCCTACGCCTCGAAAACACCGGGCATGATGCATGCCTGCGGGCATGACGGCCATACCGCTATGTTGCTCGGCGCGGCCAAATATCTCACCGAGACCCGCAATTTTGACGGCACCGCGGTCATGATCTTCCAGCCCGCCGAGGAAGGCGGCGCCGGGGGGAAGGCCATGGTCGACGATGGCCTGATGACGCGCTGGAGCATTCAAGAGGTTTACGGCCTGCATAACATGCCCGGCCTGCCGGAAGGTCATTTTGCCCTGACGCCAGGCCCGATTCTCGCCGCGGCCGACAGCTTCGAAATCGTCGTACACGGCAAGGGCGGCCATGGGGGCGCAGGCCCGCACAAGGCGATCGACAGCGTGCTCATCGGTTCGGAAATCGTCGGCGCGCTACAGTCGATCGTCGCGCGCAACGTCGATCCGATGAAGACGGCCGTCGTATCTGCCTGCTCTTTCCACGCGGGCTCCGCCTTCAACATCATTCCCGCGACTGCGACGATCAGCGGTACGGCGCGCACTTTCGAGCCTAAGGTACGCGATCTGGTGGAGCGCCGGATATCAGAGATCGCGGAGGGGATCGCGCGCACCTATGGCGGATCGGCCGAGACGAACTACACGCGGATGTATCCGCCGACTATCAATCACGAGCGCGAAACCGCTATAGCGGCAGACGTCGCGCGTGACGTCGCGGGAGCGGACCGCGTAAACGACCGCACCACGCCGATCATGGC
>NZ_SSMW01000141.1 GCF_004799405.1 Bradyrhizobium sp.
CCCTACGATCGTCGTTTTTTTCGCCGCGATGTAGCGATTCCGGCGCTTGGTTTCGACGTGTTTTTGGACGAGGCCAATACCGAATTCACGTCCGCTGAACGGATAGGACGATACATATCCGACCGCGCGGTGGGGCAAGTTCTCCTGGATAGAATCAGGCAATCCGGGCGCCCGTCGCTTTTCTACGCCGTCACCATGGAAAATCACGGGCCCTGGACAGACATCGATAATTATCTGGAGCACGTTTATAACTCGGATCGGCTCCTTGGAATGGTGATAGAAAGTCTTGACGATTCCGGTCGAGATTATGTTCTCGCATTCTTCGGTGATCATAGACCTGCACTACGGAACGTCGCCTCAAGGGGGGAAACTCCGTTTGTCATTTTGAGAAATATTGCGCCGACCTCGTCGGTCCCACCGGTCACTGTGTCGGCCGCCCAATTAAACGAACTGCTGATCACAGCGATAACGAGCTGATTGTTGTGCCCTTATTCGGGTCGCCCGGCCCCTCCAATACGACGTCTGTTGGATGGCAAGGGAGCGGGGAATCAATCGAGTAGGCAACCGTGTTGGCCGCAGGGTAACGGCAGCAGCTTCGGATCGGTCAACCCGGCAAGTCGCTTCTGGATGCACGTGCGCAACTGCTCGAACCTCGGCATAGTATGTCCAAAGGCGGCATCGGCGCGCGCGGGATTTAGTCGCCCTTGGGGATGGACCGCTATCCGGTGCACGGGGTCTTGAGCAAACATGGCGAGGAGCTTCGATCCTCGCCATGTTTCCGTTGGCTGAGCCGCCGCTAGCTATGCGCTAGCTGAGCAAAATGTTCTCATTCGAGTGCCGGATGTAAGCCATTGATACCATTGGCGCACCCGACACGATTCGAACGTGTGACCTTTGCCTTCGGAGGGCAACGCTCTATCCAGCTGAGCTACGGGTGCGTGAAGGTTCATTTAGCCGATTGGCCGAGCCTCGGCAACGGCCACATGGCCTGCTGGTATTGAACAAAATGGCTCGGTTGGAGTCGCGTTGCCCTCTTTCAGGCGAAGGTCACACGTTCGAATCGTGTCGGGTGCGCCAGAAAAGCATGTGCCGAGAGTGCCGGTGTCAATCGGCGTTCAAATTTGACCCCGTATCGGCGTCCAATTTTGACCCCTTTGGGCGACGGGTTTTGGCGGTAGCGCTCGCCTCGTCGGAGCTGGTCGGGGTTGCGGAGACGTGGCGAGCGCGGGTTGCGTGATCGTCGTCGCGGCTTTTGAAGCGCCAACTGTCGTTGCCGGTTTCCACGATGTCGCAATGGTGAGTCAGGCGGTCGAGCAGCGCGGTGGTCATCTTGGCGTCGCCAAACACGCTGGGCCATTCACCGAAGGCAAGATTGGTGGTGACGACGATCGACGTGCGCTCGTAGAGCCGGCTGACGAGATGGAACAGTAGCTGGCCGCCGGATTGAGCGAACGGCAAGTAGCCGAGTTCGTCGAGGACGATGAAGTCCATCCGGGTCAGATGCTCGGCGATGCGACCTTGCCGTCCATTGCGGGTCTCGATCTCCAGGCGGTTGACGAGGTCGACCACGTTGTAGAAGCGGCCGCGGGCACCAGATCGGATGCAGCTTCTGGCGATTGCGATGGCCATATGTGTTTTGCCGGTGCCGGTACCGCCGACCAGGACGGCGTTACGTTGCTGGGCGATGAAGCCGCCGCTGGCGAGATCATTGACCAGCGTCTGGTTGATGGGTGTGCCTTCGAACTGGAAGTCCTCAAGGTCCTTGGCAAGCGGCAATTTGGCGATGGTGAGCTGGTACTTGATCGAGCGTGCCTGCTTCTCGTTGATCTCGGCGTTGAGCAGATCGCCGACAATGCGTTGAGGTTCGTGCTGGCGTTTGACAGCGGTCGCCATGATCTCGTCGAAGGCGGCCTTCATGCCGTAGAGCTTGAGCTCACCCATGAGGTCGAACAGTTGAGTACGCTCCATTAGTTGGTTCTCCTGAGGTTGTCGTAACGGGCACAGTCGGCGATCGGGGCATGGCGCAAGGTCAGTGCAGCCGGCGTCATGATGTTGGCTGGTGGGGCGGGCTCACGTTGCCGAGCCAGGATGTTGAGAACGACATCGGCGGAATGGACGCCGTGGGCGATTGCCTCGGCGCAGGCCGCATCGACGGCCGGCAGACCGTCGGTCAGAACCGCGTTGAGGATGTCGACCATCTGCCGATTGCCATCGTCGGCGCCGGCGAGCTTGCGCCGCACACGTTCAATCGCTGCGGGCAGTACCCAGTCTTTGAAGGGAGCGCCGTTACGCAAGGCGCCGGGCTTGCGAGCCAGCACCGGTACGTAATGCCAGGGATCGTAGGTCGTCTCGCCGCGGCCGAAGGATCGCGGATGCTCGGCAACGATGCGCCCGTCCTGGCGGATCACAATGCGGTCGGCATAGGCATGAACCTCGACCGGACGTCCGACCGCGCTGGCCGTGACCGAGTATTTGTTATTGTCGAACCGCACCAGGCAGGTCTTTGAGACCGATGCCGGCACCGCGTGGAATCCGTCGAACCGGCCGGCATAGGGAACAAGCTTTGGCCGTTCTGCCTCGAACACCTCCCAGACTGTCTGCTCGGTCAGTTCAGGATGGCGATGCGCTTTGGCGTAGGCGATGCACTTGTCCAGCAGCCATGCGTTTAACTCGTCGAGGGTTTTGAACCGCAGCCGTGGCGTGAAGAAGCGCTCCCGGACAAGCCCAACCTGGTTCTCGACCTGGCCCTTCTCCCAGCCTGATGCCGGCGTGCAGGCGACCGGGTCGACAAGGTAATGGCTACACATCTGCATGAAGCGGCGATTGTAGAGACGTCCTTTGCCGACGAAGATCGTCTCCACGGCAGTCTTCATATTGTCGTAGATGCCGCGGCTGCAGGTGCCCTTGAACAACGCGAACGCCCGGTCGTGGGCGTCGAACACCATCTCCTGTGTCTCGCGCGGGTAGCACCGCACGAACAGCATCCGGCTGTGGCAGAGCCGGACATGGGCGGCCTTCACCATCACCGTCACGCCATTCAGCAGGACGACCTCATGGCTCCAGTCAAACTGATAGGCTTCTCCAGGCGCAAAGCTCAGCGGAACGTAGGCCGCCGCCGTCGATTGCCCGCGCTCCTTGCTCCACCGCCTGGCATAACGCCGCACGGCGTCGTAACCGCCGTCATAGCCGCGCCTGTGCCGCGGCTTTGGCTCGTTCAACTTCAGCAGCTTTGGCGTCTTCCTGGGCCTTCTTCTTTTCGGCGGCGATGCGCGCTTGCTCGGCTTTGGCGTCTTCGATCTTCTTGGCTTTTTCAGCGGCAAGCCTGGCGTCTTCGGCGGCCTTGGCCTGAGCCGCGGCCTTTACCCGCTCAGCCTCGGCGAACTTGGCGTCCTCGGCCGCCTTCTTCTTTTCAGCAGCGACGCGCTCTTGCTCGGCGGCTTTCGCCTGCTCGGCTGCCTTTGCTTGCTCGGCACCCTTTGCACCCTCAACGGCGAGGCGCTTTTGCTCGTCAGAAGACACCTTAGCTTTTTCGGTTGAAGCAATACTGGCGATCTCTGCATTAAGCTTGTTGCGCCGCGCTTTCGCGACGTCAGTATAGAATCCTGATGGATAGTTCCTAATAAAGGAATCCCAAATTGCCGGCTCGTTGATTTGCAGCGCAATCTCGTAGTCACGCCTTACCGCCGCGCTGGGATCAGCGACGCCCGCAGCAGGGGATGGCGTTGCCACGGCGGGCACCAGCGCCACGTCGTCTCCGCCAAGCGAGCCATAGATGAACGGCTCCTGCTTGTTATTGGTGACCTTCAGGACTTCGTCGCGGGCAAAGCCGAACGCCTTACGCAGATCGAGACCCGGTCGCGGCAGATATTTGACAAGGGCAGCGGTGAAAGGGCTATTTTTGCTGCCACCGTCGGATGCGGTCGATCCGGCTTTCGCGGCGAAGGCGATCAGCGTATTGGGACTGCCTGGCTCGACCTTGGCCAGCCCTCGCCCGATCGCGCGCGCCCCGATGGTGCGCTTCATGGTCTTGTTGAAGGGATTGTCGCGGCACGCGTCCAGAATGACGAGCCGCAATTGCCTCGCGGGCTCGATGACCGTCAAAAGCCGATCCAGCGGAATGGCCTTGTCGAACGCATCGATGTCATGCTCCAGCACGGCTCGACCGGTATCAGATAGTTGGTGCCGTCGATCTCGATGCCGTGTCCTGCGTAATAAACGATAGCGACGTCGGCATCACGGACGGTATTGGCGAAATCGCGCAAGGCGCGGCGCATCTCGCTCACATTGAGGTCGCGTTTGAGCTCGACGACATCGAAACCGGCGCTCTTGAACGTCGCTGAAATCGCTTCGGAATCGTTCACTGGATTGGCGAGCGGGCTGACCTTTTGATAGGCTGAATTGCCTATCACCAGCGCTACCCGTTTGTCCGCAAACGCGGGCTGACTGAAAAGCCAGGTTGACCAAATTGCTAAAATGACGGCCGCAACGGCGCGCATCGGGAATCCCAAATCGGCAATAGACCGAGCCTATCACCCACACTGGCGAGCACAACCTCCAGAAGAAAGCTGTGTGATGAAAAGTCACGATCCGCAAAGCAACCGGCGAAGTGGCGTCGGGCTAACAATTTGCATCGCAATAATTATCGCTGGCGAACGGGTGCGATGGGTCAAAAAGCGGAACTGGCCACGCTAGAACGGCATGTCCGCTCTAGCCGATAGCAGTCATCGTCCGGCCACCCCGGCATCTCCGAAAAGTGTTGGGACCGGACAATGGCAATGCTTGACGCAATTACTCCGTCTCGCCCGGGTCTGGATATCTTAGTTTAACTTTGGTTAGACCCCGGGGATCAAAAACCCGCCGCGGATTTGTGAGCGGGATATAGGGCAGCGACGAATTTCGCTGACGTAGACAGGCTACTTTCATCCAGAGGTGTCGCGACTCACTCGCGCGGACGGGAGACTGTTAATTAACAATCCTTAGACTCTCCGCTCGCATTAAAATTTGGTGAGGACGGGTTAAATCTGCCGAGTGAACTTCGGACAGCAACTACTCAAGCCACCGTTGGCCAAACATTTTTTGATCGCAAGTTCCCTAGCAACCTCAAGTGTTGCGCCTTTTCCAATTCCGGATGCCTTAGTCATCGGACACCAGGACTTTACCGTAATCTCTTTGGCGAAGGCCCCGTTTGAACCGAACAGAGCTAAGACCGCAATCGCGAAAATGCGTTTCATGTTTCACTCTCCTGCGATAATATCGTCCTCAACTTACGCGTGAGAAACCGCCCAGGCAAGCCAGAGTTCTGGAATTCGATGATACGAATTGTATATGTGGCCATTTCGTCAGTGCTGATGCTTGTGGCCCCGGCAGCAGCAGAAGTGTATTTGCAAAAGGACGGAGTGAATCTTTCTGTAGGAACTCTCGCGGATCGAGTCATATTTTGCATTTCCGCCTCAGGCGACCTTAAGGTTTCTTCTGAATACGGAGTTCAGTTTAAGGTCGATGGACCGAATGGTAAGTGGTGGCGAGAAACCTTGCCGAAGGTCGTCACAGGATCTCCGTATTACTTCGATCTTCCGCTGCGAATCGAACTGAAGACGCGTGGCAATACCCAACAGCGTCCTATCACAGTGGACCTCGGTGCCTGCTCGCCCTCGGCGAACGCTTGTGTGCCCATAACCTTCGAAGTTGACGCGCCCGGAGCAAACCAGAATGAACCAGTGTCTAAGTGTTCTGCGACAAAAGCGACACCGTTGCTTCCCTCAAGGTGACTCGGCCATTCTTACCCGGACAGGTAAACCGAAATTGCAATTCACAGTTTTGAACCGTGCGATCGCGCCTCTCTCACCGCACGCCTATCACTTCCGGTATGTGCCGAATCAATACTGACGCAAGCGCACGTAGATCGGTGAGCCTTGGCGGCAGCTTCCAGACGCATGCTTTTGCATCGCTTCTCAAAGGTCTTCGGCCGTAAGAGTGCGCAGCGGTTCGTGGCTTTATCCGCGAAGAGCAGATGTATTTCGTCATAAGCCGAGTGGTTGGTGCCAAAAGATTGCGAGCGTCCCCACGGCGAGACGCCGCTGAATCAACGCGTAGTTCGAGTTGCCATTGCTAATGCGCTCGAATGGTCGTCGGCCCTTTGCAGCGAACGCAGTTCCCGCGCCCGTGCTTGCCCTCGATATGTGCCAAAGCGCGGCCGCTTTGCTGTGCCGATTTATCGTTTTTTGCCCTTCTGTTTCTTTTTTGCAGCTTTTTTGGCCACCTTATTCGTTTTGCTCTTCGCGGCTTTCTTCACCCCGCCCTTGTTACCTGTCCGTTTGCCGCCGCCTTTTCTTGTTCGTAATGCGGGTTGAGGGGGACCATTTTCACCGGTGTCACGGGGCGGATTGGAGGGATCGCCCTGAACGTTGGCGGGAATTTCCGCCAAACATGTTAAGGTAATTGTCTTCCAATAGAGTCCGTTTGCATCTGGCGGTTCCCTGCCTACAACAAGCCCATATGGCGTAGCTAGATTGGGATCATAAGCCGCCCAAAAACGGACTCCTGCACAATTGTTATTGACTCGCGCCGGGTTGCCGACCGCGTCGCGAAGCTCGGCAAGTATTTGGTCATGAATTGGTTGCGGCAAAATGTCTTTGAGGAACGTCAGCCATCTTCCCTTCGGTTTGGGGCCTGATGATGGAAAGACGTTTAGTCGCCATGTGAGACGCCTCAGCTGTCGTCCAGGGGCAAAGAAATCGTCGTTGTTATTCTGAATGTGAGCCCGCAAGCTTTGGAGCTTAGGGCCGCTGAAACGTGCATTTAGGCCGTCAACAATTTGAAGATCGTTCGGATTTGGAATCAAATCTCCCATGGCCTTCCTCCTAGATCTAACAACCAAATTCTAAGTCTATTTGGATCATGCCCGGCTGATTGGCTGATGGCAAGTTGTAAGGGTCACGCCAGGTTGTCATCGTGCCTGGATCATGTGCTCGGCTCCGGATTGCCGCACCGCGCGCTTTTCAGATTCCCGGTCAATCTCTGACGTAATCATGAGCACGCCAATTCGCCGCATCCGCTCGCCCGGCTGCGCACGCGCTGCGACTGGCCACGAGACCTAGTGTGGCCCGGGTGTGCCTGAGACATGAAAATCGCGCGCCGGTCGCTGCAACAAGCACAGTTTAAAGGGATGAGGCATCTCACCGGTCCAGCTTCGGAGGGCAACGCTCTATCCAGCTGAGCTACGGGTGCGTGAAGGTTCATTTAGCCGATTGGCCGGGCCTCGGCAACGGCCACATCGGTTGCCGGTATTGAACAAATGGCTCGGTTGGAGTCGCGTTGCCCTCGTTCAGGCGAAGGTCATACGTTGGAATCGTGCCGGGTGCGCCGGAAAAGGGCGTGCCGAGCGCGCCGGGATTGCGGCCGGGTTTTGAGGAAAGCCGACCATCAGGCACAAATCGACTTGCCTCTTTCATAAACGCTACAATAAGCTGCAAATGAGAATAGCTCGGTTCACCGCCGCATATGACTTTGCTGGGATAGTTATAACTTCTTATAACTTCATGGTCTCGGATGATATTCGAGCAGACCCGCAACGCGCTTGAGAGTCAGAACCGCAGTGCTGGAAGATATGCGCTGGTGGAGAAGATACTTGGAATTTTCCGGACCAGTTTTCCGGAGCTGAATTTCCGGATTCTTGACAGGGTGACCGCGGTCAACGCTCAAGCGTCTATTCTGGACAATGTGCGATCGGTAAACCTGTTCGGGGGACTTGCCTATCATCCGGAAATTGGTCGGGACGCGCTGGTCTTTATTCTATTGCACGAAACCGGACACCATCTCAGCCGAGGATGCCGGTTGCCATGGATGCGGGAACTGGCATGCGATTGTGCGGCCGATTGCTGGGCGGTTACCGAAGGCCAGGCTCAGCTTCAGAAAAACAATTCCGGATTTGCCATCGAGCCCGCGTTAAGTCAGATTGAGAGCGCAGCCAATTTAAAATCCCGCGTCTCAGTGAAAGCTGGACGCCCAGCGTGCTCGTTCTTGAACTGGACTAAGAGAAAACGCCGGCTGATGAATGCCAAGGCTGACGTCAGGGATGCTTGTGGAATGATTTGATTTATGAATCCAGAGGGAGACTAAAATGGGCGACCTTTTGCCAAACGGAAATGACATCGATGTCATCAATCAGTTAACCACCCGATTCACCGCATCCCCGTTTTCAGCCCTTAAACACTATGTAAGCTCGTCTCACGATGACTTTCTCTGGGGCAACGGCAAGAGTCTGGCACGCGCGTCTTTTCGGCTAAACATATGGCCGACCTCGGGCCCAAAGGCGAAAGCGAGGTGGTTCGCTTTCCTTGCAAGAATACTGTCACGCCAGAATCAAATCGATATACAGAACGCGTTGAAGACCGCGGTTGAAAACAGTGCGGGAAACATCGTGGGCGTTCATTTTTGGGCTCAGTTCGACGCGACCATTCCTCAAAATACCTACGTTGTTCGGGTAACTCGCGAGGCGGCCGACGCCATCGGGAATGTGTTCTTGAGGATAACGTTGCTTTGCGATCACGAAATTCCAGCCGGGGAAGCCGGGGATCCCAATCCCGGTCCTGACCTCGGAGAGATCGGGCCGGTTCATCCGTTGGCCAAGAAAAAGAAGAAACCGGGCAAGGGAAAGAAGCCTGGCAAGAAGAAGGTTGCCAAAAAGCGGACAGCCAAGAAGCGGGCGGCCAAGAAGCGGCGGTAAATGCCCTGCCTTGACTGCCACGCTTGTCGTCCTACGCGAAAGCGGGGGACCCAGTATTCCAGAGACGGTGGTGATCAACCCGAAAGGCCACGGCGTACCGGATCGACCGGTCAAGCCGGGCGACGACAACCGCGGTTGATGGGACGGCGTTGCATCGCCTTATGCTTACGCGGTGCCAGTCTAGCCTGCCTGGTGGGATGCTGTGCGGCTGCGGCCGATTTCGACGTTCGCGCTCTCGAGCAGGGGCTCGAATATCAAGGCCCCGGTTTCGCGGATAAGGGCGCGCGATCGATCCAGCTCCTGTTGCCCTGCCAGCTTTTGGTCTTCCGTTTCGGAGCGGATCAGAAGGTCGGCATGCACAATGCGGGCAAAACATTCCGGCACGCGGGCATGACGCGCGGTCGCGATCTCGATGGCTTCCCTGACCGTAGAAAATGCAATCGCGGTCTCGCCGTTGAGCCGGTAGGCGTTTGCCAGGTCGGCCAGAATGCGGGCCTCGTTTTCCAGGCCGGCCTTCCTCGATCGCGCGAAGCTGAGCGCTTCCGACAGGTCTTCGATGGCAGATGTCAGCCGTCCTGCGATGACATGAGAAAGGCCGCGGCAGGCCTGCGCATAGACCCGCAAATAGGGGTTGCCGCTTTTCATGGCGAGCGAATAGGCACGGTTGGCGTGCTCCTGCGCCAACCCGGCATCGCCCTCGGCCCAGGCGAGGTCCACATAGGCAAGGCTCGGTATCACATAATGGATTGCGTCGACGTGGCCGTCTTCCAGTTGAAGGATGCGCTCCAGGAACGGCCGGGCTTCATCGCCCCGGCCCAGCGTCACCAGGGTATGTCCACGCATGGCGGTCAGCCAGATCTCGACATCGAATCCGAGCATCTGCCGGTCGAACTTCGCGATTTCGTGCGCGCTGTCCGTCGCTTCGATGTTCATCTTCAGCGCTTCCGACATGCGGCCTGAAGCCCGCAAGGCGTGGCAGAGAATGGCCTTGAGCGTGACCTGGACGCTGAGGTCGCTGCCTTGATCGGCGATCGCCTTGGCTTCCTCGATTCGCTTGACATATTCGTCGGCCGAGCCGCCATTCGCCAGGATTCGGCCATAGGCCGCATGGATCAGCGAATTGGCTCTCACATCGCCCAGGGCCGATGCCAGCTTTTTGGCTTCCTCGAAGTAGACCCCGGCTTCCTCCGACGAAATTCCCTCCCGCCATCCGAAATTGACGATCTGGCCGCAGGCCATCATTTTCAAATAATCGATTTGAGCCGAACCCGGCTGGTCCGAAAGCAGTTCGCGCACCTTCTTCCAGCTTCGCAATGCCTGACTGGGATCGTTGGCGCCGACCCACACCGCGGCGCGCATGTTGAGCTGGGCCGCCTTGAGAGGATCGCCGGCCTGCTCCCAATGATAGGCCAGCAGCGAAGCGCGTTCTTCCGCATGATCCGTAAACAGCTTCTCGATCGCCTGCGCGACCGATGAGTGAATTTCGCGGCGACGCTCGTGCAGCAGGGATCGATAGGCAACTTCCTGGATCAGGGGATGGCGAAATGCGACAAGACGCTGTTCGAAGGGGGGAACATCATAGAGAAGCTCGACCCGCCTGAGATGTCCGATCGCCTCCGAAAGCTCGGTCTGGGACAGGCCGGAAACTGAATTGAGCACTGATATCGAAATCTCGCGGCCGACGACCGAGGCTATCTCCAGCACCTGCTTTGCAGATTCATCAAGACGGTCGATACGAGCCGCCACGACGGCCTGCACCGTCGCGGGCAACGGGATCGAATCGACGCCGCCCTTTAGCCGATAGGCGCCCTTTTCCCCCTCGAAGTCTCCCCGTTCAACCAGCGCATTCACAAGTTCTTCCAGAAAGAACGGATTTCCCTGGGCGCGCTCGATGATGTTCCGGCTCAGCAACGCCAGCGAAGGATCGCTGCCAAAATGATCGCGCAGTATCGCTTGCGCCTGCGCCGGGGCGAGCGGAGGCATGTTGATCTGCCGGTAATGCAGCCGGTGCATCAGCGGCGCGACAAATCCCGGCCGGAAATTCACCACCAGAAGGGTCGTGGTGCCGACCACGGCGTCGACCAGCGCCTCGACGAATTCCTCGCTTGCCGCATCGATCCAGTGCAGATCGTCGATCAGCACCACGGTGGCGGTGTCCCGCGGGACCGACCGCACCAGCGTTTGGACAAAATCGAGCAACAGGGTCTTTCGCGCCTTGGGGTCGAGTTTGAACGCCGGCGGCTGCGGGCCGGTGAGGCCCAAAAACTCCAGCAACACGAGCGATTGCTGTTCGGAGACAGGCAGGTCCGCCAACCGGTCGAGGACGCGCGGGCGCGATATGTCGGCGGGTTCGTTCGCCCTGAGGCCAAAGAAATCGCGCAACAACTCCAGCACGGGCTGGAAAGGGGTGGCCCGACCATGCGCCAGGACGCGCGCTTCGAAGACCCGGATGCCCTTTCCGCGGCAATCTTCCGCAAACTCGAAACAAAGCCGGCTCTTGCCGATCCCGGCTTCACCCACGACGCCAACCACGCGGCCGTCACCCCGCAGGGTGCTTTCGAGCTCCAGCGCGAGCGCGGAAGACTGTTCGCTTCGGCCGGTGAGCGGGCTCAGCCGCCGTCCGCTTCGGAACACGCCGCTCGAGGGGGCATGCTTCAGGCCTGCCAGCTTGAACACCTCGATGGGTTCGGGGAGCCCGCGAATAGGCTGCAGGCCGAGCGGTTCGACTTCGACGAATTGCCTGGCGGCCGTGTAGGTTTCTTTCGTAATCAGAATGCCGCCGGCATCGGCCAACTGCTCCATGCGATTTGCGATGTGCACGTTTGCGCCCGCCGCATCATAGGTCTGGTAGATGCCGTGCTCGATCGATTGAACGACGACCTCGCCGGTGTGAACGCCGACGCGAATCTGCAGGGCGGGGTCATCGAGCCGCTTGACCTCGTCCTGCATGGTCAGCGCGGCGAGGCAACCCCGGACGGCATGATCCTCGTGAGGCTGCGGCGCGCCAAACAGCGCCATGACACCGTCGCCCTGCGCCTTGTTGACGACGCCATCGTAGCGACGCACGGCTTCATGCATCAGATCCAGAACCGGTTGCAGCCGTCTCATGCCCAGTTCAGGATCGCCGAGACCGTCGATCAGACTGGTTGAATTGCGGATGTCGGCGAATAGAACGGTCAGGCGCTTGCGCTCTCCGCCCTTGGCGTTCAACGACCTCAGCATATGCTGCCAGGACTGGCTGGGCGCCTCCGAAGCGGAGGGCATCAGCGCGGCGCTGCACTTGCCGCAAAAGCGGCTGTTCGGTCCGTTGAGGTGGCCGCAGGCGTGGCACCCGATCCCAAGAGATGCCCCGCATCCTTCGCAATATTCGTTGGTGGCCTTGTTCTGGTAACCACAACGCAAACATTGCATCCCGAAACCCCTTAAAGGGCTGAGTAAGCGGTCGCCGGTCGGAAGTAATCGTAGCCCGGGACGGCGTCCAATTCCATGCTTGTGTAGGGTTAGATCGGCCCATCGACGCCCGTCAATTGCCTCGCAGGATCGGCTTCTTAACCACGTTGACGCAGGGGGCGGCGAGCAAAGCCCCGAGGCAGCGGTCCGGCGAGAACCTTTGTCGGATATGTCAGGGGTCGGCTCCTCTTTTTAGGGGTCAGGGATCATTGCAATCGTCCGTGAACTTGGCATCATGGATCGAGCATTCCGCCCTCAGGGCGGCCGAAACATGGCCAATGGAGACGAAATTGAAACCCAGCGCATATCTCTTTGTATCCATGCTCCTGGTCGGCGCGCTTGCCGGCCCGCCCGCGCAATCGCAAGAAGTCAAGGTGGGCGATCTCGTGATTTCACAGCCCTGGAGTCGCGCAGCACCGAGCGGTTCGGAATTGGCCAGCAGCTATCTGACGATCGAAAACAAGGGCACGGCCGCCGACCGCCTGGTTGGCGCATCGTCGGACGTCGCGGAAAAGATTGAGATCCAGCAAATCAGCATGGCCGGAGGGGCAACCTCGTCGGATACGGTCGACAAAGGACTGGGGATTTCCGCCGGCGACAAGGTGGTGCTGGCGCCCGGCGGCTACAAGCTAGCATTGTTGAAGCTGAAGAGCGCCATGAAGAAGGGGACCAAGGTCTCGATGACGCTTGAGTTTGAAAAGGCCGGCAAGGTCACCGTGCCGTTCGAGGTGCTTGGCGCCTCCGCCAAAGGACCGGCACCGCCCAAAGCTGACGGCAAGATGAAAAAATGAAGACGCGAGCCCGGTGACGACGCGCAGTACGCTTTCGATGCGTCCGCTTGAATTTGGCTGGTATCTGCCGACGCACGGCGACACCACGGCCTATGGCGTGGCCGCGGCCCAGATTGCCGGATCGCCCGAACTATGCGACCGCGTCGTGCAGGCTGCGGAGAAGGCAGGTTTCGAATACCTGCTGATTCCGGTCGGCTCCACCTGCTGGGAAGCATGGATCACCGGCGCGTTCATGGCGGCCCGCTCGGCGAAGATCAAGCCGCTGATCGCGGCGCGTCCCGGCTACATCAATCCGGTGCTGCTGGCCAAGATGATCTCGACCTTCGACCAGATGTCGGGTGGGCGCATCTGCGTCAACCTGATCGCCGGGCAGAACGAAAGCGAAGTGGAAGGCGAGGGCGTGCGCTACGCCAAGGAAGAACGCTACGCTCTGATGGAGGAGGAGGTCTCGATCCTCAAGGCGCTGTGGACCACGCGCGGTCCGTTGAATTTCCAGGGCAAATTTCACACGTTGTCCGGCGCGCATATCCGGCCGCGGCCGTTGCAGCAGCCGTTCCCGAAGTTCTATCTCGGCGGCGGCTCAAGGCAGGCCTGGGAAATGTCGGCGAAGCATTCCGACGTGCATCTGTTCTGGGGCGACCTGCCGGAAAAGATCGCTTCGAACATCACCGAGATAAGGCAGATGGCGCAGGCCCACGGCCGCGAATACGAAATCGGCTTCGGCATGCGGCTGCAGGTGATCTGCCGCGAGAATGAACAAGACGCGTGGCAAGCCGCCGACATTCTGGTGCGCGACGCCACCGAGCGACAGAAGCAGGAGATGAAGACGCTCTACAACAAGTCCGAAGCCAACCGGCGTGTGCAAGAACTCGCCCGCGAGCATGGCGATTTGCTGCTGCCGCCTCTATGGACCGGCATCACCCGGGTCCGGCCGGGCGCCGGGATCGCGGTGGTCGGCAATCCCTCGCAATGCGCCGCGACGCTGCAGCAATTCATCGACGCCGGCTGCCATTCGTTCTGCCTGTCAGGCTATCTGCACGACGAGGAAGCCGAGCGGTTCGGCCGGCTGGTCCGCCCAATTCTCGCCGACAACAACCGCGGCCGTCTGGCGGCATAGCGTCAGGATGCGGCTAGATCGGAACGATCTCCTTGCCGATCGGCCACAGCGCGATGCCGGCAAGCTTCAGGTGCGCCCAGGCAAACGGAATGCCGATGATGGTGACGGCCAGCACGATCGCAGTGACGACGTGCGCAAGCGCCAGCCACCAGCCGGCCAGCACCAGCCAGATCACATTGCCGATCAGGCCCAAGGGGCCGGTGCCGATATCCTGCTGACCGGTCAGGCTGTCGCGGCGCACTGCTTGCTGTCCGAACGGCAGCAAGGTGTAGGCGGCAATGTTGAACGCGGCCCGCGCCCACGGCAGCCCGATGATGGTGATGGCCATGATGACGGCCGCGATCACCCAGGCTACCGACATCCACAATCCGCCGAGCAGGATCCAGAGGATGTTCAGGACTATCGAGACAGGAGGCATGGGGTTTCATCGGAAAAGAGGATGCGCGTTCGCGCCCGGTAACGTTCCCGGCGTTTATAAACCTTCCGTAGCGGCGATGATAGCCGTCTGGCTGCGGACGCGCGCAAGGTCAGCGGCGATAGCCGGTGGCGCGCGCATAGGCGGGGCGGGTTTCCGGCAACGGGCGGCTGGCTTCGCGGGCGCGCGCGTCGCTGCTGATCCGGGTGGCCGGCGTGAGTTCTTCGAGGAAAATCGGCCGGGAAAAATAGTAGCCCTGTGCGTAGCGGATTTTGGTGGCGGCCTGCAGATAGGCGAGCTCCTCGAAGGTTTCGATGCCTTCGGCGATCACCGTCATGCCCAGTGCCTCGCTGAGCGATTCGATCGCTCTCAGGATGCCCTGGCTGCGCGGGCGTTTATGAATGTCGGTGATGAAGGAACGGTCGATCTTGATTTCGTCGGCGGTGATGTCGGCCAGCGCCGACAGTGACGAATAGCCGATGCCGAAATCGTCGATGGAAATCCCGACGCCGAGCCGCCGGAAGATCGGCAGGATCTCGTCCTGGAAATGGGTCTTGGCGACGAAGGCGTCTTCCGTCACCTCGATCATGAAGCGTTCGGGATATCCGGTCACCTCCAGCGCCTGGGCGAACAGACCCATGAATTCGGGATTGCCGGCCTGCTTGGCTGCGACATTGATGCT
>NZ_SSMW01000142.1 GCF_004799405.1 Bradyrhizobium sp.
CGGTAGATGTCAAGACTACCGGCCGGCTAATCAGTGTTAGATTGACGAGGCCCGACCCAAAGACTGTCCGTAGTGCAAAAAAGTGATATTTTAGGCGGCAGGCAAGCGATCAACTGACGCGCGCTAGTACATTTTTGGCGTCCGAAAAATCAGGGGCGTCAGTCCCTTGTCCAAATGAATTCAAAATTGGTTCGAGCAAGGCCCGGGCGGCCGAATCCCTGCCTGTGGCAGACCAGTATCGCGCCAGGCTTGCGGAGGCTCGCAGCTCCCACAGCTTTGCTGTTTGGTTTCGCGCAATCTCGATCGATTGCTTCAGATGCTTTTCGCCCTGTTCAGCCAATCGCGGCGCGGTTTCCAGAAGGATTTCACCTTTAATCCGGTGAAGTTCAGCGTCAAGCCAGACCTCGCCTGTTTTCGATGAAACCGTCAAGGCGGTGTCGATGTGCCGCAAGGCATTTTCGCTATCTCCGGCGCGAGCGTAAGCCTCCGCGACCAGTCCGTGTATGTTCCAGAGCGCGACACTTGAGGCGCGGAGAGTTGAAATAGCCTCGTTCAGCTGGGAAATCCCGTAATCAAATTCTCCCCGATGTACAGCAATCCAACCGGAGTAACAGCGGCCGCGCGCGAGCCAATACGGAAACCGCTGCTCCTCACATAACTCGACGAGTTCGGTAGCTCTTTCAGCGAGCAACTCTTCATTGCGAGTGAGCCAGGCGTGCCGGCATCCAACTGTCAGAGCTACTGCGATCGACGGCATATGTTGCAACTGGCGTGCTCGCTGGATTCCCTTCATGGCCTCTGCGGTTGATTGTTCAAATTGCCCGAGACAAGCAAGTTGTAGGGACAGGAAGCATCGAGCAAGAACTTCGTTGTCCTGTGGATGCAGGCCTTCGAGGGGCACCGACCCTCTATTCTTGATTTTGGCTAGACATCCCTCAAAGATTTGCCGTGCTTCGACAAAGCGTCCAGCAAATCCGTAGTTCATGCCGAGTGCTGTAGAAGCCTGCCCCCAGACGAGCGGCTCGGCCTGGTGATCCGCCAATGCGACCATTTCCTGAGCGACTTTCAGCGAGCCAGGTAGATCACCTACATGAGATTTGTACGCCCACTCTCCAAACAGGGCACGAATCAGCAGTTCGTTTCGGCCCGCACCGCGGGCAAGTGTAACAGCCCTTTCAGCGGCGTTCACAGCGTCTGCACCGCCATAACCGTGAGTGACGACTCCTACGGTCTGCAGCGCGAGTAATAGTTTGGCTTCCAGCCCACAACGCGCCGGTCCGTCGGGCAGCGACTTTAAGAGGCGCATCCCCTGTTCCAAATGAGCGCGGGCCTCCTCCATTGCGGAACGAGTAATCGACAACTCACCAGCCCGCGTGGAATGGTTTACTGCCCGCTCAACCAGGCCCGCCTGTGCGCAATGGTAGGCCAATAGTTCGGGGCAGATGTCATCCGCATGCGGGATGAGCTGATGAATGGCCTGCACTGCTCTGGAATGTATCGTGCAACGGCTCGAGTGCAGAAGACTCTCGTAGGCAGCGTCCTGCAATAACGCATGCTTGAAAAGATAGTTGGCATCAGGCGGCTCGCCGCGCCGAAAGACCAGACCGGAAACTACAAGCTCATCGAGCGCCTGAAGTAAAAGCTCTTCCGGCTGCTGAGCTATCGCGGCGATCAGTTGGTAAGAGAACTCTCGACCGATCACCGCCCCGCATTGCGCAACAAATTTCGCGCCCGGTAGACGGTCCAAACGCGCCATAAGCGAAGCCTGGAGCGTCGGCGGGATAGAGACGATCGGCTGCGTCGTCGCCGAAGCATTGGCTCGTTCCACAACACTTTTCGTGAGTTCCTCGATGTAGAGCGGTACGCCTTCAGCCTGAGTTGCAATGCGATCTAACAGCTCGTCATTCAGCGCTGCTGCGCCGGCAACGTAACCCGCGATTGCAACCGCCTGTTTCCGCCCCACTTTGCTGAGAGTCATCAAAGTGACGCCAACACGATCGGTCCAGGGTACGCGGAATTCTGGCCGTGAGGTTGCAATCACAAGGACAGGCAGAGCCTCAATGCCATTAATCACAAGTTCAAGCAGATCTCGCGTTGTAGGGTCAGCCCAGTGCGCGTCCTCAAGGATCATCAATACCGGGCGACTTTCAGCCAGGTTCCGCAATTGGCGAAGAAGCGCTTCGAGCGTTTTTTCCTTCTTTCGTTGAGGACTTAATTGAGACGTATGAAACTGATGCGGTGGGGAAATCGAGAGCAACTCCGAGAAGAGCGAAAGCTCTTCAGCCGGTAGAGGGTTAGATAACAGCACCTCAAGCTTCGTCAGTTGTTCTTGTTCCGGATCGTCGGTCCCGAATTTGGCAGCGTGCCGAAGCTGCGCAATGACTGGATGAAGCGAGGTGTCCTGACTATGTTGCGAACAGAAATACTGCAAACAAATGTAGTTTTCGTGACGCAAACGATCCATCATCGCCTGTACTAAACGAGACTTGCCTATTCCGGCGTCACCCGAAATCCAGGCAAGGCGACCCTCACCCGAGCTCGCCTGCTTCCACCTGCGGAGAAGAAACTCCAACTCTTCATCTCGGCCGACCATTGGGGGCAAGGGAGCGGTATGCAGAGCCTTGAAGCGGCTTCGCGCTTTGCTCTCTCCGTAAATCCGCCACGCGTGGATCGGAGATGCAAAGCCTTTTAGCGTCACTTCCCCGAGATGATCGCAAGAGAACATCCCTCCAATTTGCTTGCGTGTTTCTTGCGAAACGACGAGTGTCCCTGGCTCTGCCAGGGTTTGAAGACGAGCTGCAAGGTGTGGCGTGTCTCCAACTATCTCGTGCTCGGAAGAAGTTCCCAGTAGCAAAAACTCGCCCGCGACGACCAGACCGGTGGCAATACCAATCCGCACCAGCAGCTTTTCACCTTCAATCGGCGCTCGGGCAAGAGCATCGATTACTGCGAGGCCTGCTCGCACCGCGTGCTCGGCGCAAGCCTCATTCCCTTTCGGCCAACCAAAATATACCACAGCTCCGTCACCTATACGGTGCCTTACGAAGCCTTCAAACTTAGCGACTGTCGCAGAGATAAGGGCATGGTATCCGGCCAGTATCTGTCGAAAGGTTTCGGGGTCCAGCCGCGTTCCAAGTGCCGTCGATCCCACGAGATCGCAGAACATGACGGTCACTTCCCGACGCTCGGCATTGGGAAGCGGTTGGTCACCCGCTTGCTGACCTGTCAAAGGTGAACCACATTCGCCACAGAAGGAATCGCCGCGGAGGTTCTCGCGGCCGCATGCTCCGCAACGCTGCCCTAGCGATGCACCGCAGGAGCTACAGAACTTCTGTCCTTCGACAGGCCCGGCACCACAAGCGCGACAGATCATTGGCAAGCCAAAACTTGAAGAAATTTGCGCGTAACTTGCGTCACGTTACCACATTGTTCGCACTTTGGCAGGGTGCATGTGTTGTCACTGTGCTATTAAGCGGCAGGCTTGGCAGTGGCCTTTGTTAGCTGGGGAAGTACATGTCGATGGTCGATCCTGTTAGACCGATGCCAATTGCAGGTGTCCGTGTTATTGACCTGTCACGTTTCATCGCCGGTAATATGCTTACCGTGCTTCTGGCCGATTTTGGAGCCGACGTGGTCAAGGTGGAGGACCCGATTAAGGGCGACCCGCTTCGAGAATTGCGAGACAACGGTTTAAGCACCCATTGGAAGGTGTATGGTCGCAACAAGCGCAGCGTTGCCCTTGATTTACGTTCCGACCGGGGAAAGACCTTGCTGCTTGACCTTGTCGAAGGTGCAGACGTCCTTGTCGAGAGTTTCAAGGTAGGCACTCTGGAAAAAATGGGGCTCGGGCCGGATAAGCTTTTGGAACGCAATCCAGGCTTGGTGATTGTACGCATATCGGGTTACGGCCAGACAGGGGCATATCGAGATCGTCCGGGATTCGGAAGCCTGATCGAAGCAATGTCTGGTTTCGCAGCAAAGAACGGCTTTCCCGATCGGCCGCCGACGTTGCCAAACATGGCGCTTGGAGACATGGTGGCTGGGGTCTATGGCGCCTTCGCTACTATGGTTGCGCTTCGGCATAAGGAGCGCGGCGGGCCGGGCCAGATCGTCGACCTTTCGTTATTGGAACCACTATTGTCGATCCTGGGGCCGGATCCCGCTATATACGCGTTTACAGGCAAAATACCGGAACGAACGGGAAGTCGTTCGGGCGCAGTTGCCCCACGCAACGTGTACAACTCCAAGGATAAAAGATACGTCGCGGTGTCGGCTTCTACTCAATCAATGGCTGAGAGGCTGTTTACCGTTCTTGGACAGCCCGAGTTGATCCATGATGTTAGATTCCGTACGAATTCCGATCGACTCAGAAACGTTGACCAGCTTGACGAACTTATCCAGGCGTGGATTGCCGAACGAAGCCAGGATGAATGCCTCGACATTCTCACAAAGGCTGAGGTAACCGCGGGGCAGGTTTGCGACGTTCGGGAGCTAATCGAGGATCCGCATGTGAGATCGCGTGAGGCTCTCATAGAATTCCCCGATGAAGATGCTGGAACAATACTGATGCACAACGTTGTTCCACGCCTTTCCCATACTCCTGGCGCTGTTCGCCGTGCCGCTCCGGATCTTGGCGCCGACACGGTGGTAGTGCTCGGCGAGGTCGGCTACACGGCTGAACAAACTGCGGAGCTCGCGCGTCGCGGAGTGGTCGGCATCACGAGAAAAAAACAGAAAGATAAGCGAACACCGGCGTGATGCCGGTGGTCGACGATTAAAGCTCGATCTGTTCGGCGATATTTAGAGCGTCATCCACCTCAATCCCGAGATATCGGACTGTACTCTCCAGCTTCGTATGGCCGAGGAGGAGTTGCACTGCGCGAAGGTTGCCTGTCTTGCGATAAATCTGTGCGGCCTTCGTACGCCGCATGGAGTGGGTGCCATAACAGGCCGACTCTAAGCCGATGCTTTGACCGGCCGCTTTTGGCGCAATGCGGTCATTCGCAAAACGTATAATTTCGGCTATCTTGATACGGGTAGCAGCGCGAAGCAAATCATGCACCGCGTCAATCAGGTTCCAGACGGGTTTTGCGGCAGGCGGGTTCGTCGCCGCTGAATTGGAGGATTCCGATGACCACGACGCTGACGATCAATGGCGAAGCGAAGTCGTTCGACGCGCCCGCGGACATGCCGCTGCTCTGGGTGCTGCGTGACGTGCTCGGCATGACCGGAACCCAGTTCGGCTGCGGGATTGCCCAATGCGGTGCGTGCACGGTGCATATCGACGGCAAGCCGGTGCGTTCCTGCATGCTGCCGGTGGGCGCGGTGCGCGATCGCGCCGTCACCACCATCGAGGGCGTCGGCGCTTCGCCGGTCGGCGCCAAGGTGCAGAAGGCCTGGCTCGATCTGGAAGTGATCCAGTGTGGCTATTGCCAGTCGGGCCAGATCATGTCGGCGGCGGCCCTGCTCGCGGCCACCCCCAATCCCGACGACTCCGACATCGACGCGGCGATGGCGGGCAATATCTGCCGCTGCGGAACCTATGTGCGTATTCGCGCCGCCATCAAGCAGGCGGCTTCGCAACGTCAGTCGTAGGAGCGGATCATGGCAGTTGCCGAGAAAATCTTCGACGGGCTTTCACGCCGTGCCGTGCTGACCGGCGGTCTGGCCGGCGGAATTCTGCTCTCATTCCATCTTCCTGTGCGCGCCTTTGGTGTCAACGAGCCGGTGCAACCGCCGGACGATACCGCCGGCAAGTTCGCGCCAAATGCTTTCATCCGCATCGATGCCGGCGGCACGACGACGCTGGTGATGCCGCAGGTCGAGATGGGACAGGGGGTCTACACCTCGATATCCATGATTCTGGCGGAAGAGCTCGACGCCGATTTCTCGCGCCTGGCGCTGGAGCACGCGCCGCCCAGCGACAAACTCTACGGCAATCCGATGTTCGGCATTCAGGCCACCGGCAATTCCAATTCGATCCGGGCGTGGTGGCCACACTTGCGCGCTGCCGGCGCGAGTGCACGCGCCATGCTGGTCCAGGCCGCCGCGCAACAATGGCAGGTCGATCCGGCAAGCTGCACGACCGCCAATAGCGAAGTCATGCACAAGGACAGCGGACGCAAGCTTTCCTATGGCGAGTTGGCGCTCGCAGCGAGCAGCGAGGTACCGCCAAAGGATGTCCCGCTGAAGGACCCGAAGGATTTCGTGCTGATCGGCAAGCCGCTGAAGCGGCTCGACACCCCCGACAAGGTCAACGGCAAGGCCGTCTACGGCATCGATGCGATACTGCCCAACATGAAGTTCGCAACGCTGAAGGCCTGTCCGGTATTCGGCGGCAAGGTCGCCAAGGTCGACGACAGCGCTGCCAAAAAAATCCCGGGCGTGCAGAAGATCGTGGTGCTCGACGATTTGGTCGCCGTGGTCGGTGATCACATGTGGGCGGCCAAGAAAGGCCTCGATGCGCTGGTGATCGACTGGGACGAAGGCCCGAATGCGCACATAAGCTCGACCGATATCTGGCGGGATCTGCGCGCCGCGAGCGAAAAGGACGGCGCGGTCGCCAAGTCCGCCGGCGATATCGTGAAGGGTCTTGCCACCGGCGACCGGCTGGATGCCGCTTACGAACTGCCGTTTCTTGCGCATGCGACCATGGAGCCGATCAACGCCACGGTTCATGTCACCCCCGATTTGTGCGAGGTCTGGACCGGCACGCAAGTCATGACCCGGGTGCAGTCGGAGGCGGCGAAGGCGGCCGGCCTTCCGGTCGAGAAGGTGATCGTCAACAACCACCTGCTCGGCGGCGGTTTTGGGCGCAAGCTCGAACCCGACATGGTGGTCGCAGCCGTTCGCATCGCCAAGCAGGTCGATGGTCCGGTCAAGGTGGTGTGGACCCGCGAAGAAGACATCCAGCACGACGTCTATCGTCCGGTCTACCGCGATAACATTGCCGCGACGCTGTCCGACGGCAAGATCGTCGGCTGGAAGTATCGCGTCAGCGGCTCAGCGATCATGGCGCGTTGGTTTCCGGCGGGATTCCAGAACGGCGTCGACATCGACGGCGTCGATAGCGGCATCGACATGCCCTATGACATCCCGAATTTTCATGTCGAATTCGTGCGGGCCGAGCCGCCGGCGGTGCCGACCGGGTTCTGGCGCGGCGTCGGTCCCAACAACAATGTCTTCGCCATCGAATCCTTCATGGACGAACTGGCCAAGAAGGCCGGCAAGGATCCGGTCGATTTCCGCCGCGGCATGCTTGGCAAGAATCCGCGCCTGCTGGCCGCGCTGAATCTCGCAGCGGAGAAGTCCGGTTGGGGCCAGCCGTCGCCGGATCGCGTCGGGCGGGGCGTCAGCGTGCAGCCGTCGTTCGCCAGTTTCATCGCGACCGTGGTGGAAGCCGAGATCGACGAGTCAGGCGAGGTGAAGTTGCGCCGCGTCACCTGCGCGGTGGATACCGGGATTGCCGTCAATCCCGATACGGTCGTGGCGCAGCTCGAAGGCGGGCTGATCTTTGGCCTGACGGCAGCCCTCTATGGCGAGGTCACCATCGACAAGGGTCGCGTCCAGCAATCTAACTTCAACGACTATCGTATGCTGCGCATCGATCAGGCGCCGAAGATCGAGGTTCATGTCATCGAGAGCGGGGAGGCGCCCGGCGGCATCGGCGAGACCGGCGTCACCGCGGGGCCGCCGGCGCTGCGCAACGCGATCTATGCCGCGACGGGCGTCGCCTTGCGTCGGCTTCCCATCGACCGCGCCATGATAGCCGCGGGGAAAAAGTCATGAGCCCGGCCGCGCGCCGCATTCTCGTCAGCGTTGTCGCCATCGTGGCGGCTGCGCTGGCGGCCGGCCTTTGGATCTTGCGTGGTCCCGGTCCGATGGCGTTCGCGGATGGTCCGAAAGTGGCGCTGGCGGATTACAGGGCCGCCGACCCCACCGGCGTTCCGGCTTCGCTCGCCAAAGCAAACCCGGTCGAACGCGGTGCGTACCTCGCTCGGGCAGCGGACTGCATGGTGTGCCACACAACCCAGGGCGGCCAGGAATACGCCGGCGGCCTCGGGTTCAAACTGCCTTTCGGCACGCTGTACTCGACCAACATCACGCCCGACAAGGAAACCGGAATCGGCAATTACACCGACCAGGATTTCCTGAACGCGGTTCATCGTGGAACGAGACGGGATGGCGCGCCGCTTTATCCGGCGATGCCGTTTACATCTTATACCTACATGTCAGATGCGGATGCGCTGGCGATCAAGGCCTATCTGTTCAGCCTGTCGCCGGTTCGCGCTACCGCTCCTGCCAATACGCTGCCGTTTCCGTTCAACCAGCGCTGGGCGATGAACTTCTGGTTGGGGCTGTTTAATCCGGATACTCGCTTTGAGCCGGATGCCTCGAAAAGTCCGGAATGGAACCGCGGCGCCTATCTCGCTGAGGCACTGGCGCATTGCGGTGAATGCCATACGCCGCGAAACCTGGCGTTCGCACTCAACAGTCGCAGGAAATTTGCGGGCGCCGTGACGGCGGGCTGGCGCGCCTTCAACATCAGTTCTGACAAGGCCACGGGCATTGGCGGCTGGCGCGACGAGGATCTCGTGGCCTATCTCGCGGTCGGACATGCCGATGGTCACGGCACTGCGTCAGGCCCGATGGGCGAAGCCGTCGACCACAGTTTCAGCCAGCTGGCGCCGGAAGATATTCGGGCCGTGGTGGCGTATTTGCGGACCGTGCCCCCGATCATCTCGCCCGATCTGCCGGCGACGCTGGCGCCGCCGGCACCCGCGTCGCACAGGCAAGGCGGCGGCACGGCGGATGCGCGCGGCAAAGTGATATTCGAAGGCGCCTGCGTCAGTTGCCACGGCTGGACCGGCGAGAGCTCGATCTCGCCCTTCGCCACGCTTACCGGCGCCTGGGCGGTCAATGACCCCGGTGCCACCAACGTTGCGCAGATCGTGATTTCCGGAACCCGGCGGCATACCGAAGGGGCGGTCTCGATGCCGGCGTTCGGCAACGCCTATTCCGATGCCGAGATCGCGGCGGTGGCCAATTTCGTCACGGCACGCTTTGGCAGCAAGCCGTCACAGATCACCGCGCAGGACATTGCGGGGCTGAGGAAGCAAACATCGCAATGATCCCTGGCGGGAGGCCGCTAGTGGCGCGAAGCGGCCGTTTGCACGCAAATCGCCTCCCGACGGAAGATTTTCGCGTGACCGGACACTCGACTAAAATCATTGAACTAGCCTCGGCGGTGCGCCGTCAGGTCCAGCTTGGTGGATCTGGCGACATTCAATCCGCCGATCCGAGATGAGCCCGTTGGACAGCAGAAAAAGGTCGTGAGATATTGACCTTCCGGGACGGCGATCACGATGATTGACTACCCCCCAGTCGGCCGTATGGAAAGCGGCCGTCGGTTGGGCCGAACGATAACGATCACGCTAGGTGGAAGCGATGGCGCGACTTCGAGCGAATTTGGGTGTGTGGCTGGCAGGTCTGCTTGCGGGGTTGGCGACCGTCAGCGCCGTGCCTGCGGCGACAATGGTCGAAGTTGCCGCTTCGGCTTGCGGCGGCCTTGCCGGCGCTTCAGATGCAGTGCGGATCGATTCTGCCACGCTGCTGGCGCCTTCTCAACTTGCAGTGTCTGAGCGCGCGCCGACGCCGGCATCGCGCATCGCACCGGCCAATCCGGCGCTCTGCAAGGTGCTCGGCCATATCGAGCCGACTGATCCCGAGGCGCCGCCGATCGGGTTTGAGGTGAACCTGCCGGTCGAATGGAACGGTCGCTCCGTGCAATATGGCGGAGGGGGCTTCAATGGCACTCTCATCACTGCGCTTGGGTTGCCGCCGGCCTATCCTTTCGACAAACCGTCACCGCTCGCGCGCGGCTTCGTTACCTACGGCACGGATTCCGGACACGAAGCCAAGACCGGCGAGCCGCCGCAGGCCTTTGCGCTCAACGACGAAGCATTCGAGAATTTCGCGTACCGTTCATACAAGAAAGTGCGCGATGCGGCCGTCGCGTTGATGGTGCGCGCCTACGGGAAGCGGCCGGAAAAAATGTATTTCATGGGATCGTCCGAAGGCGGCCGCGAGGCGCTGACCATGGCGCAACGCTACCCGAATGATTTTGACGGCATCTTTGCGCGTGCCCCTGTCATCAACTGGGTTGGATTGCAGCATGCAGGCTTGCGTTCGGGGCTTGTAACGATGGATGAGGGCTGGATCCGTCCAGCACAGGTGAAGCTTGTCGCCGACGCCGTGCGGCAGATCTGCGACAAGGCCGACGGCTCTGAAGATTCGCTGGTTGAGAATCCCGTAAGCTGCAAAGCGACATTCAAGGCGGGTTCGCTGCGTTGCGCCAGCGGCCAGAGTGGCGATCAGTGCCTGACGGACGCGCAGATCAAGGCAGTCGACACGCTGCATGCGACCTACAAATTCGCATTCCCCCTCGCCAACGGCCTCGATGACTATCCGGGCTGGGGCGTGTCGGGAGAAGACACGCCGTCTTTCGGTCCGACCGGTGGATGGATCGCCTGGTGGCTAGGCACGGCGGCGCCCGCGCAGCCGCCGACGCCGAACAACGGCATCGCCTGGGTCTACGGTGCCGGCGGCATTCAGTATGTCTTCGCCCGCGACCCCAAGCTCGACGTCACGACGTATAGACCCGAGGAACACAAGCAGCGACTGCTCGAAGTCTCGCAACTCATGGATTCGACAGATCCCGATCTCGGCCGTTTCCGTGCGCGGGGTGGCAAGCTGATTATGCTGGAGCATATGTCCGACTATGCGCAGAGCCCCTATGCTGGCATCCGCTATTTCGAAAACGTCGAGCGGAAGCTGGGAAAGGCGGAGACTGCAGAGTTCGCAAGGCTCTACACGGCGCCTGGCGTCGACCACGTCGGTTCCGGCGCGCCAGCGAATGTCGACATGCTGGGCGTGCTGGTCGACTGGGTCGAGAAGGACCACGCGCCGGGCGATCTCGAAGTCGTCGAGCAGAAGGTCGAAGCGCCTGCGTTTGCTATTCTCCGTGCGTTGCCGCTGTGCCGATGGCCAACCTGGCCGCACTACAAATCAGGCCTCGTAACCGACGCGTCGAATTTCTCTTGTGCGCCGTAAAGCAATTTATGCGTACTCATCACGTTAGCACGTGGAAAAACTGTAGCGCGATGTAATCTAATCGACAGCTTCTGGCGCGAAGCGGCCGTTCGCCGGGGATAGGTCCACGGACCCACGTTCCTAAGATTGGATTTGCCCCTCATGACTGCGACCAGCAGTCAAATCCGCGCCTCGTTGGGCAGCAGTCCGCTCACGGTGACGGTCGCAAAATCGACAAGAGCGCCTAGATTGTTTGCATGAAAAGCATCGGATTTCTATCGTTCGGGCATTGGACGCCCTCCTCTCAGTCGCAGACGCGCTCGGCGTCAGATGCGCTTTTGCAATCCATCGACCTCGCCGTTGCCGCCGAGGAACTGGGCGCGGACGGGGCCTATTTTCGGGTCCATCACTTCGCCCGCCAGCTTGCCTCGCCTTTCCCACTGCTGGCGGCCGTTGGTGCGAGGACCAGCCGTATCGAGATCGGGACGGCAGTGATCGACATGCGCTACGAGAACCCACTCTATATGGCCGAGGACGCTGGTGCCGCCGATCTCATCGCCGGCGGGCGCCTGCAGCTCGGTATCAGCCGAGGCTCGCCTGAACAGGTGGTCGATGGATGGCGCTATTTCGGTTATCAGCCGGCCGAGGGCCAGACCGACGCCGAGATGGGGCGCCGTCATGCGGAGGTCTTCCTCGACCTTTTGCGCGGCGAAAGCTTCGCGCAACCCAATCCCCGTCCCATGTTCCCAAATCCACCGGGCCTGCTCCGCCTCGAGCCATATTCTGAAGGCCTGCGCGAGCGGATCTGGTGGGGTGCCGGGTCGAACGCTACCGCGGTATGGGCAGCAAAGCTCGGGATGAACCTGCAGAGCTCGACGCTCAAGAATGACGAAACAGGCGAGGCCTTCCACCTGCAGCAGGCCGCCCAGATCCGGGCCTACCGCGCTGCCTGGAAGGAGGCGGGCCATGCACGGGAGCCCCGCGTCTCCGTCAGCCGCAGCATCTTCGCCCTGGTCGATGATCGCGACCGCGCCTATTTCGGACACGAGGGTCAAGGGGAAGACCAGGTCGGATTCATCGACGACAGGACGCGAGCGATCTTCGGCCGCAGTTACGCGGCCGAGCCGGACGTACTCATCGAGCAACTTCGTAAAGACGAAGCTATCGCCGAGGCCGACACGTTACTGTTGACTGTCCCAAACCAACTCGGCGTTGTCTATAATGCCCATGTCATTGAATCGATTTTGACACACGTGGCCCCGGCTCTCGGTTGGCGCTAAGCCCTATTGGGGGGTTTCAATGTCTGGTGTTCACATCCATTTCTTAGCATGTCAGATGTGAGAGGAGTCCGAGCGTGAGCGTGGCCTTCACCAAGGAAGACAGTGCCGAAACTGCGTCAGAAATTCTGCTTCCTGACCGCCCGGTTTCGCCTCACCCGAATCTTGTGACGCAAGCAGGATTTGAGGCTCTGGAACATCAGCTCCATCAGGCTCGCGAGGCGTACCAGGCGGCGCAGAAAATCGAAGACGTCAATGAACGGCGACGGCAAGCGGCAGCCCCTTTGCGTGATATGCGCTACTTTGCAGCCAGGGTTGGGACGGCTCAGGTCATCGCCAATCCGGGGTCAACTGACACTGTCGCCTTTGGGAACACGGTGACCTTTAAGCGCGGCGATGGGCGCGTGCAGAAATATCATATCGTGGGGGAGGACGAGGCGGACCCTAAGGCGGGTTCTATTTCCTTCGTATCCCCGGTGGCGAGATCTCTGATGGGCAAGGCCGTTGGCGACGTTGTCGATACATCCGGTCAAGAGCTTGAGATCATCGCGATCTCGTAGCGCGGCCGTATCAGACCCATCCCGGCGCAAACATTGCACAGGCTTTTTTTTCTGAAGCGCACGCACTGCCATGAACAATCCGGTTCGCGCGGCGAACGAGGACAAGAGTTGGCATTCATCGAGAGGAACTATCATCGGTTCCTACGAGAGAGTTTCATAAGCTCATCGCGACAAGGCGGTCCTTCTGCAGCTTTCGTAGCTTTTCATGCGCGCGACGTCCGCCGAGCGCGGAACGAGTTTTGCGATCGCAGCCCCTAATCTCGAGGCGATGGCTACCTTAGTTTCAGCTCACTGCGGAAGGAGGCCCTTCGTAGATGGGCGTTGTGCAGGCACAAGGAGTTACCGGCATCTACAGGCCGGGTTTTGGAATCAAGCCTATCGTCCGCGCTGGGGATATGCTGTATTATCCTTCAAATGTGTTTCACTCGATCAAGGTGACGAGCGAACGCATCAAGTTGCTTGTGATATACTCGCCATCCTACGGGGAAGATCCGGCCAAGCTCATCAAGAGCCCCGTGCGATGGTCGACTGCAGTGAGTCGATTTAAAGAGACGCGCTCTGTCGTGACGCGAGTTCAAGCCGTGAATAAGGAAAGTACAAGACGTTAAAGCGCTTAAGGGAGTTTGCAATGGCCTTCAAGACGGTGGCGGCGCTCGTTGCAATGGTTTGCGCAACGGCGATGCCTACGACGCCGGGATCGGCGCAAACTGCGGCGCCTGAAAAAACCGACGTCAGCATCGCCGTCGGTGGTAGGACATTTATGATTTACTTGCCGCTCAGCGTCACCGAGCAGCTCGGCTACTTTAAAGACGCGGGCCTCAACGTCGAAATCCAGGAGGTCAACAGCGGGACCAAGAGCGCGCAGGCGCTGGTCGGGGGAAGCGTCGATGCTACCGCCGGCGCTTTTGATCATACTATTCAGCTGCAGGCCAAGGGCCAAACCATCACCGCTGTGGTCCTGATGGGTCGTTATCCCGGAATCGTGCTGGGCCTGGGCAAAGCGGCGGCGGCGCGGTACCAGGGCCCGCAGGATCTCAGGGGAATGAAGATCGGCGTGACCGCGCCCGGCTCGCAGACCAACGTCATGGTCAACTACATCATGGCCAACGCCGGTTTGAAACCCGGCGACGCGTCCTTCATCGGCGTCGGCGGTCCCGCAAGCGCGATTGCCGCGGTCAAGGGAGGTCAAATCGATGCGCTTTCGCATGCCGACCCCGCAATCACGCAGCTCGAACTTACCGGAGAACTGAAGCCGATCTTCGACACTCGTTCGACGGCAGGGACAGCGGCTGTGTTTGGTGGCGAATATCCGTCTAGCGTGCTCTACCTGTTGCCGAGCTTCATCGCGAAATACCCCAACACGACCCAGGCGCTGGTGACGGCAATCGTGCGCGGGCTGCATTGGATGGAGCGCGCCAGCCCGGAAGAAATTGCCAAGCTGATGCCGGCAGAATACGCTATGGGCAATCATGATCTCTATGTGGCGATCATCGCCAAATCCAAAGCGATGTTCTCACCCGATGGCCGCCTGAGCCGCGAAGGGGCGCAGAACGCCCTCAAGGTCTTGTCGACGTTCGATCCTGCCGTGGCCGGCGCCAAGATCGACCTGGACGCTACCTACACCAACAGCCTTGTCGAAAAGGCATCGGCGCTGCACTGAAAGATCGAGCATGCGGGAAATGCCAGCGACCCTATTCGATAAAGTCTGGTCGTCGCATGTGGTGGCCGAACTCGGTGGCGGAGTGTCCCTGCTCGCGATCGACCGTCATTTGCTCCACGACCTTGAGGCTGGGCCGGGCTTTACCCGCCTTGCCGACAAAGGCTATTCCATCCGCAGCCCGGAACTGACCTTTGCAACCCCGGATCATTCGATCGCGACGGATCCGCGGCGGCATACCGACAGCAACAAGAATGGCGGTCGCCTGTTGCGCGAGATGCGGCGCGGCGCGTTCGCATCCGGCGTCAAGCTGTTCGATCTTGGCGGCGAAGACCAGGGCATCCTGCACGTCATCGGACCGGAACTGGGGCTGACACTGCCAGGCATGACCATCGTCTGTCCCGACAGCCATACCTGCACCCACGGTGGACTTGGCGCCCTGGCATTCGGAATCGGGTCTACCGAAGTTGGCCACGTCCTCGCGACGCAGACGCTGCGCCAAGTCAAGCCGAAGGCAATGCGGATCGTCTACGAAGGCGCGAGAGCGACCGGTGTAACCGCCAAGGACATTATTCTGGCGACGATCGGGCAGATTGGAACCGCGGCCGGTCGCGGTCATGCAGTTGAATACGCCGGCCCAGCCATTCGCGCGCTGACGGTCGACGAGCGGCTGACTATCTGTAATCTGTCGATCGAGCTTGGCTCCAAGATTGGAATGATCGCGCCGGATGAGACGACCTATCGATATGTCCACGGGCGCCGCTACGCGCCTGAAGGCGCACTGTTCGAACAGGCTCGCCGCTACTGGGACACTCTCGAGACCGCCCCTGACGCGGCATTCGATCTCGAACATCATGTCGATGTCGCAGCGGTCGCCCCCCAGATCACGTGGGGGACCAGTCCACAGGACGTCATGCCCGTAACAGCGTGCATTCCCGATCCGGCCCGGGAGTCCAACCTGCAACGGCGCCAGAGCATGGAAGCGGCGCTCCACTATATGGGACTGACCCCTGGACATCCCATTGAAGGAACCCCTGTCGATTGGGTGTTCATCGGATCCTGCACCAACGGGCGGCTGTCGGACTTGCGCGAGGCGGCCCGTTTTGTTGCCGGCCGCAAGGTCGCGCCGACCGTCCGCGCCTGGGTAGTTCCCGGCTCGGAGGCGACGCGACGCGAGGCCGAGCGTGAGGGACTTGATGGGATATTCAAGACCGCCGGCTTCGACTGGAGGTCACCTGGCTGCTCGATGTGTCTTGGCGCCAACGGCGATATCATCGGGCCGGGCGAACGTTCGGTCTCGACAACGAACCGCAATTTCGTGGGAAGGCAGGGCCCGAGTGCGCGCACGCATCTGGCCAGCCCGGTGATGGCTGCTGCCGCAGCCGTCGCCGGCAAGATTACTGACGTTCGCAGGTTCGGCGCGTAAAGATGGAAAAGTTCATCCGGGTGACGGGAGCGGCGGCACCGCTGCTCCGCTCAAACATAGACACCGAGGTGGTGATACGCATCAACCGTCTGATCGGGCATCGGCGCGGTGAACTTGGACCGTTCGCGTTCGAAGCGTGGCGCTACCATCCGGATGGCAGTGAGAATCCCGACTTTGCACTGAACCAGTCGAAATACCGCGCGGCCAAAATTCTGGTCACGGGTGAGAATTTCGGCTGCGGCTCGTCGCGCGAAGCGGCCGCCTGGGCGCTGATTGATTTCGGGTTTCGCTGCGTGATCGCACCGAGCTTCGGCGACATTTTTGCGATGAATTGCTTTCAGAACGGGGTGCTCTGCATTCCGCTGTGTAAGGAAACAGTCGAACAGATCGCCGCGGAACTGGAGTCCGTTGCCGATCCTCAGGTCACCGTGGACCTCGAAACGCAGACGATCACCACGCCCGCGGGAACGCTGGTAGGTTTCGACATCGACCACGAGCTACGCCAGGCGTTGCTCGAAGGCCTCGACGAAATCAGCCTCACACTCAAGCTGGTCGACAAGATCGACGCGTTTCGGCGCAAGGATAGGCTTGATCACCCCTGGATCTATCGCTCTGAGGAGACCGAACATATGTATCGTGTTCTTATTCTGGCCGGCGATGGCATCGGTGCGGAAGTTCTGGCCGAAGTCCGTCGCGTCGCCGAATGGTTCAGAGACCAGCGCGGCATTCGCATTGACCTGCGCGAAGAGCTGTTCGGCCTTTCCGCGTGGCAACGTCACGGCACCCTGATGCGCGACGAGACCTGGCAGGAAATTCTTGCCTCCGACGCCATCCTGTTCGGCGCCATCGGATCTCCCGACTACGACAAGATTCCCGCAGAGGCGCGCAAGGTCGATCAATTGTTGCGGATGCGCCGCGAACTCGATCTGTTCACAAACCTACGCCCGGTGCGCACCTTCGAAGCGCTCGCCGACACCTCAACGCTACGTCCCGAAGTCATCGAAGGCTGCGATATGATGATCGTGCGCGAGCTGTGCGGCGGCATTTATTTCGGAACGCCTCGCGGCATCGAAAGCCTTCCGGACGGCAGCGAACGCGCCGTGAATACCACGGTCTATACCACCGCCGAGATCCAGCGCATCGCACGTTCCGCGTTCGAGCTCGCGCGCGTGCGTCAAGGCCGCCTATGCTCCGTCGATAAAGCCAATGTACTGGTCGAAACCGGTGGTTTATGGCGCAAGGTGGTGCAGGAGCTGCACGACAGGGAATATCCGGATATCGAACTAAGCCACATGTATGTCGACAATTGTGCGATGCAGATCGTACGAAACCCCAAGCAATTTGATGTGCTGGTCACGGAAAATCTATTCGGCGACATCATTTCCGACTGCGCCGCCATGGTAGCCGGTTCACTTGGCATGCTGCCTTCGGCGTCGATTGGTCCCGTTCGCAGCGACGGGAGGCAACAGGCCCTTTACGAGCCCATTCACGGCAGCGCGCCCGACATTGCAGGCAGAGGCATCGCCAATCCGCTCGGCGCAATCCTGAGCTTCGCTTTGTGTCTGCGTTATTCGCTAAAGCAGCCGCAGGAAGCCGAACGGCTGGAGCGCGCGGTTGAAGGCGCCATTGTCAAAGGTGCTCGCACCCTGGACATTGCGGCTGTCGATAAAACGCCAATTTCAACGCGCGAGATGGGAGATGCTGTCTGTGCCGAACTCGCGTTGGGTTTTTAAAATTGGTGCTGTTGCAGTATCATCCGGATGAAGCCCATTCTGATCCAAATGGTACTTGATCGCCTCCACTGAGTCTGGAAGATCCATCGGATGATGCTTCCGCTCCCATGCCTCGACCAACGCGACAAGCACATCGCATGTCGCGCAGCTTCTGCGTCTTAGGCAGCATGCAACATGATATCGACGCGGACTGCATCGAACGGAAAGATGATTAGGTACGCGAGCGTCACTACTTTCAGGTGAATAGAAATGGATTCCTGGTCGTCATCTGGACATGCCGACATTATCGTCCTGGGGACACGGTCGCCAGCCGCGCTTTCGTTTGAAATCGAAGGGCGGAGTCAAAGCACCGACAGATTTCCATTCTTGCCAATTCAGCCCTGGAGATGATACAAGGTAAGATTGCTGGTGCTAAAGGGGCTAGACCTATGGGAGATTTCATTCCTACACCCTATGATCAAGAAATTGTGGCGCGACTGAATTATGTTTTCGATACCTATCGGAGCGAGCTCAGGACCCACAACGATAATGATCCAAATAATCCGCTGCGCGGTCCACAAAATAAACCTTTGTTCTTCCCAGGCGCTAAGCTCTCCCGGATCGCACGACGCATCGGTGCCTATCCCGTCCCGATCCAGGCACCTAGCCAAGGCGGGACCGTCAAAAATCCCCGTGCGCGTTGGCACGTGTTCCTTGACGGACTGCCGGTGCAGACCCAGCAAGACATCATTACTGTCATCACAGCGGCGCAGGCAGCTAAGGCTCGCGTTGTGTTTGATCTCACGCACGAGCCACCGACCGCCACCAATAAGCTGCCGTATGTTGTTCTAGATGCCAGTACTAAAAAACCTGTTACAGCAACGTTACCCAACAACGAAATAGTCTACTGCCTGACGCTCGTTTGTCAGGACCCGATCCCGGAAGATGATAAACCATCCCCTGCAGGTGGCACTAACAACAATCCATCAAGCCCTGCCAATAAGCAGAATAACGAGGTTGCCACTAAACTGCCTTGGCAACCTGATGACGCTCCTTATTGATATCAAGGCTCGCAGCACTCATCTTCACCCGCGCGGCTTGAGACGGCCGGCAATAGTGCGTCGCCCAAAGGGCAGCCATGATCGGATTTAAGGGTCGTCACGGAGCGAAGCGCCATGCGCCGCTTCTGCCAATCCGTGCTCCAGCAGTGGTTTAAGTCCTTCAATCGGATGTTTGCAAATCGTCGTGGATAGTTGGCCTCGTGCTTGAAGACAGCATCGAGAGAAGACAGCGCTTTGCCAAGATTGAGGGTGCACCCAGATGTCCCGGAGGTCGCCTGCGCCAGCGCCCATATGTCCGCCTGGCATTCGCAGGCGAGAAAAGGATTCCACGGAAGGCGCGATCCACCAGCCAAGTGATGGCCGGTTTCATGAAGAAGGGCGAACACAAGTGCATCGGTATCGATCAATGGATGAAAAGCCAACCCCCCATATAGCTTCACGATTCTTTGACCTCGAAGCACGAGAGCTTGCGCATTTAGGAGCATCGGACTGACTACGAGCTCATATGAGATTTCGGGAAATTGCCGATTAAAGAATCCTAAGAGCTCTGCAACGGCAAGCGCACGCGCGTTATGGTCGCCTTCGATCTGGCCGACTACACCGATTGGATTCAAGAACAGCATGTCTTCCGCCGTGAAAAGCTTTGCTAACCGAGATTTTTCTATTGACCCAGGTCCCGTGCCAGCCAGGTTTGCGCGGCTTGCGCATGTGCCGGCCATGCCGGCGTTAGAGCCGCAAGCGATTTAGCCTACTTAGCCACCGGTTCCTACGAGTGAGTTTTATGGTGCGTTGCCATCAAACTGGTCCTTCTGCAGCTTTCGTAGCTTTTCAGCCTCTCGCGCGACGTCCGCCGAGCGCGGAACGAGTTTTGCGATCTCAAGGACCAGGTCTGACATTCCGGCTAAAAGCTTCTTTGTGTCGTCGATATCGCCAATTGACTTTTCGAGGCGATCTACCAATTCGGCATTTGCACTTCGGCCGTTCGCTTTCGCTAAAGCGTGCAGTCTGTCGCGCAGCCCAGGCGGCAGGCGCACGTTGAATTTGTCCAAGCCAAGACTGGGCGATTTCGGTGCCCTTTTTGCCATGGTGTCCCCGTTGCCAACCGAAAAGGTTATGATTGGCACTATGGCTAATCGCCATATCCCTCGGACTGAATATCACGTTGAAATTTCGAGTCAAACATCGCCAGAGTGGGGAACGGGACCGGCCGCTGACACGATGCAGTTTGGACACTCATTTCAGATCATTGAATTTGGATTGAAGCACGCCAGGGCCACCGCCGAGAAGGCGGGCAGCCGCAAGTAAGCGTTCGTGGTAACTGGCAAGCTGCATATTTTGCGTTGTGCGCGGAGCTGTTGACGCAGCCAGGTTTCCGCGGCTTGCGCATGTCGGTGCCGGCCATGCCGGCTTGGAAGCCGCAAGCGATTTGGTCTACTTAGTCGCCGAGAAACGGCTCTCGAACGAATTCGGCGGCACGTTCGACTGGGTACCGGCGACAGAATTGTCTTTCGCAGGCGTCGCGGCTGCGGCCGGCTGATCCGGGAGTGAGGGTTGCGGCCAGCGGACGGCGGCCTGCTTGGTGTCCGCTGTCGGTGTTGCTGCCTTCGGGATCGAGCCATCAGGACGCGGTGGCTGGCCGTTGCGCCTGGCCTCTATCGCCCGCGCAGGCTTAACTCTCGGCGGCGGTTGCACTAAAAATCGATTGAAGCAACCTAGTCGCTGATCCTGCTCCATAATAAATTTGCAGTCGTTGAGCACTTTTGCAATTCCTGGCTTTTTTTTCGGAGCGGGCGGCACAAGTATGTCGAAGCAATCCAATCTCTCTTTCGTCATGTCCTCGAGCGTCAGGCAAGCTGACAAATTGTCCATTGGTGATTGAGAATGTCCAGCTGTCGCGTAAAGAGATCCAAGAACGACGGCTGCGAAACCTATTTTGAGAGTATTCATTTTCTTTCTCTCATTTCACACCGAACGCACCGGAGCGGCGGAGGCTTAGCGGCGCCAAAGTTGTGCGTCCAAATCTCCGAAGCTTGCCGCGGTTTTTGGTCGAAAGCTTGAATCTGGCTGTCGCCTTCGCGATGACCTTCAGTTACTTTCTTGATCTTTTCTTGCCAGAAAAGTTAGCTGGAGGGAAGTACCCGCTTTCGGCTCGGCGCTGAATAAAAACGAGGGTAATCAGCCGCTTGCCGATCGTGGCCATCTGACATCCCTCCCCGCAATATCGTTTTTTAGCGAGTCAACGGCGGTGCTCATGCGCTCGCTTTCGACTATTACCACCCTCTTGGCGCATGCATCCGGCGAATAGATTTCGTCGGACTGGCCGGTCTGTCCGGTAGCGAAACCGCGGCACCTCACCGGGAACTATTGCCTCCAAACTAGAGGGAAATAGAGCGAACGCAGATGCTTTAGTGCCGGTGTGCCTGCATCAAATGTTTTTCCGATGCGGTGCCGCGGTTTCACTGCATTGCCTCGAGATTGTAGCTTAGACCTGAAACTAGACGGTTGAACGCCGCCGTCGAGGCATCGACCTGATCATCATGGGTCCCGGCGGGGAAGCATTCCAGCTCATCGCGATAGGCTTGATTCCAAAGCCCGGCCTAAAATCCGGACACCCCATAGGCCTTCATCGCAAAGCGCGCCGCGGGCGTTAGCTTGTGCTCTATTCCGATGATCTCGTCTGGCTGGGTTACCAAGAGAGACCCTTCGGTGACGATAAGAATTTTTCCTACGTCGCACGGCTAGGTAGCGGATCTATCCATGGATTGAGCAAGGGCACACTGGCCTTTTGAAAATCGTTGGTGTCGCGGGAAACGACTGTGAGCCCGTGATGGAGTGCCGTCGCAGCAATGATGAGATCAGGCTGTGAGAAGGTGTGGCCGGCTTTGCGACCCCGTTCGACCAGGAGCCGCCACTTGAACATAATGTCTTCGGTGATCGCGAGAACACGCTGCTCGAACATCGGCCGCACCTTATGCGTAAGCCAATCATACAGCTGAGCGCGATGGTTGGCGTCGCCAACGAGTTCAATACCGAATCGGATTTCGGCGAAGGTCACCGAGCTCACATAGAGCGTTTCGAGCGGTTGGGCGGCGACGAAGGCGAGCACTTTGTGTTCTGGCCTAGGCCGGCTCAGTTCAGACAGAATATTGGTGTCGAGCAGCCAGCCCATCACAAAGCGACGTTGCGAACGGGCATAATTGCGCGCTTCGGTTCAAGATCAAAATCACGCGATGGCGAATCCTGCATGGCGACGATCAGCGCTTCGCCGGTGAGATTGCCCTTAAGACGGCGGAATTCTTCGGCGGAAATAACGACGACTTCGTCGCGTCCGTGCACCGTCACGCGCTGCGGTCCATCACTTCGGACTCGGCGCACCAACTCGCTGAAACGGGCCTTGGCATCCTGCAATAGCCACTGCCCTGATTTGAGATCGCGCGGTCGGCGGCGAGGCCTTTTCGGAGATGGCTTGGAAATTCTAGTCATGCTGACCAGTTTATCACAAGCGGCTGCGTCGTTCAATGTTTTCTAAGCGCCGGAATCAAGCGGCCGCGAATCTCCAAAAGTCGGGCGAACTGGTCCGCGAGCGGGCCGGACGGGCGGGACTTTAACGGGCTCGCTAACGCAGCCGGCGGCGCCCCAAATGGTCGCCGCCGAGTCCCACCTGCACGCCCCGGCGAGGGTCTTTCTGGCGGCCGACCAGTCCGCCCTGCAGCGGGATTGCCTGCTCGCGGAACTGGACACCCTGCAATCGGCCGACGACGCAGCCAATTGGGCGCATTGCAGCCTACCGGCCAAGAACACATTGACCATTGTGGACGCTCAACTCGACCTGCGGGCTATTTGAGTTAAACGACGGGGGCACACGAGGCGATGCGGCGCGGCTTGGCGGCGTCGGGCTGCAGACTATTCGCAATTGGGTCTTGCGTTTCAATGCCGATGGGCCGGACGAACGGCTACTCGCCAATCTTGAGATCAAATCCTTTGCTAGCCGCGGCGACGAGCAGGAAGTCGCTGGCTATGCTGCGGCCGTTAACGGTCGCGCACGTTCGATGCGCTTGCGTTCGCGGGGCGAATGCATCGCTTCCCAAAGATCGCTGCGCCGCTGAACGTTCAGCCAGAAATCGGGGCTATTGCCGAACACCCGGGCAAGGATAAGCGCGGTCGGTGCGGTGACGTTGCGGCGGTCGTTGCACAGCTCATTGACGTGCTTGCGCTGCACGCCCATCGCTTCGGCTAGCGCGCCTTGCGTCAGCCCCATCGGCTCCATGAATTCTTCGATTAGAATTTCGCCGAGACTCGCCGGCTTGCGCTTCGTCGTTAACATGGTTCACCTCACAAATAGCTATGGTCGTCGAGATAGAGGCCTATTGCTTCACCTCGGCCGCTGTCCCATTGAAAGATAAGCCGCCATTGCTTGTTGACGCGGATCGAATGGAGGCCCTCAAGATTGCCGCGGAGCTTTTCGAAGTGGTTGCTGGGCGGCACCCGTAAATCCTGATCCGTTGTCGCGTCATCGATCATCTGGATTTTGCGGAACAGGCGGCTTTCCAGGTCGGTTGGGATTTTCTTCGACCGAATATCCTCGACAAAAAAGTCGCGCAGCCAGTCATCCCCGAAAGCTCACGATCATTCTGCAGCTCCATCATGGGTTAATGTACCACTCGATGGTGCAAATGGCGAGTCTGAATTCCGAGCACGGGGCCACTGTTGTCAATTACCCCAACATGTCCTCCGCGCTCATTGTCGGGGCATCGCCTCCGGACAGATAGGTCGAGGTTCACCCAGACCCCGACAGCGGCCAATCCACCCGACGATATTCCCGCATTCCCGGCTGGTGCATCGCTGGGTTGATAGCATCGGTTTGGAATTGGTCTCCTATGGCGGGAAACCCTGTTCACTTCCCGGATTTTCCCATGACGGGCGTTCGAAGCCGCACCCCGGGGCCACCGGCGGTTAGGGCTTTTTACGATGACCTTTGCGCAAGCGCACTCCGGGACCGCCCCCATTCTCGTCGATGAATTCCACACCGGCCGCTTCCAAGGCGCGCCGGACTGCGAGGTCGTTCGCTGCAGTCATAGACGTCTCGTTGTCGGCGCGGCGGATCCCCCTCCGATGAGAAATGCCCACGGGATTACTGCTTACGAAACGCAACGATGCCAGAAGAATGCCAAAGTTGTGGGCGTCCCCCTTCTGAACAAAGCAAATGCGCCAAACCGCGTGGACGGTCATCGCCCCATGCGGTCTCCCTTGATGCGCTCTAATATCGTCAGCAAGCCGCAACTTTCCCAAATTCCCTGCTAACAGGGAAAATAACAGGGAATTTTCGTGGTGCTTTTTTCACGATCAAACAGCTATGGTGACATTGGATCCTATCACCAGTTTGAAGATGGTAGACATCTCATTGGTTGCATCAAACCCCGACCATCTGACCAAAGTTGCTCGCTCCCCAGCTTGCCCATCACTTTTTTCCGATGGCTCCTTGAAAAACGAATTAGCTCGGCTTACGTTTTATCAAGGCCGACCTTTAGCGAGTTTTTGTTACTCCCCAGTACGCGGCCCGGCGCAAATGGTGGTTCGTGATAGCCGCCTGTGGCCATTTCCAGTTTTTGTTTGCAAGTCGGACGTGCCCTGGCGCTTAGAAAGGGCAAAGGATGACGGCCGTCAACAACAAGGCGGCCGGCGGCCCCTCCCACGTCAGTCTTCAAGGCGACGGAGCGCGAATATTCCCAGGAGACGCGGCAAACGGCCGCTGAAAACGTAGTTCATGCACTTAAAACCGAATGAGGATGATTATGAAAATCGTAAATCTCGGAAACGGCGTTATTTGCGCAGCAGCAGATCAAGACGATGACGATGCGGCGAATGTCAAAGCTGTGCCGCTGGCCCCCAGCAGTCGAGTGGTAGCCGTTACGCCCGCTCAAAAGAACGTTTTGAGACCCTATCGGCCAAAATCACCCTCGACATCGGGCCCACATATTTTCGTCCGACACAAACGATGAAATCGGCCGGCAGTAGACATGATCGGCTGCCGCGAGCATTGAAGATGTTGCTAACGAGACCGGACATCCGGTCTGGTCGCGAAAGCGGCTCCTAGCGGGGCCCAGCAGCCTTGAGGGCGAGCGATTAATGGCCCGGCAAAAAACAGAACGCGAAAGCGAAATCGCGCTGGCGCACAAAGTTTGCAAGCTCAACCGGCTCATGCTTCGAGGCAACGAGCAAGAGCGCGAGACGGCGCGCCGGAGCCTCGAACAGCTGTTGACCAAGAATCGCAGGAGCTCGGGTGATGTAGATCGACTGATCGCGCTCTCGTTCAGCAATCCGGAGAGGACGCGGCATGACGATAACGACGATCAGGACGAACCGCTGCTGCTGCCTACGGCCGGCAAGGCGCCGGACGTGTTCGCGCTAGTCGATTGGATGCTGCGGCGTTTCCTGTTTCTCGAGTGCCACCAGTACACGGCGCTAGCGCTGTGGATTTTGCATAGTTTCGTCTTTCGCGAATTTCAGCATACGCCGCGACTGGCAGTGCTCTCGCCGGTCCGTGGCTGTGGGAAGTCGGTCGCGCTCAAACTATGCGCATCCTTATGCTTGCGCGCTCACAAGCTCGGCTCTGTGACAACGGCGGGGTTGGCGCGGCTGATCGATCGAAACAAGCCGACCGTGCTGCTCGACGAGGCCGACAATTTGGATTTCGCGAACGACCCCGTGCTGCGGGCGATCCTCAATGACGGCTTCGAAAGAGGTGGCATTCGAGTGTGCGTGGTCAATAGCGAACCCCGCGAGTTCGACCTGTTCGCTCCCCTAGCGTTCGGTGCGATCGGCCGGCTGCCATTACCGTTGATGTCGCGGTCTATCGTGATCAACATGTCCCGCGCGTCGCCGGAGACGAAGCCGCTTGAGCGTTTCGATCTCAAGAACCCGGTGCTGCTAGCGGAGCTGAACGTTATCTATCGCGAGGCATTCGCCTGGGCGCAGCAAGTTCGCACGCGACTTGATACTGACCCATTGATGCCTGATCGCTTCTATGGTCGTGCCGCCGATCGGTGGCGCGTGTTGTTCTCGATTGCTGACGCGCTCGGCCGCGGTGATCAGGCGCGCCAAGCGGCAAAGGTCTTCGCCACCGAACACACGGATGAGGACGTCAAGATTGTCCTGCTCGCGGACATTCGTCGCGTGTTCGGTGCATTCGCTGACGATCAGATTGGCAGCGAGGTATTGTTGCAGCACTTGCTGATGCTGGATGACAATTGCTGGACAGAATTTCGCGGCGAGCACGGCAATCAGCCGCCGCGACCCCTCAGCCGTCACGCAATGGCGACGATGCTCTCGGCGTTTGGCCTTCGGAGCAAAACACTTTGGCCGCCCCATCGGTCTGCTGATACCAAGTCCTTTCGCGGCTACACCAAGGCGGCGTTCCAACCGCTATGGGGGAGTTACTGCGATCACGGCGACACAGCGACACAGTCCAGCGTTGTCAGGCACTTGCGGCGGCCCTAAGTCGACACTGAAGGCGACACAGACCTGCCACACGGCGCTCAGAAGTCCCCCCGAGCTTGCGCGTAGAACAATTGCTTTCCGTGCGGCCGTACATTTGCGGCCCGAGCGCAGGTTTACGCAGCCCGGCGGAAAAGCGCATGGGCCACCTGCAACACAAGCGCTAAAAATTTAGTGTTCGGAACCGGACATTAATGTTAGCTTTAATACCCACCACCGGACGGAACGCGGCTATTTACCCGTGACTGAGGGCAAATGCTCCCGCCTGCAATAGCAGGAGCATAGGGAAAATTCCGAATATTTCAGAGCGCAAGCCGCCCGCGCCCAACGTCTCGCCCGCGATAGCACTGATCCGGTGCTGCAAATCGGCCTGCGCAGGCAGCTCGGGAACAACATGTCCAAGCCTGCGCTCTAACCGAGGCCGTTGTTTCCCTCCGGATCGTCATGATTGTTGATCAGGCGCAGGTTCGGCTTCTTGGGCTTGCGCTCAAGCCTAACGGGTGGTGGCAGACTGCTTTTCACTAAGCCCTGCTGAACTAAGATATCCATAATAGTTGTCCAAATCACGTCGCGCAATTCGATACTCGCCAGGTCCCGCTCAACGAGTTTCAGCGGCAACGATCGAAATCGACGCCTCACATAGCTCTCCTGTTTGCAGGCGGCACTACAGTATTTCGGGACCGGGCCCTTCGTTTTGACTTTGATCTTCGCCTTGCAGCGTTGGCACCGGCTGGTCCGGGGGCGGCGTCGTCTGCCGAATAATGGCATGTCTTTGCTCCGTTTAATCGTAAGTTACGAGTAAGTTTACGAATCAAGGGTCAAAAAGCAATTGTTCAAAGCGTGAGAGTTCCTCATCCGGTCGCCAGCTTCACAAGGTCGGACCCGATCTAGATCCGGCGTGCCATGATCACGCGCGTATTGCGAGCAACTTGGCTTTCCTGTAAGGTCTGACCAAGCCGACCAGTACCAAGTTCGCCGTCCCAATTTTCGATTTTCCGGCCCTGGATTTCGGTTCTCACTGAACCCTAGATCCCTTTCCCAATCACAAACGCCGTCAGCTTCGTAGCGCTTATCAGCGCGACGAATCGCGGCTTCTTCGGCATCAGCGCCTGCAAAACGCAGGCCGCAAGTATTGAGGGAAAAAAATGACTGACAAAACAGACGGTGATCCAATTGGTTACGGCCACCCGCCGGAACATTCGAGGTTCAAGCCGGGGAAGAGTGGGAATCCTATCGGACGACCACCGAAGCGCCGATCGTTCAAGGCAGACCTGCGAGCTGCGCTTTCTGAAGCGACGACCGACAACGGCCCCACCAAGCAACAAACCTGCGTGCGAAAACTCGTCGACGACGCGGCCGGCGGAGATTTAGGTTCCATGAAATTGCTATTCGCGTTGATGGCATCTCTTTTTCGAGATGAAAGCGACGACCACAATGACGAACAGATTAATCCCGAGCACCAAGTTCTCATCGATCAGTTTGAAAACCGACAAGCATTAGCTGAGAAATCTTTGCCTAACCAGGGAGCTTCAGATGATTAATTTTCAAACGCTGCTGCAGACCGACTTCCTGTCTTTCTTGCAAAACGCGCACCACGAGGTCAATGGCTCGAAGCTTGATAACGACCCTTACCTTCGGCTGCTCGCGGATGACGTTCAAGGGATTGCAGATGGCACAATTCGTCGATATTTGTGCAACTTGCCGCCCGGCCACGCCAAAACGTTCACATTTTCCGTATCGCTTCCCGCCTGGATTTTAGCTCACAATCCGGCTGCGAAGATTCTAATCCTGTCCTACGGCGAAGATCTCGCGATCCCGATCGCGCGCACAATTCGCAACGTGGTGGCTAGCCAATGGTTCAGACGCGCGTATCCGGCAACGCAACTCGCCAAAGATCATCGGGCGGCTGGAGATTTCGGTACCGACAAAGGTGGTCGAGTTCTCGCATCCTCGATCGACGGCGCTATTACGGGGCAACGTTGCGATCACTTGATCATCGACGATCCGGTCCAGATCTCCGATGCGAACGATTTGGCCTGGCTCGAAAAGAACAACTCGCGGTTCGACACTGATATCATCAGCCGCCTTAACAATCCCCGAACTGGATCTGTTGTCATTGTCCAACACCGGCTAAACCGAGTTGACCTCACCGGCCACCTACTGAAACGCGGGGGCTGGACGCATCGCGTTTTGCCCCTCGTGGCGACAAAACCCGACAAATACTACTTGCGTGACGGAACCGCCTGGGATCGCCTTGAGGGCGAGCCTCTTCGACCGAATGCGTACACCGAAAATATGATCGCCGACCTTCGCGCGCATACTGGCCCACCTGGCTTCGGTCCGCTCTATCAACAGACGTTTGACGGACCGCATGTGCTACAGATAGAGCGCGAAGATTTCGTCGTCGAGCCGGTGTACAAAACGCCCGACGCTCGATTCATCATATCGGCCGATCTGAACCAGAAAGGAGAGGCCGGTGCGAGTCTTAGCGTCATCCAGAGTTGGGCGCTACTGTCGGACAGACGCTATCTGCTCGTTGACCAGTGGCGCGGACGCGCAACACGAAAGATGCTGGGCAAGCAGTTCAGAACACTCTCTGCACGCTATAATCCCGGCGTCATTCTGATTGAGGACAATGGACCCGCTTCCGAACTCGCCGAAATGTTACAGCGGATCGGTTACGATGTTCAGCTGATTAGGCCGCGAGGTGACAAGCTCAGCCGCCTACGTCCTCATGTCCCACTCTTTCGGGATCGTCGTATCGTGCTGCCCTTTGGCAGCCCATTCATCGAGGAGTTTATCTCCGAGTTCATGGCGTTTCCATACGGCGAGCACTCGGATCAGGTGGACACTGCTACGCAGATGTTTCGCTGGGTCGAGAATAACGATTTGCCTGCACCAAAAAGACGCGGCAAAGCCCATGCGATCTGCCTTGTGCATCCGCAGATCGGACGCACGAAAACGTTGCCCGGATTAGGGAAGCGGCCCAATATTTTCGTCAGGCGGCGTCGCTAGCGGCTTGAGTAATCGATTGGGATCAACGGTTAAATGCCGTTCCAACCGATCGTAATCATTTTCGAAGAGCGGGTGAAGATCATTCTTCACCCGCGATCCTTTGGCCGTGCCGAATTTTGATGAGCGATTCTGCAGGAACGCCCAGCCTCTCATGCAGTCGCCAGATCATTTTGAGCGTGAGCAAGCGCCTTCGTTTCAGCACCTCGTGCACGGTTACGTCACGAGGCTGCAGCCCATTCTGATCCGTATGGTACCTGAGTGCCTACACTGGACCCGAGAATTTCGCGGCGAGCACGGCAATCAGACGCAGAAACCCCTGAGCCGTCACGCAATGGCGACGATGCTCTCGGCGTTTGGCCTTCGGAGCAAAACACTTTGGCCGCCCCATCGGTCTGCTGATACCAAGCCCTTCCGCGGCTACACCAAGGCGGCGTTCCAACCGCTAATGGGGGAGTTACTGCGATCACGGCGACACAGCGACACAGTCCAGCGTTATCAGGCACTTGCGGCGGCCCTAAGTCGACACTGAAGGCGACACAGACCCGCCACACGGCGCGCTATCTAGGATCAACAAGCTAGCGGGCAAGCTTCGTGGCGGAACGCTTTCCATTCCGACCAGTCAAAGGGGCCAAGCTTCAGCTCCTCGGCGCGCTCGCGGATGCGGCGCACGGCGGCATGAGCTTCTTCACGATTGAAGTTCGGCGCCACTTTTTACATCGCGAATTCCAGCGTCGCACATTCGATGGGATTTGCTGTGTTTCGGCCTACCTTCAAACAGTTTGTGCATCGATCCCGTCGTACTGCCGGTGCGTGCCGATGAACCGGATATAGACGACACGATAAGGATAATTGATCCACACCACGATGCGATACTTGTTGCCGGCGATATTGAATACCGCGCGACCGTCGTTGAGAATGCTTGCGCTTCCGATGGCTCGCTTGACGTCCGCCGGCGTTGCCCAGTCAGCTCCCCTGACCTGCCGGTACCAAGCCATCAATGGTTCGCGCGCCTTACCATGCGCAGGGCTTCGGCTGATAACCACCGTGAAGGACATCACAGACCTGCCAATTAATCGAATCAGTTCTGGTGGATAACGCCTCCAATCCTATTGGAGGGGAATCAGCGCCCGTGGTTAACTCCAACAATCTATTGGAGGAGACCATCTTTGATAGAGACTGGATACGTCTATCTCGCGTGCGGCTTTGTGCTCCTCGCCATTATTATCAACTTGGCGATCAAATTTACCGCCAAGGATTGGATCACCCGAGAATTAAGACGCGGCGACCTCTATTCGCTGGTTGATGTTGCGTCGGGCCTTCGTCCGGACGGCCTCAGGCGCGATCAGGCAAATCGCCTGATGGCGCGAGGAATGGTCCGATCCTGCGGCGGAAATTTTCGTGTCACGATGAAGGGTCGGTTGGCGTTACTTATAAGGCAAAGAGCTCGCCACCGATCAGACAGCATTGTGTGACGAATTCCCGGAATTGGAGCCGGTGCTCGAACGCCGACGTGCTGCACCATAAGTCGGAATAGCTGCACGCGTCACGTCTTGCGCTGCACAAATCTCGCGGCCAATGCAGTTGGGTCATTTTCGGAAGTCGGCCCCTGTGACAAGGATGTCCGTTCCACCCCCGATACCCTGCAAAGCGTGGCAATACTGAATCGATTCATTTCCGAGGCTTTTCTTTCGCCGGCTTTCGAAGGCGTACGCCGGGGCCACCGCCGTTTTCGGCGATGAATACGACGCCCTCATGGATCAAGACCTCTTTGATCAAATTGGGCGTAGCGGGGTCCCCCGCATACCGCCCATCCATGGCACTCAACGTGCCGGTGGAGCAGCCGTCCATAACCGACATCCACGGGCTGTTCTCTAATGTATCCGAAGCGCCAAGGGTTTCCCTGCCGCCAGACGTAGTTGCAGCGAACGAACCTTGTGGTAGTGTGTACACAACCCATCACATGAGCGATTACCGATGTCTTCAACAACATTCACCGTTCGCGTCGAAACTGACGTGAAGAAGCGTCTGGAGAAACTAGCGAAAAGCACCGGCCGCAGCCGATCGTTTCTCGCGGCCGAGGCACTCAGCGAATACCTCGACGTAAACGAATGGCAGGTTGCGGGCGTCAGGAAGGCGATGGATTCGCTTGCTGGGGAAAGCGTTCCACACGAGCAGGTCAAGGCATGGGTTAATTCCTGGAACGGCAAGCGCGAACGTCCAGCCCCTAAACGATCGGCGACATGAACATCGTTTGGTCGTCGGAAGCGATCGAAGACCTGGTTTCACTGCGAGCCTACATTGCGGAAGACGATCCAGCTGCCGCGCAGCGGATCGTACTCCGCATCATCCGGAACATAGAGCAATTACTCCCCGACAATCCCCACATCGGCCGAGCCGGGCGTGTACCGGGCACGCGCGAATTGGTCATTCCAAGGACACCCTATATCGTCCCCTATCGGTTCCAGCGCACCACCATACAGATTTTGCGTGTGTACCACGGGGCACGGCGTTGGCCTGACAGACTTTGATCGGCCGGCTT
>NZ_SSMW01000143.1 GCF_004799405.1 Bradyrhizobium sp.
ATTGATGCGGCTTTTACCAGCGTTATTGGCGCAGCAGGGCGTCCACCATTTCGAAACCATACCGGGCCGGCGCTGGAAACCGGTCGTTCACCATCTGCGTCGAATGAGCCCTCCGCGGCATGCGAAAACCCCGCCCCGGCGGGGTCTTTTAGCACAGGCTGTCGCGCCTTAGCGTTCGCTTAATTTCGCTCTGACACGGTGTGGCAACGATAAAGGAGGCGTTCCGGCGCGTCTGTTTTGACGAGCAAGCCGAAGCGCGAGAGCCGTGACAGTTTTGAATATAATCCGCGATTGTCTCGATGCGCTCCTGCATCCGTCGGCGCGATACGACGCGCTGACGCGCGCGCGCCATCGGGCGTTCATGGCGCCGCGGCTGCTCGGCAGCCTGGCGGCGTTCGCGGCGTTCCCGGTCTATCTGGCGATGCGCGGTGCGCCGACCGCCCTTGAAGTCGCGGCATTGGCCTGGCTGATCGCGCCGATCCTGCTGTCGTGGTTCCTGTCGCGTACCGGCCGTTATCAAGGCGCGCACGTGTTGTCGTCGCTGGCGCTGGCCGGCTTCGTCATGACGGTGGCGATGACCACCGGCGGCATCGAATCCTTTGCCACGATCTGGCTGGTCGTCGTTCCGCTCGAGGCTTCGCTGTCCGCCTCGCGCCGCGTGGTCGCGTTTGCCTGCGCGCTGGCATTGACGTGCGCCGCCCTGCTGATCGTGCTCGGACATTTTGACGTGCTGCCGGCGCAATCGAACTCGGCGGTGCGCGGGGCATTCATGGCCTTCGGTGTGGCTTCGGCGACGCTTTACGCGGCCGGCCTGGCGTTCGGCGCCGAGTCGCTGGCGCGCATCAGCGTCTCGCTGCTCAGCGTCGAGGAAGAGCGATACCGTCTGCTGGCGCTGAACATGAGCGACGTGATCTCGCGCCATCGCCGCAACGGCGCGGTGCAGTTCATTTCACCCGCGGCGGAGGCGATGCTGGGCGCGCCGGTATCGCGGCTGCTCGGGCACGGCCTGTTCGATCGCGTCCATGTCGCCGATCGTCCGGCCTATCTCACCGCGCTGTCGGACGCCGCGCGCGGCGGCGAGGTACGCAGCGTCGAATTTCGTCTTCGGCGCGACAATCCCGAAGCCAGCCAGCGCGGGCAGACCCATCCGGTCGATTTCATCTGGGCCGAAATGCGTTGCCGGCCGCTGGAACGGATTTCGGAGACGGCGGCTCCGCATGAAGCCGAAGTTGTCGCCGTGATCCGCGACGTCACCGACCGGAAAGTCCAGGAACAGGCGCTCGATCTGGCGCGCAGCGCTGCCGAGCAGGCCGACGCGTCGAAAAGCCGTTTCCTGGCCACCATGAGCCACGAGTTGCGCACGCCGCTCAACGCCATCATCGGATTCTCTGAAATGATCGTTCAGGAAGACGTGTTGATGGTCGATGCGGCGCGGCGCAAGGAATACGCCCAGTTGATCAACGATTCCGGCCAGCATCTGCTGTCGGTCGTCAATGGTATTCTCGACATGTCCAAGATGGAGTCCGGCAATTTCGAGATCACGCCGGAGCTGTTCGCGCCACGTGCGGCGCTGCTCAATTGCTGCAACCTGCTGGCGCTGAAGGCACGGGAAAACGGTATCGACCTCGTGACTCGCGCGGCCGAGGATCTGCCCGCGATGACCGGCGATCCGCGGGCGTTCAAGCAGATCGTGCTGAATCTGGTGTCCAACGCCATCAAGTTTACCGAGCGCGGCGGCATGGTGACGGTTTCCGCAGCCGTCGAGGGATCGCGGCTGGTGCTTCGCGTCGATGATACCGGCGTCGGCATCGCGGCCGACGATCTCAAACGGATCGGCGACCCGTTCTTCCAGGCCGGCAAGACCTATCAGCGGCGGCACGAAGGCACCGGCCTCGGGCTGTCGATCGTGAAAAGCCTGGTCGGGTTGCATGGCGGCGAGATGACCGTGCAAAGCAAGATCGACGAGGGAACCAGCGTGACCATCGCGCTGCCGCTGGCGTTCACGCCGCCGGCCGCGCTGCCAGCCAGCAATATCGCCACGCTCACTCCGGCGTTGCGATCCTCATCCCAGGAAACTCATTCCGACCAGGCTCAGGTGAAGAAAAGTGCCTAGACAAATTGCAAGAGATGACGACATGCCGCGCCGCCGCCGTGGTGCGAGTGCGGTTGCGATCGAAACCGAAGCCGAGCGCGGTTTGGTGATGCGCGTTCTGCTTTATAGCCCGAAGGACCTGGTTGCGGGCGCGCTGGGATTCGCCGCCGTCAGCGCGATCGTGGCCAACGCGCTGTTGCTGCAGACGGGACCTCATCCGTCGCCGATGTTCGGCGCCGCTGTCGCGGTCTCGGCTGCGGTGACGCCTGCCAGTCCATTGCCGCGTCCGCGTCCGGTTGAAGCCGCACCGAAGCCCGCGGATGCGTTGCCGCTGGAATTGAAGCCAGCCGAATCGAAAGCCTCTGATGCGTTGACCAGTCTCGTCAAGGCGACCAGCGCAACATCCGTGGCGCCTCCGACGATCGTGCGGCCACCGGCTCCGATCCCGGTTGTTTCAAGTGCGTTCTCCGGCTCGCGCCGCGTGGCGGCGGTGCAGCGTACGCTCACCGAATATGGCTATGGCCAGCTGAAACCGACCGGCACCATCGGCGCCGACACCCAGGCCGCGATCCAGAAATTCGAGCGGGACCGCAAGATTCCCGTGACCGGGCAGATGTCCGATCGGCTGGTGCGCGAACTGACCGCGATGGTCGGCCATCCGATCGACTAGGGCCGTTTCCGTTTCTCATGGTCCGACATTCATTCGCTGAAGTTAGCCGCTCTGAAGCAGGCGCCGCAAACTTCTGATGTCGGTGACGCCTTCGATCGCAAAGACCGTATCGATCAGCCGCTTCGACGTCTCGCGTCCCAGCACCGGTGTGATCAGGCCGCTGGCTTTTTCGCTCACCTCGGCCCGCGTCATCGGGTTGGCGAGTGTGCCGCGCACGGCCGAGACGCGCTCCGAAAGCCGGGTGCCGTCGGTCAGTTCGATCTCGACAACGGTTACCCGGACCGGCAGAAGCTTTGCCAGTTCGTCGTCGCGCACCAGGTTGACCTTGACGCGCTGGCGCAACGTCGCCGGGTCCTGCAAGCGCGGCTTGTCATGCGCGGCATGGAATGAGACGGTTTTGTCGAGCAGCATGACGGCAACCATCTGCTGCAGGCAGATATCGGGGATGTCGCGGTTGTCCACCACCGCCGCAACCGTCGGGGCCAGACGTACGGTGACGCGCTTCACCTGATCTGCCTCGAACGGCTTTTTGCCGCGGATCGCCTCGATCGCATCGAGCGGTCCCTGGATCGGTGAGCCGACGGTCCATTTCTTGATGTCGGTTTGCGCGATCTCGTAACGCTCGCCGAGCTTCTCGACCAGCCGGTCGGGCTGCGCTTTCGGCGCGTAGGCGGCGAAAAAATTATCCGGGCCCGAGAAAATATCCTCAACGCCGTTCCAGCCCGATTTAACCACGAGCGCCGAGGTGACGCCGTTCCGCGCCGGCATGCCGGCGAACACGAACGCCTTCTCGATGTGATCGGTGTCGCGCCGCCAGGCAATGATTCCGGAGGATTGCTGCGCGGCATAATCCAGCGCCCAGCGCATCTGGCGTGCATCGAGGTGGGCGGCGCAAGCGGCCGCTGCGGCGGCGCCGAAGGTACCGGCAATACTATGCGTCGCCAGGCTGCTCTCGTAGCTGAAAGCAGCACCTCCCATCGCCATGACCACGCGCGGACCGATGTCGTAGCCAAGCGTCACCGCCCGGAGCAGGGCGGTGCCGTCGATCCCCTGTTGCTCGCCGACCGCCAGTGCCGCCGGCACGATCGAGCAGCCCGGATGGGAGCGTGATTCATTGTGCGAGTCGTCGGTTTCATCGGCATGCGCCATCACGCCGTTGGCGAGCGCGGCGTCGAGCGGTGCGGCGATCAGCGCCGAGCCCACTACGGTCGCGGTGCCGTTCCCGCCGTGCTCGCGGATGTAACGCTGGGCCGCCTGGCCCGGCGGCAATTCCGATCCGGAAATCATCGCCGCAAAGGTATCGAGCAGATGCTGTTTGGCGTGCTCCGCGACTTCATCAGGAAGCGCGCGCGCCGCGGCGGCGCCCATATAGGCGCTCAGCGTGCTCATCACCGGCCCCGGAACTGCCGGCTGTGCGAAAATGCGCTTCGATTGCTGTGCATGCGCCGAGATCGGCCACATCGCGCCGCCCAGAAGCGTGATGAACTCGCGCCTCCTCATGCTACCTCCAATGGACAACTCGCTTTGCGCGATGCCTGGAGACTATCACTTTGCGACCGGGCTGCGAGCAACAAATAATTCGGCGCTCAGGAGGGCAGGCATTTTCCGGATCATGCTCTAGCCTAGATACATCCGCTGGCCTATCGTCGGTTTCATGCGATTGAAATCCAGCATCTGGGTGGCCGCCTATCTGCGGCGTTGCCAGACCGAGGGGATATTCGGCGCCGTGCGCAGGCGCGGCGCGGATGAGGCCGGTGCGGTGTTCGTCAAGGTGGCAACGCTCGACGGCAACGCCATGCTGTACGGCCCGGCGCCGCAGACGGTCTACGATGACAGCCGGCCGATCGAGCGCATATTTTTGGCGACATCGCCGCAGCCGGTCCCTGAATCGTCGGTGGAGGAGCGTCTGGCGAAGGAAATCAAATTCGACCCGGACGCATGGATCGTGGAGATCGAGGACCGGGCAGGGCGACATTTTCTCGATCTGGCGAAGCGTTAGCTTCCCGAGGCTCGCGACGTGTTTCGCGTGCCGAAGACGACGCCGGGTTGAGCGGCGGTGCGAGTCTGTGCGGGCGTCGAGCGCGCGCGGTGGCGCTCGTCGTCGTAGAGGGTAGGGCGATATTTGGCGCGCGTGACCGCCAGCGTCGAGCCGCGCCATGCCGCCAGCATGACGAGCGCCGATCGTTCGCTTAAGCGGTCGTAAAGCCGCGACAGCCGGTAGACGGTGGTCACCGATGAACCGAACGAGGGGAGGAAGATCAGGATCCGCTGAAAAACCGCGCTCGGCATGTTCAGCGCTTTGGCGGCGCAGGCCAGCGGCTCGCCGCCGGGATCGTTGGCCACCTGGGCCGCAACCTTCGCCGTCAATATCAGCGTCTCGCCCAGTTCCAGCGTGAAGTTTTCGATGTCGGCGGCGAACGCGGCCATCTCGAGCGTTTCGACGGCGCGGGCGGCAAAGAACGACGGGATTCGCGCGGAAGCCTTGAGCGGCGTTTGCTCGAGGTTGTGCAGGATCAATGCGCGTTCGCTGGAGTTCGCGCGCAAGAACATGTCGTTGATCTCGGCGGCGTCCGTCGGCTGCATCGACAGATTCGATTGCATCCGCAATTGCGCTTCGGTGCGCGGCCTGACCGGCGGCGCCACGACCGGACTTGCGGCAATTTCGATAGCGAGCGGCACGTGCTGGTCGGGATCGGCGGGTTTCAGTCCGAGTTTTGCCATGATCTCGGCCGGCGTGCCCGGATAGATCGCCAGCCGCGCCCGCACCGCTGCGCGCGTCGCGTCGTCGACCTGGTCGATCAGGCGCGAGGTCAGTTCGACAAACTGCCGCTCTTCGTCGCTGCTGTGGGCACGGGCCTGAACGTAGAGATCGGTCAGCACGCGCAACAAAGTGGGCCTGATATCGACGCCCTCGCGGCGGGAGAGCGTCATCAACCCGTCGAAGCCTGGAAAAAGCGGTGGTGTGGTCATGCCATGGATACGCGACAGAGTGATGCTCACCCGAGCCTACCCAAGCCGCTTTAACAGTGCGTTAAGGAAAACAATCCGTGAAGATCTGCCGCCGCATTTGCAGCTTCATTGTCTCGCCTCGAACCGCCGGCAGTTAAGATGCCGTTAACCATGCCCTGATCTTAATGACGGCCTGTCGCCGGCAAATCGCGCCGCCCGCGGCAACCACAGAGAGTTGGACATGGGCACCATCATTGAATTTCCGGCGGATGCGGCCTCGCGACGGCCCGGCTCAACTGCGGATGGCGCCCCACGCGAAGGCATGGGGACCGTCTTGATCCTTCCCGTCGTCCGGATCGAACGCGACACCGGCGAAACAAGCGGTGGCAGCGGTCCGGAAGAGGGTGCGGCCCCGGGCGGCCGGCGCCGCCGACGAACCTGACGCCGGACATTTCGATGCCGGAGACGTATTTTCCGATCCGGACAAGAGTGCAGGTCCGATGTCCGCCATCGGCCCTGCTGCTGCTGGCGAGCCTGGCGCTCGGAGGCTGCAGCGGCGGCGATTTCGGCCGCACCCGCCCGGATTTTCTCAACGACGGCATGCATAACTGGATCGGCCGCGAGGCGACCGGCAGCGTCGGCCTGCGGCCCTCGCAATTCCAGCTCACCGACAGCGAACGGCGGCTTCGCGATCTTGCTTATCCGCTGATCGAGCCGCCGCATTCGCGCCCCGCCTGGAAGAGCGTGTTCGGCGATTACAAGACGATTCCCGCGCCATGGCGGCAGACGCCGGCATTCGATCGCACCGCCTATGGGCGCAGCCTGATCGACGAGCCTCACCGTTCGAATTCATCGCGCTATGCGCAACTCATGGACGACGTGCGCGACGACATCACGCGGTTCGATCCGTTCTTCTCCAACGCCGTACGCGTGCTGGATCTCGACCGCAAGCGTAACGCCAGCCTGAATCTGGTTTCCGAACTGTTGCCCCGCGAACGCGCCGACGCGGTCGCCCGCATGGAAGAGAACACCCTGATCGTGCAGTGGGTGACGCAGTGCCTGGAACAGCGCATTTCCTCCTACCGCTGGGCGCTGGAGCGGCTGGTGATCCAGGTGCCGGACAACATGGCAGCCGACGCCGATCGCCTGATCAATGAACTCGCCGCCCAAACCGCCCATCCGCCGGTCGCAGCGCAACCCGCGATCGGACACGCCGTCAGCGTGCGCGGCTAGCGACCTCGCAAGGCCGCTTGGTTAATCGCGGTTTAATTCCTCCGGTGAACGCGCGCGCCGCAAGTTAACCGCGGTGAAATTTCTATTGCTTACCGTGGTCGCGCGTATCGGCTCGCGACGAGCGCCGCATTTTGTCCGCCGGTGTGAGGGGAAAATTATGGGCAGGGCACTACTGGTTTCCGCAGTCCTCTTGGTCACGCTCGGACCCAACCCGGTCACCGCCGGGCCTCGTTCGCTGCCGGCCTCGCCGCCGACCGGCTTTGAGACCTATCGCGGTTATGGATTCGATCTTTCGGAAAATGCGGAACGCAAGGATGTCGGCGCCATGGCAACCATGCTTCGCCGGCAGCTGGATATAGTGGAAGATGCGGGCTTCAGCCCCAAGGTGCTTCAGTTCTTTCACAGCGTGCCGATCATAGCGAGCGAAATGGCGTGCCTCGACGAAAGCGCCGCAGCCGCCTGCTATGGTTCGTCGGTGCCGGCACGGATGAGCTCAGGCGTTACGACCTGGGACGAGGTGAAACACCGCTGGACCAATTCGGACATGGTCGAACTTGCCGCCGATACTGGAATAGGGGTGGTGATGCTGCGTCCGAACATGATGCGCTATGAGCAGGATCCGGTGGTCCTTCACGAGCTTCTTCATGCCTATCACGCCAAACTCATGCCTCACGGATACGAAAACATGGGCATCAACAATTTCTACAGCGAGGCTCAGAAGAAGAACTTGTTCGGCAAGGACGAATACGTCCTCAAGAACAGCCGGGAATTTTTCGCCGTAACCGCGAGCATTTTCCTGGCCGGCAAGGATTCGGAGCATGCACCGCACAATCGTGCCAAGCTCAAAGAGCTGATGCCCGACTACTACAAATACCTCGTCGGCGTGTTTGGATTTGACCCGGATGCCCCGGGCGTCATCCCTGTAGCCTCTGCAAACTAAGGTGGCTTCGGTTCCGAGCCGACGCCCGGGACCCGATCGCGTTTCGATCAGCGCCTGGCTGGCGCCGGCGGCGGCGTTTCCGCCTGCTTGACCGGCGCATCGGTCTGCACCTTGCAGGTGGAGGCCGCGAGCGTGGCCTGGGCCTGCGGCATCAGGCCGGGCTCGGCCGCCAGGGCTTTCAGCACGATCAGCCCGGTGGCGGTTGGTGAATCGATGATCAGCCGGTCGGCTGCGGTGACGTCCTCATCCTCGGGCAATTCGGCGTGCTGGGCCTCGGTCATGAGATCGAGTTCGATCACCTTGCGTCCGGCGGACCGGTCGTTGATGGCGTAATAGGCGACTTCGTTGCGGGTATAGAACGACACCGAGGTGTAGGCCTGGCTGACCGGGACTGCGAGCTTGATCGAGCCGCCCGACAGATCGTAACGGCAAACCGCCATCGCGAACGCCGGATCCATGAACGGCATCGGTTCATTGGTCGGATCCGCCAGCGGCAACGGGGTAACGGCGTTGAGCTTGGTCAGCGGCGTCAGGCGCGAATAGGCGTCCTGACTCGCGATGCGCGGCAACGCCAGGACGCTGACGAGATGCACGATGCCACCCAGCAGTACGCCCGCGATAATCGTGAACAGCAGGCGAGTCATGGGCACCCCACGGTCGCAATCGACGGCATCGGCGCATCGCGCCTGGTCCGCGTCGCTACGCCAACCGGCGTATCGTACAGCCGAAGCATCAGGGCATAGCGCTCGATGCCGCCGGTGGGGAGCCAGTTGCCGGCACGCGAGCGCGCCGCCACCCGCACCTCGAAGGCGCCGTCAGCCCCGCGGATGATTTCCTGGCTGGTGAAGCCGTAACGCTGCAGCGAGTTCGCAACCAGATGTCCTTTCCGGTCGTACAGCGTCAACGTCCAGAACCGCGCCGCCGGCGTGACGCCGCTGATGACCACGTCGCATCGCCCATCGAGCGCTCGCCTGCGGTCGTCGGTTGTCGCCGAGAATGCCACCCCGTCGCCGGTGCCGACCGGTAACTCGCCGCTGCGGGCGATCGAGGCGCGTGAATAAGGATCGACGTCGGCGGTGCCGGTCTTGGGCCGGGCGGTCCAGGCCCCGATCGTGAGCGTGCCGAGGTCGGTGCCGCGCGTTGCCGTCACCCATGTCGCGCCGATGCCGACAACGATGGCCAGCATCAGCGCCAGCAAGGTGATGAAGATCAGCCGCACGGCTAGTTCTTGAGCGGCGCGGGCGCAGCCGGGCTGCCTGGCGTTGCCGCGGCAAAGCTTTCCGGCAGTGCCGACGTGTTGGACGATAGCGGCTTGACCGGCTTTGGCGGTTCGCCGGACGAGGTCTGTCCAACGGTCTTGGCGGCCTCGTCGAGCAGCTTTTCCACGTGCACCAGAATATCCGCGCCGCGCTTGGTCAGGACCGGCGGCGGCCCCGGCTTGATCTCGGGAGGTTTCGGCGCGCCGTTGGCCGCGATCGTCGCCGGGACGGCGGGAGCCGGAAGTTTGGTTCCGGCGCCAATGCCCGCGATCTCCTTGATCTCGACGCCTTGATGGGCCGCGACCATGATGTCGTGCCAGGTCTGGGCCGGCAGCGAGCCGCCGGTCATGCGGTTGGTTGCCGAATAATCGTCATTGCCGTACCAGACCGCGCAGGTGAAGTTACCGGTATATCCGACGAACCAGGCGTCGCGGTAGGCGTTGGTGGTGCCGGTCTTGCCGGCGGTCGGAATGCCGTCGAGGGCGGCGCGGCGCGCGGTGCCTTCGCTGACGACGTGGCTCATCATGCCCGCCATGTCGGCGGCAACCGATGCCGGAATGGCCTGCAGCGGTTTCTTGCCGTCGCGGTCGAAACGCCAGACCAGGTCGCCGGCGCCGGTGCGAACTTCCAGTACCGCATGCGGCGTGACCGACTTGCCCTTGTTCGGGAACGTCGCATAGGCCACCGCATGCTCGAGCACGGTGACTTCGTCGGCGCCGATCGGCAGCGACGGCGTATCGGGCAGCGGGGCCTTGATGCCGAAGCGGCGCGCCACTTCCACGATCTTGGCGCGACCGGCTTTCGGTCCGCCCTTGCCGCCGATGGCGATCGACAGTTTCACCGGAACGACGTTGATCGAGCGGGTGATCGCCTGCGTCAGCGTCACCGCGCCGGAGTAGGAGTGGCCGTAGTTCTGCGGACACCAGTTGCCGATGCAGACCGGACCGTCGACGATGATCGAGGTCGGCTTGAAGCCGTTGAGCAGGGCCGTGGTGTAGACATAGGGCTTGAACGACGAACCGGGCTGCCGGTAGGCGTCCACCGCGCGGTTGAACTGGCTGGCGCCGTAGTCGCGGCCGCCGACCATCGCCCGCACGCCGCCGTCGAGGTCGGCGACCACGGTCGCGGCCTGGGTCGCGTGATAGTCGCGGCCGAACTGGCGCAACTGGTTTTCGATGGCTTCTTCCGCGGCGCGCTGCACGTTCATGTCGATCGCGGTGCGGACCACGAACACCCGCTCGGTATAGGACTTCGGGAACGTGTCGACCAGCTTGCGCATCTCGTCGAACGCCCAGTCGAGATAGTAGTTCGGCGAATTCTCGTCGCGGCGGTCGACCGCGGTGGCCGGATTGCGCCGGGCGCCGAACACCTGGCCCTCGGTCATGAAGCCGGCGTCGACCAGGTTGTCTAGCACCACGTTGGCGCGGGCGCGCGCGGCGGGCAGGTTGATATGCGGCGCGTATTTGGTGGGGGCCTTGAACAGCCCGGCGAGCATGGCGGCTTCGGCGAGATTGACGTCGCGCGCCGACTTGTTGAAATAGAAATGCGCCGCACCGTCGACGCCGAAGGTGCCGCCGCCCATATAGGCGCGATCGAGATAGAGTTTCAGGATCTCGTTCTTGGTCAGGCGCGTTTCCAGCCACACCGCGAGAAACGCTTCCTTCACCTTGCGCTCGATGGTGCGCTCGTTGTTGAGGAACAGGTTCTTCGCCAACTGCTGCGTGATCGACGAGCCGCCCTGGCGGACGCCACCGGCCTGCGCGTTGGTCAGCAGCGCGCGGAACGTGCCGGCGACGTCGATGCCGAAATGGTCGTAGAAGCGGCGGTCCTCGGTGGCGAGCGTCGCCTTGATCAGATTGTCCGGAAAATCCTCCAGCGGAATCGAATCGTTGTGCTTGATGCCGCGGTTGCCGATCGGATTGCCGTAGCGATCGAGGAACGTGACCGCGAGGTCGGATTTTTTCAGCCAGTCGTCGTCGGCGGTTTCGCGAAAGGCCGGCACCGCCAGCGCCAGCATCAGGATCAGGCCGCCGAGCCCGATGGTGGCGGCCTCCGACAACGGCTCGATGAACACCCAGCGCTTCCAGCGGCCGACATAGAAGCGGTCCATAAAAGTCGAGAACCGTTCATAGAGCTCGCGCGCGCCGACGGCGGAAGAGAACAGCGTGGAGTCGATGCGCGCATCGAGATCCAGCAGGATGTGCCGGAACTTTTTCTTCCATTGCGGCGGTACGATCTGGCGCACTGGTGCCCGTTTTCCGAAGTTCGTAAGCGCTCAAGCGCCCGGCCGGGCACCGTTGAGACGTCTTGCGGGAATGTTGCGGCAAACCCAAGGCGCTTTTGCGCGTCCGGGCGACTCCGTGAGTATTTAGCCGAGCGGGGGCCATAAACCAATGGCTGGGCTTGTGATTTTGATGGGCAGGGATAATGCCGCCGGGACTTTTACCCGGCCGTGAATCACCCCACTTGCACCTTGGCCGCCGCTGCCCCTAGAAGGGCTTGAGCTTGCCGTCGTATGCAAACCCCAGGGGTTCATGACCATCCGTTCCCAGCCGCCCTCCAATCAAGAGGGATTCTTTTGGAAAACCAAGACGTTGGAGGAAATGTCTAACGCCGAGTGGGAGAGCCTGTGCGACGGCTGCGCGCGCTGCTGCCTTGAGAAGCTGGAAGACGAAGATACCGGCAAGATCTATTTCACCCATGTTTCCTGCAAGCTTCTGGATGCCGGTCTATGTGCCTGCAAGGATTATGCGAACCGGTCCGATCAGGTTCCCGACTGCGTCCGGCTGACGCCGGCCAATGTCCGCACCCTGAACTGGCTGCCGCCGAGTTGCGGCTACAAGCTCGTGGCCGAAGGCCGCGATCTGTATTGGTGGCACCCGCTGGTATCGGGCGATCCCAATACGGTGCATGAAGCCGGCGTGTCGGTGCGCGGGCGGGTGCAGGGAACCGAGAATGAGGTCGCCGACGCTGATCTCGAAGATCACATCGTGCAATGGCCGGCGCAATTGCCCAAGCGCGCCCGCCTCAAAAGGCGGCCGTAATCCCGACCGCGCCGAATTGAAGCATCACGCGGTTGCGATGGTACCCTCGCGGGATGCACCCATGCACGCAACCCGCTGCCGCGGCTTGGATTTGCCCCCTACATTACCGTTGAGACATTGATTCCGCGCCACCCGCGCATCGCCAAACAAGTCTGCATGAACAAGCACCAGCGCCAAAGCCCCCATCCGGCTGCCCGACAGACATTGTCCGATGCGATCGAGCGCGACCTGTCGGAGATGCCGACGGAGGTCATCGCCATCAGCGATGCGCCGCCGATCGCGCCGCGGGCGCCGATGACGCAAGGCGAAATCCGCACCATCCTGATGAGCCTGATGCTGACGATGTTTCTGGCCGCACTCGACCAGACCATCGTCGCCACGGCGCTGCCGACCATCGGTCGGCAATTCCAGGACGTCTCCAGCCTGTCATGGGTGATTACGGCCTATCTGTTGGCGTCGACCGCGGTGGCGCCGGTGTTCGGCACGCTCAGCGACATCTACGGCCGCCGCGCCATGATTGTCACAGCCCTCACCCTGTTCATCGCCGGCTCCTTGTTATGCGCATTGGCGCCGAACCTGCCGGTCCTGATTCTGGCGCGTGGCCTGCAAGGTCTCGGCGGCGGCGGCATCCTGCCGATCGTGCAGACCATAATTTCGGACCTGGTGACCCCGCGCGAGCGCGGTCAATACCAGGCCTATTTCAGCGGGGTATGGGTCGCGGCCGGCATCGGCGGTCCGATCCTCGGCGGCGTGTTCGCCGAGCATCTGCACTGGTCGATGATCTTCTGGATCAACCTGCCGCTCGGGCTTGCCTCGCTGGCGCTGCTGCTGCCGAGGATGGCCAAGATCCCGGTGTTTCACCGCAGGCGCAAGGTCGACTGGCTCGGCGGCCTGCTGCTGATGGCTGGCGCCGTGGTTTTCATGCTGGTGCTGACATGGGGCGGCAACCGTTATCTCTGGCTGTCGCCGGTCATCCTGGCGATGCTGGGTTCGTCGGTTGCCCTTACGCTTGCCTTCGTGTGGCATGCCGGAAACGCCGAAGAGCCGTTCCTGCCGCTGCCGCTGATGGGCGGCACCGTCGTGCCGTATGCGATGGCCGCCGGCGGTTGCGCGATGGGGGCGATGGTGGGGCTGACCGTGCATCTGCCGCTGTATTACGAGATGGTCTATCACCTCAGTGCCAGCGAGGCCGGCCTTGCGCTGATTCCGCTGGCGGCCATTTCGACCGGCGGTGCCGCGATCGCCGGCCAGACCATGGCGCACGCCAGACACTACAAGCGCGTCGCGATCATCGGGACGTCGTGCGCGGCGGTGGCGGGGGCCGCAATGGCGCTGATGGCGATGCCGCTATGGGTGCTGCTGGCGTTGCTGTCGGTGTTCTCGCTGGGCCTTGGTACCGCGTTTCCGATCAGCGTGGTCTCGATCCAGAATTCGGTGGTGCGCGCGCAAGTCGGCACCGCCACCGGTGCAATGAATTTCTTCCGCGCGCTGATGGCGTCGTTCATGGTGGCGGCGTTCTCCGCCATCCTGCTGATGGCGCTGGGCGCAGATATTTCGCTGAGCGGAGAGCATCGCGGCCCCGTGAGCTCGATTCCGGCCGCCGACATGATCATGGCGTTCCGCTACGTGTTCGCCGCCGCAGCGGCCCTGCTCGCCGGCGCCTCGCTGAGCTTTATCCTGATGGAAGAAAAGCCGCTGGCCGGCCCGGCAAGGCCGGTAGAGCTGGCGGAGTAGGGCGCAGCCCTGCTCAGGGCCTCTCGGTGGCTATCAATCGGCCCGGAATTCATTTAACAGCGGCCGCAGCAGACATCGATATTCGAAGGAGCCGGTCATGAGCAAACCCAGCATCGAACAGGCACGAATGGGCACCGAGGGCATCGCCTTTTGCATCGCGCGGACCCTGATCGAGCGCGACCCGTCGCTGAAGGCGCCGATGCGCGCCAATTTGCGCAAGATGTGGGAACTGCTGGAGGAGCGCGAAGACCACGGTGCCGCCGACATGGTCGACGTCATGATCAAGGCGCTTAACGATCCCGCATTTTTCAAGCCTTGAGTCCGGGCGTGGGTCGTATCGACCCGGAATTTCTCAGGTTCCCGGCCGCGAAACCTCGGTCTCCTTGGAGGTGATGAACTCCAGCAGCACCGGAATGCCTTCCTTGGTTTTGGCGATGCCGCGCTTGATCGCCGGGATGATGTCTTCCGGTTTGGTCACCCGCTCGCCATAGCCGCCGAAGGCGCGCGCCATCGCGGCATAGTCGCCGGAAATATCGGTCGCGCGGTATTTCTCGGTCGAGATCGGCATCACCTTCAATTCGATCGCCATGCTGAAATTGTTCAGCAAGATCGACATGATCGGAATCCGCTCGCGTACCGCGGTCTCGAAATCCATTCCGGTAAAGCCGATCGCCGCATCGCCCCAGACATTGATGCAGAGCTTGTCGGGCTTGGCGAGCTTGGCGCCCAGCGCCAGCCCCAGCCCGTAACCGAGCTGCGTGGTCTTGCCCCAGCCGATATAGGACAGCGGCTCGACCGCTTTCCAGAACGGCGAGAGCTGGTCGCGCGGGCTGCCGGCGTCATGGGTGATGATGGTGTTGTGGATGTCGACGGTCTGCTGCAGGTCCCAGAGCACCCGATAGGGGTTGAGCGGCGCGTCGTTGTGGGTCAGCTTCGGCATCCATTTTGCCAGCCATTCCTTGTGCGAGGCCGCGATCTCGGCGGCGACGGCTTTGGCGTCGCGGTCGGATGTGACGCTGTTGCCGATCTCTGCCAGCAGCGCGTCGAGCACCAGCCCGGCATCGCCGACCAATCCGATCCTGGCTTCGACGTCCTTGTTGAGATGCGCCGGATCGATCGTCGAATGGATGATGGTCTTGCCCTTGGGCATGCCGACCGCGAACGACGTTTCGGTGAAGGAGCAGCCGATGCCGAAGATGACGTCGGCTTCGGCCAGAAACTTCGGCACCGCGCGCGGCATCGCCACGCCGCCGGAGCCGAGCGACAGCGGGTGTGTCTCGGGGAAGGACGACTTGCCGCCGAGGCTGGTGCAGACGGGAATGGCGAGCTTTTCGGCCAGCCGTTTTAATTGCGGCCACGCCTTGGCGTAGTGCACGCCCTGGCCGGCATAGATCACCGGACGCCTGGCGTTGACCAGCAGCGCCGCGGCTTCCTTGATATGTACGGGGTCCGCGCCGTAGCGGGTGCGCAACACCGGCGTATAGTTCAGGGGCTCCGGCACCTCCTCATTCCACATGTCGGCCGGGATTTCCACGATCACCGGCCCGCCGCGGCCGTTTTTCAGCTTGGTGAAGGCGCGCCGGAAGATGTTGCCGACTTCAGCGGCGACGTTGATCGGCTCGGTCGACTTCGCAAACGCCTTCATGGCCTGGCTGGAATTGAAGTTCGGCTCGATATTCGCAAGCCGCCGCGCATAGCCCATCGGCAGCACCAGCACCGGCACGGATTCGCCGTAACACTGCGCGACGCCGCCCATCGCATTCTCCGAGCCCGGACCGTGCTGCATGCAGAAGGCGCCGATGGTGTGTCCGGAACTGAGCCGGGAGATCGCATCCGCCATGTGGATGCCGATGCGTTCCTGCCGCACCATCACGGGACGGATGTCGGCGGCGGCGGCGTGTTCAATCAGATGATTGACCGGGTAGCCGCAAAGGATCTCGATACCTTCGCGCTTCATGATTTCCGCAATGGCGGTGCCGAGTTTCATGCCGATCTCTCCCCGTTTCGGCCGATGTTGGGCTCGGCCCGTGGCGGACAGTTGGAACAGGAATCCATCGCCCGGTAAAGCGCGTGTACCGCCTGTATTGGCGAGGTTCTGGTATCTCGTTTTGCATTCCGATGCCAAGGGACGATGCCGGGGCACGGGCGGAGTCGTCCGCAAAACCCATGTCCGGCGGGCTTGCTCGTTTTCGCAGTGCAACCTTTGCGCCCGGAGAAAACCCACGGTCGCCTTAATTGATTGTTCAGCGTGTTCGTCAACACCCTCGCAACCAATCAGGCTTAATTTCGCCCACGGGATGGGCGCGGAAGAATCCGCATGTCCGGCAACAGGAGTTTCGGATGCGGCCGCTGGTTTTCAGATTCTTGCGCGATCAATCCGGCGCCACCGCGATCGAATATTGCCTGATCGCCACCGGCATCGCCTTTGCGATCATCGCCACCGTCCAGGGCATCGGCCCGCAGCTCAGCACCAAATTCACCGCGGTCAACAATTCGCTGAAATAAGCCTTGGCCGGCGGTCACGGTCGGGACGGCGGCAGCAATTGCCGCCGGGTCAGCGTTTTGGTTGATCTCCGTTCAGCGCCCGCATCATGCCGATGCGCGCGAACATCAGCCAGCCGCCGCCGGTCTCGGCGGCGTTGATCAGGTTTTCCACCGCGACCTGCCAGTGCGGCTGCTGCTGGAGGTCGTGCGGCAAGTTCATGATGTAGTCGGCGGCGTGCTGCAGCGTGACGAGGGCGCGGTCGCCGCCAAGCTTGATCGGTTCGTCGAATTGCGTCGACCACGGCATCTCAAGCCTGACGTTGCAGGCGGCCCAAGCCAGGAATGTTCGCGCGTCGCTTCCCGCGCCGGCGCATCAGCCGGCCTTTTTCGACCGCGCCGCAGCGCGCAACGGCTTTGGCGCCTTCTTTGGCGCCGGCACCCTGGTTTCTTCCCTGGCCGCGCCCTTGCCGCTGATCGGCAGCAGCATCTCGCGCTGGCCGGCGGCGGCCTTGCGCGGCTTCTTGCCCTTGGCTGCCTTGGCCGGGGCAGGGGAGGACCGCTTCTCGCTGGCGAGGCTGCGCTTTAACGCATCCATCAGGTTGATGACGTTGCCGCCGGTTTTCGGCGCGGGCTTTGCCGCGGTGGGCAGGCCGCTGCGCTTCTGGTTGATGAGATCGATCAGCGCGGATTCGTAGCGGTCCTCGAACTGCTCGGGGTCGAACGAGCCGGATTTCTGTTCGACGATGTGTTTCGCCAGATCCAGCATGTCCTTGGTGACCTTCACGTCCTGGATGTCGTCGAAATATTCCTTTTCGCTGCGCACCTCGTAAGGGTAGCGCAGCAGCGTTCCCATCAGGCCCTTGCCGAGCGGTTCCAGCGCGATGATGTGCTCGCGATTGGTCAAAACCACGCGGCCGATCGCGACCTTGTTCATGCTGCGGACGGTTTCGCGGATCACCGCGAAGGCGTCATGGCCGACCTTGCCGTCGGGCACCAGGTAATAGGGCCGGATCAGATAGCGGTTGTCGATATCGGTCTTGGGGACAAATTCGTCGATCTCGATGGTGCGTGTCGACTCCAGCGCGATGTCCTCAAGCTCTTCCTTCGATACCTCGACATAAGTGTCGGTATCGACCTTGTAGCCCTTCATGATGTCGTCGGCCGCGACTTCCTCGCCGGTGTCGGCATCGACCTTGGCATATTTGATGCGATGGCCGGTCTTGCGGTTGATCTGGTTGAAGGAGACCTTCTCGGTATCCGACGTCGCCGGATACAGGGCGACCGGGCAGGTCACGAGCGAAAGGCGTAAAAAGCCTTTCCAGTTGGCGCGGGGGGCCATGGCGATACTCCGAAACGCAACAGACGGCGATGCAGCAGACGACCCGGAACGATACCACCGGGAAACCCGGATTCAAGGCGCGCGGGCCGGGAATCTCCCAACGGCGTTAACCGAGACGAGGCCGGTTGGTTGCCTGCCGGATTTGAGGGATTGGAACGCCGCCATCGCGGGCTTTTCGGGGGTCCGGACGCGACCCCGCAGGCCGCGAGAACCGGAACATCGCTCCCGATCATGCGTTGCTTTCGACAGGTTGTGCCGCAAGGCATCGCCGCGACTTTTGGATCGAGGTACCCATGGCAACACATCAACAGGGCCGGATCGTCGAAACCCCGACCGAAGCACGCCAGGCCGAGCCGGGCCCCTCGGTGCTTGCTCTCCTGACCGTCTCGACCGGGCTGACGGTACTGATCCTCGGCGTGCTCTGGTTCGTGTTCTTCCGCACCTGAGGTGCCGCGACTATTCCGGCAAACCGGTTTACCCAGGCCGGCCGGCGGGTTGATAGTCTGGATCGATTGGAATAGCACCCTCCCGGATTTTGCCGGGAATGCAGCCGCCGTATGAGCCTGACCTACGTCATCCCCGACATTCACGGCCGATACGATCTGCTCGACCAGGGTCTGGCTGATATCGCCGCGTACTCAGCGGGCAAAGCCGGCGTCATCGTCACGATAGGCGACTACGTCGACAAGGGACCGCAGAGCAAACAGGTCATCGACCGGCTGCTGCCGGGCGCCCCCGAAGGCTGGCGTTTGGTTACATTGAAAGGCAACCACGATGCGATGATGGCGCAAGCGCTGCGCGATCGCTCGAAGATGGCCTGGTGGATCCAGAAGGGCGGCGATACCGCGCTTCGTTCCTATGGCGGCGATCCCGACGCCGTGCCGCAAGCTCATCTCGCCTGGCTCGATGGTCTGCGGCTGATGCATGTCGACAGCCACCGGGTCTACGTTCACGCCGGTGTCGATCCCGAGGTTCCGCTGGATCGGCAGAGCGAAGCCACGCTGTTGTGGAAACGCTATCCAAAAGGATTCTCCGGCGGGTTCGGCCAATTTCACGTCGTTCATGGCCACGACAATTTCCCCGACGGACCGCTGCTGTACGAAGGCCGCACCAATCTGGATACGCAGGCGTGGCGGACAGGACGGCTGGTGATCGGGGTGTTCGACGATGACAGGCCGGGCGGTCCCATCGACTTGATCGTGGTCAGGCGATCGCCGGCGGAACAATAGCCGCCGGTATCATCGACGCTGGTCCGCGCGACGGCGCCGCGCGGACCTATTGGGGCTTCCGATTCGACATGTTAGTTTTTTTCGAATTTGCGGCCCGATCCCGGAAGCAGGCGGAATTGCCGGGGTTTAGTTGTGTACAGACAGTTATGAAGAAAAAGTAATATTGCTGCGGCTGCCCGTTCATAGCCCGTTCACGCCGGCCGGGTTCATCTTGATGGCGGATATTATGCGGCCCACACGCGGAGATTAGCTTGCGCCTGCTCGTCGTTGAAGATGATCCGGATCTCAATCGTCAGCTTACGACAGCGCTGACCGACGCCGGTTATGTGGTGGATCGCGCATTCGACGGCGAGGAGGGCCATTTTCTCGGCGACAGCGAACCCTACGACGCCGTGGTGCTCGACATCGGGCTGCCGAAGATGGACGGTATCTCGGTGCTGGAGGCTTGGCGCCGCAACGGACGGGTGATGCCGGTACTGATCCTCACCGCGCGCGATCGCTGGAGCGACAAGGTGCAGGGCTTCGACGCCGGCGCCGACGACTACGTCGCCAAACCGTTTCATCTCGAGGAAATCCTGGCCCGGATGCGCGCGCTGCTGCGCCGCTCCGCCGGCCACGCCCAGTCGGAGCTGACTTGCGGGCCGGTTTCGCTCGATACCAGGACGGGGCGGGTCAGCGTATCCGGCAATCCGATCAAGATGACCTCACACGAATATCGGCTGCTGGCCTACCTCATGCATCACACCGGGCGCGTGGTGTCGCGCACCGAGCTCGTCGAGCACCTCTACGACCAGGATTTCGACCGCGACTCCAATACCATCGAAGTGTTCGTCGGCCGCATCCGCAAGAAGCTGGATGTCGATATCATCCAGACCGTGCGGGGGCTCGGCTATCTGCTGACGCCGCCGACGCCCGGCACCTGATTTAGCGGTGCCGGCCGGCTGCGGGCTTATCTTTTTGGTTCGAGCATGATCTTGTCCGAACCCCGGGATCCATCTATCGGGTCGTGGCCCGAGGACCGGCTTTTGGGATCCTGCACCGATGCGCGCTAGCTCGCTCGCCACAAGGCTGTTCCTGTCTGCGACCGCGTGGGTGGTGGTGATCCTGCTCATCACCGGCATCGTGCTGTCGTCGGTCTACCGAGACGCCACCGAGCGGGCCTTCGATCGCCGGCTCAATCTCTATCTGCGCACCCTGATCGCCGAAGTCGCGACCCCGGATGAACCGCCCGACCATCAATTCCAGTCGCTGGGCGAGCCGCTGTTCGAGCTGCCGCTGTCCGGCTGGTACTGGCAGATCACCCGCACCGACGGAGAGAAACCCGAGCCGCGCGCGTCGCGTTCGCTGTGGGACAAGAAGCTGCCCAAGCTCGAAGAGCAGGGCGCGGAGTTGACCGCGGCCGGCATCCGGCTCGGCTATGTCGAGGGGCCCGAGGGCCAGAACCTGCGGATGGTGGAGCGGCCGGTCGATCTCGGCGCCGACGGCAAATTCCTGGTCAGCGTTGCCGGCGACGCCACCGAGATTTTCGACGAGACGCGCACTTTCGATTATTACCTCGGCGGCACCTTCGTGGCGTTGTCGATCGTGCTGGTGCTGACCACGATCTTCCAGGTTCGCTTCGGCCTGGCACCGCTCAAACGCATTTCAGATTCGATCGCCGATATCCGTTCCGGGCGCGCCGAGCGGCTCGAGGGCGAGTTTCCGGTCGAGATCGCGCCGCTGGCGCGCGAGACCAACGCGCTGATCGAGGCCAACCGTGAAATCGTCGAGCGCGCCCGGACCCATGTCGGCAATCTCGCGCACGCCATCAAGACGCCGCTGTCGGTGATCGTCAACGAGGCCGCCGCGCATGCTGCCGATCCCTTTGCGACCAAGGTTCTCGAGCAGGCCGATGTGATGCGCGATCAGGTGGCGCACCATCTGGAACGCGCCCGCATCGCCGCGCGTCCCACCATTATCGGTACCGTCACCGAAGTTGCGCCCGCGATCGAGGCGTTGCGCCGGACCATGGAGAAGATTCATCGCCATCGCGGCATCGCCATCGCAATCAAGGCCGATCCGTCAGCGAAATTTCGCGGCGAGCGGCAGGACCTCGAGGAGATGGCCGGCAACCTGGTCGACAATGCCTGCAAATGGGCGGCCTCCGAGGTGTTCATCGAGGTGCTGGTGGAACCGCCGGTCGAGGCCGGCGCCAGCCCGATGCTGCGGATCATCGTCGATGATGACGGGCGCGGGCTGTCGGCGGCCGAGCAGGCGCAGGTCTCGCAGCGTGGTCAGCGGCTCGACGAATCCAAGCCGGGATCGGGGCTCGGGCTGTCGATCGTGATCGATCTCGCCGCGCTCTATGGCGGCAGCCTTTCACTCGGCGGGGCGCCGACCGGAGGACTGCGGGCGGAACTGGTGCTGCCGGGGGTGTGAACCCAGCCGGTGTAGCCGCCAACTGCATCATTCCTAACGACTTCTTAACGCCGGGGCTTTTATCATGCCGGCGCACGCGTTGGGCCGTCCGCGCGACACAGCATCCATACCGGGCGCATGAGCCAGACATCGACCGAGCGGCTGAGGGACTATCTCGCGCAGCTTCCGCCGCAGTCGCAGGCGCTGCTGATGCGGGAGTTCGAACGCGCCATCGAACGCGGCCAGGATACCGTGGTCGCGACCTTCGTGCTCGAGCAGTTGCGCAAGGTCGTACGTGGAACCGAAGACGAGGAGGCGCAGCCGCGCACCGACGATCCGGCGCGGCTGTTGTTCCGCCCGCTCGAGCCGTTTCTGATCGAGGGCAATTTCCCACCGCGGCCGGGTCAAATCCATCGTGCATCGCTGCTGCCGGTGTGGCGATGGCTGAACCGCGACGGCGCGCCCGATCAGGTGCGTGAATTCGAAGCGGCGCTGGCGCGGGCGCGCGAAACCGGGACGTCCACCGGGTTGGAAGCAGCGACCGCCAAATTCCAGCTGGCCGCGGCCGCCGCGATCTTCAAGATCGCCACCCCGGTGCCCGGAGGCGACCACCAGCGCGCACTGGCCCGCGTCGGTCCAGCGGATGTGATCGAGGACCTAGTGCCAATCGGCTCGGTGCTCGAGGCGCACGAAGCGCTCGACGCTCTCAACGCCCGGCTTCCCGGTTCCTTGCGGACTTTCTCGGATTCGCAGACCACCTCGGTAAGCGCTGCTATCGACGTTCCCGCTTTGCAAACCTTGCAGATGCTGCCGTTCGTGCTGTCGCTGGTCATGCAGCGGCTGACCGCGCCATGGCAAATCATTCGCCTGGCCATCAAGATGGCTGCGTCCGACGATGAATTCCGCGTCGCAGCTACGCCTTACGGCATCGCCGTCACCATGGCGCTGCACGACCTGTCCTGTTTGGCTGCCAGCCTGCGTTCGGACATCAGGCGCGGCCAGTTCGATTACGTGGCCGAGCATCTCAAGACGCTCCACGACGGCGTGCGCGGCTTGCGCACCGAACTCGACCTTCGCAACGATTCCGCGTGGGGCAAGCAGTTGATGTCGATCCGGGCCGATACCTCCAACGCGCTGCAGTCGGAAATCGACAGCGTACCCGGCCGCGTCCGGCGTCTGCTGCGCCAGCGCGCCGACAAGGATATCTCCGCCGGCGCCAGGGTCGATGCCAGCGAGGTCGACGAGACCGCCGCATTGATCGATTTCGTCGCGGTTTGCCGTACCTATGCCAGCGAACTTGCGATCAACGAGGTCACGCTGCGGACCTATTCCGACCTGCAGCATTATGTCGAGCATTCCACCGAGTCGCTGGTGCAATCGCTGCGCAGCGTCGACATCAAAACGCGCGCCTACCGGCAGATGCAGGTCCAGGCGGCCATCCGCTTCTGCGACGTGCTGTTCGGCCACGACTACGCGTCGCTGATGGGCCGGGCGGCTGAAAATGCGTTGACCGGCGAACGCAAGGCTTCGCGCGCCGGCTGATCCGGCAATTTCCGCATTGTTTGCAAGGGTTTCTCCGTTGCAATTGCCGATTGCCGGGCTTGCCGCCGGTGGTGTAAAGCGGCGCATCGGCGCCCTGGCGCCGTGGCATCGGAACCGGTTTGAATGACGCTGTGGTTTGTGTTCGCGCTAATGACGGCGGCGGCTGTTTTCGCCGTGTTGCTGCCGTTGGGCCGGGGTCCGCGGCCGCAAAGCGACGGCAGCGAGGCCGCGGTTTACAAGGACCAACTCGCCGAGATCGACCGCGACGTTGCAGCTAGCCTGATTGGCCCTTCCGAAGCCGAAGCCGCTCGCGTCGAGATCGGCCGCCGCCTGCTGGCCGCGGCGGATCATCAGCGCGATCCGCCGATGGCATCGAACATCTTTTTGCGCCGTTCGGTTGCCATCGTCGCTTTGGTGGGACTGCCGATCGCGGCGATCGCCCTTTATCTTCCGCTCGGCTCGCCGCGGCTCGGCGATTTTCCGCTGGCGGAACGGACCCGCGTGCCCGATGCCACGCAGCCGCTCGACAATCTGGTGGCGCAGGTCGAGGCGCATCTGGAGAAAAATCCGACCGACGGCCGGGGCTGGAACGTGCTGGCGCCGGTACTGGCGAGGCTTGGCCGTTACGACGATGCGGTTCGCGCCTACCATAATTCGATCACCTATAACGGCGACAGTGCGGCGCGCCGGGCTGATCTCGGCGAAGCCCTGACGGGTGCCGCAGGTGGTGTCGTTACCGCGGAGGCCAAGGCTGAGTTTGAACGCGCGGTTGCATTGAACGCCGACGAGGTCAAGGCGCGCTACTTCCTCGGATTGGCCGCCGAACAGGACGGCGACACCACGCAAGCCGCGTCGATGTGGCGGGCGATGCTGGCAACGGCGCCGCCGGATGCGCCGTGGCGTCCGCTGGTCCAGGCTGCGCTGGCGCGGATCGAGGGTCCCGGCGCGCCGGCGCTGCCGGACGCCACCGTGGCTGCGGCAAAAGACATGAATGAAACCGACCGCAACGCCATGATTCATGGCATGGTCGATCGGCTCGCCAGCCGGTTGAAGCAAAACGGCGACGATGTCGAAGGATGGCTGCGGCTGGTACGGGCCTATATGGTGATGGGTGACCGCGACAAGGCGAAAAGCGCGTTGACGGACGCCCGACAGGCGGTCGCCAACGATGCCGAGCGGCTGCGGCAATTGAACGAGGGCCTGAAAAATCTCGGGCTGGACGGATAGGCATGATGGCGAAAAGTGTGAAACGGCTTTCGGACAACATCATGCGTAAAGGACGCACATGACGCGCAAGCAGCGGCGTTTGACCATGATCGGCGGTTCGCTCACGGTGCTCGCACTGGCGGTGGCGCTGGTGCTGAACGCGATGCGCGATTCGATCGTGTTTTTCTCGACGCCGGGCATGGTGGCCGAGAAACATATTCTGCCGGGCAAGCGGTTTCGGCTTGGCGGCCTGGTTGAAAACGGCTCGCTGGTGCGCGGCGACAACCTCGCCGTAAGTTTCAAGGTATCCGACGGCAACGCGACGCTGCCCGTCGCCTACAAGGGAATTCTTCCCGATCTGTTTCGCGAGGGGCAGGGCGTGGTCGCCGAAGGCGCGCTCGACCCGTCCGGCGTGTTCAGGGCCGACACCGTGCTTGCCAAACACGACGAGAACTACATGCCGAGGGATCTCGCGGACGCGCTGAAGAAGCAGGGGCACTGGAAGGACGACTACGGCGCGAAGACCGATGATAATGCGAAGCAAGCCAAGCAAGGTGTATCGCAGTGATCGCGGAAGCCGGACATTACGCCCTGGTGCTGGCGCTCGGCCTCGCGCTGATCCAGTCGACCGTGCCGATGCTGGGCGCACGCTGGCATGATGCTGCCTTGATGAACGTGGCGCGCTCGACCGCGCTGGCGCAATTATTGTTCGCGCTGGCGTCGTTCGCCGCGCTGGTGACGCTGCACGTCACCTCGGATTTTTCCGTCGTCAACGTGTTCGAGAATTCGCATTCGCTAAAACCCCTGATCTACAAGATCACTGGCGTGTGGGGCAATCACGAAGGCTCGATGCTGCTGTGGGTGTCGATCCTGGCGCTGTTCGGGGGCCTCGTTGCGGCATTCGGCAACAACCTGCCGCTGTCGCTGCGCGCCCATGTGCTAGCGGTGCAAGCCTGGATCGCCAGTGCGTTCTATCTGTTCATCCTGATCACCTCGAACCCGTTCCTGCGCATCGCCAATCCGCCGATCGAGGGCCGCGACCTCAATCCGGTGCTGCAGGACATCGGTCTGGCCGTGCATCCGCCGATGCTCTATCTCGGCTATGTCGGCTTCTCGATCTCGTTTTCGTTCGCGGTTGCCGCCCTGATCGAAGGCCGGATCGACGCGGCATGGGCGCGTTGGGTGCGGCCCTGGACGCTGGTGGCGTGGATCTTCCTGACGCTCGGCATCGCCATGGGCTCGTACTGGGCCTATTACGAACTCGGCTGGGGCGGCTGGTGGTTCTGGGATCCGGTCGAGAATGCTTCGTTGATGCCGTGGCTCGCCGGCACCGCGTTGCTGCATTCGGCGGTGGTGATGGAAAAGCGCAACGCGCTCAAGGTTTGGACCATCCTGCTGGCGATCCTGACCTTCTCGCTGTCATTGCTCGGCACCTTCCTGGTGCGCTCCGGCGTGTTGACGTCGGTTCATGCCTTCGCGACCGACCCAACGCGCGGCGTCTTTATCCTGCTGATCCTGTGCACCTTCATCGGCGGCAGCCTGACGCTGTATGCCTGGCGCGCCTCCGCGCTGAAGCAGGGCGGCCTGTTCGCGCCGATCTCGCGCGAGGGCGCGCTGGTGCTCAACAATCTGTTCCTCACCACCGCCTGCGCGACCGTGTTCATCGGAACGCTGTATCCGCTGGCGCTGGAAGTTCTGACCGGCGACAAGATTTCGGTCGGCGCGCCGTTCTTCAACCTGACCTTCGCACCCTTGTTCGTTCCATTGATGATCGCGGTGCCGTTCGGGCCATTGCTGGCGTGGAAGCGCGGCGATCTCTTGGGCGCGGCGCAGCGCCTGATGGCGGCCGGCATCGCCGCCCTGATCGCGTTCGCGGTGCTGTGGGCCTGGACCCGCGGCGGAAGCGCGCTTGCGCCGCTCGCAATCGGATTGGCCGTGTTCGTCATCGCGGGGGCGTTGTGCGATCTTGCCGAGCGCACCGGCCTGTTCCGCGCGCCGGTTGCAACGGCGGTGCGGCGGGCGCGCGGATTGCCGCGCTCGACCTGGGGCACGGCGTTCGCCCATGCCGGCGTCGGCGTCGCCCTGATCGGGATCGTCTGCGAGACGACGTGGAACAGCGAATACATCGGATCGATGAAGGCAGGCGACGTGGCGAAGATCGCCGGCTACGAAGTCGAGCTCGATAGCCTTGCGCAGCGCCAGGGGCCGAATTTTCGCGAAATGGTGGCGCAGTTCACCGTGAGTCTCGATGGTCGACGGCTCAGCGAGATGACGCCGTCGAAGCGCAACTACCCTGCACGGGGATCGTCGACCACCGAGGCGGCGTTGCTGACGCGCGGCGTGAGCCAGCTCTATATTTCGCTCGGCGATACCGCCGACGGCACCATCGCGGTGCGCATCTATCACAAGCCGTTGGTGCTGCTGATCTGGTTCGGTCCCGTGCTGATGGCGTTCGGCGGCATGCTGTCGCTATCGGACCGGCGGCTGCGCGTCGGCGCGCCGAAGCCGGCCCGGGCGCCGCGCGGGTTGCAGCCGGCGGAGTGACCATTTGAAACGAGTCCTTGCCGGCATATTTGCGGTGGCCGTGATGGTGGGGTCATCGGCCGTTTGCGCCGTGCAGCCCGACGAGATCATGGCGGATCCGGTAAAGGAAGCGCGGGCGCGGGATTTGTCGCGCGAGTTGCGCTGCATGGTGTGCCAGAACCAGTCGATCGACGATTCCGAAGCGCCACTGGCGCGCGATTTGCGGCTGCTGGTGCGCGAGCGAATCGCGGCCGGCGACAGCGATGCGCAGGTGATCGATTTCCTGGTGGCGCGCTATGGCGAATTCGTGCTGCTGAAACCGCGGTTCAACCCCCATACGCTGATGTTGTGGCTGCTGCCGCCGCTGGCGCTGGCCGGGGGCGGCTTCGCGCTGTGGATCTACGGCCGGCGCCGGTCGAGATCGGCCTCGGCGGAGGATCAATCCCCGGCAAAACTGAGCGCGGACGAACAGGCACGGCTGGAACGGCTGATGGCGGCGGAACCGTCGCCCGACGGGCCGGTTTAACCCCTGGATTTAACCGGGATTTCGCCCTGCGATAAACTGCCGCATTGGTTCCCCCGTTTATTACCAAAGTTTAATTCCCCCGCCAGCGCGCTGTAAGGCAACGAACCCCATGTTGAGGCCCATCAGGTGCCCGCCCCCGCACCGACCCCTTGGAGATTTCTGTATGACCGACCGTCCCACCGATCTTTCGTCGCTACCGTCTTACCGGGCGCCGCGCCATCAGCTGTTCTCGGCGCGTAAATTCGCTTTGATGGCTTCGGTCGTTGCCGGCCTCGGCGTTGCCGTCTACGGTTTTGCGCCTTCGCACCGCCCGGTCGATATTTTCACCACCAGCGCGCATGCGCAGGTCAATAACGAAGTCCGCAAGGTCGAAAAGCCGATCGGCTTTGCCGATATCGTCGAGCGCGTGAAGCCGTCGGTGATTTCGGTCAAGGTCAACATCAACCAGAAGATTGCCAGGGACGACAGCGGCAATGGCAATGACGAGTCGCCGTTCCAGCCGGGATCGCCGATGGAGCGTTTCTTCCGCCGATTTGGCGGACCCGATGGCCTGCCGCCGGGCATGCGCGGCCCGCGTGGCCGTGGCATCATAACCGGACAGGGGTCCGGCTTCTTTATTTCCGCCGACGGCTACGCCGTCACCAACAATCACGTCGTTGACGGCGCCGACAAGGTCGAAGTCACCACCGACGACGGCAAGACCTATACCGCGAAGGTGATCGGCACCGACGCCCGCACCGACGTTGCCCTGATCAAGGTCGAGGGCGGCTCGAACTTCCCCTTCGCCAAGCTGTCCGACGGCAAGCCTCGGATCGGCGACTGGGTGCTTGCGGTCGGCAATCCCTTCGGTCTCGGCGGCACCGTAACGGCCGGCATTGTCTCGGCCAGCGGCCGCGACATCGGCAACGGCCCGTACGATGATTTCATCCAGATCGACGCGCCCGTCAACAAGGGTAACTCCGGCGGCCCGGCCTTCAATACCGAAGGCGAAGTGATGGGCGTCAACACCGCGATCTACTCGCCATCGGGCGGCAGCGTCGGCATCGCGTTCTCAATCCCGGCCTCGACCGTGAAGACGGTGATCGCTCAGCTCAAGGACAAGGGCTCGGTCAGCCGCGGCTGGATCGGCGTCCAGATTCAACCCGTCACGGCCGATATTGCCGACAGCCTCGGCCTCAAGAAGGCGGAAGGCGCGCTGGTTGCAGAACCCCAGGCCAATGGCCCCGCCGCCAAGGCCGGCATCGAATCCGGTGACGTGATCACCGCCGTCAATGGCGAGCAGGTCAAGGATGCCCGCGAGCTCGCCCGCACCATCGGCGGTCTTGCGCCCGGCAATTCGGTGAAGCTCAACGTGCTGCACAAGGGCCAGGACAAGGTCGTCAGCCTGACGCTGGGCCAGTTGCCCAACTCGGTGGAGGCCAACGCCGATACCGATAATGGCGACAAGACCAGTCCGAGCCGTGGAACCGACGTGCCTAAGCTGGGGTTGACGCTTGCGCCCGCCAACAGCGTCGCCGGCGCCGGCAAGGATGGCGTCGTCGTGACAGAAGTCGATCCGAAGAGTGCGGCGGCCGAGCGTGGCTTCAAGGAAGGCGATGTCATTCTCGAAGTCGCCGGCAAGAGCGTCGCCAATGTCGGCGATGTCCGCGAAGCCATCGCGGCTGCGCGCAGCGACAACAAGAACAGCGTTCTGATGCGGGTCAAATCGAATGGCGGTGCGGCACACTTCGTCGCGGTGCCGCTGGCGAAGGGCTGACGCCAGGACGTTTGCGAAATGGGGAGTGTCGCCGGCATAGTCGCCCCCGCCGACGGCTCTTTCCGGGGAGCGGGTCAACAGCTCGCTCCCCATGGTTTCCTTCCTTCCGGTGGAATTCGCCCCCCTCCGTCGGAAGGCTCTAAGGGCGGTGAGGTTCCCCAGCTTCACCGCCCGCTTTTTTTGAAAAGGTTCGGAAAATGCGGGTCGCCTTGCATGAAGATGCCGACCGCGCCATGGTGACAGAAAGCCGACTTGACTTGACCGCAACCGACACCCAGATGCGCCTGCTGATCATCGAAGACGACCGCGAGTCCGCCGACTATCTCGTGAAGGCGTTTCGCGAGGTCGGTTACGTCGCCGATCTCGCCAGCGATGGCGAGGAGGGGTTGGCGCTGGCCGACTCCGGCGACTACGACGTGCTGGTGATCGACCGCATGCTGCCGAAGCGCGACGGCCTGTCGTTGATCGGCAGCTTGCGCGAGAAGGGCAACCGCACGCCGGCGCTGATTCTCTCCGCGCTCGGTCAGGTCGATGACCGCATCAAGGGCCTGCGCGCCGGCGGCGACGACTATCTGCCGAAACCCTATTCGTTCGCCGAATTGCTGGCGCGGGTCGAAGTATTGTCGCGCCGTCATGGCGGTCCCGCCGAAGAGACCACCTATCGCGTCGGCGATCTCGAACTCGACCGGCTTTCGCACCGGGTGGCGCGCGGCAAGGACGAATTGACGCTGCAGCCGCGCGAGTTCCGGCTGCTGGAATATCTGATGAAGCATGCCGGGCAGGTGGTGACGCGCACCATGCTGCTCGAAAACGTCTGGGATTATCATTTCGATCCGCAGACCAATGTCATCGACGTGCATATTTCGCGGCTGCGCTCCAAGATCGACAAGGGCTTCGAGCGGCCGCTGCTTCATACCATTCGCGGCGCGGGATACATGATCCGTGACGGCATTCGGTAAACTGATCCGGACCACCGCGTTCCGGTTGACCCTGGTCTATCTGTTCTTGTTTGCGCTGTTCGCGGCATCCTTGCTGGGCTATTTCGCCTGGAACACGCGCCGGCTGATCACCGAGCAGATCACCTCAACGGTGAACGCGGAGACCGGGGAGATCAGCGACATCTTCGCACGCCGCGGCTTGCGCGGGCTGGTGTTCACGATCGAGAACCGGGCGCTGCGGCCTGGCGCCAATCTTTACCTCGTGACCACGCCGAGCGGGCAGGCCGTCGCCGGCAATGTCGGCTCGCTCGCGCCGGGCGTGATGGGAACCTCGGGCTGGTCCGAGACCGCCTATCGGCGGCTTGACGAGCAGGACACCGCGGATCATCGCGCGCTGGTGCGCGTCACCGAACTCTCCAGCGGCTTTCGCCTTTTGATCGGCAGCGATCTGGAAGAGCGCAGGCGTCTGTTCGGCATCATCGCCAAGGCGGCGCAGTGGTCGCTGTTGATCGTCATCGTGCTCGGTCTCGGCGGTGGCACCTTCGTGGCGCGGCGGGTGTTGCGGCGTATCGACGCCATGACCGGCACCACCCAGCGCATCATGGCCGGCGATCTCAGCGGCCGGCTGCCGGTCGGGCGCAGTGGCGACGAACTCGACCGGCTGGCGGAAAATCTCAACGCCATGCTGGAGCGCATCGAAGCCCTGATGATGGGCCTGAAGGAAGTCTCCGACAACATCGCCCACGACCTGAAGACGCCGCTGACGCGGTTGCGCAACCGCGCGGAGGAGGCGTTGGCGAAATCCGGAAGCGAGGCCGAATACCGCTCGGCGCTGGAACGGACCATCGAGGAATCCGATGGCTTGATCCGGACCTTCAACGCGCTGTTGATGATCGCACGCGCCGAGTCCGGGCAGGCCCGCGGCAACATGGATGACTTTGACGCCGCCGACGTCGCCAACGGCATTCATGAACTCTATGAGCCGCTGGCGGAAGACGACGGCATGGTCCTGCACGTCAAGACCACGCCCACCCCGCTGCACGGCAACCGCGAATTGATCAGCCAGGCGCTGGCCAACCTGGTCGAGAATGCCATCAAATACGGCAAGCCAGTCCCGGCGCCGCAGCCGCTCGGCGCCGACGCGGTTGCAAGTCCCGCCAGCAGGGAGATCCTGATCGAGGCTCGGCGCGACGGCGACCAGGTGCTGCTCAGCGTCACCGATCATGGACCCGGTATTCCCGAAGCCGACCGCAAGCACGCGGTCGAACGCTTTGTGCGGCTTGAAGCGAGCCGCACCCAGCCCGGTTCCGGTCTCGGACTGAGTCTCGCGTCGGCGGTGGCGACGCTGCATGGCGGCGATCTCCGGCTCGCGGACGCCCACCCCGGACTATCGGCGACATTGGCGATCCCGGCGCGGATGGGCGCCAGTGACAGGCTTGCGGCTCAAATGCCGAATGTGCCACAGAAGGTGGCATGACCCCACCCGCTGACGGCGACGCGGATCGGCATGTTCTGGCCGCGCGTTTCGCCGACGGACCGCATCTGTCCGATCCCGACCAAGCCGCGCAGCGTCTGGCCGGCTGGCTCGGCGATCTCGAACCGGTGCAGGCGGCTGCGATCCGCGATCTGGCCGGACGCTTTCCTTTCGCCAACACCGTTCTGCTGGGCACCGCGGAAGCCTCTCCCTATCTGTTCGACCTCATGCGTGCCGACGCGGCGCGAACCATCCGCTTGCTCAATTGCGATCCGGAACCGCATCTCGCCCGATTGATCGAAACCACCTGCCCCGACGTGGCGGCGGGATCCAGCGAAGCCGACGCGATGCGTTGGCTTCGCCGCATGAAATCGGAAGCGGCGCTCTTGATAGCGCTGTGCGACATCGGCGGCGTCTGGCCGGTGATGCAGGTGACGGCGGCGCTGACCGATCTGGCGACCGCCGCGGTGCGATCGGCGCTGCGCTTTCTGCTGCGGAAGGAAACCGCGCGCGGCAAGCTGTCACCGCCCAGCCTCGATTGCCCTGAGGATAACAGCGGCCTCGTCGTGCTCGCCATGGGCAAGATGGGCGCCGGCGAATTGAATTATTCCAGCGACATCGACCTGATCGTATTCTACGACCTGGCGGCTCCCACGCTGGCGCCGGATATCGAGCCGCAACCGTTTTTCGTGCGCGTCACGCAAGCGCTGTCGCGGCTGCTGCAACAGCGTGACGGCGACGGCTATGTGTTCCGTGTCGACCTGCGGCTGCGGCCGGACCCGGCTTCGACGCCGGTGGCGATCTCGATCGAGGCGGCGCTGCATTATTATGAGCGGGAAGGGCGGACCTGGGAGCGCGCCGCCATGATCAAGGCGCGGCCCTGCGCCGGCGATGCCAAGGCCGGCGAGGCGCTGGTCGCCGATATCGTGCCGTTCGTCTGGCGCAAGCACCTGGATTTCGCCGCGCTCGCCGACGTGCACGACATGAAGCGACAGATGCAGGCGTTTCGCGGTCAGAACGAAATCGCGGTCGAAGGCCACAACGTCAAGGTCGGGCGCGGCGGGATCCGCGAGATCGAGTTTTTTGCCCAGACCCAGCAATTGATCGCCGGCGGCCGGCATCCGGAGTTGCGGGTGCGGCCGACGCTGGATGCGTTGAATGTACTGGCGTCGAGCAACTGGATCACTTTTGAGGCGCGCGACGAACTCACCGCGGCCTATCTGTTTCTGCGCCGGGTCGAGCACCGGCTGCAGATGGTGGCGGACGAGCAGACCCATACGCTGCCCGGCGATGTCGAGGCGATGGAGCGCTTCGTGCATTTCCTCGGCTATGACAGCCGTGCCGCATTTGCAAAAGATTTGCTGCTTCACCTTAACATTGTGCAGGGGCATTACGGCAAGCTGTTCGAGGGTGACCCGACCGGCACCGCGAAATTGCCGGAGATAAATTACGCCGCCGGCCCCGACGATCCGCGCCTGCTCGAACATCTGGCCACGCTCGGCTTCAAGAATCCGGTGATGGTGGCCAGGGTCCTGCAGCAATGGATCGCCGGCGACTACCGCGCGTTCCGGACGGCGTCGACGCGGAGCGCGTTCCTTGAATTTGTTCCCGCGCTGATTGCCGGCCTGGCGCTGGCCGAGGAACCCGACCATGCGGTGACGGCGTTCGACCGCTTCCTGCAGGCGTTGCAGCGGGGAGGGCGGTTGATCTCGCTGCTCAGCCAGAACCGTGATCTCGTCGCCTTGGTGGCGCTGATCCTTGGCGCCGCGCCGCGTCTCGGAGACATGCTGGCGCGGCAGCCGCAGATCATGGACGGGTTGATCGATCCCCGCTTCTTCGGCGCGATGCCGGACCGGCGCGAATTGTCCGCGCGTCTTGCGGCAACCTTGGCGGATGCGGATTCCTACGAGGAGTTTCTCGACCGGTTGCGATTGTTCGGCCAGGAGAGCCTGTTCCTGATCGGTGCGCGCATCCTGTCCGGCACCGTCACCGCCCGGCAGGCCGCCATTGCCTTTGCCGATGTCGCCGAGGGCATCGTCGATACCGTGCATGGTCTGGTGACCGGCCAGTTCGCGACCCGGCACGGCCGCATCGGGGGACAGCAGACCGCGATCCTCGCCATGGGCAGGCTTGGCAGCCGGGAGATGACGGCGTCGTCCGACCTCGATTTGATCCTGCTTTATGATTTCGATCACCACCATCCGGACTCCGACGGCGCGCGCCCGTTGCACGGCGCGCAGTATTTTGCGCGTTTTACCCAGCGGCTGATCAGCGCCTTTACGACACGAACCAATTACGGCGTGCTCTACGAGGTCGACATGCGGCTGCGCCCTTCCGGCCGGGCCGGCCCTGTGGCATCGCGGCTGGATTCATTCGCCGAATACCAGGATCGCGAAGCCTGGACCTGGGAGCACATGGCGCTGACCCGGGCGCGGGTGATTTCGTCGTCGCCGGCATTCCGCGGCAAGATCGAAAGCATCATCCGCGAAGTGCTGACGCGGCCGCGCGACGCTGCGTCTGTCGCCGCCGATGTTGCGGACATGCGGCGTGCCATTGCGCTGGAGAAGGGCGAGGACGACGTGTGGGATCTGAAATATGCCGCCGGCGGCATCGTCGATGTCGATTTCATCGCGCAATATCTCCAGCTCGTTCACGCCGCCGACAGACCCGATATCCTCGACGTTTCGACGCTGCAGGTGCTGGACAATGCCGCACGGCTCGGCGTGCTGCCGCCGTCCGCGGTGGAAGTGCTGCGTCCGGCGGCGCGGCTCTATCATGACCTCACGCAAATCCTGCGGCTATGTGTCACCGAAAGGTTCAGGCCGGAAACCGCAGGCGAGGATCTGTTGCGGGTGATGGCGCGCGCCGGCGATGCACCGGATTTTTCATCGCTCGAGGCCAGGGTGCGGGAGACCCAGACCGAGGTGCGCCGGGTGTTTCGCGAGTTGCTCGAGGGCGGATAGCGTTGTTCGACAAGCGTCATCCTAGAGACATGTCGACCGGTTTCGAATACGTTTGCGGTCGAAAAATTTATGGGGAGAGGTGCGATGCGTATTGCGGTGGTCGGCGCCGGCGGCGTTGGAGGCGGGTTCGGCGCGGCATTGGCCAAGGCGGGTGCCGACGTGACGTTCATCGCGCGGGGCGCCCATCTTGCCGCGATGCAGAGCCAGGGATTGAGAGTTGAGAGCGAACGCGGTGCGATCCATCTGGTGCCGACCCAGGCCACCGACGATCCCGCCGGCGTCGGCAAGGTTGATATCGTGCTGTTTTGCGTCAAGCTGTGGGATGTCGCAAGCGCCGGACAGCACATCAAGCCGTTGATCGGGCCCGATACCGCCGTGATCCCGCTGCAGAACGGCGTCGACGCGCACGAGCGGCTGGTGCCGATCCTTGGCCCGCATGCCGTGATGGGCGGCGTGGCGCAAATCAGTGCGTCGATCGTCGGGCCGGGAAAGATTTTGCAGGTCGGCACCTTCATGCGCATGATATTCGGCGAACTCGACGGCAAGCGCAGCAAGCGCGGCGAGGAGTTTCTCGCGCTCTGCCTGAAGGCCGGCTTCGACGCGACCTTGAGCGAGCAGATTCTGACCGATCTCTGGATGAAGTTCATCCTGCTCGCCAGCAACGCCGGCATGATGTCGTTGTCGCGGCAGCCGATCGGCAAATTGCGGGACGACCCCGATATGCGTCCCATCTTCGTTGCGGCCTACCAGGAAGCCTTCGATGTCGGCCGCGCCAAAGGCGTCGCGTTGCCGGCCGATGCGGTCGACAGAATTGTCGGGCTCACCGGGCACTTCCCGCCCGCCATGAAGGCCTCGATGGCGCTCGACCTCGATCGCGGCAACCGGCTCGAAGTACCCTGGCTCAGCGGCAAGGTCGCGGAGCTCGGCCGCCAGTTCGGCATTCCCACTCCGACGCACAGCATGATCTATGCGATGCTGAAACCCTACATCATGGGCAAGCTGGCTTGAGGGTGCAGCCGTCAATCGCGTTTTGAAGCGAGCGCGCATCCACGCTGGAAATTTCCGCCAATCAATCGATCTCAATAAAGGCGTTTCTCTTCGTTGTACTCAACGATCGCCTGCAGTTGTTCCAGGGATTCCGTCAGAGCGCCGTGATCTTTCAAGGCTTGCGCATAGCTCGGCAATCCATCGATCGGGCCCCAGCTTTCCGGTTGCCACATGCCGGATCGGATCATGGATTTCCCGCAATGAAAGAAGGCTTCCTTGACGTGCACGATCATGGCGAGTTTGGGCGGCTTGTCATTGACGGCCATTTCCGCCAGCAGGTCCGGGTCTCTTGCCAGCGAGGCGGTCCCGCTGACGCGAACGACTTCGCGCCGCTTCGGCACGATAAAGATGATACCGACGCCCGGATTTTCGAGGACGTTCAGGAAGGTGTCGCCGCGATGATTGCCGCTGCGGTCGGGTATCGCCAGCGTGTGTTTGTCGAGAACCTTGACGAAGCCGGCAGGATCTCCCTTGGGCGAGGTGTCCATGGCGCCGGCCGCATTAACGCTTGCGATCACGATAAAGGGACATCGTTCGATCCAGGCTTTGCAGTGAGGATCGATGTGGTCGATCACCTTGGCAATCTGGTTTGGAAAATCCGGCCCGAGAATCGCTTTGACCTCGGCGGCACTAGTCACCGGCACCTTGGGTCGATACATCGCGGCCACCCAAAAAAACAAGAGAAGTGGGCCGCCAGATTATCAGGAAGCCGGCACGGCGCAATCTTGTCACCGGAAACTGCCGGCTGTGGCGGCGTCAGCCGTCAGCGCTGCGCGGCACGCGTTCACACCGTCCGCGAGGTCGCGCCGACGCTGGAATGCTGATCAGGCGGCGACCTTCCTGGCGTTTTCCACATCGCGCGGCAGCGATACGCAGACCACGGTGCCGGCGCCAAGCTGCGAGCGCAGCCGCATCGATCCGCCATGCAGATTGGTCAGCGATTTGGCGATGGCAAGGCCGAGCCCCGAACCGTGATAGGTCTTGGTGAGCTGGCTTTCGACCTGCTCGAACGGTTTGCCCAGCCGCCGCAGCGATTGCGGCGCGATACCGATGCCGCTGTCGACGATCATCAGCACGACGGCGTTTTGCCGCCGGCGGCAACGGACCGTGATCCTGCCGCCGTCGGGCGTGAACTTCACCGCGTTGGACAACAGGTTGATGATGATCTGCTTGATCGCGCGCCGGTCGGCGATCACCGGGACCGTGCTTTCGATGTCGGCCTCCAGCGTCAGTTTCTTGTTGTCGGCGCGCCCCGATACCACGCGCAGCGATTCCGCCAGCGTCGTCGACAGGTCGAGCGGTTCCATGTCGAGCTTCATGCGGCCGGCTTCGATCTTCGACATATCGAGGATGTCGTTGATCACCTCGAGCAGGTAGTGACCGCTGGTCAATATGTCGTGGCAGTATTCCTGGTATTTTTCCGAGCCCAGCGTGCCGAACATGCCGTTTTCCATGATCTCGGAAAATCCGATGATGGCGTTGAGCGGCGTGCGCAGCTCGTGGCTCATATTGGCGAGGAACTTCGACTTGGTCTGGTTGGCTTCCTCTGCGCGATTTTTCTCTTCGGAGTATTTTTCGGCGAGGTCGGCGAGTTCGAGCGCCTGCTGTTCGAGCGCGGTCTGCGAGCGTTTCAGGTCGATCACGCTGGCGCGCAGGCGAAGGTCGTTGTCGACCAGTTTCTGCTCGTGCTCCTTGATGCGGGTGATGTCGGTGCCGACCGAGACGTAGCCGCCGTCCTTGGTGCGGCGCTCGCTGATATGCAGCCAGCTGCCGTCGTCGAGCTGCGCCTCGAAGGTGCGGGCGCCCGGCGCCTGCGTCCCGGCGTCGTGCAGGCGGGTGCGGACCTCCGGCATCGAGCCTACTTCGATCACCGTTTCATACGAGGTGCCCGGCGTCACGGCCGAATCCGGCAGCTTGTGCAGCCGCTGGAAATGCGAATTGCAGAGCACCAGCCGATCTCCGGCGTCCCACAGCACGAAAGCTTCCGGGATGGTCTCGATCGCATCGCGCAGCCGAAGATCGGCCTCCACGGTTTTTTCCGCGAGGCTCTTTTGCTCGGTGATATCGACGGCGATGCCGATCAGATGCAGGCCGGTATCGGCCGCGCCGTGGCTGAGCTCGCAGCGGACCCGCAGCCAGATCCAGTGGCCGCCGGTGTGCTGCATGCGGAAGGTCTGGTCGATGTGATTGATCTTCGAGGAGATCAACTGATCGGCGATCGCGAACAGGTCGATGTCGTCGGATTTCACCAGCGCGTTGACCTCACCGAAGGTCAAGAGGTCGCTGCGGGTGTCGAGGCCCAGCATCGTGAACATCGATTGCGACCAGAAGATCCGGCCGCGCGACAGGTCCCAGTCCCATAGTCCGCAGCGGCCGCGATTGAGCGCGGTGTCGATGCGGCCGCGCACGGCGTCGTTGATGAGATCGCCTTCGCGGGCGCGGGTCGATTGCCAGTGGAAGGCAAATCCCAGGATCAGTACGACAAAGCCGGTGGTGGCCGACAGCGTCACCGACAAGGCGGCGTCCGAGCGCCACAGCGAGTCACCTTTTTCCTGGACGATAATGACCTGGCCCGGCAGCGATTTGACGATGTGCTGGATCGCCAGCGCGCCGCCGCCATTGGGGAGGGTCATGTCGATGACGCCGCTTTGCTGGCCCGGCACCGTCAACAGTTGCGCCGTGCTGATCACGTCGAGGATCCGGTCGGCCTCCAGTCCTTCTTCGACGGGTACGCGGGCGAGCACGCGCTGGTCTGCGCCGGTGATGATGAAATGCCTGCCGGGGGCGATACCCCATGCCGGAATGACGCTGGGCAGCAGGGCTTGCAGGCGTGCGATCGTCGCCAGACGATCCTGCCGGACCGAGGCGATGCGATCGAGACGTTCGGCAAGGTAATCGGCGACGGCCGCCAGATCGCGTTTGACCGATGCGCGCTTCTGCCGGTTCTGGTCGACCACCTGGACGAAGGCGCCGAGGCAGATGGTGATCAGGAAGGCAATGATCAGGGTGGGCACGGCGCGGCGAAGCGCCGGCTCCGCTATCAACAGCCTGTGGTAGGCCGGTTTTGCGATCGATTGCGCCAATCCCTTGATCGAATCGGATTGGACGCACGCGTTCGCCGCATGCGCGCGCGCCATGCCTTTGGTCCCCTCGGAGGATTTTCGCACCCTGTCCGGAAGAACCCCAGTCGCTTCCGAATCACAATCGATTTGAATCCAGTTTTTCCGAACTGTCGAGAGTCAACGATTCGTTAATGCAAAAAAATCTTGTCCAAAGGAGAATCGGGACTCCGAAACGCGCGCAAAGTGAGTCCGAAACGGGAACGCCGGAGAAGAGCGAGGTCGCGGTGCTTTTTTCCTGTCATGGCCGAGCTTGACCCAGCCATCCACATCTTTGCCCGAAAGAAAGTAAGACGTGTATGCCCGGCACAAGGCCGGGCATGCCGTTCGACCACAGCTTTCGCGGTTACGCGTAAGGGGGCTCGGCGTGGCTGATGACGCGCTTGACGGTCGGGAATGCCCGGCGCAACGCGCGCTCGATCTCATCGACGTTCTCGTGCACCTTGATCACGCTCATCGAGGGCGCGGCGCGGCAATGGAAGTTGACGATTTCGCCGGCGTTGGTGTTGCGTACCCGCACATTATGGATGTCGTGGATCGCGCCGTCGGCGGCGAAGCGCGACAGCGCGGCCTTGATGGTCTCGACGCGGTCGGGCGCGGCATCCGATCCCAGCGGCAATTCCGGTTCCAGCGGCTCGATGTGGGTGTCGACTTCGACGTCCTCGCCGAATTCCTCGCGGATGTTGCGCTCCAGGTCGTGGGCGATGTCGTGGGCTGCGGCGAGCGCCAGCTCGCCGTCGACTTCGAGGTCGATGCTGACGGTGAGCTTGCCGCCGAGATCGTGCACGGTGACATGATGTACGGCGAGGCCGGAATTGCGGGCGATCACCATGACGCGTTCCCGCACGCTCTCATTGCTGCGCGCGACCGGCACCGCCGTGAAGGTCAGGTCGGCATCGCCGAGCGCGTTTGCGACCGCAGCTTGCGCCGCTTGCTTGATCTCGTCGACGCGGTCGATCGGATAGGTGCGCGGCACCTGCACGACGGCGTCGATGAAGTGGGTCGGGCCGACCATGCGGACCCTCAGGCGTTCGATATCGACCACGCCGGGCACCGTCCGGATCGCGGCCTCGGCTTTGTCCGAGACGCCTTCGGGTGCGCGGTCGAGCAGGGTCTCCACCGTGGAGCGCGCCAGTCGCAGGCCGAGCAGCGCGATCATCACGGCAACGGCAATGGCGGCGGCGGCGTCGCCCCAGGCATAGCCCAGGCCTGACAGCGCCAGCCCCACGATGACGGCAAGCGAGCCCAGCACGTCGGAGGCAAAATGCAGCGCATCGGCCTCGAGCGCCTGGCTTTTGGTGTCGTACGCGGTGCGGTGGAGCGCTCGTGCGCGCCACAGATTGACCGCGATATCGACCAGCAGCACGACAAACGGAACAGCCGACACGACCGGCGGCGGCGTGCCCGCGCGCAGGCGGCCATAGGACGCCACCAGAATACCGCCCGCGAGCACATAGAGCATCGCGATCACGCCGAGCGCCGAGATGCTCTCGATCTTGCCGTGGCCGTAATTGTGTTCCTTGTCGGCGGGCCGATCAGAAAATCGCACCACCAGCCACGTCACCACGGTCGCCGCCACGTCGACCGAAGAGTGCAGCGCTTCGGAGATCAATGCGAGACTGCCGATGGCGATGCCGACCACGAATTTGGCCGTGGCCATGGCGGCACTGGCGACAATCGAGATCGCCGCGACGCGGGATTTGACGCTGTGAATCGGTTCGCCCATGGGTGCGGTTTAGCAGCCTGTCATCCGGCGTTAAAGCAGCGATTGGGCGCGCAATCGCCACTCGCTTGCGCCAGCGCTTTGTTGCGAATTGTTCCGACTAACATTGCATGTATGCTGAATTGAACCCAGCCTATAGGCTGGAACAATCTGGAGGCTTTTTTGACCGGCGAACGCGTGGAACGGCGACTGGCGGCTGTGATGGCGGGGGACGTCGCCGGCTACAGCAGGCTGATGGGCCGTGACGAGGAGCACACGCTGGCGCAGCTAAAGGCGTTTCGAAAGACCGTTGTCGATCCTCGGATTGCTACTCACCGTGGTCGCATCGTCAAGACCACCGGCGATGGCATGCTGGTCGAGTTCGCCAGCGCAGTCGATGCAGCGCGTTGCGGGATGGAAATCCAGCGAGAGATGGCGGAACAAAATGCCGAAGTGCCTTCGGAGCTCAGGATCGAATTTCGCATTGGCATTCACGTCGGCGACATCATCATCGATGATAACGATATTTTCGGCGATGGGGTCAACATCGCGGCGCGTCTTGAGGGAATCGCCGAACCGGGTGGCGTATGCATTTCCGACGATGCCCACAGGCAAATTCGCGGCAAGATCGACGTCGTCTTCGATGACATTGGGGAGCAGATTTTAAAGAATATTGCCGAGCCAATGCGCGCATGGCACATCCGGCTTGCAGGCGAGACCGCTCCGGCAATCCGGTCCGACCCGTCTCCGACGCAAGTTCAGGCTCTGGCGCTACCCGACAAACCGTCCATCGTGGTTCTGCCGTTTGACAACATGTCCGCCGAACCAGGTCAAGACTACCTCGCTGATGGAATCGTCGAGGCAATTACCGCGGCGCTTTCGTGCATCCGCTCTTTTTTTGTCATCGCGCGCAGTTCGGCATTCACCTATAAGGGCCGCACGACAAATGCGCGCGACATTGGCAAAGAATTGGGCGTCGCCTATTTGCTGGAAGGTAGCGTACAGAAAGCTGGAAACCGCCTCCGTATTATCGTTCAGCTAATCGAGACCGCGGGAGGCGCACACGTCTGGAGTTCCCGCTTCGACGGCGCAATCGATGACTTCTTTGATCTCGAAGATCGAATAACGGAACAAGTGGCAGGCGCTCTGCAGCCCTCTATCCGTATCGCCGAGATTGAGCGATCGCGACGTAAACGACCGCAAGATCTCGGCAGCTACGACTTTACCATGAGGGCAATGCCTCACGTTTGGGCGTTCGAAAAGGCCGAAAGCGCAAGAGCGATAGAACTTCTCGAAAAGGCGCTCGCGATTGATCCTGCATACCCGCTAGCCTTGTCGCTTGCTGGTTGGTGTCACGCCCAGCGCTCTGTCTACAATTGGGCGGAGGATATCGCGGGTAGCCAGGCAATGGCGCGATCGCTGGCCGAGCGGGCAGCAGAGATTAGTGGCGACGATCCCATTATCCTGGCAGTGCTAGGCGCGGTGCATACCTTCGTACGCAATCATGGAACAGCGCGAGTGCTGCTTGAGCGTGCAGTCACACTTGATCCCAATGCAGCATGGGCCTGGAGTCGGCTCGGATGGCTCGAGAACTATACTGATCAGCCACAAAAGGCGATTGGAAATTTTGAACGCGCCCTGCGCCTGAGTCCAATCGATCCAATGAATTTCAACAACTATGTAGGTATAGGCTCGTCGCACGAGGTGGCGCAAGAATACGACAAAGCCGCGTTGTTCTATCGACGAGCTCTCGAGGAACGGCCAAACGCTAGTTGGATACACCGCCATTTAGCATCGTCTCTATCTGGAGGCGGCCGAATCGAAGAAGCCAAACAGGCCCTTGCGGAGATGATGCGTTACTATCCCGATCTGACGGTTTCAAAATTCAAACAAGCAATGGTTTTTTCACAGGCCACGATGGACCGCGTGGCAGACAATCTCCGAAAGCTCGGGTTGCCTGACTGATCGATGTGAACAGCCGTTACGTGCACCAAAGCGGATGTTCGCCAACGCCTCTGGTTTACGGATTCGCGCCCTGGTTACGACGTCACCGTCACGACGCCTCGGAGGCCAGCACGCGCCACGGCTTGCGCCAGCAGGCCGCTTGTCTGCACGTCCTCGACGAAACGACGGAGATAGTCGAGTCCGGTCTCGCGGCCCTTCGGAATGGCGACGGCAATGTGTTCCACGCCCCATCGTCCCTCCAGCACGCGCGCGCCGGGCATGCGGTCGGACATTTCGAACAAGGTCGGTTTGTTGGTCGCGAACACATCGAGCTCCCGGCGTTGGAACATTTCGATCGCGCGGCTGGAATTCTGCGCCGGCACCACGGTCGCGTTCGGCAGCATCTTCGGCAGCGTGCGTTGCGACGTGCTCCCCTGGGTGACGCCGACCAGGATGCCGGGCTGGTCGAGGTCTGCCATTGTCATGATCGGAGAGTTCGCCGGAATGAGGTAACCCAGCTCCACCGAAATCACGGTCTGGCTGAAGGCGACATCGACCGCCCGCGCCGAGGTTGCGTTGCTGAGCGTGAAATCGACATCGCCCGCCTTCATGGCTTCGATGACTTCGGCAATTCGCTGATAGTTCGCCTGCTCGAATGGGACCTCGAGCCGTTTCGCCAGCTCCTTGCCGAGATCGATGCCGAGGCCGTGGATTTCTCCCGTCTTGCGGTCTTTCGCCATCGACAGCGGGCTGCCGGGAAAGGCGCCGACGCGCAGTCTGCCCTTGGGGGCCAGGATTTCGCGTGCGGGCGCGCCTTTGCCCATCCGCTACAGCGTCACCACGATCTTGCCGAGGTGCCTGTTGGCTTCCATGTGCTCGAACGCCTTGCCGATGTCTTCGAACTTGTAAACCTTGTCGATCGGCAATTGCAGCTTGCGCGATTCCACCGCACCCCAGATGTCCTTGCGGACCTCGTCGAAGATCTCGCGGACCTCTTCGATCGAGCGGGTGCGGAAGGTGACGCCGATATATTGTATCCGGCGCGCGGCGTGCAGGTCGAAGTTGAAATCGGCGTGGGTGCCGCCGAGCCGGCCGACATTGACGATGCGGCCCTTGATTTTGGTGGCGGCGAGATTTTGGCTGGCGACCTTGCCCGAGACCTGGTCGACGATCAGGTCGACGCCTTCGCCGCCGGTCGCCTCCAGCACCTGCTTGACCCAGCCGGGATCGCTGGAATCGATCGCCAAGTCGGCGCCGAATTCCTTCAAGCGCCCGCGGCGGGTGGCGTCGGTCGAAGAACCGATCACGATTTTCGCGCCCTTGAGCCTGGCAATCTGCATGGCCATCAGGCCGACGCCGGAGCTGGCGCCCTGGATCAGAACGGTTTGGCCTGGTTGCAACGCGCCGTTGGTCACCACCGCATTGTGCATGGTCGAGAGCGCGACGGGCAGGGTGGCTGCTTCCTCGAAGTTCATATTGGAGGGATTGCGAAACAGCCGTCCGTGATCCGCCAGGGTATATTCCGCAAAAGCGCCGCCGCCGGAGCCCATCACCCGGTCGCCGACCTTGACGCCTTTGGCGTTCGGACCCAACGCGGCGATCTCGCCGGTCCATTCGATCCCCAGCACGGTGCCGACGCCGCCGGCGCTGCCATGGGCGTGGCCCTTGGTCATGCCGAGGTCGGCGCGGTTGAGTCCGCAGGCGTGCACCTTCACCAGCACCTGCGTGCCCTTCGGTGAGGGTTTTGCCACGTCGGTGATTTCAGCGCCGTTGGCGCCGTAGACATAGGCCTTCATGGGATGGCTCTCTTTTTTGGTGAGTGAAGCGAAGCCGGCTACTCCGCGGCTTCGCGGCGGTTGCCGGTCATCATGCCTCCGAGCCGGTTCTGAATGATGGCTTCGGCATCGCGCATGATGCGCGACACCAGTTCGGCGCAGGTCGGGATGTCGTGGATCAATCCCTGCACCTGGCCGGCCGACCAGATGCCCTCGTCGGCATCGCCCGTCGCATAGACCATCTTGCCGCGGGCGCCAGCCACGAGATCGCGCACCTGTTCGAAGGTGGCACCCTCCTTTTCCATGGCGACGACCTTGGTGCTGACGGCGTTTTTGGCGACGCGCGAGGTGTTGCGCATGGTGCGGAAGATCAATTCGGTCTCGCGCTCGTCGTTGGCGACGATCTTTTCCTTGATCAGTTGATGGATCGGGCTCTCCCTGGTGCACATGAAACGCGTGCCCATGTTGATGCCTTCGGCGCCGAGCGCAAGAGCTGCGACCAGGCCGCGGCCGTCGCCGAAGCCGCCCGAGGCGATCAGCGGTATCTTCACCCTGTCGGCGGCGACCGGAATGAGAATGAGGCCGGGCGTGTCGTCCTCGCCGGGATGGCCGGCGCACTCAAAGCCGTCGATCGAGATCGCGTCGACCCCCATGCGTTCGGCCGACAGCGCGTGACGCACGCTGGTACATTTGTGCACCACCACGATGCCATGCTTCTTGAATTCGGTGACGTGTTCCTGCGGCTTGTTGCCGGCGGTCTCGACGATCTTGATGCCGCTCTCGATGATGGCCTGGCGGTATTCCGCGTAAGGCGGCGGCTTGATCGACGGCAGGATGGTGAGGTTGACGCCGAACGGCTTGTCGGTGAGGCCGCGGCAGCGCGCGATTTCTTTGGTGAGGTCGTCCGGCGTCGGCTGCGTCAGCGCGGTGATGAAGCCGAGCGCGCCGGCGTTGGCGACGGCCGCGACCAGTTCGGCGCGGCCGACCCATTGCATTCCGCCCTGGACGATCGGGTGTTCGACCCCGACCAGTTCGGTAAATCGAGTCTTGATCATGCTGCGCCCCTGAACGTTTCCTCTGGGCGCGACAGTCGCGCGCCTTTGCTGCTTTTGTTTCAGAAAGGCAGGATGCCGTCAGGTCGGGCAAATGTCCACCGGGGAGGGACGGTCAAACTCTTCCCGGAGCGGGATCAGCTCAGCGCGAGATTGCGCCGGCCGCTTCAGGCATGAACGGCGCGTGCGCTCACTTCTTCATCGAAGGCGGCGCTGATGTCGCGGATGCTGATCACGCCAATCAGGCTGTAGTCATCGATGACCGGCAGATGGCGGATGTGCTTCTCGTTCATCAAATGACGGGCGTGCTCGAGCGTATCGTTCGACGTGCACGACACCAGTTGCTGCACCGAGATCAATTGCGACACCTTCAGGTTGGCGCCGGCAGCGCCATGTTCGGCGATGGCGCGAACGACGTCGCGCTCGGTAAACATGCCGGCTGCGGTATTGCCCTCGGTGCGGACGACGTCCTTGACCACCAGCGCGCTGATATTGCCGGCGCGCATCAATTGGGCGGCAATGGCAACGGTTTCATTCATCCGCACGGTGGCAACACGTCCGGATTTCTTGCGCAGGATGTCTCCGACTTTCATCGCAACCTCCTTGTCAGGGTGTCTTTAGTCAGGTTGGTATACATTATGCCAATTGTCAATTCAAATACCAAGAGAAGCCGGTTTCTCCCCGACAGAAAAGGCAGGGATATTGACGTTGCTGCGGCGCGCAAAAAAAGAGAGGCGCACCGGAGTGCGCCTCTTATCACATGAGTATGAAGCCTGATCAGGCGGCTCTGACGTCGCGCGCGGTCGCGTCGGTCGTCGCTTCATGGCCCAGGATGAAGGCGCGCCGCATCGGCTTGATCACGAACAGGGCCAGAAGGGCCGCGGTGGCGTTGAGCGCAACCGCGATCACGAACACCGCCTGCCAGCCGTATTTGGCGGCGACGATGCTGGCGATCGGCACCAGCAGCGAGGCGGTCCCCTTCGCCGTGTACAACATGCCGTTGTTGGTGGTGGCGTATTTGACGCCGAAGGTGTCGCCGGAGGTCGCCGGGAACAGGCTGTAGATTTCACCGAACACGCCGAAATAAACCGCGGTCGACAGCACGAAAACAATGGGAACGTGACCGTAGGTCGACAGCGTCAGCAGCATCAGCGCGGCGGTGGCGAAGGCGATGAACATGGTGTGCTCGCGGCCGATGTTATCGGAAACCCAGCCGAAGAACGGACGCCCGAAACCGTCGAAGATCCGGTCGAGCGAAATCGCAAAGGTCAGCGCCGCCATCTGGAAGCCGAGCAGCCCTACCGGCTCATTGGCGATCTTGAAGTCATGAGCGATCGGCGCAATCTGCGCTGCCGCCATCAGTCCGCCCGCGGCGACCATCACGAACACCAGATACATCACCCAGAAGATCGGGCTGCGCAGCACCTGCGGCGGGGTGAAGTCGATCTTGGTTTGCGGCAGATTGAGCTGTTTCTTTTTCGCCGGCATCGCCCGCGACGGTTTGCGCAGGAAAAATGCCAGGATAAAGACGATCACGCCCTGTCCGATGCCGAACGAGAAAAATGCGCTCTGATAGCCGCTGGCGGCGATCATGTTGGCGATCGGCACCACGGTGATCGCCGCACCCGCGCCGAAGCCGGCGGCGGTGGCGCCGGCGGCGAGGCCACGGCGGTCCGGGAACCACTTCAATGCGTTGCCGACGCAGGTTCCGTAAACCGAGCCTGCGCCGATTCCGCCGATGATCGCGGCGATGTAAAGCAGCACCAGCGAGTCGGCGTATGAATTCATCACCCACGCGATGGTGATCATCACGCCGCCAAACGTGATGACGATGCTGGGGCCGTATTTGTCGACGAACCAGGCTTCGATCGGAACGAGCCAGGTCTCCGTCACCACGAAAAGCGTGAAGGCCAACTGGATCGCGGCGCGGCCCCAGTGAAATTTCGCGTCGATGGGATCGACGAACAGCGTCCACCCGTATTGCAGGTTTGCGATCATCGCCATGCAGACGACGCCCATCGCAAGTTGCAGCCAGCGGAAGTATGGGGCTTCTGCCACAGGCGGCGTGGCGGGTTGCGCGGTAGCGGACATAGCTCCTCCCGAGGCACGCTTCTGTTCAAAAGGGAGCGTTGCCAATCGGCATTTTGGTATGTGATATGCCAGAGCGCAAGCGATTAGTCTGACAAAACGATGCGTTGCTTAAAATGTCGCAGAGTGTTGCACCGTTGTCGATATTTCAGGCGCGACCGGCACGAAAAACGGCTCCGAAAACCGGAGCCGTCAGTCGAAAGTAGGGGTTCGGGCGCCAAGTCCGAAACGAACCAGCAACCGCGCAAACGCGGGATTCTCTGGTCTTAAAGCCCGGGATAGGGCAGGTCGCCATTGCGGATCGCGATCCGGGCGCTGGCCATCAACAGGCGGTCGATGGTCGCCATGAGCCGGGCGAACAGGCCACGGGAGGGGACGATCTGGGTGTAGATGGCGTTGGACATTGTGGTCGCCTTTATAGAGAGCTGGGGCGGGCTGCGATGTGATCCGGCGCTAGTGTAGGCATACCAGATGCCAGCAACAATGCTCTTGGTTGCATGGCAGCATATTATCTTTTGCAACGCAACATAAATGAGACAATCTGGTTTCCAAATCATGAAAAAGGCCGCCGGGACAACCGGCGGCTTTGGATTCAGTGTTTGGGAGTAATCGCGGCGAGATCGCTATTCGGCGGCAACCTTGCGCGGTGGATCGAGCGCGCCGGAATCGTGGATTTCCGCCACCTGATGGTCGGTGAAGCCGAGCACCTGGCGCAGGATTTCGTCGGTGTGTTCGCCAAGCAAAGGCGAGCGGGTCACCTCGGTCGGGCTGTCCGACAACTTGATGGGATTGCCGACCGACAGGTACTTGCCGCGCTCGGGGTGATCCACTTCGACCACGGTGCCGGTGGCGCGCAGCGACTGGTCTTCCGCCAGTTCCTTCATCGACAGGATCGGGCCGCAGGGGATGTCATCCTTGTTGAGGATGTCCATCGCCTCGAACTTGGTCTTGGTCATGGTCCATTGTTCGATGCGGGCGAAAATCTCGTTGAGGCGCGTCAGGCGTGCCGGCGGCTTGGCGTAATCGGGATGGGTCTTCCAGCCGGGCTCGCCGATCACGTCGCAGATCTTCTCCCATACCGGCGCCTGGGTGATGAAGTAGATGTAGGCGTTGGGATCGGTCTCCCAGCCCTTGCACTTCAAAATGCGGCCGGGTTGTCCGCCGCCGGAATCGTTGCCGGCGCGCGGCACCGCCTCGCCAAACGGAATGCCCTCGCCGAACTGGCTGTACTCCTTGAGCGGGCCATGGGCGAGGCGCTGCTGGTCGCGCAGCTTGACGCGGGCCAGGTTGAGGACGCCGTCCTGCATCGCCGCGGTAACCTTCTGGCCCTTGCCGGTCACGGTGCGCTGATAGAGCGCGGTGACGATGCCGAGCGCCAGATGCAGGCCGGTGCCGCTGTCGCCGATCTGCGCGCCGGTGACCAGCGGCAGTCCATCGCGAAAACCCGTGGTCGATGCCGCGCCGCCGGTGCATTGCGCGACGTTCTCGTAGACCTTGCAGTCCTCGTACGGGCCGGGCCCGAAACCCTTGATCGACGCCACGATCATCTTGGGATTGATGGCTTGAATTTTCTCCCACGGAAATCCCATGCGATCGAGCACGCCGGGACCGAAATTCTCCACCAGCACGTCGCAGCTCTTGATCAGCGCGGTCAGGACTTCCTTGCCCTTGGGATTCTTGGTGTCGAGCGTGATCGAACGCTTGTTGTGGTTGAGCATGGTGAAATACAGGCTGTCGACGTTCGGCACGTCCTGCAATTGACCGCGCGTGATGTCGCCAACGCCGGGACGCTCGACCTTGATCACGTCGGCGCCGAACCAGGCCAGCAATTGCGTGCAGGTCGGTCCCGACTGGACGTGCGTGAAATCGAGAATGCGAACCCCCTTCAGGGCCTTTGTCATTTTGTTCTCTCCTCAAATACAAAAGTAGTAATCGTCATGCCCCGCGAATGCGGGGCATCCAGCAATCTCCGTCGGTTCGGTCAGGCACTCTTCATCTCGCGATCGTCCGGTGAATACTGGATTCCCCGCCTGCGCGGGGAATGACATTGATGGGTACTTATTTCTTCTTCAGCTTGCTTTGCGGATTGAGGTTGCCGATGCGGCCCGACTCGCTGCCGGCGCCCGGATCGAGCACCGCGTTGATCAGGGTGGGCTTGCCGGAATCCATCGCCTGGTTGACGGCGCGCTTGAGTTCGTCGGGGCTGGTCGCATTGACGCCGATGCCGCCGAACGCCTCCATCATCCTGTCGTAACGCGCGCCCTTCACGAATACGGTCGGCGCCGGATCGTCGCCGACGCCGTTGACGTCGGTGCCGCGGTAAATGCCGTCATTGTTGAAGATGACGATGCAGACCGGCAGCTTGTACCGGCAGATGGTCTCCACCTCCATGCCGGAGAAGCCGAACGCCGAGTCACCCTCGACGCACAGCACCGGCTTGCCGGTCTCGACCGCGGCGGCAATGGCGTAGCCCATGCCGATGCCCATGATGCCCCAGGTGCCGACATCGATGCGCTTGCGCGGCTGATAGATGTCGATGATGCCGCGCGCGAGGTCGAGCGTGTTGGCGCCTTCGTTCACCAGCATCGCGTCAGGGCGCTCCTTCACGATGGTGCGGAGAACGCCGAGGGCTCCGTGATAGTCCATCGGCGAGTTGTTGTTCATCAGGCGCGGCGCCATCTTGGCGACGTTCTCTTCGCGCTTGCTGGCGACCGCGCCCATCCAGTCGGCCGGTGCAGGCGTCCACTTGTCGCCCATTGCGGCGAGCATCGCGGAGACGCAACTGCCGATGTCGCCGACGACGGGTGCGACGATCTCGACGTTCGAATCCATTTCCTTTGGCTCGATGTCGATCTGGATGAACTTCTTCGGGGCGTCGCCCCAGGTCTTGCCCTTGCCGTGCGAGAGCAGCCAGTTCAGCCGCGCGCCGATCAGCATCACGACGTCGGAATCTTTCAGCACGGTCGAGCGCGCCGCGCCCGCGCACTGCGGATGTGTGTCGGGCAAAAGACCCTTGCCCATGCTCATCGGCAAAAATGGCACGCCGCTTTTCTCGACCAACCGGCGGATGGCGTCGTCGGCCTGCGCGTAAGCCGCGCCCTTGCCGAGAATGATCAGCGGCTTTTTGGCGCTCTTGAGCACGTCGAGCGCGCGCTTGACGGAGTCGGGCGCCGGGATCTGTGCGGGCGCAGCATCAATGACCTTCACCAGCGACTTTCTGCCGGCTTCGGCATCCATGACCTGGCCGAACAGTTTTGCGGGCAGGTCGAGATAGACGCCGCCCGGACGGCCCGAGACCGCGGCGCGGATCGCCCGCGCCAAGCCGATGCCGATGTCGGCGGCGTGCAGCACGCGGAATGCCGCCTTGCAGAGCGGCTTGGCAATCGCGAGTTGGTCCATCTCCTCGTAGTCGCCCTGCTGCAGGTCGACGATCTCGCGCTCGGAGGAGCCGGAGATCAGGATCATCGGAAAGCAGTTGGTCGTCGCGTGCGCCAGCGCCGTGAGGCCGTTGAGGAATCCGGGAGCCGACACCGTGAGGCAGATGCCGGGCTTCTTGGTCAGGAAGCCCGCGATCGAGGCCGCGTAGCCGGCGTTCTGCTCATGGCGGAACGAGAGCACGCGAATGCCCGCGGCCTGCGCCATGCGGCCGAAGTCCGTGATCGGAATGCCGGGCACGCCATAGATGGTGGTGAGGCCGTTGAGTTTGAGCGCATCGATGATGAGATTGAAGCCATCGGTCTGCTCGCGCTCGGCTTCGGCTTTGTTGGCGTCGATGCTCTGTACTATTGCGGACATTCCGATTTCTCCCTGATCGTTTCTTGATGCGGACGAGTCCGCCGTCGCTTTAAGTCGTCGTCCGGATTGCAAGGCCGTGGTTCTAAAACAGTCCGCTAAAACAGTTCCTGGCCGTGCGCCTCGACATAAGCGGCAAGGCCGAGGGTGTGGTCGCGGGCGCGCTTTTCGGCGAGTTCAGTGTCACGCTCTTCGAGCGCGTCGATGATCGCCATATGCTCGGGCAGTGAGGTTGCGGTGCGGTCGACGCGGCCGATCGTCAACTGCCGGTAGCCGCGAACGTGCAGCAGGATATCGTTGGTCATATCGACCAGCACCGGCGACTCCGAGAGCGAAATCAGCGCCTGATGGAAAGCGATATTGGCCTTGGAATATTCCTCGATGTGATCCTGCGGCAGACGGTCCTTGCCGAAATTCCTGAAAAAATCACGCAGCGCCGAGATGTCCTTTTTGCGCGCGGTGGTGGTGATCAGACGCGCGGCCATGCTTTCGAGTGCTGCCCAGGCGCGGATCATGTCGACGATCTCGTTCTTGGTGCGCCGGACCACGACAATGCCGCGGCGTGGCACGGTCTTGACGAAACCGTCCTGCTCCAGCATCGCGATGGCTTCGCGGATCGGGGTGCGGCTGACGCCGAGGCGCTCGGACAAAGCGCGCTCGTCGAGCATGACCTGCTCGGGCGTCGCATAGATGTCCATCTTGAGGATGGCTTCCTTCAAGGCCTCGTAGGCCTTGTTCTTGAAGCTGGTCTCGGGCGCAATCCGGACGATCGCAATTTCTGCCTCAGCCATAGTCGGCGGCGCCTTGGTTTGTTTCCGAATAGGCACGACAGATCTCCTCGGTGGGAGACGTCTTTCTACCAGAAGAATTTCTGCACAATTTTTGGCATACCAAATGCCAGAATGTCAAGTTGGCCTGTTTTTCGGCACTTCCAATGCATGGCTTGCCTTGACAACGTGATTTCTGGCATACCAAATGCCATCACGGAAGCGATCCCGATCGGAAGAACAATGCCCTGTGCGGGCGCGCATGCGGCCGGCAATTTTCAAGAAAAATGGACGTCAAGGAGGAAGCCAATGTCGAATCCCAAAGATGCGGTCCGCAAAATACTCGATGCCGTCAAGGCGGATAGACGCACAAGCCTGACCGCGCCGGAAGGCAAGCTGGTGTGCGACGCCTACGGCATCCCGGTTCCGAAGGAGGGCGTGGCCAAGTCCGCCGGTGAAGCGGCGAAGATCGCCACCGATATGGGCTTTCCGGTGGTGATGAAGATCGTCTCGCCGGATATTCTTCACAAGACCGAAGCCGGCGGCGTGATGGTTGGCGTCAAGACCGCGGCCGATGTCGAGAAGAATTACGCGACCATCCTGGCCAATGCCAGGAAATACAAATCCGATGCCAAGATCGAGGGCATCCAGGTCCAGCAGATGCTGCTGGGCGGGCAGGAGGTCATCGTCGGCGCCGTCACCGACGGCTCGTTCGGCAAGCTGGTGGCCTTCGGCCTCGGCGGCGTGCTGGTCGAGGTTTTGAAAGACATCACGTTCCGGCTGGCGCCTGCCACCAAGCAGGATGCGCTCTCGATGCTGGACGGCATCCAGGCCCATGAGATGCTCAAAGGCGTGCGCGGCAGCGATCCGGCCAATCGCGACGCCATCGCCGGCATCATCGTCAACGTCTCGAAGCTGATCACCGATTTCCCCGAGATCGCCGAGATGGATCTCAATCCGGTGTTTGCGACCAAGGACAGCGCGATCGCCGCCGACGTGCGCATCGTCGTCGACTTCGATCCAAAGCCGCCGCGCCCGCGTCCCAACCACGATGACATCGTGCGCCAAATGAACCGCATCATGAAGCCGAAGTCGGTGGCGGTGATCGGCGCGTCCGCCGAGACCGGCAAGATCGGCAACTCGGTGATGAAGAATCTCATCAACGGCGGCTACAAGGGCGAGATCTACCCGATCCATCCCAAGGCCGACGAGATCATGGGCAAGAAGGTCTACAAGTCGGTCAAGGACGTGCCCGGCGAGGTCGACATCGCCGTGTTCGCCATTCCCGCCAACTTCGTGGCCGCGGCGCTGATCGAATGCGGCGAGAAGAAAGTCGTCGGCGCGATCCTGATTCCGTCGGGCTATGCCGAAACCGGCAACATCAAGGGCCAGGAGGAAATCCAGGCGATCGGCCAGAAATACGGCATCCGCCTGATGGGGCCGAACATCTACGGCTTCTATTATACCCATGCCAATCTGTGCGCGACGTTCTGCACCGCCTATGACGTCAAGGGCTCGGCGGCGCTGTCGTCGCAATCCGGCGGCATCGGCATGGCGATCATCGGCTTTTCGCGCTCCGCCAAGATGGGCGTCTCCGCCATCGTCGGGCTCGGCAACAAGTCCGACATCGACGAGGACGATCTGTTGACCTTCTTCGAGCAGGACGACAACACCCAGATCATCGCGCAACATTGCGAGGACCTGAAAGACGGCCGTGCCTTCGCCGAAGTCGCCAAGCGGGTCTCGAAGAAAAAGCCGATCGTGGTGCTCAAGGCAGGGCGCACCTCCGCCGGCGCCAAGGCCGCCAGCTCCCACACCGGCGCGCTTGCCGGCAACGACAAGATTTACGAGGACGTATTCAACCAGTCCGGCGTGATCCGGGCGCGTTCGTTGCGTGACATGCTGGAGTTTGCCCGCGGCATTCCGGTGTTGCCGACGCCGAAGGGCGAGAACGTCGTCATCATCACCGGCGCCGGCGGCTCCGGCGTGCTGCTGTCGGATGCCTGCATCGACAACAAACTGTCCTTGATGACGATCCCGCCCGACCTCGATGCGGCCTTCCGCAAATTCATCCCGCCGTTCGGTGCGGCCGGCAATCCGGTCGATATCACCGGCGGCGAGCCGCCGATCACCTACGTCAACACCGTCAAGCTCGGCCTCGAAGACCCGCGCATCCATTCGCTGATCCTCGGCTACTGGCACACCATCGTGACGCCGCCGATGGTGTTTGCGAAGAACATGGTCGAAGTGAAGAACGCGATGAAGGCCAAGGGCATCGAAAAGCCGATCGTGGCCTCATTGGCCGGCGACATCGAGGTCGAGGAAGCCGCCGACTATCTCTACCAGAACGGCATCGTCGCCTACGCCTATTCGACCGAAATTCCGGTCGCGGTGCTGGGGGCGAAGTACAAGTGGGCGCGCGGGGCGGGGCTGTTGTAAGAGGACTGGAATAGCCGACGCGTCAGGTGCGCATCGTTGCGGCGCGTTCTTCTGTGCGACGCGATCGCGCTACATGCGGGCTCATGCACCGTAGCAGGCAGACGCGCGCCCATTGCGATGTGTGACGATGTGGGATTTACTTCGAGCCTGGGTTCGCCGCTTGAGGGAGACCGACATGAAAGAGCCGCTGCCGCTTAAGGACGCCAGCCACCTCTACGAAGTCGAGCGTCGTGCCCAGCACGCCGCGCGGCCTGGCTTTCGTATTTCGGAGTTGCAGCTGTCGCCGACCCAGAAGGTGCCGTGGCACACCCATACCAACGTCTCCGACACGTTTTATATTTTGGAAGGGGAGATGAGGCTGTTCCTCATGGACCCCAAGGAAGACGTGCATCTCAAGCCCGGAGAGGTTTACGCCGTCAGGCCCAAAAGACCGCATCTCGTGACCAACAGCGGTGCGACGTCACTCACATTCCTCGTTCTGCAGGGCGTGGGTGAGTACGACTATGTTCCGCTGCTGCCGCGTTAGCGGCGCGCCGTCCGAACGACGTACGGTCGCGGGTCAAGGGACGGCGAGAGTTCATAACGCCTGGCGCACGCCAAGGCCGAGCATAAAGCGTTCCCTGATTTGCACGGGATCCCGGCGGGTTTGTCCGGTTCCCGGCTTGTCGTCGATGCGCACGGCGATCAGCGTCGGCACCGTGGATGTCAGGGATTGATCGACCAGACGCTCGAAGTCCTCTTCGTCCGCCGCCCAGGCGCTGTTGGCGAGACCTGAGCCTTGCGCGATGGCGACGATGTCGGCCACAGCTGCGGCCGGCGTCGGTTGCGCGCCGGTGATCTGGTAGACGCCGTTGTCCATCACGATCATGGTGAGGTTTTTCGGCGCCTGCGTCGCGATGGTCGAAAGACAACCCATTTGCATCAGCAGCGAGCCGTCGCCTTCGAGCGCGAAAACCCGGCGCTTCGGCTGCGCCAGTGCGACGCCGAGCGCAATCGGGAAGGCGAGGCCCATGCTGCCCAGCATGTAGAAATTCTGCGGCCGATGGCCGGCCGCCCACAGGTCGAAATTGGTATTGCCGATGCCCCCGACCACGGCTTCTTCATGCTTGAGCTTCGCAACCAGCCTCGAAGTGAGATCGAACCGGTTCATCACCTTGGTGTTGCGGGCGGGGGTGTTGGTGCTCATGGGCTGGCTCACTTCTCGATAGTTCTGTTGGCGGTCAACAGCGGCGACAGGATCAGCGCCACCGGCGCCTGCGTCGTGATCGCCTGCTTGATCGAGCGGTCGACGATGAACTCGAACTCATCGAGCCGGGTGCAGGTGTGATGTTCCATCGCCAGCGAGTTCAGCACCGGCCGCATGGTGCGGCACACCAGCGATTGCCCATAATTGAATTCGCCGAGCGTGCCGCGTTCCGACACCAGCATGATCAGCGGAATCTGGTAGGGGATCGCCAGCGAGGCCAGCACGTTCGCCAGGGTGGCAAAGCCTGAAGTCTGCATCAGCACCGCGCCGCGCAGGCCGGCCATCCACGCGCCGGAGACGATGCCGACGGCTTCTTCCTCGCGCGCGGTGGGGAAGGTGGTGAAGAACGGATCGGCGTGAAGGTTCTTGATCAGGGTCGTCAACACGCGGTCGGGAACATAGGGCACCAGCCGGATGTCGTTGCGCTTGAGCCCTTGCAGCGCCACGTCATGCCAGGCTTGAGCTGAGGTTTGTGCCGCGGCAGCCGCCATCGAATTCCTCCCGTTAACTTCGCGGCGATTTCATTCGCCGCGTGACCGCCGGCGGTCTTGTCGACGCGCCGAAACTTGACGTGATCGGCGGGATTGTCAACATGCCCGGGACGTAGCCGTGACTTGCGCCCGACGGTGGTGCAGGCGGTATGCGGACGTGCGATAAGTCGAAAAAATATCGGGAGAGACGCCATGGGCCAATGGTTCCGGATTTTTGCCGCGGCAGCGGCGATGTCCATCGCCGGCGGCATGGCGTCCGCGCAGTCGCCGTTTCCGTCGAGGCCCGTGCACATTTTCGTGCCGTATGCCGCCGGTGGCGCGGTGGATATCCTGACGCGTACGCTGGGCGATGTGGTCTCGCGGCAGTGGGGCCAGGCCGTCGTGGTCGAGAACCGGCCCGGTGCGGGCGGCGTCATCGCCTCGCAGGCGCTCGTCACCTCGCCGCCGGACGGATACACGCTGATCGTCGTCGCCAGCGGTCATCCGACCAATTCGTTTCTGTACCCCAAGCTGCCCTACGACACCTTCAAGGATTTCACGCCGATTTCGCTGTTGGCCTCGTCGCCAAATATCTTGCTGGTGCGCGCCGATTCTCCGTACCGGACGCTGGCCGACCTGATCGCGGCGGCAAAGGCCAAGCCGGGCAGTCTTTCCTTCGCCCATGCCGGTACCGGGACATCGACGCATCTGGCCGGCGAACTTTTGAAGAGCCTCGCCGGGATCGATATCAACGCCATTCCCTACAAGGGCGGCGCGCCCGCGATCAACGATCTCCTGGGCGGGCAGATTCCGATGTCGTTCAACAACGGGCCGGAATCGGTCGGACAATTGGAGGCCGGCGCGCTGCGGGCGCTTGCCGTCACCACGGCGTCGCGGGCGTCGTTCCTGCCCAACGTGCCCAGCATGTCCGAAACCGTCCCCGGCTACGACACTGAAGTTTGGTGGGGCCTGCTCGGGCCGGCCGGGCTGCCATCAGACGTGGTTGCCAAACTCTCGCACGATTTTGTCGCGGCCTTGAACACCGACGACGTCAAGGCGCGCCTGACCAAGCTCGGTGCCACGCCGATCGGCAGCACGGCGCAGCAATTCGAAGCCAAGATCCACGCCGATTACGAGAAGTGGGGCCCGATCATCAAGGCCGCCGGCATCAAGGCCGAGTGATGCGGTGGATGCGCCGATGATCCCCGCCTGTCTGCCGCCGCGCGCCGTCAGCCGGCCCAAAGTGCCGCCGCCGCCTGATGCCTGCGACACCCATGCCCATGTGTTCGGACCGGCGAACCGGTTTCCGTACGCCGACGACCGCAGCTATACGCCGCCGGACGCGCCGCTCGACACTTATCTCGCGATGTTAGATGCCATCGGCTTTGCGCGCGGCGTGCTGGTGCAGGGCAGCGCCCAAGGCCGCGATAATTCGGCGATGCTGGATGCGCTTGCGCGCAGGCCCGACCGGCTGCGTGGTGTCGCGGTCGCGGAAGCCGACATCGCGCCGGCTGAACTGCGCGAATGGAACAGCCTCGGCGTCCGTGGACTGCGGTTCAATCATTTCTTCCGCGACGGGCAATTGCACTATCGCGGCGGTGTGCCGCTGTCGGCGGCCCAGGCGCTGGCGCCGGTGATGGCCGAACTCGGCTGGCATCTTCAACTCTGGATCGACGTCAAGGATTTGCCTGAGACTGTTTCGGCCTTGAAATCGCTGGGCCTGCCGGTGGTGATCGATCACATGGGCCGGACCGATGCGCGCGCCGGCACCGGCACGGAAGGTTTCCATAGCCTGCTGCGCGCGGTCGCCGACGGCTGGTGCTGGGCCAAGCTGTCAGGCGCCCACCGCATCAGCCGCAATGCGCCGGATTATCCCGATGCGCAGCCGTTTCATGCGGCACTGGTGAAGGCCAATCCGGAACGCCTGGTATGGGGCGGCGACTGGCCGCATCCGCGTGTCGAGGGCGAGATGCCCGATGCCGGACATCTGTTCGAATTGTTTCAGGCGTGGACGCCCGACCAGGCGACGCAGCATCGCATCCTCGTCGCCAATCCCGCCAGGCTCTATGGATTCCCCAACTGAAGGCCAACAATGTCCGTCAACAACAAGCGCGTGTTCTACGTCAAATACTTGCCGAACGAGATCTATGCCGAGATGCTGCGGGCGCGCCCCGATGTACGGCTCGACCGGCTCGAGAATGACAGCCCGGACGAGGTTTCGTTGCCGATCCTGGCCGCGGCGCACGCCTATCAGGTCGGTGCGGCCCGCGATGAACTGGCGCGCCATTTCCATGTCGATGCGGACCTGCTGCGCCGCGCGCCCAACCTCCTGATCGTCTCCAGCAACGGCGCGGGCTTCGATCCCGTCGATGTCGAGGCCTGCACGGCGGCCGGCGTCGTGGTCGTCAACCAGTCCGGCGGCAATGCCAACTCGGTGGCCGAGCACGCGCTCGGGATGATGCTCACGCTGTCGAAGCGTATCATCGAGGCGGACAGGGCGCTGCGGCGCGATCCCAATGTCAACCGCAACGCCTTGATGGGCACGGAGGCGCAAGGCAAGACCATCGGCATTGTCGGGATCGGCAATGTCGGCCGCCGCATCGCCGAACTCTGCAAGGGCCTGTTCGGCATGAAGGTGCTGGCCTATGACCCCTTTCTTTCGGCATCCGAAATCGCCGCACGCGGGGCCGAGAAGGTCGAACTCGACGATCTGCTCCGCCGCTCCGATTACGTGTCGATCAATTGTCCGCTGACCAGGGACAACCGGGGCATGATCGGTGCGCGGGAATATGCGCTGATGCAGCCGCATGCCTATTTCATCACCACCGCGCGCGGTTTCATCCACGACGAAGCCGCGCTGCTGGAGGCTTTGCGCGACAAGCGGATTGCCGGCGCCGGCCTCGATGTCTGGTCCAAAGAACCACCGCCGGCGGACCATCCGCTGCTGCAACTCGACAATGTGCTGGCGAGCCCGCACACCGCCGGTGTCACCAGGGAAGCGCGGATCAACATGGGAAGGATCGCGGCCGAGCAAATTCTCGACGCGCTCGACGGCAAGCGGCCGCCGCGCCTCATCAACCCGGAAGTTTGGCCGGCTTACGCCCGGCGCTTCGAGCGCGTTTTCGGATTTACGCCGAACTAGCGTTTAGGGCCGTTTTCCGGGAAAGAAAATTCAACCCTGGCCGGTTCGACTGCGGCAACAAATCCACTGTGAATCAACATTGGGCGGTAGGCCCGTTGCTATTTTCGCCGCGCCCTCGACAACCTATGCCGGCGGGGCCATTTTCGGTTTTGCGCATTTCGTTGCGGAACAGGCGTTCCGCCGCGCACCAGGAACAGGCGATATGCAACGGTTGAATTCATTGCTGCGTTCCGCGCCGTCCCGGATCGGGCGCCGGTTGGCCGAGATCGTCGCCATCGCGGCCGCGAGCCTGCCGGCGGCGGGCGCCTAGACGTTTTCCGCCACGCGACGCCTGTTCTAAAGATTTGCCAGCCCGATCAAAACCAGTCGCACGGCGAGCGTGAACCCGACAAATGCCGTTAAAGCTATCCCGGCCGTGCGATAGATATTGACCGGCGGCTGCAGGGAAAGGCCGACCGCATGGCTTAGCCGGCCGGCCACGAAAATCGCGCTCATGATTTCGATCCCCAACCGGTTGCCGCCCATCAACTCCAGCAATGCAAAGCCGGCGATGAAGATGGCGGCATTCTCCGCGAAGTTTCCGTGACGCCGGATCGCCTGCAGAAGGGCGGGGTTTCCGCCATCGCTCAGCGATTGGCGATTTCTGCGGCGCGCCACAACGACGGTCAGCATCAGGGCCATCTGGATGAAAATCAGGATGCCCGCCGTGAGCGCCGTGACGACCGGCAAATTTGCCGCATGCATGATTGTTGCCCCCGTTGGCTGAATGAAACTATCCGGCCGGTTTCCCGGTCTATCAGTAGATATAAAAACTATAGTGACTTGTCAAACGATAGATTATTCGCTGACGTCAGGGGCGGGTATGCCGCTCGCCCCAGCGCTTCAGGGTCTTGAGGACCGGGCGCAGCTCGCGCCCCTTCGGGGTGATCAGGTATTCGGCCCTCGGCGGATGATCGGAATAGAAACGCCGCTCGACTATTCCGCTGTCTTCGAGGATCTTGAGTCGCGCCGACAGGGTGTTCGGGCTAATTCCCGCCAGCGACTGCTCGAGGTCCTGGAACTTGCGCGGTCCATCCAGCACCAGGTCGCGCAGGATCAGCAGGGTCCAGCGCTCGCCGACCACCTCGAGCGTTCGCGCGATCGGGCAATATTTGTCGGGGCGTGCCGTCATGGTTTCAAGCCTTGTGCGGGGCGCGGGAGATCACCGAGGCAATGATAATACAAAACCAGAAGTGACTGCTAGATTCATTGTAACTGGATGGCAACAACATAGCGGCGCCGCAGGCCTGCGATGCGGGCTGCAACGCCCGCCGGCCGATCATGCCAGCGCTGCCGCCGCCGCTTGCGCATCCGGAACCACGTCGTAATCGTAAAGCCGCCTGCGAAACTCGGCGTGGGCGGTGATCTCGGCATCCCTGACGCCGAGGTCGGAATAGGCGGAATCGTAGCGCAGTCCGCTCTGGCGGGCGCCGCGCTGCACCTCTGCCACCCGCTCGCGGCGAAGCTGCTCGTAGGCGAGCAAAGCGCGAGGAGCCGTAGTCCGGCTGGTGCGCGCCAGGATGATGGCGAGCGCCATGCCGTCTTCGATCGATTGATTGGCGCCCTGTCCGAGATGCGGAAGCATCGGATGGGCGGCGTCGCCGAGCAGGCTCAATCTGCCCTCGGTCCAGACCGGCAGCGGCTCGCGATCGTACAGCGCCCATCGGAACGTCGTCTGGACGTTGCGCAACACCTGATCGATGCGCGGATCCCAGCCTGCGAATTCCCGCCTGAGAACCTCGGGATCGCCGGGCGCCGACCATGATTCCTTCATCACTTCGTCCGTCGGCACGAAGCCGACATAGTTGATCATTTTTCCCGCGCGAACCGGGAAGACGAGGAAATGCCTTCCGGTACCGAGCCACATCTGCCAGCGCTCGACAGGCCAATCCGGAATGCGCTCATGCGGCACCAGCCCCCGGTAGGCGACCGAGCCTGAAAATGTCGGCTGGGAGGAGGGGAAAACATAAGGCCGAAGCTCGGAATGGATGCCGTCGGCGGCGATCACAAGATCGGCTTCTGCGCAAGCGCCGTTGGCAAACGACACCCGCGCGGTACGGCCGTCCTGCTCAAAACCGCTGCAGCGATGTCCGGTATGCACCACGCCCGCCGGGAGTGCCGCCGCCAGCATATCGACGAGGTCGGCACGGTGCATCCCGAAGGTCGCGTTCCAGCCGGAGGAGTCCGTCACCTGCACCGGCGCAATCGGCGCGCCGTCGTGGCGGAAGTAGCGGGAATTCGGGCCGACGCGCGCGCCCCATTTCTCCACCATTGGCTCCAGCCCGACCCGTTGCAGATGGCGCACGCTGTTGGGGGTGAGGAAGACGCCGGCCCCGACCTCGCCGATGGCAGGCGCCTGCTCGTAGACCGAGACCTCGAGACCTTGGCCAACCAGCGCGTTGGCCGTGAACAAGCCGCCGATGCCGCCGCCGACGATCAGGATACGGGGACGGGACTGCGCCATTTAATACCTTGTGATGGGATGGATGAAAAAGATCGGCCGCGGCGTTGTATCCTCCCACAGACCAAGGCATTTTGCCATCGAGCGCGGTGATAGCTGCCGCGACGCCGGAAGAAAGCCATTGCATGTCCAACGCGCATACTCAGCCTTTGGCTTTCGCTACCCGATACGCAACGATGTCGGCGCTCTGGCTTGCGTTATCTTCATTGGTATTCGGTTCAGCGCGCGCCGAAGACTACCCCGATCATGCGGTCAAGATCATCGTGCCGTTTGCAGCCGGCGGGACGGCGGACGCGGTGCCGCGGCTGGTCGGCGACTGGCTGTCGCGCAAATGGGGCCAGCCGGTCATTATCGAAAACCGCACCGGAGCCGGAGGAAACATCGGCGCGGAAGTGGTCTATCGTTCGACCCCCGATGGCTACACGCTGCTTTGCTCGCCGCCGCCGCCGCTGGTGATCAACCAGAATCTCTATCCCAGTCTCGGGTTCGATCCGGCCAAATTCGAACCTGTGGTCGTGATGGCGCACGTGCCGAATGCGCTGTTCGTCAATCCCGCGTCGGTTGCGGCATCGAGCGTGCCCGAACTGATCGAATACTTGCGCAAGAACCCCGAGAAGGTCACGGCGGCCACGCAAGGCAACGGGACCACGTCGCATCTCACGGCCGAACTGTTCCAGGCGATGGCCAAGGTGAAGATGCGCGCGATTCCCTATCGGGGATCGGCGCCGGCGCTGCAGGGCTTGCTCGCCGGCGATGTCGATCTGATGTTCGACAATCTCGGGGTTTCCTTGCCGCTGGTCGCGGCCGGCAAACTCAGGCTGCTCGCAGTGGCATCTGCCCAACGCCTGCCGTCGCTTCCCGATGTGCCGACGGTCGCCGAAACGCTGCCGGGCTTTCAGGCGATCGCGTGGTACGCGATCGTGGCGCCGCCGGGAACGCCGAAAAACATCACGGACAAGATCAATGCAGATGTGAACGAGGCCCTGCGTCAACCCGAGTTGCAGGACCATCTCAGGAAGCTGTCGGCGGAGATTTTCGGCGGCTCGGTCGAGAAGACGACGAAGTACATGCAGGAAGAGGTCGAGCGCTGGGGCAACGTGATCAAGGCAGCGGATATCAAGCTGCAGTGATCGACGTGCCTGGCGTCAAAGCGTGATCCGCGCCAACGGCCACACCACCATCGCCCACAGGATCGTCCACACCATCGCTGTAATGAACAGCAATGGCAGGAAACCGAGAAATGTTTTGATCCTTGCCAGCCAGCCCTGGCCGGTGCTCGCATAGACCAGCCCGTTCCATGTCGAGTACAATGGCCAGCCAAGCAAAGCTTTCGTTGGACCCACCTTGACCAGTTTCATGGCGAGATTCCCCCGGCGTTCTGCCGTCGATCAATTCAGCGGAAATATCGCAAAAAATGATTCGCCAGAAGCGCCACTATTTGGCGCAACTGAGGGTTGACGTTCAATTTGCACTTGACACCAGGCAGACTCACGCCGATGCGCTCGCGACGATGGTGCACGGGGAGATCAAAGAAAATCCAGCGACGACCAGCGTGAACAGGTTGAACTGAACTCGTTGCAGTCGCGGGGGCTGGTGGATGTTCCGGGGATGGGGTGATCTCGTTCGCCAGGCCACAAATTTGCGCCGAAGCGGCCGTTCGGCGACATCGACAAGGGATCTTGCCGGAGTTGTGGTGACCTTGTCGACGCTTTGCCTGCCCGCTGAAGCGCTCGGCGCCGCTACAGGGATTCAGGCAGCATTCCGATGGTCACGGGCTTTTCATCCAATTGTCGCGCTGCACTAGTCCGCGCAACTTGTGGGCTTGGGAAAATCCAGTTGCATCAGTGTACGGAAGGGTTAGGCTTAACAGAAAAACCGCCTCGATACGTAACCGGGCGAAATGTCGGATCGAAAAGGTTTGGCTGCGCTCTTGCCGATGGGCAGGCGGCGCCACAGGGAGGGGTTGCGATGACCAACGCGGTACACGCTTTGCCGGACAACTCGCGCCGGCAATTCTTGAAGGCAACGACATTCGGTGTCGCGGGGGCCGCGCTCGGCGTGCGCCCCGGTGTTGCAGCGCCGAAGACCATGTCAATCATGCACGAAAACTCGTTCATCAAGACCTATGACGAGTATTTCCAGAAGACGCTGATCCCGGCCTACGAGCAGCTCACCGGCGTCAAGATAAAATACGAGTTGGTCAGCGTTGGCGGCCTGCAGACCCGTGTCACCACCGTGGCAGAAACCGGATCGGGTCCGGACATGACACTGAACTTCTTCAACTGGCCGTTCCTGTACGAAGAGAAATACGTCGATGTCGGCGATGTCGCGGAGGAGGTAGGCAAAAAAAGCGGCGGCTGGCATGACGCGGCAAAGGAGGCCGTCATCGTCAATGGCAAGTGGAAGGCGATCCCGTTCGGCAATGTCGGGCAGTTGATGAACTGGCGCACCGACTGGTTCAAGGAGGCCGGTTACGACAAGTTTCCCGATACGTGGGACGAGCTTCTGGAGGCCGGCATCAAGCTGAATGCCAAGGGGCATCCCTTTGGCTTTGAGCTCGGTCACGGCTTCGGCGACAATCACGGCTGGCTGTATCCGTTGTTATGGTCCTATGGGGGGCGCGAGGTCGAGCCCGACGGCAAGACGGTGGTGATCGATTCGGCCGAGACGGCGCGTGCGGTCGATTTTGCCCGCACCTTCTTCCAGAAGACCATGCTCGAGGATGTGCTTGGCTGGACCGATCCTAACAACAACAAGGCCTATTTGAGCGGACAAATATCCTGCACCAACAACGCCGAGAGCATCCTGTGGGCGGCGAAGCGCGATTTCCCTGAGATCGCCAAAGCCACCGACCAGTCGCTCAATCCGAAGGGGCCGGGCGGCCAGCGCTTCCACATCCTGGCGCCGTGGAGTCACTCCATCTTCAGCCACACCCCGGATCAGCAGGCCGCGAAAGACTTTCTGCGCTGGTTGATGGAGCCGGCGCAGGTCGGCGGATGGTATGCCTCGGCCGACAGCTACTACGCGCCGTTCCTGCACGCCTTCGACGACGCGCCGCTGTGGCATGTCGAGCCGCGCAACATCCCGTACCGGGAATCACTCGCCACCTCGCATCTGCCGGGCTGGCCGGCGCCGATCAGTCGCGCCTCCTCTGAGAGCGTCGCCAAATACGTCGTCGTGGACATGTTCGCCAAGGCGTGCGCCGGCAAGTCGACCAAGGAGGTGATCGCCGATGCCAACACGCAGCTGAAGCAGATCTACCGGCCCGCCTGAGCGTGTCGGCGCACAGCGAACCGATAGCGCTTCCGGCCACCCGCCGGCGCCTGCTGCCGGCCCTGCGGGAGTGGACCGAGCGCGAGGAAGTCTTCAGCTTGCTGATGATCCTGCCGCCGATGGCCTTCCTGATCGCGCTGGTCGGCTATCCCTTCGTCTACGGCATCTGGCTCAGCCTCGAGAATCGCCCGGTCGCCCAGCCCGGCACCTTCATCGGGCTCGGCAACTTCATCACTGATTTCCACGATCCGACCTTCTGGCAGGTGGTGCAGAACACGTTCGTCTATACCGGCGTGGCGACGGTATTGAAGATGGTCGGCGGCCTCGGACTCGCGCTGGTGATGAACCAGGCCTTCCGCATGAAGAACCTGGTTCGTGCGGTGCTGCTGCTGCCGTTCATCGTGCCGACCGTGTTGTCGACCATCGCCTGGATGTGGATCCTCGATCCGTCCTTCAGCGTGATCAACTGGCTGCTGGTGCACGGCGGGATCGCCGACCGCGGCCCCTCCTGGCTCGGCAATGGCAGCTGGGCGATGTTTTCCCTGATCGTGGTCAACACCTGGCGCGGCCTGCCTTTCTACGCGATCACGCTGCTCGCTGGCTTGCAGACGATTCCGCTCGAACTCTACGAGGCCGCGACGATCGATGGCGCCGGTGCGCTCGATCGCTTCCGCTACGTCACTTTGCCGCTGCTCAAGCCGGTCGTCTTCATCGTGACCATGTTCTCGCTGATCTTCACCTTCTCCGACTTCCAGCTGGTCTACGTGCTGACGCGCGGGGGGCCGGCCAACGCCACCCACCTGTTCGCGACCTACGCGTTCGACATCGCCATGAGCGGCGGACAGTTCGGCCTCGGCGCCTCAGTCGCGCTCGCCATGCTGCCCCCGCTGGCCCTGCTGATCATCGCGCTAGCGCTGTACCTGAGGAAGGCGTGATGGTCGAGGATGACGGCTGGCCGGTGCGCGCGCTGCGGTTGTGGCTGCCGCTCGGATTCTTTCTGATCTTCGCGCTGTTTCCGTTCTACTGGATGGCGATCACGTCCCTGAAGCCGAACCAGGAACTGTACGATCCCCAATTGATGCCGCTGATCGTGCGCCATCCCACGCTCAAGCACTATGTCGACCTGCTCGGCGAAACGGATTTCCTGGTCTGGACTTGGAACACGATGCTGGTGGCGACGGTCTCGACCGCCATCTCGCTGGTTTTCGGCACCATGCTTGCCTATCCGCTGGCGCGAATGAACTTCCCCGGCAGCGCGCTGGTCTCGTTCGCGGTGGCGGCGACTTATCTCGTGCCGCAACCGCTGCTGTTCATTCCGATGGCCGAGATCATCGAGCGGATGGGGCTCGGCAACACGCTCACCTCGGTCATGCTGACCTATCCGACCTTGCTGATACCGTTCTGCGCATGGCTGTTGATGGGTTATTTCAAGAGCGTCCCCCGCGAGCTGGAAGACGCAGCGCGGATCGACGGTGCCAGCCGGCTGCAGACAATGTTCCTGGTATTCCTGCCGCTGTGCAAACCGGGATTCATCTCGGCCGGCATCTTCGCCTTCACCCTGGCGCAGAACGAATTCCTTTATGCGCTGATCTTCCTGACCGACACCTCGGTCCGTACGGTGCCGGTCGGTGCCATTGCCGAATTGATCCGCGGCGATGTCTTTTATTGGGGGCAGCTTATGGCGGCGGCGCTGCTAGGCTCGATCCCGGTAGCGATCATTTATTCTTTCTTCGTCGAGCACTACGTGGCCGGCCTGACCGCCGGAGCGGTGAAATAGGCGCCCCGGGACAGCACGGTAGAAACCCAGACGTATTCTATGTAGCAGGGGTCGCCCACACCCTTGGACGCGAGGTGATCCTAATCACGCAGAACGAGCACGATATCCCATTTGACCTTCGGCATCTTCGGTATATCCGTTATCTCAACAATGCCGAGGGAAGCGTTATAATGTATGCAACGCACAGGATAGACGCTTGAAATATCACGACCGCCGTTTTGCCATTGCCCCGATGATGGACTGGACCGACCGGCATTGCCGCGTCTTCCACCGTCTGATGACGCGGCATGCCCGGCTCTACACCGAGATGCTGACGACCGGCGCCATCCTGCACGGCGATCGCCGGCGGTTGCTCGGTTTCGATAGCAGCGAACATCCGGTGGCGCTGCAACTGGGCGGCTCGGACCCGCGCGATCTGGCGGCATCGGCGAAAATCGGCGAGGATTTCGGCTACGACGAAATCAATCTCAATGTCGGTTGTCCGTCGGACCGGGTAAAGGACGGCCGGTTCGGCGCCTGCCTGATGGCGGAGCCGGCGCTGGTGGCGCGTGGCGTCGATGCCATGAAGCGCGCGGTGAATATTCCGGTCACCGTAAAATGCCGGCTCGGCATCGACGAACAGGATCCGGAAATCGCGCTGGATGCGCTGGCGCGCGAGGTCATCGCCGCCGGCGCCGACGCGCTGATCGTCCATGCCCGCAAGGCCTGGCTCAACGGATTGTCGCCGAAGGAAAATCGCGACATCCCGCCGCTCGATTATGACCGGGTCTATCGGCTCAAGGCCGCTTTTCCCGAAGTGCCCATCATCATCAATGGCGGCATCGCGAGCCTGGCCGAGGCCGCGCAGCATCTGGCGCGTGTCGATGGCGTGATGCTGGGGCGTGCGGCCTATCAGGAGCCGTGGCGATTGCTGGCGGCCGATCCTGAATTGTTCGGCGCGGCGGCGCCGCATGCTGCGATGAAAGACGTGTTCGAAGCGATGATGCCTTATATCGCGAACCAGCTTGCGCAAGGCATCCGGCTGCATTCGATCACGCGGCATTTCGTCGGCGCGTTTCATGGCGTGCCGGGGGCGCGCGCGTTCCGCCGTCACCTCGCCGAGAACGGCGTCAAACCGGGCGCCGGCGTCAGCGTGTTGCGCGATGCGATTGCGCTGGTCGAAGATCGCGTCGCGGCCCCGATCGCCGCGTAAATCCTTGTTTGCGCGTATTCTGTTCGCAAAACCGGGAATCCACTTTTGTGGAATACGCGCTAAAGCAAGATGAGTTCTATTTCGATTGATTTGTCCGCAGGCCCGACCACCTCTCCCATTAGGGAGAGGTCGGCGCGTAGCGCCGGGTGTGGGGTTACGGTCTCTCGTGAGAGCGGCGCCCCCTCACCCGATTTGCTGCGCAAATCGACCTCTCCCCGCTGGGGAGAGGTGGACCGAACACGCGAGAGGACTGATTCAATCGAAATTTATCCCGCTCTAGACTAGGGATAGCCGTGCAGCATCAGCCTGTCGGCGCGCACTTCCCAGCTTTCCATCCGGTCCAGAAAGCTCATGCCGAGCAGGTTGGTCTTCATCTGCCCGTGCGGCACCACCAGTGCCGGAACCGAACGCTCGACCAGCTTGCCGATCGCCAGGCGGTCGAGCGTCAACCGGGCTGCCTTGGTATGTCCGCCGGCGGTCTCGACGTCGACGTCATACTCGAGCAGCTCCAGCGGCAACCCGGCCGCCTTCGCCGTCTCATAGGTCAGCACCACCGCGGTGGCGCCGGTGTCGATCACCATCGGGGCGGTGACGCCGTTGATCCTGGCCTGCAGCGCGAATTCGCCGCTTTGTCCGCGCGGGATCTGCACCGCGCGCTCGGGCTTGCGGAACTGGTCGTGAAGCAACTGCGTGACGGTGTCGCTGGCGCGCGCGATCTGGTCGGGATCGCCATAGGCGACCACGGCGCCGGCGGTCGCCATCAGCACGAGAACGACGAGCAGGACACGGCTCACGGCAGGTCTCCGCTGCGCCTGTCCTCGCCAGTCAATCGGCCTTGGCGCGAGCGGCCGGCTCGAGCCGTACCAGTCCGGCTTTCGCCATGCGGGCCTCGAGCCCCGCCATGACAGCCAACCGTTCGGCGCTTTCCATCCGGTGCCAGCGTGCGATCTCCGGAAGCGTTCGTCCGCAGCCGAAACAGAGGTTGGTTTTGGGATCCATCATACAGACTGCAATGCACGGCGTTTCTTTGCTCATTATGGGATAGTGAAATGGTTTCGGTCGCTTGCGCAAGCGCCCCCGTTACAACCCGGTGCCGGCGCTCATGATAGGCTTGTTGCGAGCCCGGCGCTTCTCGTCGGTCACCGTGGCGGCGTTTTCCGGTTGCAGCGGCGGGGCCTCCTCGGACATCGGGCCCAGCGCCGACATCACGCGCTCCGGCGGGAAGGTCACGATCACTTCGGTGCCGATGCGAAGTTTCGATTTCAGCGTGAACGTGCCGCCGTGCATGTCGATCAGGCTTTTTGCGATGGGCAGGCCGAGGCCGGCGCCCTGTTCGGCGGACTTGATCGAATTGGAGCCCTGGCCGAACGACGCCAGTACGATCGGGATTTCGTCTTCCGCGATGCCGGAGCCGGTATCCTTGACGCTGAGATATTGCCCCCCGGATGCTGTCCAACCCGCTTTCAGCCAGATTTCACCGCCTTGCGGGGTGAACTTGATGGAGTTCGACAACAGGTTGAGCACGATCTGGCGCGTGGCGCGCTCGTCGCCCCAGATTCGCGGCATGTTCTGCTCGAACACCTCGTGGATGGTGATGCCGCGGCTGGTCGCGCGCAGCTTCAACAGATGGTGGCAGTCGGCGACGACATGCACCAGCGACACGGCTTCTTCGTTGAGTTCGTAACGTCCGGCTTCGATCCGCGACAGATCGAGAATCTCGTTGATGAGATTGAGCAGATGCACGCCCGAATTGTG
>NZ_SSMW01000144.1 GCF_004799405.1 Bradyrhizobium sp.
CCTCACCAACACCAAGGTGACCAAGCTCGAGAAGAAGAGCGACAGCGTGGTCGCGACCATCGACGACGGCAAGAAGCCGCAGACGATCGAATTCGACCGGGTGATTTCAGCCGTCGGCGTCGTCGGCAATATCGAAAATCTCGGGCTGGAGAAACTCGGCGTCAAGACCGAGCGCGGCTGCGTCGTGATCGACGGTTACGGCAAGACCAATGTGCCCGGCATCTACGCCATCGGCGATGTCGCGGGACCGCCGATGCTGGCGCACAAGGCCGAGCACGAGGGCGTGGTCTGCATCGAAGCCATCAAGGGCCTGCATCCGCACGCCATGGACAAGCTGTTGATTCCCGGCTGCACCTATTGCAATCCGCAGGTGGCGTCGGTCGGTCTCACCGAGGCCAAAGCGAAAGAAGGCGGCCGTGAGGTTCGCGTCGGGCGCTTTCCGTTTGTCGGCAACGGCAAGGCGATCGCGCTCGGCGAGGATCAGGGGCTGGTCAAGGTGATCTTCGACAAGAAAACCGGCCAGTTGCTCGGCGCCCACATGATCGGCGCCGAGGTGACCGAACTGATCCAGGGCTATGTGGTTGCCATGAACCTCGAAACCACCGAAGAAGAGCTGATGCACACTGTGTTTCCGCATCCGACGTTGTCGGAGATGATGAAGGAAGCGGTGCTGGATGCCTATGGCCGCGTGCTGAATATCTAGAAAAAGCGAGAAACCGTGCAAGACAACGACAACCTGACCATCGAACGCCCGACCTTCGTGACGCATCTGGAATGCGCGATGGAAGGCGATCATTACCCTGCCGACCAGGTCCATAACCTCTCGAAAGCCGGCAAGCCGCTGCTGGTGCGCTATGATTTGGCCGGCGTGAAGAAGGCGCTGACCAAGCAAGCGCTGGCGGAGCGGCCCGCCGACCTCTGGCGTTACCGCGAGCTGCTGCCGGTGCGCAAAGTCGCCGACATCGTCAGCCTCGGCGAGGTGACGACGCCGTTGATCAGGTTGCCGAAACTGGCGAACAAGATCGGCGGCGGCGAGATCATCGTCAAAGATGAAGGACGGTTGCCGACCGGCTCGTTCAAGGCGCGCGGTCTGGTGATGGCGGTGTCGATGGGCAAGGCGCTCGGCATCAGGCACATGGCGATGCCGACCAACGGCAATGCCGGTGCGGCGCTTGCGGCCTACGCCACCCGATGCGGCATCAAGACCACGATCTTTTGTCCCGCCGACACGCCCGAAGTGAATGTCAGCGAGATCGAGCTGCAGGGCGCCACCGTCTATCGCGTCAACGGATTGATCGACGATTGCGGCAAGATCGTCGGTGAAGGCAAGGCGAAAGCCGGCTGGTTCGATACCTCGACGCTGAAAGAGCCCTATCGGATCGAGGGCAAGAAAACGATGGGGCTGGAGTTGTCCGAACAACTCGGTTGGGACGTCCCTGACGTGATCTTCTATCCGACCGGCGGCGGCACTGGCCTGATCGGGATGTGGAAGGCGTTCGCCGAACTCGAAGCCATCGGCTTCATCGGTTCGAGACGGCCGCGCATGGTCGCGGTGCAGGCGTCGGGCTGTGCGCCGATGGTGCGCGCTTTTGAGGCCGGCACCGAGCACGCGCCGCGCTGGGAAGACGCCCATACCATTGCTTCCGGCATCCGCGTGCCGCAGGCGATCGGAGATTTTCTCATTCTCCGCGCGGTGCGGCAGAGCAAGGGTTTTGCCATTGCCGTATCCGATGAGAAGATTTCGGCAGCATTGAACGAAGTGTCGCGCGAAGAAGGCCTGTTGCTGTGTCCGGAAGGGGCCGCGACCTATGCCGCCTACAAGCAGAGCCTGGCCGACGGCCGTGTTACCAAGAACGACCGCGTGATGTTGTTCAATTGCGCGACCGGGCTCAAATACCCGCTGCCGCCGGTCACCCGCACGCTCGATCGCCATGCGCCGATCGACTACCCCAAGCTTTGATTGAACAAACCTTGATTCTAACGGTTTCGATGGAGCGGTTGATGCGCAAAGTAATTCTGGCGACGTTGGGCGCGCTGTTGATGTCGGGCGGCAGCGCTCCGGCGCAAAATTATCCGTCGCATCCGATCACGCTTGTGGTGCCGTTTTCCGCCGGCGGGCCGACCGATGCGATGGCGCGGATCATGGCCGACGGAATGAAGACCGCGCTCGGCCAGAGCCTGCTGATCGAGAACGTGACCGGCGCGGGCGGCTCGATCGGCGTCGGACGCGTGGCGCGTGCCGCACCCGACGGCTACACCGTCAGCATCGGACATCTCGGCACCCATGTCGCCAATGGCGCGATCTACAAGCTCGATTACGACCTCGTGACCGACTTCGAACCGGTGGTGCTGCTGCCGAGCAATCCGATGATCTTCGTCAGCACCAACGCGGTCCCGGCCAAAACGCTCCCCGAATTGCTGGCGTGGATGAAGGCGCGGCCCAGCCCGCCGACGGCCGGGACCGCCGGCGCCGGGTCGGCCAGTCATGTTGCCGGGCTCTATTTCGAGAGCGTCACCGGGATCAAGCTGCAATTCGTGCCGTATCGCGGCACCGCACCGGCCATGACCGACCTCGTCGCCGGGCAAATCGAGGTGATCGTCGACCAGACCTCCAATTCCATCAATCAGGTGCGCGCCGGCACTATCCGCGCCTACGCCGTCACGGCCGAGAAGCGCGTTGAGACGGCGCCGGACATTCCGACCACCGATGAGGCGGGCCTGCCGGAATTTCACATGTCGCTGTGGTCCGGCCTGTGGGTGCCGAAGGGTACGCCGAAAGACATCGTCGCAAAACTCAACGCCGCGGCGGTGGACGCCATGAACGACCCGGTCGTGCGCAAGAAGTTTGAGAACCTGGGGCTGCAAATGCCGCCGAAGGACCAACTCGCTCCGGAGGCGCTCGGCGCCTTGCAGAAGTCCGAGATCACGAAATGGTGGCCGATGCTCAAGGCCGCCAACGTCAAGATGGAGTAATTCGCCGCAGTGATGCCCAGCTTGTGGCGCAGGGAACGCTGATGACGATCGATGCAGACTTCGCCAGCCAGGACTACTTTCGCAATCCCGCCGCCGCGATCGAGAAGCTTCGCGCGAAAGGCCCGGTTGTCGAGGTGCGTTTCCCGCTGGTCGGCAAGGTCTGGACGCCTACCACGCAGGCGCTCGCCGATCAGGTGTTGAAGGACTCCGCGACGTTCGCCATTCGCAAGGACGACGGCAAGATCGCCGGCGTTCCCTGGTGGATGCCGCTGATCCTGCGCACGTTCACCAACAGCATGCTGTCGATGGACGATCCGGATCACAAGCGGTTGCGCGATATCGTGGACGAGGCGTTTCGTCGCCGCGCCGTGCTCGACATGGAGCCGCATATCCGCGCCACCGGCGATCAACTCGCCGACGAACTGTTCGCGGAAGGAAGCCCGGCCGATCTCGCGGCGCGCTACGCGCGCAAGCTGCCACTGTCGGTGATTTGCGAACTTCTCGGGTTGCCGCTTGCCGACCGGCCCAAATTCATAGCCTGGGGCGGCGGCTTCACCCGCTTCACCGGCACGCTCGGTTTGCTCGGTTTGATCCCGAACATGCTCGCCATGAAGCGCTATATCGAACGGCACCTCGAGACCGTTCGCCGGCAGGGCGGCGAAGGGCTGATCGCCGAGATCGTGCGCGTCGAGAAGGATGGCGGACAGATCAGCCGCGACGAAATCGTCGCCATGGTCTTCCTGTTGCTGATTGCCGGGCACGAGACCACCACGCACCTCATCAGCGGCTCGGTGCATGAGCTTCTGAAAAATCCCGATCTGCGCAACTGGCTCGAAGAGGACTGGAGCCGCGTCGATCTGGCGGTAGAGGAGTTTCTGCGGTTCCTCACGCCGGTGCAGTTCACCAAGCCACGCTTCGTGCGCAAAGACGTCGAACTCGGCGGTGTGCGGCTGCGAAAGGGGGAGAGGATCATGGTCATGCTGGCGGCCGCCAACATGGATCCTTTGGCAAATTCTCGTCCGGAACTGCTCGATCTGCGGAGAAAGCCGAACCACATCGCCTTCGGCACCGGCATCCATTTTTGCCTCGGTCATCAACTGGCGCGTCTTGAAGGCCGCTGCGCCCTCAAATCCCTGTTCCAGCGCTGGCCCGCATTGACGCTCGCGGTGGATGAGCAGGACATTACCTGGCGCAAACGACCCGGCATCCGCGCGATCGACCGCTTGCCGGTCAAACCCGGCCGCGAAAGTCCAGGCGCCGATGTGGCGCTCGACCACGCCGCCGTGGCGTGATGAATCTCTAGCCGAAAAAATTTTTGAGCAAAAAGCTTGCTCGCCGCATCGTGATGGGCGGCGCGGTAATAACCGAGCCTGACCGTCGCTATCTCCAGAACACAGGCCGGGCGCGAAGCATGTCATGCTCCGCGAGCCCGCCGGAATTTCGGGAGATGAAAATGCGAAAGACGATTCTAACACTCGGAACGGCGCTGATCGCCTTGTCGGCGGTGCAGCCGGAGTGGCCAGGCTATGGTTACGGCGACGGTTATTATAGCCGCGGCTTTTCGGCCCCCGCCGGTCGTTGAACCCCGAGGCACGGAGAAAGGCCGGTCGCAGCGACCGGACTTTTTCTTGCGGGGTCCCATGATTGCGCCAAAGGGTTGCCGAGCCGCAACGAATGTTGCCGGCCGGCAACACTTAGTGAACATTTAGTGCGCAACCGGGCTGGCGCTTGCCTGCGCCGCTTTTTAGCCACACCCCTCCATGAAATCATTCCTTCGTAGGCTGAATGGCCACAGCGCTCGCGAAGGCGATGGGAAATACAGCTTTTCCCGGGACCAAAGCAGCTGGCTGGGGAAACAGGTTTTCGATGGACGCCAAGACCAGCATCAAGAAGCGACTGCCGAGCCGTCACGTGACGGAGGGGCCGGAACGGGCACCCCATCGCTCGTATCTCTATGCCATGGGGCTGACCACCGAGCAGATCCACCAGCCCTTCGTCGGCGTCGCGTCCTGCTGGAACGAAGCCGCACCGTGCAATATCTCGCTGATGCGCCAGGCCCAAGCGGTCAAGAAGGGGGTCGCTTCCGCTGGCGGCACTCCCCGGGAATTCTGCACCATCACCGTGACCGACGGTATCGCGATGGGCCATGACGGCATGCGCTCGTCGCTGCCGTCGCGCGAATGCATTGCCGACTCGGTCGAACTGACCGTCCGCGGCCATGCCTACGATGCCCTGGTCGGCCTTGCCGGTTGCGACAAGTCGTTGCCGGGCATGATGATGGCGATGGTCCGGCTCAACGTGCCCTCGATCTTCATCTACGGCGGCTCGATCCTCCCCGGCAATTTCCGCGGCCAGCAGGTCACGGTGCAGGACATGTTCGAAGCCGTCGGCAAGCATTCGGTCGGCGATATGTCGGACGCCGATCTGGACGAAATCGAGCGGGTGGCTTGCCCGTCGGCCGGCGCGTGCGGCGCACAATTCACCGCCAACACCATGGCGACGGTATCGGAGGCCATTGGGCTGGCGCTGCCCTATTCGGCCGGAGCGCCGGCGCCTTACGAAATCCGCGACGCCTTCTGCACGACCGCGGGCGAAAAAGTCATGGAGCTGATCGCGGCCAATATCCGTCCCCGCGACATCGTCACGCGGCGTGCCCTGGAGAATGCCGCAGCGGTGGTGGCGGCGTCCGGCGGGTCGACCAATGCTGCGCTGCACCTGCCGGCCATCGCGCACGAATGCGGGATCAAGTTCGACCTGTTCGACGTGGCCGAAATCTTCAAAAAGACACCGTATGTCGCGGATTTGAAGCCGGGCGGTCGTTATGTCGCCAAAGACATGTTCGAGGTTGGCGGAATACCGCTTTTGATGAAAACGCTGCTCGATCACGGCCATCTGCACGGCGACTGTTTGACAGTCACGGGCCGGACCATCGCGGAAAATCTCAAGAGCGTGAAATGGAATCCACACCAGGATGTGGTGAGGTCTGCCGACAAGCCGATCACCGTTACCGGTGGCGTCGTCGGCCTGAAAGGGAATCTCGCGCCCGCGGGCGCGATCGTGAAGGTCGCTGGCATGTCGAACCTCAGATTTACCGGCCCGGCACGGTGCTTCGACCGTGAAGAGGATGCCTTCGAGGCGGTTCAGAAGAAGACCTACAGGGAAGGCGAGGTCATCGTGATCCGCTATGAGGGGCCGCGCGGCGGTCCTGGCATGCGGGAAATGCTTTCGACCACGGCGGCGCTGACCGGGCAGGGCATGGGCGGCAAGATCGCCCTGATCACCGACGGCCGGTTCTCCGGCGCCACCCGCGGGTTCTGTATCGGCCATGTCGGGCCGGAAGCAGCCGTTGGCGGCCCGATCGGGCTGCTCCGGGACGGCGATATCATCGAAATCGACGCCGAGACCGGGACACTTAACGTAAAGTTGACCGACGCGGAGCTGTCTGAACGTAAGACTAAATGGAAGCCTCGCGAGACCAATCATACGTCAGGCGCGTTGTGGAAATACGCCCAACAGGTTGGGCCGGCGGTGGATGGTGCCGTTACCCATCCGGGCGGCGCGCACGAGAAACAGTGTTATGCGGATATCTGAGCGTATCCTTTTTGCGTTGATTTTGGGGGCCACGCCGGTGGCCGTCCCGGCATTGGCCTTCGACGGCGCGCCGGTGAACCAGGATACCGCCATCCCCGTGGTTTCGGCCCAGCCGGGTGCCGTGGGTGCGCTCAAGAAGGCGATCCCGCCGTCCGGGTCCGATACCGAGCTGACTTCGCTGCAATACGCCGCCGAAGGCGGTCATCCGATCGCGCAATGGAAATTGGGCCGGATGTACGCCGATGGCGATGGCGTCAGGCAGAACGATCTGCTCGCCTTCGACTATTTCAGCCGCATCGCCAATGCCCACGCCGAGGATAGCCCGTCGGCGCCGCAGGCGCCGATCGTCGCCAACGCCTTTGTCGCGCTGGGGCGGTATTACCTCAACGGCATTCCCAATACCAAGATCACGTCCGACCCGGAGCGGGCGCGGGAGATGTTCTCTTACGCCGCGTCGTATTTCGGCAATGCCGACGCGCAATACGATCTGGCCCGGCTCTATCTCAAGAGCGCCGGCTCGTCGCGGGATGATTTCCGCTATGGCGCGCGCTGGCTCGGCCTTGCCGCCCAGAAGGGCCAGCATCAGGCGCAGGCGATGCTCGGCCAGATGCTGTTCAACGGCGAGCAGCTGCCCCGTCAGGCCGCCCGGGGGCTGATGTGGCTGACGCTGGCGCGCGACAGTGCCACGCCGGATGAGGCCTGGATCAAGGAAAGCTACAACAAGGCGATCGCCAAGGCGTCCGACGATGACCGTGCGATGGCGCTGCAGATGCTCGAGCACTGGGTGCAGGGCCGCAGGGATTGATTTAGGCGCGAGCCACCTGTGGATGGCGCGATCATACCGCCTCAAGATCCAGATCGATCCACACCGGCACATGGTCCGACGGCTTTTCCCAGGCCCGCACATAACTGTCGATGCCGGCATCGATCAGCCGGTCGCTGGCCTGCGGCGATAGCAGCAGGTGATCGATGCGCAGGCCGTGGTTCTTTTGCCAGGCGCCTGCTTGGTAGTCCCAGAAAGTGTACTGGCCGGGCGCGTCGGTGACGGCGCGCAAGGCATCGGTCAGCCCGAGCCCGAGCAGGGTCTGAAAGCTCTCGCGGGTCTCGGACCTGAACAGCGCGTCGTTGACCCAGGCGGCCGGGTTGTGAACGTCCTGGGCTGCCGGAATGACGTTGAAATCGCCCGCCAATATCAGCGGCTCCTCGGTTTTCAGCCGATCTCTTGAATACTCAAGAAGCCGCGACATCCATTTGAGTTTATAGGGATATTTATCGGTTTCGGGCGGGTTGCCGTTGGGCAGATAAAGGCAGGCTATCCTGAGTACGCCACGCTTTAGCGTAACCACGCCTTCCAGAAACCGGGCGTGAACGTCTTCCTCGTCGCCGGCAAGCCGCGGCGTGGTTTCGTCGAATGGCAGCTTCGACAACAGCGCCACCCCGTTGAAGGTCTTCTGGCCGTGAGTGACGACGTTGTAGCCGAGCGCCTCGATCGCCTCGCGCGGAAACGCCTCATCGACGCATTTGATTTCCTGCAGGCAGACGATGTCGGGCGAGCAATCCTTCAGCCACGCCAGCAAAGGGTCGAGCCGCTGCCGGATCGAATTGACGTTCCAGGTGGCGATGCGCATGCGAAGGTTTCCACTCGATAACCGCAAATCCGGCTCGCGGGCTTACCATAGGCGGCTCGGCGAGGTCGAGAACCGGCGGGCCTCCGTCTCAGACAATCGAATCGGCAAGTTCTTTCATGGATGGAACGAAGATATCCGGGTGGTGAGGCGTGATGCCGAACGGCCGGCTGCGGCGGTCGATGAACGCCGTACGCATGCCGGCGGACTTCGCGCCGATACAATCGAAGGCGTGATTGGCGATGAACAGGATCTGATCCGGCGCGAGGCCGACCAGTTCGGCCGCCTTGGTATAGGTGGCCACATGCGGTTTGAAGGAATTTGCTTCCGCGACCGAGATGACGCGATCGAACGGTATTTTATGGAAACGCTTGGCTGTCTCGAGCATGTCCGGATCGCCGTTTGAAAGCACGACAAGCCTGTATCTGGTCTGCAGCCTCGCAAGGGCTTCCGGCACTTCCGGGAACGGCTTCAGCTTCTCGATTTCTCCGACCAGATAGCGGACCTCATCCATGGTGAATTCGATGCCGGCGCGGTCCATGACATGTGCAACGGAACGATGACCGATCTCCCTGTACGGCGTGTGCTCCCGATGCAGCAGCGCGTCGATCATGGAATTCTCGAAATGGGTCCGCCGCCACCAGGTCACGAAGGAGTTAGGGTCGCCCTTCCATCCCTTATCCTTCAGAAACGGCGCCGCGATGGCCGTCAATCCGGACTGCATGTCGACGACGGTCCCGTACTGATCGAACATGCATACTTTGACGTTGGCTTTGACGGCTTCGTTGCTCACGTCATTTCTCCCGTGGTGCTTTGCCGGATCGAGCGCGCCGGTTCTTATGGATTTGCTTTCTCCGGTTATTCATCATGCGAATGCCAGCGGAGGGCCGCCATGGTGGGCAAGGTCGCTTGCAGGAGAATGCAGCTGGCGGTTCGGCGATCTTGTTCAGATCGAAAAACTAGTGCCGCAGCCGCACGAGGCGGTGGCGTTGGGATTGACCACCCGGAACGAGGCGCCGATCAGGTCGTCGACAAAATCGACTTCCGAGCCCGCCAGAAACGGCACCGAAGCCGGATCGACCAGCACCACGGCGCTATCGCGCGCGATCACGAGGTCGTCCTCGGCCCGCGCGCGTTCGACGTCGAACTTGTACTGAAAGCCCGAGCATCCGCCGCCCTCGACGCTGATGCGCAGCATGGCGCCGTCGCCTTCCGTTTTGAGGATTTCCCCGATCCGGCGGGCCGCCCGCTCGCTGATGGTGACGGCTGTGGTCATGTCAGATGTCTCCGGGCCATAGCCAAATTATCTGGTATCCGGCCCCAAGCATAGTTAAGTGCGCCAGGCAGCGGAATCAAACCTTTAAGGGGATTAATACACCGTGTCGGTCGGAATGGCTGCTCCTCGCTCCGCCTATGCCTGCGACCCCGATCGCAGCCGCGGGCGGCTGTTCGTGGAACCGCCGAGCAAGACCCGCAGCCCGTTCCGGCGCGATTGCGACCGGGTGATCCATTCCACCGCCTTTCGCCGCCTGATGCACAAAACCCAGGTGTTCGTGTCCCACGAAGGCGATCATTACCGTACCCGGCTGACCCACACCCTGGAGGTGGCGCAGATTGCCCGCGCGCTGGCCCGCCAGCTCGGTCTCGACGAGGACCTGACGGAAACGCTGGCGCTGGCGCATGACCTTGGCCATCCCCCGTTCGGTCATGCCGGCGAGCGGGCGCTGGATGCCTGTCTGCAAGCCCATGGCGGCTTCGACCACAACGCGCAGACCCTGCGCGTGGTGACGTCGCTGGAGCATCGCTATCCCGATTTCAACGGCCTCAACCTGACCTGGGAATCGCTGGAGGGCATCGTCAAGCATAACGGTCCGCTGATCGACAAAAGCGGCAGGCCGACCGGGCGTTACCGGGAGCGCGGGGTTCCCATCGGGATTTCCACATACAACCAGAAATACGATCTCGAATTATGGAGCTTTGCCTCGCTGGAGGCGCAGGTTGCCGCGATCTCGGACGATATCGCCTATGACGCCCACGATATCGACGACGGGCTGCGCGCCGGGCTGTTCACGGTGGACGATCTGAAAGTGATGCCGCTGACGGCGGCCATGATCGCGGAGATCGACCGCAGCTATCCCGGTCTCGACGAGAGCAGACGCGGCGCCGAACTGGTGCGCGAATTGATCTCCTATCTGATCGAGGCGGCGACCTCCGAAGCGCACCGGCGGCTGGATGCCGCCAGGCCGGTTTCCGCCAATGACGTTCGCAGGCAAGGCCAGCTGCTGATCGCATTTCCCCCCGATGCCGCGGAGGCCGAGGCCGGCATCAAGGGGTTCCTGAAACTGAGGATGTACCGGCATGAACGGGTGATGCGGGTGATGGACGAGGCCGAACAGATCCTGTTCGACCTGTTTGCGCGCTATCAGCGCGTGCCGGGCGATCTGCCGGCCGAGTGGCTGCCGGCGCACGGCGCGGACAATGAGACGGAAACGGCGCGCCGGATCGGCAATTTCATTGCCGGGATGACCGACCGCTTCGCGATCAACGAGCATCAACGGCTTTTTGACTCGACCCCCGAATTACGTTAGGCGGCGCCATGGTCGATCAAGCCTCACCGCCGCATCTTTTCGCCGACGTGCTGGCCCGCGTGCATGCGGTGTGCGGCGCGCTGGCAAAAGAAGGCGGATGGCCCGCCGGCATCGATCTTTCCCGGATCGTGGTCGAACCGCCGCGCGATCCCTCGCATGGCGATATGGCGACCAATGCCGCGATGGTGCTGGCCAAGGAGGCCAGGACCAAGCCGCGCGATCTCGCCGAGGCGATCGCGGCAAGGCTGCGCGCCGACGAATTGATTGCTTCGGTCGATATCGCCGGTCCCGGTTTTATCAACCTGGCCTTGAAAGCGTCGGTCTGGTCGGATGCACTGCGCACCGTGCTGCGGCAAGGCGATGCCTATGGGCGCAGCGCCGTTGGGGCTGCCGAGAAGGTCAACGTCGAATACGTCTCGGCCAATCCGACCGGGCCGATGCATGTCGGTCACTGTCGCGGCGCGGTGTTCGGCGATGCCCTGGCAAGCCTGCTTTCATTCGCCGGCTACGATGTCACGCGCGAATATTACATCAACGATGCAGGGGCGCAGGTCGACGTGCTCGCGCGCTCGGCATTCCTCAGGTATCGCGAGGCGCTCGGCGAGCACATCGGGGAAATGCCGGAAGGACTCTATCCCGGAGATTACCTCAAGCCCGTGGGAAAAGTGTTGGCCGGAACTTTTGCGGGGACACTTCGAGATCAATCCGAAAGTGAATGGCTGCCCGTTGTGCGGCTCGTTGCCGTCAATGCAATGATGGAAATGATCCGGAACGATCTGGCCAGCTTGAAGATCAGTCAGGACTGTTTTTTCTCAGAGCGGTCGCTGATCGACGGTGACATCGATCAGGTCGCCGCAACAATCGATTTCCTCCGCGCCAAGGGCGATGTCTACGAAGGCCGCCTGCCGCCGCCCAAGGGCGGCCCGGTCGAGGATTACGAGGATCGCGAGCAGACGTTGTTTCGCGCCACCGCCTACGGCGACGATGTCGATCGTCCCCTGATGAAGTCGGACGGCTCCTATACCTATTTCGCCTCCGATATCGCCTATCACAAGAACAAGTTCGACCGCGGCTTTCGCAACCTGGTCGATGTCTGGGGCGCCGATCACGGCGGCTACATCAAGCGCGTGCAGGCGGCGATCAAGGCAGTGACGTCGGGAAAGGCCACCCTCGACGTCAAGATCGTGCAGCTCGTCAAGCTGTTGCGCAACGGCGAGCCGGTGAAGATGTCGAAACGCTCCGGCGATTTCGTCACCTTGCGCGAGGTGGTCGACGAGGTCGGCTCGGACGCGGTGCGGTTCATGATGCTGTTCCGCAAGAACGACGCGGTGCTGGATTTCGACCTTGCCAAGGTGATCGAGCAGTCCAAGGACAACGCGGTATTCTACGTGCAGTACGGTCACGCCCGCGGTCACTCGGTGTTCCGCAACGCCCGCGAGGTCATCCCCGGCTTGCCGGAGGACGCCGAAGCGCGGGCGGCGTACCTCGCCGATGCGGCGGTGGAGCGGCTGACCGACCCGGCGGAACTGGATCTGCTGCGGCGGCTGGCGCTCTACCCCCGGATGATCGAAGCGGCCGCGGTGGCACATGAGCCCCACCGAATCGCTTTTTACCTCTATGATCTTGCCAGCGAATTTCACGCGCTGTGGACGAGGGGGCGCGATTTGCCCTATTTACGCTTCATTATCAATAATGATGCAGACATGACAAAGGCGCGGCTGGCGTTGGTCCAGGGCGTCGTTTCGGTTCTGGCGTCGGGCTTGGCCGTTCTTGGGGTCCATGCTCCGGACGAGATGCGATAAGGGGCATTCCTGACACGGGGACTGTGGGGGCATCTGGCAGCGGTTGGTTCGTTGGTACGAAACGAGTTAGCGGCTTTCCCGAAGGGGACGCATCATCACGATGGCTGATCGATATCAGGACAGACCTTTTCCCGCGCACGACGATTACGCGGAAGACGATTACGATCGCAGCAACCACCAGCACGCTTCCGCAAGGGCGGAGAGCGATCCGTTGGCCGAGCTCGCCCGGCTGATCGGTCAGACCGATCAGTTTGCGATCGGCCGGGCCAACGTGACGCCGCGTAGCGCCGCGCGCGATCAGTACCAGCCGCCGGAGCCCGTTGACGATGGCCCGCCCGCGGGACCGCCGCCATGGATGCAACGCGCTAACCGGCAGCCAGTCCCGCAGCAGGAGCAACCGAGCCCGGTGCATCCGCTGCATCGCTATGCAACCCCGCTCGCTACGCCGGAGCCGCACTATCAGCCGGCGGCGCCGTTCGCTGACGATGATCAGGAGTCCGATCCGTCGCGTTATGACGAAGCGCTGTACGGCCAGATCGCCACCGGCGAGGAAGCCCACGATCCGGCCTATGCGGATGACGCCTATGCCTATCAGGACGGCTATGACGAAGGCGCCGAAGGGCCGGCGCGCAAGCGTGGCGGCGGCATGATGACCGTTGGGGTCATCCTTGCGCTGGCGGTATTGGGGACTGGTGGCGCGTTTGCCTACCGCACCTATTATATCGGATCGCAGCGCAGCGGCGACGCGCCGATCATCAAGGCTGACCCGTCGCCGACCAAGATCATTCCGCCCGGCGATGGGGCTGGCAAGGTGCCGGACCGGCTGGCGGCAGGCGATGGCACCGAGAAGATCGTTCCGCGTGAAGAAGTGCCCGTCGACATCAATGCCAATCCCGGTCCGCGCGTGGTGTTCCCGCCGTTGAACCAGGGCGGCAATCCGCCGATGGCAGTGGTGGGCGCCGCTCCGCCCGCGGCCCCGCCGGCGATCATCCCGAATGGCCTGCAGCCGGGCACCGAGCCGCGAAAGATCAAGACCTTTGCCGTCACGGGCGATCCGACCAACGGGGGAGTTCCCCCCGGAGCTATGGCAAAACCAGCGCCGGCGGTGCGCCCGGTTGCCCCCCGAACGCCGGCAGCCCCGGCACCGGCGGCCAATGCACCGCTGTCGCTGTCGCCGCAGGGTGCCCAGCCGGCTCCGGTTGCCGAGCCCCATACCCGGGTCGCAGCCGTTGCCCCAGTTCCAGCCCCGGCCGCGCCCACCGGCGGTGGTGGCGGCTATCTGGTGCAGGTCTCCTCGCAGCGCAACGAGGCCGACGCCCAGGCCTCGTTCAAGGCCTTGCAGGGCAAGTTCCCGACCGTGCTGGGATCGCACTCGCCGGTGATCAAGCGCGCCGATCTCGGCGACAAGGGCGTCTACTATCGCGCCATGGTCGGCCCGTTCGGGTCGCCCGAGGAGGCGTCGCAGTTCTGCGGCAGCCTGAAAACCGCCGGCGGACAGTGCGTCGTCCAAAGGAATTAACCGCCGTTTCCTTGACCCTCGTGGCAGCTGCGGCTAATCGGCCGGCATGAGCAGGCGCGCATTCATTACGGGCGTATCCGGATTGGAACTCAGCGCCGCCGAGCGTGAATTTATCCGCTCGGAACGGCCCTGGGGCCTTATTCTATTCAAGCGGAATATCGAGACGGCCGCACAAGTCGCTAGTCTTGTTGGCGAATTTCGCGAGGAGATTGGCGATGCGGACGCGCCGGTCCTGGTTGACCAGGAGGGTGGTCGGGTCCAGCGCTTCGGACCGCCGCATTGGCCGTCCTACCCGCCGGGAGCCATGTTCGGTGCGCTCTACGATATCGATCCGGCGTTGGGCCTCACCGCGGCCCGGTTGAGCGCGCGGCTGATCGCAGCCGACCTGACGGAGGTCGGCGTCACCGTGGATTGCCTGCCGCTGGCGGATGTGCCGGCGGCCGGCGCCGATGCCGTGATCGGCAACCGCGCCTATGGAACCGAGCCGGCCAAGGTGGCGGTGATCGCGCGCGCAGTGACACGAGGGCTGGAACAGGGCGGCGTGTTGCCGGTTCTCAAGCACATTCCCGGGCATGGACGGGCGACCGCGGATACCCATTTCAGGCTTCCGCGAGTGGACAACCCGGAAACGGAACTGGAGCGGACCGATTTCGCGGCATTCCGGCCGCTGGCGGACCTGCCGATGGCGATGACTGCGCATGTTGTGTTTAGCGCGCTTGATGCTGTCCAACCGGCGACGACTTCTGCGACAATCATCCGGCAGGTGATTCGTGGCGTGATCGGGTTCCAGGGCTTGTTGATGAGTGATGATGTGTCCATGAACGCGTTGGCCGGATCGATCGCCGAGCGCACGCGATCGATTTTCGGCGCCGGTTGCGACATGGTCCTGCATTGCAACGGCAAGCTCGACGAAATGCGTGAGGTCGCCGCCGAGACGCCGGAATTGTTGGGCCATGCATTGGAACGCGCCCGCCGGGCGCTGGCCTCGCGTGGGGCGCCGCAGCCGTTCGATCGGCAGGCGGCGCGGGCTGAACTGGATGCGTTGATCGCTCGGGCAGGGATGACAGGCGCATGAGCGCGGAGATTCTATCGTTTGAAACCGGCCGGCCGGCCGATTTCGCCGCCGACGAACCTGCGCTGGTCGTCGATGTCGAGGGCTATGAAGGCCCGCTCGATTTGCTGCTGGCGCTGGCGCGACAGCAAAAGGTCGATCTCGCCAGGATTTCCATCCTGGCGCTGGCCGATCAGTACCTGGTGTTCATCGAGGCGGCGCGGAAAATCCGCCTCGAGCTTGCCGCCGACTATCTGGTGATGGCGGCATGGCTGGCGTTTTTGAAATCGCGATTGCTACTGCCTGAACCGCCAAACGCGGACGGGCCGAGCGCGGAGGAGATGGCGACGGCTCTCGCCAATCGGCTGCGCCGGCTGGAGGCGATCCGCGAGGCGTCGAACCGGCTGATGAACCGCCCGCAATTGCAGCGCGACATCTTTCCGCGCGGCGAGCCGGAATCGATCGCCGAAATCCGGCACCCCAGGTTCACCGCAACCCTGTTCGACCTGCTCACCGCCTATGCCGCGCAGCGCCAGCAGCGCGTGCTGGCGAGCGTGCATCTGGCCAAACGCACGGTGTGGTCGCTGACCGAAGCCCGGGCCTCGCTGGAGCGGTTGGTTGGAATGGCCGAGGACTGGAGCCGGCTCGATGAGTACCTGATCAATTACGTCGTCGATCCCTCGCAAAAAGCCACGGTGTTCGCGTCCAGTTTCGCCGCCGCCCTGGAAATGGTCAGGGAAGGCGCGGTTGAACTGCACCAGAAGCAGGCGTTCGCGCCGCTGTATTTTCGTAAACGCCCTCCACAGACATTCGACGCGATGGCCGCGCCGGATTTGCCGGTCGAATAAATCAAGGAAGAAGGAACCCGAGCCATGGCAAGCCTGGCGGAAAAACGCAAAGCCGATGTCGAGGAGGGGCCTGTGGACCCACGCGCGCGGCCGGAGGAACTGCGGCTGCTGGAAGCACTGCTGTTCGCTTCCTCCGAGCCGCTCGATCAGACCGCGCTTGCCAAGCGGATGCCTGACGGCGTCGACATCAAGGCGGCGTTGGCACAACTGCAGGCGGAATACGCCTCGCGCGGCGTCAATCTGGTTCGCGTCGCCAACAAATGGACCTTCCGCACCGCGGGCGATCTGTCCTGGCTGATGACCCGGGAAAGCACCGAGACCCGGCGATTATCGCGCGCGGCGATCGAAATGCTGGCCATCATCGCCTACCACCAGCCGGTCACCCGCGCCGAGATCGAGGAAATCCGCGGCGTGATCACCTCCAAGGGGACGCTGGATGTGCTGTTGGAAACCGGCTGGATCCGCCCGCGCGGCCGCCGCAAGACGCCGGGTCGGCCGCTGACCTTCGGCACCACGGAAGCCTTCCTGTCGCAGTTCAGCCTGGAGGCGCTGAGCGATCTACCCGGCCTCGAAGAGTTGAAAGGGACGGGCCTGCTGGATTCCCGACTGCCGTCCGGCTTCAGCGTTCCGGCACCTTCCGATGATCCGGCCTTGCGCGATGATGAGGAGCCGCTGGAGATCGGCGACCTGGAACTCGCATTGGCTCCCGCCGTGGAGCCCGAAAAGGACGACGGGAACTGATATCGTAACCGGTGCGGCACTCCGCCGGCGCCAATTAACGGTAGCGGCAATGCGTCGCGCAATCGGCGATATCGCGGGCCCTAAGTCCTTGTTTTTGACACCTCCTGAGCCTACTTTCCGGGAAGATTGAGGCCGGGTTGGTCTCGCGTGTTTGGAGGGATGCAGGATGGGTTCGCTTAGCATTTGGCACTGGATCGTCGTGATCGCAGTCGTCCTGCTGTTGTTCGGGCGCGGCAAGATTTCGGACCTGATGGGCGACGTCGCCCAGGGCATCAAGGCCTTCAAGAAGGGCATGCAGGACGATGAGAAGACGGCGGAAAAGCCCGAACCCGTAAAGACGATCGACCATAACGCCACGCCGTCCACGGCAGCGCGATCGGATGTCGGCAGCAAGGCTGTCTGACCCGGAAGTCCTGGCTTACGCCGGTGGCAGAGCCGTCGGCTGCGCGTTGATCTTGCGATCGCCTTGCGGCAAGACCGGTTGAGGAAGACGCGGGGTCAAATGGCCTCGCGCGAGCGGAAACTCTCATGTTCGACATCGGGTGGAGTGAACTGGTCCTCATCGCGGTTGTCGCGCTGATCGCCATCGGCCCGAAGGAATTGCCGGGCGTGCTGCGCATGGTCGGGCAATGGATGGGCAAGGCGCGCAAGATGGCCGCCGAATTCCAGGGCCAGTTCCAGGAAGCCATGCGGGAAGCCGAAATGGCCGACCTCAAGAAATCCTTCGACGATATCAAGGAGGCCGCCTCCGGCCTGACCGACAACAACATCATGACCTCCCTGCAAAAGGACGTCGGCGACGCCCTCAATATCGGCGACAAGCCCTCCGTATCGGCAGCCGAGACGTCGGCGACAGGCGACATGCCGGTGATCCCGAGCACGCCGGAAGCGCCGATACCGGAAACCTTCTCCGAGGCCGACGCCCACGCGCTGGCCGGCGAGCCTCTGGCGATCGCCAGGGAAGTCCAGCCTGCGCCAGCCGCCCCTGAACTCCCGACCCCCGAAATCCCACGGGACGCCAAAGCGTCATGAGCGCCGAGGACATTGAGGCCAGCAAGGCGCCGCTGATGGATCACCTGATCGAGCTGCGCTCGCGGCTGATCAAGGCGCTATTGGCGTTCGGGGTCGCCTTCATCTTCTGCTTCTTCTTCGCCAAACAGATCTACAACGTGCTGGTGTGGCCGTATGTGTGGGTCGCCGGCGCCGAGAATGCGAAATTCATCTACACCGCGCTGCTGGAATATTTCCTGACCCAGTTGAAGCTGGCGCTGTTCGGCGCCGGTTTCATTTCCTTTCCCATCGTGGCGACGCAGATCTACAAGTTCGTGGCGCCCGGCCTCTACAAGCACGAGCGCGGCGCATTCCTTCCCTATCTGATCGCGACGCCGGTTTTCTTCGTGCTGGGATCGATGCTGGTCTATTTCGTTGTGATGCCGATGCTGTCGCGGTTCTCGCTCGGCATGCAGCAGGCCGCGGGTGCGGAGACCGCGCAGATCCAGTTGCTGCCGAAGGTCGGCGAATACCTGTCGCTGATGATGTCGCTGATCTTCGCGTTCGGTATCGCGTTCCAGTTGCCGGTGATCCTGACGCTGCTGGGCCGGATCGGGATCATCACCTCGAAGCAGCTCCGCGAGAAGCGCCGCTATTTCATCGTGGTCGCCTTCATCATCGCCGCGGTGCTGACGCCGCCCGACGTTCTCAGCCAGTCCTCGCTCGCGCTGCCGCTATTGGCGCTCTACGAAGGTTCGATCATCGCGGTCGCCATGGTGGAGAAAAAGGCCGCCGCGGCGAAAGCCGCCGCCACCGCCCCGCCCGCAACCCCGCCGCCGCCCGAAGCCAATCCGGCGGAGTAGGGCGGAGCGCCGTATTTTCCTTATGATCGGCTGCACACTGCCTGTGATTCGTGATGCCCGGGCTTGACCCTGGCATCCACGACTTGTTCTAAGGCAGCAAAGACGTGGATGGCCGGGACAAGCCGGCCATGACGCAGGAATACCGTCATGCACGACATCAAATGGATTCGCGACAATCCCGACGCTTTCGACGCCGCGCTGAAACGGCGTGGATTGCAGCCGCTCTCCGCGTCGCTGCTGGCGATCGACGAGAAGCGGCGTGCGGCGATCATGGCGTCCGAGCAGGCGCAGGCGCGGCGCAATTCCGCCTCGAAGGAAATCGGCGACGCCAAGAAGGCCAAGGACGACGCGCGCGCCGGCAAATTGATGGCAGAAGTCGCCGAGCTCAAGACCACGATGCCGCAGTTGGAAGCCGCGGCCAAGGCGGCGGACGAACGGCTTGCCGGGGAATTAGCAGCGATTCCGAACCTGCCGGCGAGTGACGTACCCGAGGGCGTCGACGAGCACGGCAATGTGCAGCGGCATGTTTTTGATGCGATACGCAACTATCCGTTCACACCGAAGCCGCATGACGATCTCGGCGGCACGCTCGGCATGATGGATTTCGAGACCGCGGCGAAACTAAGCGGCGCGCGCTTCGTCGTGCTGAAAAAGGGTCTTGCGCGGCTGGAGCGTGCGATCGGGCAGTTCATGCTCGATCTGCATACCAACGAGCACGGTTATACCGAGATTAATCCGCCATTGCTGGTGCGCGACGACGTGATGTTCGGCACGGGGCAATTGCCGAAGTTTGAGGATGATCAATTTTGGGCGGTCAAAGGTGAATTCCTAGGTGCCGTGGACGAGGGCGCTGTTGCAGAAACCGATCGCATTGAAGCGCAAATGATGTACGCGGGACGTCTAGGGAAGCTAAGGAACGAACGTCTCGGGCTCATCCCCACCGCCGAAGTCCCGCTGACAAACCTCGTTCGCGAATCCATCCTCGACGCGAAAGAACTGCCAATGCGCCTGACCGCGCTGACGCCGTGTTTTCGCGCCGAAGCCGGGGCTGCCGGGCGCGATACCCGCGGCATGATCCGCCAGCATCAATTCACAAAAGTCGAGCTGGTCTCGATCACGACGCCCGACAAGAGCAGGGACGAGCATGAGCGCATGCTTTCCTGCGCCGAGGAAGTGCTGCGGCGGCTCGACCTGCATTACCGGGTGATGACGCTGTGCGGCGGCGATATGGGCTTTGCGGCGGAGAAGACCTACGACATCGAGGTCTGGATGCCCGGGCAGGGCGAGAACGGCGCTTACCGGGAAATCTCGAGCTGCTCCGTGTGCGGCGATTTCCAGGCCCGGCGCATGGATGCGCGCTATCGCGCCGACGACGGCAAGCCGCATTTCGTGCATACGCTCAATGGCTCCGGCACGGCGGTCGGCCGCGCGCTGATCGCCGTGATGGAAACCTATCAGCAGGAAGACGGCTCGATCGCGGTGCCCGAGGTGCTGCAGCCCTACATGGGCGGGGTGAAGGTGGTCGAGCGAGACAGATAATTTACCCTGGCTTGCTATCATGTGGGTTTGCGAAGACGCCACCCTTCGATATCCTGCCTGGACCTGCGATGAAGCCGTTGAAGCGAACGAAAAAGAAGATGCCCTTGCATCGCGACATCTTTTGGGTCGGCAAGCAGTGGGCTGTCACCGGCTATGGCATGCAGGCGATCGATCAAAAGCTGAAAGGCAAATTCGATATCGAGGCCGCACGTCTTTGGGACGACGATTTACCGGACGCGCTGAGCGACGAAAAATGGTTCAATATCAAGGATTTCGATAAAGGACTTGCCGTCGCCCGCAAGCATTATCCGGAGCCGCCGCGGAAAGCCCCGCCCGCTGCTGCCGAGCGGCAGGACCCCAAGAAAGCGAAAGACAAGCCGAAGGAAAACCCTGCTCCGGCCCCTGCCGTCCTGGCGATGCACCTGGAAGGCTGTCGCGCAAAATTTCTGCCGACCTGGCGCATCCGCGCGCGTTCGCCGCGCTGACGCCAAGCGGCGATTCATTGTTGCTGGCCTCGACCTGAACCCGCCTTGCGTCGCCGCTTCAGGCTACCGCGACCAGTTGCGCGCGCGGCGAACGGAAAAGCTGTTTCAATTCCGCCGCCGGCTTCGCCGCACTGAACAGGAAACCCTGCATCTCGGTGCAGCCGAGCGTGCGCAGCAGGTCCAGTTGCGCTTGCGTTTCGACGCCTTCCGCCGTGGTCGTCATGTTGCGGGCGGCGGCGATATTCACCACAGCCTGCACGATGCTGGCGGAACCGTTCGGTTCTGCGATGTTGGTCACGAAGCAGCGGTCGATCTTGATCTTGTCGAACGGAAAGCGCTGCAGGTAGCTCAGCGACGAATAGCCGGTACCGAAATCGTCCAGCGAGATGCGTACGCCGATTTCGCGAAGCTGGTGCAGGATTGCGAGTGCGGCCTCGTCGTCGCGAATGAGCACCGTCTCGGTGATCTCCAGTTCGAGCCGCCCCGCGGAAAGACCTGATGCCGCCAGGGCTGCGATGGTCTTCAGCGCGAAAGTGTCGCTCTTGAACTGCGCCGGCGAAACGTTGACCGCAAGCTTGATATTGCCGGGCCAGCTCGCGGCTTCCGCGCAGGCCGTCGTAAGTACCCATTCGCCGATCTGGCCGATCAGGCCGGTCTCTTCCGCCACCGGGATGAATTCGGCCGGCGGGATCATGCCGCGCTCCGGATGGTTCCAGCGCAGCAGGGCTTCGCAGCCGGTGATCCGGTTGTCACGCAGGTTGATGAAGGGCTGGTAGTGCACCTCGAGCCCGCCATCCAATATCGCCTGGCGCAGATCCATCTCGAGCACCCGGCGTGCCTTCACGCGTGCGTCCATTTCCGGCGCGAAGAAACGCCAAATACGGCGTCCCGCGGCCTTGGCGTCATACATCGCCAGATCGGCGTTCTTCAGGATTTGGTCGAGATCGGCACCATGCTGCGGCGCCAGGGCAATGCCGATGCTGGCGTCGGTGGAGACCTGGTGGCCGAGACATTCGTTGGGCGCGCGGATCGCGCCGTAAATCCGGTTTAACAGGTCGATGACGTCAGCCGGATCCTTGACCGCGGTCTGGATGATGGCGAATTCATCGCCGCCCAGCCGGGCAACGAAGTCGGTCGCCCTGATGCAGCGGCTTAAACTTGCCGCCACCGATTTCAGCAACTCATCGCCGATCAGATGCCCGAGCGTGTCGTTGACGCTCTTGAATTCGTCGATATCGATGTAGAGCACGGCCAGTTGTTCGCCTGGCTCGATCCGCGCCATTTGTTTTTCAAGATAATCTCGGAACAGCGTCCGGTTCGGCAGATCGGTCAGGGCGTCATAATGCGCCAGATGGGTGATCCGCTCTTCGGCTCGCCTGCGTTCGGTGATGTCCTCGTGCGTGGTCACCCATCCGCCACCGAGCAGCGGCCGGTTGACGATCTGGATCGAGCGTCCATCCGCGGTGTCCACGACGCTGCGGGTGATTTTGCCGACCGCCACGTTGCGCAGGACGTTGGCACAGAAACTGTCCACCTCGCCCTTGAAAGACCCGGTCTGCTTTCGATAGGCGATGAGATCGCGAAAGCTGTAGCCGGACTTCACCACGTCGGACGACAAGCCATACATTTCGATGTAGCGCCGGTTGCAGACGATCAACCGCTCCGATGAATCGTACAGCAGAAGGCCTTGCGTCATGTTGTTGATGGCGACGTCGAGCCGCTGCTTTTCCAGCATCAGTTCCTGCTCTGAGAGCCGGTGTTGCTGCGACAATTTCCTGACCACGAGGACCAGGATGACGACGATCACCAGCATGAAGAGCCCGGCTGCCCCGATCAAGGACCGGATTTGCTCGCGCCAGTCGGCGAGCGCCGCCACTACAGTCCTGGTCGCCGTTATCACAAGAGGAAAAGAACTCAACTGACGGGCCGATGCCAGCTGGTCCTTGCCATCCAGACGGCTGGTCAGGTGCAACGTCCCATAGTCGGCGTTCGACAGCACGTTCTGGAACAACTGGCTGGATTTGAAATTTTGCCCAATCATCGAGTCGAGGTGGGGATAGCGGGCCAACAGCGTTCCATCGCGATGGAACATGGAAATCACCGCGTCGTCTCCAAGCGCCAGGGAGGCGAAAAACTTTTCGAAACTAGTAGCCTCGACGCCGCGTCCGATCGCCCCCAGGAATTCTCCGCTCGGTCCGGTCACCTTGTGGGCGAGAACGGTGGTCCAGGCGCCGGTGATACGGCTATGCACCGCCTCGACCAGCAATTCGGGCGATTGATCGTCCGATTTGAACGCCTTGAAATAGGGCCGGTCGCCGACGCGGACGTCCGGCACCGGCCAGACGCCCGAAGAATTGATCAGTTTTCCGTCGGCGTCGAAAATGTTGATGCCGCCGACATATTTCAGCGCATTCATCTTAGCTTCGAGCATCTCATGGATGTCGAGTCCGGACATTCGACGATTGTAATCTTCGCGGGTTGCGATCCCGCTGGAATGGATGTGCGAGATGATGTCTTTTTCAACGAATTCGAGATCTTCGAATTGCTGATCGAAGTGGCGGGCCAGCAGCAGCACGGTGTTTTCCAGCTCGCGTTTGCTGCCGTCCAGCGCGCGCTCACGGAAATTACCGACCATGACCGCTGTCCCGGTCGCGATGGCCATGATCAGCAGCATGCCGCCAAGGATCAGCCAGCGAATCGGACTTTCCCGAACCGGCGATCTGACATCAAACGAATCGATCTTGTTGGTCGCCATTCGGCTCCGGCCGGTATGCGAATGATCCAATGCAATTTCTGCATGACCCAATACCAAAGCCATGAACAAAAGTTGTGCTTAGAGGCGGCATTGCGAATTCCGGTAAAGGATGGGTTAAGGCCGGATCCGATAGCCGCGGATTATCAGGATGCGACGGCGGCGCGGCTGATGTCACGGGTTTGGCCGGCTTGGCAGATTGTACCGGGGATCAGGGGAATTTCAGCTGGATTTGCCGGGTTTGCCTCCACCGCCCGCGCGGGATAAAGACGGCTCTGCCGACGATGGCCGGGATCGAGTTTAATTCAAGAGGGCGCGTGACGCGGATGCGGATTCTCTGCACCAATGACGATGGCATCCATGCCCCCGGCCTGAAGGTTGTCGAGGAGATCGCCCGGGCGTTGTCCGACGACGTCTGGATCGTGGCGCCCGAACTCGATCAGTCCGGCGTCTCGCACTCGCTGTCCTTGAACGATCCCTTGCGGTTGCGCGAAGTCGGCCCGCGGCATTTCGCGGTGCGGGGTACGCCGACGGATTGCGTGATCATGGGGGCACGCCACATCCTCGGCGAGACCATGCCGGACCTCGTGCTGTCGGGCGTCAACAAGGGCCGCAACGTCGCGGAAGATGTGGTCTATTCGGGCACCATTGCCGGGGCGCTGGAAGGCACCATTCTCGGGATTCCGTCATTCGCGTTGTCGCAGGAATTCAGCATGGAGACCCGCCATGCGCCGCTATGGGAGACCGCGGTGAAATTCGGCCCCGAGATCCTGCGCAAGGTGATGTCAGCCGGGATCCCGAAGAACACCGTGATCAATGTCAACTTTCCCGCCTGTGCGCCCGCCGATGTCATTGGCGTGCGGGTGACGCGGCAGGGCAAGCGCAATCTCGGTTTTCTCAAGGTCGACCAGCGCCGCGACGGCCGCGGCAATCCGTATTTCTGGATCGGGTTCGAGCGGGCGGCGATGATAGACACGCCGGCCGAGGGCACCGATCTCGCCGCGCTGGCCGCGCGCTACGTTTCAGTCACGCCGCTGCGTCTCGACCGCACCGACGATGAATTCTCGCAGGCGCTGACGGCGACGCTGAAATAGGATTTGCGGGCGGGCAGCCATCCTTCGAGGCTCGCGACTGCGCGTACCTCGGGATGCCATCGACCGGACAACTGTCAATTCGGTCTGCGCGGGAAATTCTAGACCGTAGCGCCCTTGAGCGCAGTTTCGATCATCCGCCCCAGGGTCTCGATCTGGAATGGTTTCTGCAGCGCCGGGCGGTCGCGGTATTCTTCCGGGAGTCCCGACGAGCCATAGCCGGTCGCGAAGATGAACGGACGATTGCGCGCCTTGATAAGTTGGGCGACCGGCGAAATAACCTTGCCGTTGACGTTGACGTCGAGAATGGCGAGGTCGAAGTCGGCCGATTGCGCCAGCTTGATCGCCTCGCCGATCTCGCCGGCTTCGGCGGCGACGCGGTAGCCGAGCTCGGCCAGCATGTCGGCGACCATCATCCTGATCATGACCTCGTCTTCGACGAGGAACACAGAACCGCCCGGCGGCCGCGTTGCAGTCATGATGGAATCCTTGCCCTTCCCAACTCAGGTTCGCAAATAAGGCCACGCGGCGCAATGTCAACGTGCGCGAACACCGGACCCGGCGGTTCCGGATTGGTGCGCTCGTCACGTTAAAAACACGATTGATTGACCGATCCTCAACGCCAGCGTGTAAAAGGAGGGTTCCGCTACGGGTGCACGATCTGAGGGAATTTTTCCCTTAAGATGGCAGTCCAGATCTCGCCAACTTGTTCCGAGGAACCGCGCTAGACTACGCTACCAATCGCCCTACGAGGTTGCGATGCCTGCCAGCCAAAATCCGCCGGAAAAGATGATGTTCCAGCTCAACCTGCGGCGGCGCGGGATCAGCGACCAGACCGTGCTGCGCGCCATGGAAGACATCCCGCGCGACATTTTCGTCGAGGCCGGCGACCGCGCCGATGCCTGGCGCGACAGCGCGCTTGGCATCGCCTGCGGGCAAACCATCAGCCAGCCGTTCGTGGTGGCCTATATGACCGAACAGTTGCAGGTCCGGCCCGAACATCG
>NZ_SSMW01000145.1 GCF_004799405.1 Bradyrhizobium sp.
GGGGCGTTCCTGCGCGACAAGAATGCCGGTGTGGCGCGCGAGAAGGCCCGCGAAGCGATCGAGTTCGTCGGTCTGTCGGCCCGCGAGAAGACCGCGGCAAAGGACCTCACCACCATCGATCAGCGCCGGCTGGAGATGGCGCGCGCGCTGGCGACGCAGCCTCGGCTGCTGCTGCTCGATGAAGTCATGGCCGGGCTCAACCCGTCCGAGATCGACCAGGCGGTAGCATTGGTTGGAAAGCTGTCGCAGCGCGGGCTCACCATCGTCATCGTCGAACATGTGATGCGCGCCATCATGGCGGTGGCCCGTCACATCGTGGTGCTCGATCACGGCCAGAAGATCGCCGAGGGAAGTCCGAAGCAGATCGTCGAAAATCCCGAAGTGATCCGCGCCTATCTCGGTTCCTACGTGCACCCGCCGACACCGGGAGGGAGCTAGTGCTCAAACTGGATGAAGTGAGCGCCAGCTACGGGTCGGTGCCTGCGATCAGCAATGTCAGCATCGAGATCGGCGAAGGCGAAGCCGTTGGGCTGTTGGGCGCCAACGGCGCCGGCAAGAGCACGACCTTGCGGGTGATTTCCGGCCTGGTGCGACTGACCTCGGGCACCATCACCTTCGCCGGCATCGACCTCGCAACGATCCCGCCGCACAAGATTCCGGAATTGGGAATTGCCCATGTGCCGGAAGGACGCCAGGTATTCCCCGAGATGACCGTGCAGGAAAATCTCGAGATCGGCGCTTACGTGCCCAAGGCCAAGGCGGAACGCAGCCGCAGCCTCGATCTGGTCTACGGCATCTTTCCAAGACTGGCCGATCGCAAAAAACAGCTGGCCGGCACCATGAGCGGCGGCGAACAGCAGATGCTGGCGGTCGGCCGCGGCCTGATGCTCAAGCCGCGGCTGTTGATGCTCGATGAACCCTCGCTCGGGCTCGCCCCCGTCATGACCGACGTGACCTTCGAGAAGATCGGCGAAATCCATAAGATGGGCACCGCCATTTTGCTGGTCGAGCAGAACGTCAGCCGTGCATTATCGCTGGTTCAGCGCGCCTATGTGCTGGAAAGCGGCAAGGTCATCATGCACGGCAGCAGCGCGGACCTCGCCAACAACAAGCAGGTGCAGGCGGCGTATCTGGGGATATAGCGCCACGATGATTGAAACGCCGTTGTCTCGGCAACGGCAGTGAGCTCCCTCTCCCCTTATGGGAGAGGGTTGGGGTGAGGGGTTCAGGTCTATCGATAGAGCTTAACCCCTCACCCGGATCGCATCTATCGATGCGATCCGACCTCTCCCACAAGGGGAGAGGTAACAGCGGCTCGGTGCATGCGCCGGCTTCCCAATTCGAATTTCACGCAATCAAAAAAATATGACTCCGCGGTCCCGTGCGCGCCGCCCGCGCCATGCAAGTTTCCAGCCACCACACCAATGCCGCGTAACGAACAAGCCGGAACCTCGCTTCCATCGCAAACATGACGGAGTCCTGGCGTTAGGTTTGGTGCCGGAACAGCGAAGTTCAACGGAGTTCAGTAATGCCGACTACGGACCAGGACAAACCGAGCGGTAAGCCTCGGCAACGCAACCGGAAGGCGGATCAGCCAGACCGGAAACCCGAACCGCAGCAGAGCCCGATGCTCGACCAGCGGGTGGAAGATCAAATCGCCCCGATGGCCGCGTCAGCTCCCATCGCTCCAGTGGCCGCGTCAGCTCCCATAAATGTCGCGGCCGCGCCTGCGGAAAATTATCCAATCAGCGTTAAAGCCATCGCAAATGCCTACGGCGACTACACCAGGAAGTCGCTGCTGGAAAACAGGCAATTTGTCGAGAAGTTCATGGCCGTGCAATCGCTCGACAAGGCGACTGAAGTTCAGATCGAATTCACACGAGACACCTATGTGAACTTCATCGCCGAGGCACAGAAGATCGGCGAACTCTACCGCGAGTTGGCCAGGCAGGTGTTCCGGCTTTGGGGTTTCGGGGCCGAGACGACTGAACCCGGGCTGGCGTCATGGCCTACCGTGGCCAGTCAAAGCCAGCATTGACGGTCGCCCGAGCTACATCGTCGGCTCCCAACCAGAGGCCGCCTTTGGGCGGCCTCTTTTCCGTCGCTTCGCCCGCAAAGACGGCTTCGCCTAGCTCACCGCCGTCCGCTTCGGCTCGACGATCTCGAACATCCGCGGGAACTCGTCCATCAGCATCATCAGTTCGCCGAGCCGCATCGCGTTGCCGGTGAACTTGATCTTGCCGGCGGCGACGGCTTCCGGAAAGCTGGTCTGCTTGGCGATCACTTCATCCAAGGTACCGCGCGCCAGCGTGAAGCCGGCGTCAGCCTTGTCCGACTGTGCGCCCTCGGTATAGGTCAGCGCGCAGTTCTCCAGCGTCAGGATGAAGTTTTCGCCTGTATCGGTGAAGCTCCAGTTGAGCACGATGTGCTTGCCTTCGGCCTTGGGGCCGTTGAGCCGGACCCCGAGCACGTCCCAGAGCTGACCGGTGCGCAGCGCGGCCGCCGTTTCACGCGGCATCGGCGGCCGCGGCGAGGCCTTTGGCATGCCGAGCCGCAATTCCTGCGCGCCGAACAGATAGGCGTTGCGCCAGGTGGCACTCTCCGCGGAGTAGCCGAGTTGCTCGAAGGTGTCGGCAAGCAGCGCACGCGCCGCCTGGTTGTCGGGCTCGGCGAACACCAGATGGCTGACGGCTTGCGCGACGAAACGAAACTCGCCCTTGGCGAAATCTTTTCGGGCGCGCGCCAGGATCGCATCGGCGCCACCCATATATTCAACGTACTTCTTGCCGCTTTCGACCGGCGGCAATGGATCGAGATTGACCGGGTTGGCGTCGTACCAGCCGAGATATTTCTGGTAGATCGCCTTCACATTATGCCGGATGTGGCCGTAATAGCCGCGCGCATGCCAGGCGCCGTCGAGGCTCGCCGGCAATTTGATGACCTCCGCGATTTCGGTCGCGGTCAATCCGTGATTCATCAGGCGGATGGTCTGGTCATGGGCAAATTTGTAGAGATCGCGCTGCTGGCGGATCATGGTGTCGATGCGCTCGGTGCCCCATACCGGCCAGTGATGCTGGCCGCACATTGCGTCGGCCTTGCCGCCCCACATATGCACGGCTTCGCCGAGATATTTCGACCAGGCCAGTGCATCGCGCACGTCGGCGCCGCGGAACGGCAGCAGGTTATGGAAATTGTGCGTGCAGTTTTCGGCAAGATTCAACAGTCTGTAGCGCGGAATGAAGAAATGCATTTCCGCCGGCGCTTCGGTGTTCGGCGCCATCTGGAACTCGAATTCGAGCCCGTCGATGGTGCGCTTGTCGCCGGTCTCCATGATCAGGTCTGTCGGGCGCAGCAGCGCAAACGCACCCACCGCCACTGACTTGCCTAGTCCGCAATCGACCTGCCCGCGCGGGCCTTTGGCCAGGAACGGCCCGAACTGATAGTGCGCGCGCCGGAACATCGCAGGCCCGGCGATGATGTTTTCCGAAACCGCGTGCTCCATGAAAAAATTGGGCGCGATGATCGGAACCTTGCCACTAGCCAGCGCCTCGTCATCGAGCACGCCGCGCGCGCCGCCCCAATGGTCGGTATGGGTGTGGGTGAAGATCACGGCCGCCACCGGACGTTTGCCACGGTGCTGGAAATAAAGCTCCATCGCCGCCCGCGCACCATCGATCGACGTCAACGTGTCGACCACGATGACGCCCTTGTCGCCCTCGATCAGCGTCATGTTGGCGATATCGAGGCCCCGGATCTGGTAGACGCCGGGCACCACCTCGAAAAGCCCGTGGTTCATGTTGAGGCGCGACTGCCGCCACAGGCTGGGGTCGACGGTCGGCGGCGCCTTTTCCTCGGACAGAAAGCCGTAGGGCTCGAGACTCCAGACCACCCTGCCCTGCGCGGACATCACTTGCGCATTTTCCAGCGTGCCCATGAAGCCGCGCGAGGCTTCGTCGAAATCCCTGGTGTCCGAAAATGGCAGCGTCTTCAGCGTCGTCGCATGCCGCGCGACAACGGATGCCGAGGCTTCCTTCGGCGTTTCGCTGATGCCCGTTTGGGTCATGGTGTTGTCCTCCCTGGAAGTGATGCGATTAGGTTGAGTTAAGTGGCGCCGTCTCATCTCTCCTCTCCCCGCTCTTGCGGGGAGAAGTTAGATCATGTCGGACGCGCCGCGAGATATGGCGAGTCTGCGATCGACCAGGCCGGCATCGCCTCCATCCGGAATATCTGCCGCAGATGCACTTCATCCGGTCCGTCGCCGATCCGCAACAGGCGTCCCCAGGCCAGTGCCTGATGAATGGGCGTGTCGTCCGATCCGCCCATCGCGCCGAACACCTGCATGGCGCGGTCGGCGATCCGCTGCAGCATGGCGGGAACGGCGACCTTGACCAGCGATACGTCGCGCCAATTCTTCATTGTAGAACTTGCACCATGGTGGCCGGTTTGATCCAGCCTCCATGCACACCGGTAGGCCAGCAGGCGCGCCTGCTCAAGTTCGACGCGGGACTCGGCGATCCAGCGCTGCACGGTGTCGTACTGAATCACGGTGCGCCCGAACGCCGAGCGTTCCGATGACCGCACCATCATCAGTTCGATCAGGAGCTCGCACAGACCGATCGAGCGCATGCAGTGATGAATCCTCGCCGGGCCGAGGCGGATCTGCGCCACTTTGAAGCCTTCGCCTTCGGCGCCGAGCAGATTCGATGCCGGCACCCGAACATTGTCGAAGGCGATTTCGCCGATCGGCGCGGTGTGATCCTCGCAGCCCATCCAGCGCAGCGGCCGGACCAGGCGGACGCCGGGCGCATCCATCGGCACGATGATGCAGGAGTGGCGGCGGGTCCGATCGGCATCCGAATTGGTGACGCCCATCACGATCAGGAAACTGCAGCGTGGATGCGCGGCACCGGTGATGAACCATTTGCGCCCGTCGATGATGTAGTCGTTTTTGTCGCGGACCATCCGGGTCGCGATATTGGTCGCATCCGAGGAAGCCACATCGGGCTCGGTCATCCCGAATGCCGAGCGGGTCTCGGCATTGAGCAGCGGCCGCAGCCAGCGCGCCTTCTGCTCGGGCGTGGCGCAGTTCTGCAGCGCGATCATGTTGGGGACGTCGGGGGCCTGGCAGTTGAAGACTTCAGAGGCCCAGAACAGCCGCCCCATGATTTCGGCGACCGGTGCGTATTCGAGATTGGAAAGACGCGTGCCCGGCTCGTCGGGGCCAAGTTCGGGAAGGCCGAGATTCCACAATCCCGCCGCCCGCGCCTTTTCCTGCAGCCCGGCCATGAAGGGCGGGGAGTCGCGACTGGCAGCGGTGTGTTCGACCCAGGCGCGGTGGCGCGGCAGCACTTCCTGGTCGAAGAAGGCCTGCAGCCGTTTTCGCCATTGCTCGGAACGTGCGGACAGATCGAAATCCATGCTTCCTCCCGGCTTATTGGGCGCCAATTCGACCGCAAGCCACGCTCGCAATGACGCCAAATCCGAGCTAATCGTAGGGATCAAAACAAAGCAAGATCGACCAACGATGTTGCGAGAGTGGGAGGGAAGAATGCGGTCAATCCGAACCGTCGGTATTGTTTTTGGCCTCGCAACGGTGCTGCTGGCCACCGTTTCCGGTGCGTGCGCGCAAGGCAATTATCCGAACCGGCCGATCCACATTGTCGTGCCCTACCCTGCCGGCGGCATTGTCGACATCGTCGCCCGCGCGGTGATCGAGCAGGTCGGCCGCGACTGGAAGCAGCCGATCGTCATCGAGGCCAGGCCCGGCGCCAACAGCAATATCGGCACCGCCATGGTCGCTAGAAGCGAACCCGACGGCTACACCTGGCTGGTCACCGGACCCGCGGTGCTGGTCAACCCAACGCTTTACAAGGACGCCGGCTGGGATGCGCTGCAGAATTTCAAATGCGTCGGTCTTGCGGTCTGGAATCAAAGCGTGGCCGTGGTCAACCCGACGATGCCGGTGAGGACGCTTGCCGAATTCGTGGCGCTGGCGCGCAGCAAACCGGGCCAGCTCAATTTCGGCAACCCCGGCACCGGTTCGTCGATCGACCTGACCGCGCAGAAGCTGTTCCAGGTCGCCGACATCAAGCTCGCCAATATCGGCTACAAGGGCCAGCCGCCGGCGCTGGTCGACCTGATGACCAACCTGATGAACTTTGAAATCGTTTCGCTGGCGCTCGCCGTGCCGCACATCAAGGACGGCAGCGTGAGACCGCTTGCGGTTTTCACCGAGAAACGCGTGGCCGATCTTCCCGACGTGCCCACCATTGCCGAGGCCGGATATGCGGAGGCGGCCTACCTTCCCTGGTATGGCATCTATGTGCCTGCAGCGACCCCTGACGCGATCGTGGAGAAGATTCACGATGGCATCGACAAGGCGCTGCAAAATCCCGACGTTCAACGCCAGCTCGCTGTCGCCGACATTCCCGGCAAGCCGATGCCGCTCGGCGAACTCGCGGCGCTGATGAAGACGGATCACGAGAAGCTGACGACGGTGGTAAAGGCGTCCGGCATTCCGCAGCAGTGAGGGGTGTGCCTAACTTCAACTCGCCCCGCTTGCGGGGAGGGGTCGGCGCGTAGCGCCGGGTGAGGGGGACTCTCCGCGAGTCCGCCTGTTGCGCCAACCTCTCACCCCAACCCTCTAAGAGCGAGCTTCGCTCGTCTCGACCCCGCGAAGAGCGGGGCGAGGGCGAAAAAACGCGATGGCTGCTATTTCTTCACCTTGCTCGCGTCCATCTTGATCGAGGTGTCGAGCAGCCCGGTGGTGAATGCGCTGTCAACCGCGAACGGTTTTTCCATGCCGAGATAGGTCTGCACCAGGTCGTAATCCTTTTTCATCCGCTCGGCATCGATCCAGCCGAGCGCCTTGGTGGTGGTGAACTCATCGGTCATCAGGAACTTGATGCGCTCCCACTGGCGCTCCTGGTTTTCCTTGTCGAGGCCGGACACCTGGTCGAGCAGCGCCTTCAGGCACGGGGCGACATCGGCGACACAGGCCGCGAACGCCTTCTGGCTGATCCGCACGAAGTCCTCGGCCAGCTTGGGATTTTTCTTCAGATATTCGCCGTTGACGATCAGCGAATTGCCGTAAGGATTGAGGCCGATCTCCTTCCAGTTCAACGATCCGAGGTCGCTGCCGAACTCGATCACCTTGAGGTCGTGCTCGTTGTAGAAGTCGCTGATGATATCGACGGTGTGACTTTTCAGCGCCGCGATCTTGGCGGTTGGTCCGACATTCACGAAGGTCACCGAGTCCGGCGCTATTCCCGCCGCCTTGGCGAAGGCCGGCCACATCACGCGCGACGCATCGCCAGGCGGATTGCCGATCTTGTGACCGGGGAAATCCGTGACGCCGTTCACCCCATTGCTCTTCAGCCAATAAAACGTCTGTCCGGTATTGGCATAGATGCTCATCAATGCCACCACGTCGGCGCCCTTGCTGCGCGCCACCAGCATGGTCGCGAGATCGGCGATCCCGAACGGCGAGCCGCCGGAGCCGACCTTCAGCGATGAAACCCCGGAGCCCTTGCCGGTCTCGATGGTGAGATCGATGCCGGCCTTCTCGTACCAGCCTTGCGCCTTGGCGTAATAGAACGGCGAATGATCCGCAGTCGGCGCCCAGTTCAGGATCAGATTGACCGGCTCGCCGGCATGAGACGGAATGGTGGATGCGACGAGCGCGAGCGCCAATCCGGCAATTCCCAGGCATTTCATGACAGCTCTCCCGATGACGGCCGGCGCTTAATATCGGCCTTATGCAATGGTCTTGTCGCCGCGCGTCCGCGCGTTTACCAATGCAACAAGGCGCAGGCCGAATTGTCAACGTCTGGCATTGCTGTCTTTAGGCGAAGCGCAACTGGGAGAAAGAACTAAGTGTCCAGCGACGGCATACGCTCAGTCCGGACTTTGGCGGTCATCCTGATCGTGCATCTCGCCGTGATTGTGCTGTGGCAGGTTCTGGTCGATGCCTTTCACGTGCCGAAATTTATCCTGCCTTCGCCGCTGGCGACGGTTGCGACATTGACGTCGGCCAAATATGCTTGGCTGTCCAACTCCATCGTCACGGCCGTGGAAATCCTCGGCGGCTTCTGCCTCGGCGCTTTCGTCGGCGTCGTGCTGGCGATGGTGTTCTGCTGGTCGCCGCTGGTGAGCCTGCTGCTGCTGCCGCTGTTCGTGACGCTGAACATGATTCCCAAGGTGGCGCTCGGCCCGCTGTTCATCGTCTGGTTCTCCTACGGGATCTTTCCCAACATCCTGATCGCGTTCAGCATCTGCTTTTTCCCGATCCTTGTGACGACGGCGCGGGGATTGAGCGAGGTCGAGCCTGATCTGCTGGACCTCGTCAAATCGCTGCGCGGCTCGCGCTGGGTGCTGTTTCGCAAGATCCAGCTGCCGGGCGCGTTGCCCTATGTGTTTTCCGGCATGAAGGTCGGCGCCATCCTGGCCGTAGCCGGCGCCATCGTCGGCGAATTCATCGCCTCCGAGCGCGGGCTTGGTTACCTGATGATCCAGGTGCAGGCCTCGCTCGATACGCCCGCAATGGTGATGGCGGTTGTGCTGTTGACGTTGCTGGGCGTGACACTCTACGGCCTCGTGCTCGGTCTCGAACGGCTGTTCGTGGTCAAGGATGTGCGGCTGCAATGATCTATCGGGAAAGACCTATGCTGCTGACGCGCGACAATCTGCCGGACACCATTTCCGATATCGCCGAACTCGACGATCTCTTGTGCCGGCCGAGCCAGGCGCTGATCGACGATCTCCAGAAAGTCGACGGCGACATCATGATCCTCGGCGTCGCCGGCAAGATGGGACCGACGCTGGCCGGCCTCGCCAAGGCCGCCCTGCCCGGCCGCCGCGTCATCGGCGTCGCACGCTTCAGCGACGCGAGCGTCAAGGCGTGGCTGGAGGCGCGCGGCATCGAGACACTGCATTGCGACCTGCTCGATGAAGCCGCCATCGCCGCACTTCCAAAGCTGCCGAACATCGTCTTCATGGCCGGGCGCAAGTTCGGCGCGGAGGGAGACCTGTCGCTGACCTGGGCGATGAACGCCTACGTTCCCGCCCTGGTCGCGCAGACCTTTTCCGGTTCGCGGATCGTCGCGTTCTCGACCGGCTGCGTCTATCCGTTCGTCCCGGTCGACGGTAAGGGCGCCGACGAGAACCTCGCGCCCAATCCGCCCGGCGAATATGCCCAATCCTGCGTCGGGCGCGAGCGCATGTTCGAATATTTCTCGCGCAAATTCGCAACGCCGGGCCGTCTGTTCCGGCTCAATTATGCGATCGACATGCGCTACGGCGTGCTGCACGACATTGCGATCAAGGTCCTGCACGGAAACCCGATCGACGTCAGCCTCGGCCATGTCAATTTCATCTGGCAGGGCGATGCGTCGGCGCAGGCGCTGCGCTGCCTCGCGCATTGCGACACGCCGACCTCGCCGATCAATGTCAGCGGCCACGAAATCCTTGCCGTGCGCGATCTTGCGGGCAAACTCGGCACGCTGCTCGGCCGCGATCCCGTCATCGTCGGTGCCGAACAGCCGACCGCCTGGCTCACCGATACGTCGCGGGCGACAAAACTGTTCGGCCTGCCGATCGTCGATACCGGCCGCCTGATCAAATGGACCGGGGACTGGGTCAGGCGCGCGATGCCAAGCCTCGGCAAGCCCACCAAATACGAGGAGCGCGATGGCCGGTACTGACCAGCTCGCCATTGTCGAACTCGGCGTGGCCGACGCGCCTGTCGGATTGGCGCTGTCGACCGAAGCCCACTGGAATCAGAACGAGGCCGACTGGCGATTTTTCCTGACCCACGGCCCGGTCGTCGGCGTGCGCGACCATCACGGCGATCTGATCGCGACCGCGGCGCTGCTGCCCTATAGCTCCGGCAATGCCTGGATCAGCATGGTGCTGGTGACCGCGGCCTGGCGCCGGCGCGGCCTTGCAACCCGATTGATCGATCAATGTCTCGCCACCGCGGAATACCGCGGCCTCACGCCCTGGCTCGATGCGACGCCGGCGGGTGCCGCGGTCTATGGTCCGCTTGGATTCAAGCCGACAATTCCATTACTCCGGTTGCGTCTCGAAGGCGCGTCGCCGAGGAAACGATCGCCGCCATTATCGTCTTCCGCCAACTTGAACGAATTGGTGTTGCGCGATCGCAGCATCATGGGCTTCGGTCGCAGCACGCTGCTGGAGGAACTGAGCGGGCGCGCCGGTTCAAAACTGGTCTCGCACGACGACGCGATGGCGCTTGTCCGCGACGGCCGCAAGAACCGCCATATCGGCCCGCTGTTCGCCAGCAATTCAGGCTCCGCGCTGGCATTGGTTGATCACATCATCGGACCCGATACAGGTCCCTGGCTGATCGACGCCGTCGGCACGAGGCAAGAATTTCTCGAGGGTTTGACCGGCTCCGGCTGGACAATCGAACGGCCGTTCCAACGCATGCGCTTTGGCAGCGCCACGGCGTTGCCCAACGAACTGTCGAAGCAACTGCCGTTCGCGGTCGTCGGCCCGGAATACGGATGAGGGACTTTCGCCATGCATCATAGCGCCATGAAATCCGAGGTGCGGCGGTTGATCGCCGATGGCACGGTGCTGCCGGCGCATCCGCTGGCGCTCGACGCCGACCGCAAGCTCGACGCCATCCACCAGCGCGCATTGACGCGCTATTACATCGACGCCGGCGCCGGCGGTCTTGCGGTCGGCGTCCACACCACGCAATTCGCCATCCGCGACGTCGGCCTTTATCGTCCGGTTCTTGAACTGGCCGCGGAGACCGCTGCGGCCTGGACCAGGCGGCCGCTGGCGATGGTTGCAGGGCTGGTCGGCCCGACGCGACAAGCGGTCGCCGAGGCCGGGATCGCGCGCGGCATCGGCTATCATGCCGGGCTGCTCAGTCTTGCCGCGATGAAATCGGCTTCCGAAAACGAGATCATCGCGCATTGCGAGGCGGTGGCGCGCGAGATTCCGCTGGTCGGCTTCTATCTGCAGCCCGCGGTCGGCGGCGTCATCCTGAGCGCCGGGTTCTGGCGGCGCTTTGCCGCGATCGACAACGTCATCGCCATCAAGATCGCACCCTTCAACCGTTACCGCACGCTCGACGTACTGCGCGGCGTCTTCGTCGCCGGCGCGCTAGATCGCATCGCGCTCTATACCGGCAATGACGACCATATCCTGCTGGATCTTGTGCTGCCGTTCGAGCTGCGCGACAACGGCGTTACTGCGCGCGCTTACTTCCGCGGCGGTCTGCTCGGCCACTGGTCGGTGTGGACCGCGAACGCGATCAAGCAATTCGAGATGTGCCGCGCCGCGCGGGGCAAGGACACCGTGCCGGCCGACCTGCTGGCGCTCGATGCCCGCGTCACCGATTGCAACAGCGCGTTCTTTGACGTCGCCAACAATTTCCACGGCTGCATCGCCGGCTGCCACGAAGTCCTGCGGCGGCAAGGATTGCTCGAGGGCATCTGGTGCCTCGATCCATCCGAGGGCCTCAGCCCCGGCCAGCTGCACGAGATCGACCGCGTCTGCAACGAACACGCCGATCTCAGTGACGACGATTTCGTCACTGCCAACCTGCAGAAATGGCTCGCATGACGGCCGAAGAGCCCTTCATCCGCCTGCGCAACGTCCGCAAGGTCTATCGTTCCCAGGGCACGGAGTTTCTCGCGGTGTCCGACGTCACCATGGATGTGGCGGAAGGCGAGTTGATCTCGCTGGTCGGTCCATCCGGCTGCGGCAAGACCACCGTGCTGAAGATACTGGCCGGGCTTCACCCCGCCGACGGCGGCACCATCCGGATCGGCAACGCGGCCACGCCGTTCGATCCCGGTCGCGACATCGGCATGGTGTTCCAGCAGGCGTTGCTGTTGAAATGGCGAACCGTGCTCGACAACGTGTTGCTGCCCGCGGAGATCGTCGGCCTGCCGATCAGGGCCGCGCGAGCGCGGGCGCGCGACCTGCTCAATCTGGTCGGGCTTGCCGGCTATGAAGACAAGTACCCGCAGCAATTGTCGGGCGGCATGCAGCAGCGCACCGCGATCGCGCGCGCTTTCATCCACGATCCGAAACTGATCCTGATGGATGAGCCGTTCGGCGCGCTCGACGCGCTGACGCGGGAACAGATGAACCTCGAAATGCTGCGGATCTGGCGCGAAAGCGGCAAGACCATCATTTTCGTCACCCACAGCATCCAGGAGGCGGTGTTCCTCGCCTCGCATTGTGCCGTTCTCACCGCCGGCCCGGCACGCATGGCGGAATATTTCCCGATCGAGCTGCCGTTCCCGCGCGCGCTGCCGATCAAGACCACCGACGAATTCGGCGCCTATGCGCGGCGAATTTACGAGAGCCTGGGATTGGGATCGAGCGCGTAGACGATTTTCACCCTGTCCCAGATGACGAATGCTCTGGACAGATCGACGGTAGTCGCTACGGCGACTGCGCGGCGCGCTGCCCGGCGGTGGTGCCGGCGATCTTGCCGAACACTGAACCGTTCATCAGGCCGGTGCCGCCGGGATAGTTGAAATAGAAGATGCCGCCGACCAGTTCGCCGGCCGCGAACAGGCCGGGGATCGGCGCGCCGTCGGTATCCATCACCCGCGCGCTGGTGTCGATCTTGAGCCCGCCGAAAGTGAAGGTGAGCCCGCAGGTCACCGCATAGGCCTCGAACGGGCCCTGGTCGACCGTATTGGCCCAGTTCGATTTCGGTATCGCAAGGCCCCTGGTGCCACGGCCATCCTTGACGTTGGGATCGAACGGCACCTCGGTCATGACCGCCTTGTTGTAGGCCTTGATGGTCTCCAGCGCCTTGTCGGCGTTGACGTCGTCGAGCTTCTTGACCAGTTCCTCCAGCGTATCGGCGCGCACCTTGGTGACGCGCTTGATGCGGTATTCGTCGCGCAGCATCGGGATGATTTTGCTGTCGAACACCTGCCAGGCGAACTGCCCGGGCTGCATCAGGATCACGCGGCCGTATTTCGCGTAAGTGTAGTTGCGGAAATCGGCGCCCTCGTCGACGAAGCGCTCGCCGTTGGCGTTGATCATGATGCCCCAGGGATAGGAGTGCTTCTGGAAATTGTCGCCGACAGTGAGATCGCCGAACTCCGGCGCGTTGCGGTCCCAGCCGACGGCATGGCCGCCCGACCAGTTGCCGGTCGGCATCGCGCCGATATCGAGCGCCATCCTGATGCCGTCGCCGGTGTTGAAGCGGGTGCCGCGGATCTTGGCGAGTTCCCAGGTCGGCCCGAGATAGCGCGTGCGCATCTCGGTGTTGGCCTGGAAGCCGCCGGCCGCCAGCACCACGCACTTCGCCTTCACCTCCGATGTCTTGCCGTTGTGCTTGACCTTGACGCCCCGGACGCCGTCGTCGTCGGAGATCAGCGACAGCGCGCGCGCGCCGTAGGCGATCGCGACGTTGTTCTTGCGGGCGATGTTGGTCCAGCCTTCGACCAGGCCCGGCCCGCCGCCCCAGGCTTCCACCGTCAGCCCGCCCCAGAACTTGAACATGCCGTTGATCTTGTAGGCCTGGCGGCCCCAGATCGGCATGAAGCGCATTCCCTTCTCGCGCATCCACAGCATGGTGGCCTTGCTGCGCGTGACCAGGATTTCGCACAAATCAGGATCGGTGCGGTATTCGGTGACGCGGCCCATGTCGTCGAAGAATTTCTCCTCCGTGTAGGTGCCGAAGTCGGATTTCGAGACTTCCTCGTCGGTCAGGTCGGGCATCAGCGCGCGCAGGTCTTCGACCCCGTCATAGACACAGCGGAATGCTCCGGCGGTGAAGCGGCTGTTGCCGCCGGCTTCTTCCTCGGGCGCGCGTTCCAGCATCAACACCGAAACGCCCTGTTCGGCCGCGGCAACGGCTGCGCAAAACGCCGCATTGCCGGCGCCGACGACGATAACGTCCACGGAAGAAGGTAACGCTGTGCTCATGACGGCTTCTCGAAACTCATGGAGGGATTTGGGTTCAATACGTTGCTAGCGCAGCTCCGACCGGGCCGCAAGCAAGCAGAATAGAACGCTGTCAGGCCCAAAATCCGGGGCGTCACGCTGCGGGAAATCCCCGGTTTCACGCCGACAATACCTCGCCGATCCGGCTGCGAATAAGCTCCCGATCCGCCCGACCGGTGTCGCCGTCGAAGCTCACATCATACGCAATGGTCGCCGGACGCTTGAGCACCACGATGCGGTCGCCGATCTCCATCGCCTCGCTGATCGAATGGGTGATGAAAACCGCGGTCTTGTTGTTTTCCTTAACGAGCCGGACGAATTCCGCGCGCAGCCGCGCCGCGGTCGATTCATCCAGCGCCGAGAACGGCTCGTCGCAGAGCAGGATGTTGGCATTGGTCGCAAACGCCCGCGCGATCGAGACGCGCTGACGCATGCCGCCGGACAATGCATGCGGAAAGTCGTTCTCGTGGCCGCCGAGCCCGAGTTTGGTCAGCCACAGTTGCGCCGTGGTCCGGCGTTCCGCCGCGGGGATATCGAGCATCTCCAGCCCCAGCTCGACGTTGGCGATCGCGCTTCGCCAGGGCAGCAGCCGGTCGTCCTGGAACACGATGGCCATTTTGCCGCGAAACGAATCGAAATCCGCAAAGGGATCGCGCCCCTGCACGCGCACCGTGCCGCTGGACGGCTCGGTCAGGCCCGCGATCATGTTGAAGATCGTCGACTTGCCGCAGCCGGTCTTGCCGAGCAGCGCCAGCATCTGGCCCGGCCGCACATCGAGGTTGAGGCCGTCGACCGCGCGATAGGCCGTCTCGGTGCCGGCTCTGCCGAACACCTTGGACACGCCCTCAAGATGGATAGCGGAATCGGGCGTGGCGGCATCGCTCATAGCGAGCGCTCGGCGACGGCGCGATAGCGGAAGGCGGTGTTTTCGATCAGCGTCAGTACGCCCTGCACGATCAGCACGAAAAACACCAGTTGCAGCGTCCAGGCCAGCGCGCCGGCCATGTCGAACAGTTGCTGTTGCTGCAGCAGCTGATAGCCGACGCCGCCGGTGGCGCCGACCAGTTCAGCAACCACGACCACGCGCGAGGCGTTGCCGAGATTGACTTTCCACGCCGTGAGAATGTCCGGCAGGATGGCGGGGGCGATCATCACCCGGAACAGCTTCATGCGCGTAGGACGGAAGCTGAACACCATTTCCATCAGGTCTTTGGACATCCCGCGCAGCGCGCCCAGCACCTGAAAGGTAAATGCCGGCAGCGTCGTCATCACCATGATGAAGAAGATGCGAAACTCGACGCCGTGGAACCAGATGATGGCGAATACCACCCAGGACAACGCCGGAATGCCCTGGAACAGCGTCAGGATCGGCGACAGGAAATTGTCCACCGCGCGCGAGCGCACCATCAGCAATGCCAGCAATCCGCCGACAATGAAGGCGCCGGCCAGCCCCGCCAGAATCCGGAAGATCGTCGCCAGCACGTCGGCGAACATCGAACCGTCGGAGAATATCTGAAGGCAGCGCCAGAACACGTCGATCAGCGACGGAAACAGAAACCGCGGAAAGAACAGCGAGGCGAATTGCCAGACCAGTATCACCACGACGAAGGGCAAAACCGACATCCCCAGCCGCTTCGCTGCCGCCAGCAGCAGGGCTGCCGGCAGCGGCGTGGCCTCGGGCGCGGTCTCGCTCATTTTGCGGGAGCCTGATAGATCGTCGCGGCCGACGGGTCCGCGGGCAGGAATGCGATCGATTTCCCGGCCGCATAGACCGAGTTGATTTCCTTCCGCTCGTCCGAGGCCCATTGCACGTTCATGCCGAGCCGGTCGTTGGCGCGGATCAGATCGGCGATGGCTTTCTGGTCGTCGGGCGTCCCCTTCGGCGCAATCAGCTTCGAGGCTTCATCGGGATGCGCGGTCACCCATTCGCTGGCTTCCTTGTAGGCGGCATAAAGTTTGGGAATCAGCTTCTGGTTCTTCTCGGCCCAGTCGATGTGGGCGGCGACGCCGAGATAGGGAATGTTGCGGCTTCCGGTGAATTTCTTCCAGCTGTCGGCAATCGCAAGGTCAATGGTCCGCATGTCGCTCTTTTTCGACAGCAGCGTGGTGTAGGCCGGCTCCCATAGCTGCACGGCTGCGGCGCGGTCGGCCAGCGCGTAACCGACCAGCCCGGGGGTCGCGGTGTTGATGACGGAGAATTTCGCAGGATCGGCGCCGAGCTGGCGCGCGAACCAGTCGAACATCACGTAATTGGTGGTGCCCTTGGCGGCGGCGAGATCCTTGCCTTCGAGGTCTTTCAGCGTCTTGACGTCGGGCCGGGAGGTGACGACCGCGCCCCAGAAGTCGAAAAGATTAAACAGATACGTCACCTTGACGCCGCGGATATCGGCAAGACCCACCGTCAGCAGCGAGGCGCTGCCCCCGAGCTGGAATTCGCCGGAGTTGAACTGCGCGGTATAGGCGTCCGGCGTGCGCTCCTCGAACTTGATGGCAACGCCGTTCTTCTCGTCGAACCTCTGCGCCTTGATCACCGGTGGCAGGAACGCGCCGAGCGAGGGCGGGCCGAAGATGACGATCGACAACGGCTCGGGTGCCTGCCCGCGCGATGCCGCGGTGGAAAACAGCATCCCGACGCATGCCAGAACGACCGAATATCTATTCATCATCATCTTCTCCCGCCGTTTTCTTCTCACAAACCGAACAACCGCTGTGCCAGGCCGCCATTGATGGCGTCGCGCTCGCTGTCGGAGAATTTCGTTTCGCCGACAATTTTGGTGGGGGCGAGATCGCCGATCGGAAACGGCATGTCCGACCCCATCATGATCCTGTCGGCGCCAACGATATCGGCGAGATAACGCAAGGCGCGCGGGTCCTGCACGATGGTGTCATAGTACATCGCGGCCAGTGCCGCATCGGGATCGCCGAGCGTGTCCTTGTCGAGCGAATAGTTCCGGCGCAGGCGGCCGATCACATAGGGCAGCGCCGCGCCGCCGATGCCGGCGACGATCTTCGCATTGGCATAGCGGGTGACATGCCCGGCATAGATCAGCCGCGCCATCGCGATCAGCGTATCGGTGATACGCCCGACCGCGTTGGCCATGCCGTAATCATGGACGCGGTCGTCGCCGCTTTCGAACACCGGATGGATGAAAACCACCGAGCCCAATGCGTTGGCGGCCTCCCAGAACGGCCGCAAGGCCGGATCATCCAGCACGCCGCCCTTGCCTTTCGGTTGCGTGCCGATCATCGCGCCCTTGAAGCCTGCGGCATGGGCCTCGCGCAGCACTTCGGCCGCGCGCGCGCCATCCTGCAGCGGAACCGTGGCGAGCGGCACGAACCTCGGCTCGCTTTTCGCGGTCTGCGCCAGATGGCTGTTGATCAGGCGCGACCATTTGGCGCCCTCCTCCGCCGGCAGTTCATTACCGAACATATCGAGCCAGCCGCCGACCACCTGGCGTTCGATCTTCTGGTCGTCCATCCATTTCAGGCGCGCCGGGATATCGCTCAGCGGCTTGGATACCGGCCGCGTCGGCTTGCCGCCGGCAAACGAGAATCCAAGGCTGCCGCCGTCCTCGACCAGCCGGATCGACGGGAAGCTTGCTGCTTGCGCGCGGATCGCGTCCAGCAGGCTCGGCGGCACCAGATGGGCGTGGCAGTCGATGATCATGTGGCTTGCCCTTGATTGGGTTGTTGGGCCTTCGCGATGGCATCGCCGATGGCGGCAATGCGGATCGGAAGCTTGTTGAAGGAAATACCGAGCGGTGCAACGCAATCGTTGATCGCCCCGGAGATGGCGGCGGGTGCGCCGAGATAGCCGCTTTCGCCGGATCCCTTCTGGCCGAACACCGTGAACGGCGACGGCGTGCAGTGATGCACGATCTCGACCGCCGGCACCTCGTGCGCGGACGGCAGCAGGTAATCCATGAAACTCTGGGTGATGAGCTGGCCCTCGTCATTGTAGACGAACTCCTCCAGCAGCGCCGCGCCAAGGCCATGCGCGATGCCGCCGAGCGTCATGCCCCTGACGATGTGCGGGGTGATGACCGTGCCGCAGTCATGGCCGATCACATAACGCCGGATTTCCGGCTTGCCGATCACGGGGTCGATCGCCATCAGCACCACGTGAAATTCGAACGAATGGCACGGATACATCTGGACGCGGCCGTCTTTCGGCAAAGTGCCGCCGGTCGGCACCTGCATCACATGCGTGGTCTCCAGCCCCGGCTCCATGCCCTCCGGCAGCAGATGATAATGGCGATGGGCGATATTGACGAGTTCGGCCCAGCCGAGCTGCCTGTTGCCGGCGGGGTCGGCAACGCCTCCCGAAGCGTAGACGACCTTGTCCTCGCCGAGACCGAATTGGTGCGCGCCGATCCGCGTCAGTTTCGCCTTCAGCTTTTGCGCGGCGTGAAATGCCGCGCCGCCGAGCATGATCGCCATCCGGCTGCCGACCGGCGAGTTCGACGGCAGGCACGCCAGCGAATCCGGCCTGACCACGCGGATCAGATCCGGATCGACCTGCAGCACTTCACCGACCACGGTCGAGACCAATGTTTCGTGGCCCTGCCCCGACGAGGTGTTGTGGATGGTGACGGTGACGCAACCGAGCCCATCGACGACGATGCGGCAGGAATCCATCCAGGTCGTCGTGGTGTTCTTTTCATTGAGCAGCGGCTCGAAGGCCGAATTGGCGCCGCTGGGCTCAAGGCAAGCCGCGACCCCGATGCCGGCCAAAAGGCCGGTGGCGCGCAAGCGATCGCGTTCCTTCTCCATCGCATCGAGATCGATATGCGCGAGCACCTTGTCGACCACGGTGTGATAGTCGCCGCTGTCATAGGTGCTGCCGCTTGGAATAAGGTAGGGGAATTGTTCGCTGCGGATGAAGTTGCGCCGGCGCACTTCGATGCGTGGCAGCCCTGTGGCGGCGGCGACCTTGTCGATCGCAGTCTCGATCGCATAATTGGTCGGCGCCTGGCCGAAGCCGCGCACCGCTTCCTGCACGGCCTTGTTGGTCGTGACCGACTGCGCGCGGTACTGCACGCTCTCGATCCGGTAGGGGCCGACGATGGCGCCGATCGGCTTGCCCAGTTGAAACGGCGCGCGGCCGGCATAGGCGCCGGCATTGTCCAGCGCCTTCATCTTCATCGATTTGACGATGCCGTCGTCGTCGAAGGCGACCTCGACATCGAAAATCCGGTCCGGGCCGTGGGCGTCGCCGCCGGCCATATTGTCCAGCCGGTCCTCGATCAGGCGCACCGGCCGGCCCAGCCGCCGCGCCAGATGCGCCACCAGCACGGTCTGCTTGATGCCACGCTTGACGCCGTAGCTGCCGCCGACGTCGACATCCTGATGCACGCGCACGCCATTGGCCGGGATTCGCAGAGCACGCGCGATCTGATCGGGGTATTTCGGCATCTGGATCGACGCCCAGACGTCGAGCATCTCGCGCCACGGATCCCAGGATGCGGCGACGCCGAAGGTCTCGATCGGAACGGTGGAGCTGCGTCCCCATGTCACGCGAAACGACAGGTGACGCGGGCATTCGGCGAAATGTTTGTCCACCTCGCCCCAGACGAAAGTGCGGTCGAGCAGCACGTTGGAACCGTGCTCGGGGTGCACCGGCGGGCTGTCCGGCTTAAGCGCCTCTTCCGCGTTCAGCACGAACGGCAGCGGCTGGTAGCTGACGTCGATTTTCTCGGCGGCGTCCTCGGCGAGTGCGCGGCTGTCGGCGACCACGGCCGCCACCCATTCGCCGGCATAGCGGGTTTGTCCGACTGCCAGCGGATGGCGTTTCACCCTGGGCGTATCGAGCCCGTTCATCAAGGGATCGGTCGCGGCCGCCAATTCGTCGCCGGTCAGCACATAATGCACGCCCGGCATCGCGAGTGCGGCCGAGGCATCGATCGACACGATGCGCGCGGCCGGATGCTGCGACGGCAGCACCGCGACATGCAGCATGCCTTCAAGGGCGACATCGGCGACGAACAGGCCGTGCCCTGCCACGAAACGGCGATCCTCGCGCACCCGGCGGTTGGTGGAGACAAAGCGGAAGGAAGCGGGATCGGCGCTCATTTGCTCCCCCCCGGACTGAGCAGCGCGCGCGGGGTGTTGGCGATCCGCAAGCGATCGGCGGCGAATTGCACGGCTTCGACGATCTGGCCGTAGCCGGTACAGCGGCAGATATTGGCCGAGATCGCTTCGACGATCTCCTCTCGGGTCGGTGTGACCGTCTGCTGCAGCAAGGCATGCGCGGCCAGGATCATGCCGGGCGTGCAGTAGCCGCATTGCAGGCCATGGGTTTCGCAAAACGCATCCTGGATCACGCTGAGTTCACCCGGCGCCGGCGCAAGACCCTCGATGGTGGTGATCTCGTATCCGTCCGCCTGCACCGCGAACAGCAGGCAGGACCGCACCGGTTCGCCATCGAGCAGCACGGTGCAGGCGCCGCAGACGCCGTGCTCGCAGCCGGCATGAGTCCCGTTCAACAGGAAATCCTCACGCAACGCATCGAGCAGCGTCTTGCGCGGCTCCAGCTCGGCAGAACGGACCGTGCCGTTGATGCGCAGATCGACCATCATCGCGCACCCAGCGCGGGCCTAACCGCGGCATCGGCGCGTGCCTGTTCGAGGGCGCGCAGGCAAAGTGTTGTCGCCACACGACGGCGATAGCTGGCGCTGGCATGCAGGTCGCTGGCCGCATCGAGATCAACCGAGGCTGCATGGACCGCTTGCGCCGCCGATTTGGCATCGAGCCTGGTGCCGACCAGCGACGACACATCGAGCCGCAACGGACGGTCGCCGACGCCGCCGAGACCGAGCGCGACATCGAGGCAGCGTTCTTCTTCGTCGAGCGCGACCTGTGCCGCGGCGGCGACGAATGCGAAGTCGGACTTGCGGGCGCTGACCTCGAAAAAGCCGACGCCGATCCGCTGGTGCGTCCAGACCGGAAACCGGATCGCGCTGACGCATTCGCCCTGATTGATCGATGTCACCATCGGCCCGACAAAGAATTCGTCGGCCGGCATCGCTGCCGGTCCGGCCGTGGTCGCCAGCACGATCTCGGCGCCGAGCGTCACCGCAACCAGCGGAATTTCGGCCGACGGATCCGCGTTGGCGATCGAGCCGCCGATGGTGCCGCGGTTGCGGGTCGGCGGATGCCCGACCCAAGGCAGCACCCGTGCCAGCATCGGTACCGAAGCCCGGATCACGGGATCGCGCTCGGCCTGCGCCTGGCGCGTGGTCGCGCCGACAACCACGCTATCGCTGTCCTTGCGGATTCCGGCGAGCTCCGGCAAGCGCAGGATGTCGACCAGCCTGGCCGGGCGCGCCAGCCGCATCGCCAGCATCGGCACCAGCGTCTGTCCGCCCGCGATCACCCGCGCATCGTCGTCGCCGGCCAGCAGTTTGCACGCTTCGGCGAGCGAATCCGGTCGGACATAGTCGAAGGGAGCGGGTTTCATGGGGTGCAGGACGTTAGAAGCCGGAGGCGGAAATTGTCAATTGGACCAAGCACGTATAGAATTAGGGCGTGGACTCATAACCTCGTCGGATCCGTTGAGTGGGAGGCGCTTGCGCTGCTCCCCTTTATCGGCGCAGGCATGTTGCCTGCATCCTATCGGCACTCGCTTTGCGATGCTATGCTGGAGAATGACTTCCTACCTGATATCAACGGGAGGGCGTGATGGCAGAGAGCGTCTACAAGGTGATTGAGCTGGTCGGCACAAGCAAAGAATCCTGGGAAAAGGCAGCCACGGCGGCCGTCACCAGGGCCGGAAAATCCCTGCGTGATCTTCGCGTCGCCGAAGTCGTCCAACTCGACCTTCAACTCGATGCGAAGGGCAAGGTCGAAGCCTACCGCGCCAAGCTCAAGGTTTCATTCAAATTCGAGGGCTGACGTTCGATCGGAGCGCGGGCCAGAATTGCTGCCTTCTTCGCGCCAACGGCGTGAAGGAGGCGAAGTCGCAAACTCGCGACTTCCGCTTTTGATGCTGTGGACGGCTCCTCCACCGGCACATCGGTGCCATGGATGTGGGGGCTGTTAAGGCTCCCACGATTCAAAGGAG
>NZ_SSMW01000146.1 GCF_004799405.1 Bradyrhizobium sp.
GCAAACACTTATCGTTGAGACCGAAGGAGAGCACAGATGGCGATTAAGGATATCTTCATGCCGCTCGTCGGTGAGCCCGACACGGCGGCGATTGCCGCGATCGAAAAATGCGTAGCGGTGGCCGGCGGCTTTGGCGCCCGGGTCAGCGCGTTGGCGGTTGAGGAAGATATTCTGGTCCGGCCGAAGGTGATGATCTCGGATGACCTCGACAATACGGCGGCGGTCGAGGCCGTGCGCAGCGTGTCGGACGCGCGTGGTCTGCTGAAGGCGTTTGACAACGCTGCGATCCGGTTTGGGGTTCGCAACGAACAAACCCTCAGCCGGCTCGCTGTTGCGGACGTCCCGGGGAATCTCGCAGAATGCGCACGACTCAGGGACCTGTCCCTCGTCCTCGTGAAAACTGATGATGACCGGTCGGAACGGACGGTTGAGCGGTTGATATTCGAATCGGGCAGGCCGATCCTGATGTGCCCGGAGGAATTTGCGAGCGAATTGCCGGTGGCGTTCGACGACGCCGTGATTGCCTGGGACCATACGGCGCCGGCCGCACGCGCCGTTGCCGATGCACTGCCGATACTTCAGTCGGCACGCAAGGTGCGCGTTATTACTGCAACCGACGACAAAACAACGGCAGAACTGGCATCCGGGGCAGCGCTGGTAAGTCATCTGGCGGAACATGGAGTCAAGGCGACGTTCGAAACGGTGAAAGTCGACCGCAGCTCGGTCGGAAAGGTCTTCGAGGCCTACGTCAAGGCCAATACGATCAGCGTGCTGGTGATGGGCGCCTATCGTCACTCGCGGCTAAATGAAATCATGTGGGGCGGCGCCACCAAGACCGTCATCGCACGGCCACCATGTTGGGTGCTAATGTCGCACTAGCGGCCGGGTTCGTACGCCGGTAGCCCCATGCGCGGTCTGCGCCATCCGGACCATTGACCTGATGTCCACCTACCGACTCAAAAGTCTGCTTGCGCCCCGGTCGGTCGCGCTGGTCGGAGCGAGCCCGCGGCCTGGTTCGGTGGGGCGGCCCATTCTCGGGAACATTCGCAAGGCGAAGTTCAAGGGCGAATTCGGTTTGGTGAATACGCATTACGCCGAGATCGACGGCGTCGCCACGGTCGGCAGCTTGAGTCGATTGCCTTTTGTCCCCGAACTCATCGTGATCACGGCGCCGACCGCAGCAGTCGCAGGTCTCATCGACGAGGCGGGAAGTCTCGGCACCGCAGGTGCCCTTATCGTCTCCGCCGGGCTTGGCCATGGTGCGGGATCGCTGGCGGAAGCCGCCGAGCGCGCCGCCCATCAATATGGAATGCGGCTGATCGGGCCAAATTGCCTTGGTATCATGATGCCCGGTGCGGCCCTCAATGCGAGCTTCGCCGCGCATATGCCGTCTGCGGGAAATCTGGCGTTGATTTCTCAATCCGGTGCGATCGCTGCGGGCATGGTGGATTGGGCGGCGCAGCGCGAGGTGGGGTTCTCCGGGATCGTTTCGATCGGCGACCAGCTCGACGTCGATATCGCCGATCTGCTGGACTACTTTGCGCTTGACGGCGGCACGCGCGCGATCCTGCTCTATGTCGAAGCGATCAAGGACGCTCGCAAGTTCATGTCCGCGGCGCGTGCCGCCGCAAGGGTCAAGCCTGTCGTCGTGGTCAAATCCGGCCGCATGGCGCAGGGAGCAAAGGCTGCCGCGACCCATACCGGCGCGCTGGCCGGATCGGACGCGGTCTATGACGCCGCGTTCCGTCGCGCCGGCATCCTGCGGGTATCGGATCTCCGCGAGTTGTTCGACTGCGCCGAGACGCTGGGGCGCGTCGAATCGCCGCCGGGAAAGCGGCTGGCGATTTTGACGAACGGCGGTGGCATCGGCGTTTTGGCGATCGATCGTCTGGTCGAACTCGACGGAATCCCGGCGGCGATCGAGCCTGCCACCCGCAAGAAGCTCGATGCGGTCCTGCCGAACACCTGGTCCGGATCAAACCCCCTGGACATCGTCGCCGACGCCGACGCGGCGCGCTATGCCGCGGCACTTGAGGTGTTGCTGGCCGACGCGGGCAATGACGCGATCCTGGTAATGAACGTTCAGACCGCAATCGCGCCGGCCGATGAGATCGCAGCTACCGTCACCGACATCGTCTGCAAGTACCGCCAGCAGCATCTTGGGCGGCTCAAACCAGTGCTCGCGGTTTGGGTCGGCGCGGATCCGAAAATCATCGATCTGCTGAGCGGCGCTCGGATTCCGAATTACCCAACCGAAGACGATGCAGTGCGCGGCTTCATGCATTTGGTAGGGCATCGCGAGGTTACGGCGACGCTGGCCCGAGTCCCCCCGGCGTTGCCGAGCGAATCTGCTCCCGATTCCGATGCTGCCCGGCAAATCGTTACTGCGGCGCTGTCCGAGGGCCGCCAGTGGCTCGACCCCGTTGAGATCGCGCGGCTGTTCGATGCCTATCAAATCCCGATGGTGCCGACGTTCGCGGCCGCCGACGCCGAGCAAGCCGTTGCGCACGCATCCGCGCTTTTTGCTCAGGGCGCAACGGTAGTCCTCAAGATCATGTCGCGAGACATTGTCCATAAATCCGATATCGGCGGTGTCGTTCTCAATCTTACCAGCGTTGACGCCGTGCGCGGTGCGACGGCCGGTATCCTCGCACGGGCGAAAGCGCTGCGTCCGGAGGCGCGGATTGCCGGTGTCGTGGTGCAGGCGATGGTGGTGCGGCCGAAGGCGCGTGAGTTGATTCTTGGTCTGGCCGATGACCCCACCTTTGGTACTGTGGTCGTATTCGGACACGGCGGCACGGCCGTCGAGATCATCAACGACAAGGCGCTGGCGCTTCCGCCGCTCGACCTGCAACTGGCTCGCGACCTCGTCGAGCGCACCCGCGTCTCGCGGCTGCTGCGCGCCTACCGGGACGTGCCGGCGGTCAAGCCTGATTCCGTCGAGATGGTTCTGGTCAAGCTGGCGCAGATGGCGGCAGATATTCCGGAAATCCGCGAGCTCGACATCAATCCGTTGCTGGCGGATCAAACCGGCGTGCTGGCGGTGGATGCGCGCGTTGCCGTCGGGCAAACCAAGCGAAAGTTCGCAGGCTCGGGTCCTGCCAACTTCGCGGTCCGGCCCTACCCGTCGCAATGGCAGCGGCACATCGAGGTGAAGGATGGCTGGCGGGTTTTTGCGCGCCCGATCCGCCCCGAGGACGAACCGCAGATCCATGAATTCCTGCGTCACGTCAGCAGCCAGGATCTGCGGTTACGTTTCTTCGCGCCGATGAAGGAGTTTTCCCATGAGTTCATCGCCCGTTTGACGCAGCTGGACTACGCGCGTGCGATGGCCTTTGTCGCGTTCGACGAAGCCACCAACGAACTGGTTGGCGTGGTTCGGATTCACTCGGATTCGATCTACGAGAACGGCGAATACGCAATCCTGCTCAGGTCCGATCTCAAGGGCAGGGGACTGGGCTGGGCGCTCATGCAGCTGATCGTCGAATATGCCACATCCGAGGGATTGAAACGCATATCGGGTCAGGTGCTTCAGGAAAACTCGGTGATGCTGAATATGTGTCGCGATCTCGGTTTCGCGGTAAAGTCCGACGCGGCAGACCAGGCGCTTTGCGACGTGACGCTGGAACTAAAGAATACTTGAGGACAGCAAAGAAACGTCGCCGCCGAATCGCCGATCTTCAGTGCGCATTCATCGTACGACCGGGTTTTTGGCCCGGCTCGGAAGTGCCACAAGCGCGACGAGGACCATTCCGAACAAACCGATATTTTGCACCATCATCAGAAAGAAGGCGACTTGAATCTGCCAGTTCGACTCTTTACCCTCTGCGATCGGGGCCGCGTCCGGGACGATGAACATGCGAGCCACATAAGCGGCTGCGAAGATCGAAGCGAACAGCAGCAGGCATTTGAGAAAAGTGCGCATAGGACATCCCGAGTGACTACAGGTGATTTACCGACGCTACGCGATAGGTGTGCAGCTTGCCGTCCTCGTTGATCGAAACATATTCGCCGGATACGAAACGTTCATCCGCGAAGTGAAATCCGATTTCGTCCGGCGCTTTTTCGTAATGAAAGGCCCAGCCGCCGCCCTGGCGATGAACGAGACGGCCGTGGTCATCTTCCCGGTCCGGCCGCAATCGGGCGATCCGACATGCGTCGCGATGCTTCCGCCACAGCTCCGCATCAATCCGGTCATCCGCATCCAGCGGCGCGACGATGACGTAGGCGACGGCGCGGTCGCCCTCGGGGTGGCCGGGTTCGCGCGCGAGCTCGATCCGGATCTGCCGAAACTGCGTCGGCAGCGAGGTATTCAGGATCGGCTTCGGATTGGCTGTCTGCATGTCGGTCTCGCTTCATTTCTGCTCGGTGGCGGGTGCTGTCGCAGCCGCCGGGGTTGCCGGCTTCTTCAAGCTCCTGATGATGATCGTAATCAGCGGCACGATCAGCAAAGGCAGTACGCCGTTTAACGGATGATGGATCATTCCGGAAACCTGCGACTGCAGCGCCCGCGCTTCGAGCTGCAGTGCATCGATTGCGGAAGAGTGGATTTCGGTCGCGAGTTCGAGTTCGCGCCCCGCCGGCGGCCTCGCGGCGATCACGAAGAGAACCGCGGCAATTGCGAAGTTGATCGCGCCGAGAATGGCCGCGGCGGATATGGCGCTCCAGACCTGGACTAGTGCGAAATAGGCCGAAAGCTCCAGCATGAGCAGGCCGAACGCTGCGATCAACGCCGCAAATGCTCTCAGCCCCAGACCAAACAGCAGATGACGCATCCTGAGATCGGCGATAATCCTGTCGGTGCGCCACAGCACACGTAAGTGCTTGAGGATATTCTCCGTGTTCATCCTAGTGTTTCCTCAACATGAAGCCGATAACGACGCCGAGCGCGAAGGCGGAAGCGAGCGAGGTAATCGGCCGATCCGCGATGAGATTGTCGAGGTGGTCTTCCTGCTCGTTCAAGGTCTCGCTGAGATCATTCAGCGCGGCCTTGATCTGATCGGCGAGATCATCGGCGCGGCTCTTCGAGGCGTCGAAAATGCCCTCTTTTGTGGTGTTCAGGAGACGCGCGACGTCACCCTTGAGCGTATGCAGCTCATCTCTTAATTCGCTTGAATCGAACATCGGTCTTGCCTCTGCCGCATCATTTGATTGGAATGTTACGTCAGTCCGCTGTAGCGGAATTGATTTGCGTCAACCGGCCGGCCGCCGATTTTACCGTTCTTGAGGCAGGTCAATCGCAATGGGTCGTCCCGGTTTAAAAGGCGTCTATTCCATTGAAGGGGAATACCAATTTGACAACTGCTCCTCAGTTAATGGCCACGCCATCAGGCGACGTGCTTGAACTGCGTCCGGCCGGGTCTTGGACTGCGGCCAATGTCACGGCCCTGGAGGCGCTCTCCGGCGCCGTGTCGGCGCAGCTTGACCGCTCGAAGACCGTGAGGCTGGATTTGGCCGGCGTGCGCGAGCTCGATACGATCGGTGCCTGGCTGCTCGAGAAAATATCACGCCGCGCGACATCCGCCGGTCATCGCACCGAAGTGGTCGGCGTCGCCGATAACTATGCCGGTCTGATCGAGGAGGTCCGTCAGGTCAATCGTCACAATCCCGTGCCGCCGCCCGCGCTTAGCCCTGTTGTGGTCAAGGTGAACGATGTCGGCCGCTCCGCGGTCAGCGCGAGCGAAGACGTCACCGTGTTTCTGCAGATGCTGGGGTCGCTTTTTCTGGCGCTCGCCAGCCTGCTGCGCAGACCACGATCGCTGCGGCTAACGTCTCTGGTCTATCAGCTCTACAAGGTCGGCTGGCAGGCTATACCGATCGTGGTGCTGATCACCTTCCTGATCGGCGCCATCATCGCGCAGCAGGGCTTCTTCCATTTCCGCAAATTCGGCGCCGATTCCTACGTCGTCGACATGGTCGGCATTCTGGTGCTGCGCGAACTGGGCGTCTTGATCGTTGCGATCATGGTCGCCGGCCGCTCGGGGAGCGCCTACACCGCCGAGCTTGGCTCGATGAAAATGCGCGAGGAAATCGACGCGCTGTCGACCATGGGCCTTGACCCCGTTGAAGTGCTGATTCTCCCCCGCATTGTCGCGCTGGTTTTCGCGCTGCCGATCCTGAGCTTCATCGGCTCGATTGCCGCGCTCTATGGCGGCGGTCTGGTGGCACAATTCTATGGCGGCATGGGGCCGGCGATCTATATTGCGCGGCTGCATGACGCCGTATCCGTCACCCACTTCGAGGTCGGCATGATCAAGGCGCCTTTCATGGCGCTGGTGATCGGCATCGTCGCCTGCAGCGAAGGCTTGCGTGTGAAGGGAAGCGCCGAGTCGCTCGGCAAGCAGACGACGACCTCGGTGGTGAAATCGATCTTTCTGGTGATCGTTCTCGACGGGCTGTTCGCGGTCTTCTTTGCATCGATCGGAATGTGACGATGCAGGAATCTGCCCCGCAGTTCGCGATTAGCGTCCGTGATCTTGTGGTCGGCTTCGGCACGCACGTCGTGATCGACCATCTGTCGCTGGATGTCCGCAGGGGCGAGATCCTTGGCCTGGTCGGGGCTTCCGGCGGCGGCAAGTCGGTCTTGATGCGAACCATCATTGGGCTGATTCCGCGTCGGAGCGGAGTGATCGAAGTCATGGGCGCTGCTATCACCCAGGATCGGGTCACCCAGATGGCCGCGGGCAGATGGGGCATTCTGTTCCAGCAGGGCGCGCTGTTTTCATCACTCACCGTGAGACAGAATGTCCAGTTTCCGCTGCGCGAAAATCTGGTGCTGTCGCAGGCGCTGATGGATGAGATCGCAACCGCCAAGCTCGAAATGGTGGGGCTGGCGCCGGAAGATGGCGACAAGTTTCCTTCCGAATTGTCGGGCGGCATGACCAAGCGCGTGGCGCTGGCCCGCGCGCTCGCGCTCGATCCCGCGATCGTGTTTCTCGACGAGCCAACCTCGGGGCTGGATCCGATCGCGGCGGGCGATTTCGACGTCCTGATCAAGACATTGCAGAAAACCCTCGGGCTAACGGTGTTCATGGTTACCCATGACCTCGCCAGCCTGAATACCGTCTGCGATCGCGTCGCGGCACTCGCGGATGGCAAGATCGTCGCCATCGGACCGATGCGCGAACTGCTTCAATCCGAGCATCCCTGGGTGCGGGCCTACTTCCACGGCAAGCGCTCCCTGATGCTGCAACCAAAAGCGAGTTAAGAGATGGAAACCCGTGCACCTTTCGTCGTTGTCGGCGCATTCGTTCTGGCGGCCATTGTCGCCGTGTTCGGTTTCGTCTACTGGCTCCACAATACCGGCGGACTCGGTCCGCGCGCGAGCTACCACATCCAGTTCGAAGGCTCGGTGCCCGGGCTGTTGGTCGGCGCCGCCGTGCTGTTCAATGGCATTCGCGTCGGCGAGGTAACGGATCTCGGCCTCGCACCGGACAGTCCGCGTCGCGTCAATGCGACGATCTCGGTGGCCTCGACGACCCCGGTGCGTTCGGACACCAAGGTTGGCCTTGAGTTCCAGGGCCTGACCGGCGTTCCCGTTATCGCGCTCGAAGGCGGCACGTTGCTTGCGAATTCAGGCCCGGTGACCACGCTGGTTGCCGAGCCCGGCGCGGGTGAGGGCATGACCCAGGCTGCCCGCAGTGCGTTGCGGCGGGTCGATTCCGTACTGGCCGAAAATGCGGAGCCGTTGAAGAACACCATCGCCAATCTGCAGGTCTTCTCGGAGGGCCTGGCGCGAAATACCGGCAAACTCGACAGTATCGTCGCCGGACTCGAAAAGATGACCGGCGGCGGGACGCCGGAACGGAAAATCACTTACGATCTGCATGCGGCGCAGGGCTTCGCGGCCCCCGGCAAGCCTATCAAGGGACAATTGGCCCTGCCGGAACCGACGGCGGTTGCGATGCTCGAGACGCAGCGAATGCTGTTCTCGCCGACCGGGGACGTTGCGGGATTTGCGGATTTCCTGTGGGCCGATGCAGTTCCGAAGTTGCTCCAGGCCAGATTGATTGAGAGCTTCGAGAACTACGACATCGCTCATGCACCGTTGCGGACGGCGGATATCGGACAGGCGGACTTTCAGCTTCTCATCGATGTCAGGCGTTTCCGGGTTGTGACGGATTCAGCGCCGACCGCTGAAATTGGATTGTCAGCGAGAATTGTCGACAAGGACGGCAAAGTCATCGCGTCGCGTCTGTTCGAGGAAAGCCAGAAATTCGACAACATCGATCCGCCGGCAGCCGTCGCCGCATTTGACGTTGCGTTTGGTCGAATTGCGAAGGCTATGATCGCCTGGACCGCGCAGGCACTGCAGTAGCAGCTCGAAAAATCATTCCAGCGTCTTTAGATATGACAGCAGGTCATGAATCTGGTCGGGATCAAGTTCAAAAGCCGGCATCGCCGGATGGCCCGTATAGATGCCCTCGGCAAACGCTTCAGCGAGCGTCTCGACCGGATAGCGATTGTGCAGGGTTCGGAACGGCGGCGCGATCTTGAGCGGGCTGGGGGTCGTTCGATCGACCGAGTGGCACCGCGCGCAGTTTGTCAGCGCATATTTCTTGCCACGCTGCTCGGCGGGCGACATCGCCAGAGCCGGTGCCATAAGCGTCAGTGCAACAAGCATTTGACGCAAAGACAATCTCAGCATTGGGGACCGATCCCTTCACATTGCGACGAAAGCTTTGAGCTAACCGGCGATATCTCGGCGAAACAGCTTCCTTTGATCGATAACCAATATGCGTACCAGCCGTCAACTCGGTGAATGTGATTTCGATCAAACCGGCGAACGCGTCACTCACCTGTCCTTCCGCGACCCGTCATCAGGTTCGTGTCGTGGTCCCGATCCGAATCAACATATTGCTCTCCGTTCGCCAATCATTGCATAATACCAGCCAGCCGCGGGCAACACGTGGATAAACACGACGGAGGGAGCCATGGCCTATACCCTTGAGCAATTGAGCGCTGACATTCGCGAAGTCCTTGAGGCGGATTCCGGGGTCGCCGGCAAGCAATCGGTGTGCAAACTCGTCTCGAAGGCGCTGCTCGACCGGGAGTTTGTCGCCAGGCACCTGACCGCCGAGCAGTGCCACCCGCGCAAGGTCCTGTACGAGGATCCGGATCTGGGATTCTGCGTTTGCGGCCATGTCTACGAGAAAGCCGCGCACGGCGCGCCGCATGATCACGGCTCCAGTTGGGCGATCTACGGCCTGGCGGTGGGCGACACCGAGATGACCGACTGGCGTGTCGTCGAGAAAGGCGAGGGCGATGAGCCCAGTCTGGTCGAGCCGGTCAAAACCTATGTGCTGAAACCCGGCGATAGCCACTTCTATGACGTCGGTGTGATCCACTCGCCGAAGCGGGATGGGCTCACCAAGCTGGTGCGTATTGAAGGCACCAACCTGGATCACGTCCAGCGGTCGAAAATCAAGGCGGCCTGATAGCGGCAAGCCGGGCCATCGGGAAACGCGGCGGCGGTCGCGTGGTGCGAGAGGTCGGAGACATGCCGGGCAACAAGACCAAACGCATCGATGCACGAGCACTGAAAGGCCAATTGCACGATGGCGGCGAGCTGGCCCTGCTCGACGCGCGCGAGGAACTGCCGTTCGGCAGCCGTCATCTTTTGATGGCATCCTGCGTTCCGCTCAGCCGGCTGGAATTGCTGGTCGACGATCTGGTGCCGCGACGCAGCGCACGCATGGTCTGGTGCGATGACGGGGAAGGGCTGGCCGCGCGCGCCGCGGAGCGGATGTCCGCGCTCGGCTATCGGGACGTCGCTTCGCTGGAGGGCGGAATCGCGGCGTGGGAGGCTGCGGGCTTTCGCGTCTACAGCGGCGTGCACGTGCCCAGCAAGGCATTTGCCGAGGTCGTCGAGCACGAGGCCGGCACGCCGTGGATATCTGTCCGGGAGCTTCAGGCGTTGATCGATGGCAACGCCAACATCGCGATCTACGACAGCCGGTGTTACGAGGAGTATCACAACAACAGCATTCCGACGGCTGTCAGCGTGCCCGGCGCGGAGTTGGTCTATCGTTTCGTCGATCTCATGCCGTCGCCCGATACCACGGTCATCGTCAATTGCGGCGGACGGACCCGCAGCATCATCGGGGCGCAATCGCTGATCAATGCCGGCGTGCGCAACAAGGTGGTGTCGCTCAAGGACGGCACCATGGCCTGGCATCTCGCCGGCCTCGAGGTTGTGCACGGTGCTACGCGAAAGCCCCCCGAAGTCAGTGCGCGGGGACTGCAGTCCGCAAGCGAGGCTGCCCTGCGGGTTGCGGCGCGCTGCGGCATCGCGCGCATCGACAAGCGCACGCTGGAGTCCTGGCGCGCCGAGGCGGCGCAGCGCAGCCTGTATGTTCTGGACGTGCGTTCGCCCGAGGAATACCAAGCCGGTCATTTGCGCGGCGCACGCTCGGCGCCGGGCGGCCAGCTTGTGCAGGAAACCGACTCGTACCTGGCCACCTGGGGCGCCCGCGTCGTGCTGGTCGACGACAACGGCGTCCGCGCCACCATGACCGCGTCGTGGCTGAAACAAATGGGTTGGCTCGATATCGCGGTTCTGGCCGTAGGCCCCGCCGATGGCGATTGGGAAACCGGGCCGCACATGCCGCGCGTTCTCGGTCTCGAAGCGGCCTCGGCGCCGCATATCGATGCGATGGATCTGCGCGCTCGTTTGGCCGCGGGCGAAGCGACAGTGATCGATCTCGAACTGAGCAAGCGCTACGCGCAGGGCCATATTCCCGGGGCCTGGTTTGCGATCCGGTCGCGCCTTGGCGCGGCGCTGGCGACACTTCCGTCCCGTCAGCCGATTGTGCTGACGTCGCCGGACGGCGCGCTTGCCGCACTGGCGGCGGCTGAGTTGCAGGCCGTCGCGTCCACGCCGGTGATGACCCTTGCCGGCGGCACGCAAGCCTGGGTTCAGGCAGGATTGCCTCTTGAGACCGGCGCGACCCGGATGGCCGACCAGGCCGACGATATCTTCCTGTCGCCCCGCGAGCGCGGCCAGAACCGCGAGGACGCGATGCGCGAGTACCTGACCTGGGAGATCAATCTGGTCAACGACATGGCCAGGGACGACGACCATCGCTTCCGCCTGATCGCATGAACTGAAGCTGCCATTTAGTTCGAATCGATCTGTCCGCAGGCCCGACTACCTCTCCCCGCTGGGGAGGTGGACCGAACACGCGATAGGACTGTTTCAATCAAAATTCATCCGGCTCTAATTGGCGGAGATGTTCTGTTCCTCCGGCGTTATCGCCGTAATTCTTTCCGGCGGGACCTGCGCCGGATAATTCGGAGGACCATATCGGGTATTCGGAATGCCGTAGACGGTGCACGGCCGGCCGCATTTGTCGGCTGCGCTCCAATGGATGCGTTCGTTGATATGGTCTTCCTGCGGATTCCGGCTGCTGAACAGGTATCCGTGTTCGATCGCGTCCGGCGACAGCATTACCCGATAATGCGGCCACCAATGGTCCAGCAGCCAATAGCCGCGCGTCGAGTCCACCACGCTACCGTCGATGTTAGGCACAGTGGTGGCGCGCGCGGCTTCCGTATCGAATTCCAGACCCGTCAGAGCCTGAACGCGAGCGATCATCCAGATCAGCGCCCTGTCGGACAATCCCCTGTCGGCATAACTGCCGCCGACATTGGCATGAGCCCCGGCAAACCAGGTCTGCTCTACCCGGCCATTGGGTTGCTGTCCCTTCGGAATGGTCCAAAACGTCGGAACGAATGGACGACGATGCTCGTCGATGGCGATCGCATGCAGTCCGACGTCGATATGATTACCAAAACGGGTGTCGTGGAATCCGAGAAAGTAAAGGGTTATGAACCTCGCCAGCGGGGCCAACCCGATGCCAGCCGGCACGCCGTAAGAACCGACGGTATCCCACACTCCAATGCATTTAATGGGAGTGTCCTGGTGGAATGCATCGATCGACGACCGGTAGTTGGTCATGGCCGCCTTGTCGCCGGCACCGGCGGGCTGGCTGCCGGTTCGTATGTCGGGCTTCACGCGATAGTGGCTCCAGGCGATCTCGAATACCTGGCTGTCCGGCCGACGCTGTATCCCGGAGGCACCGATGAGACCGGCGAGCGCACGAGCCGCATAAGCCCCGCGCGAAAACCCGAAAATGTAAATCTCGTCGCCTGGCTCGTAATCATCGGCGAGCGTCTCGTAGGCTTGCTGGACGATTTTCTTGAGCCCCAACCCGAGCGCGCCACCCAAAATGCGCCGCAGCCAGGGGCCATCCGCGCCTACGCCGTCATGGTAGTGCACTCTCTGGACAATCCCGCCTGTGGCGATGGGCAGTATCAGCGAAGCTGTCGTCACCTGCTTTCCGGCGTCGAGCCTGGCGACATTGGTATCGGCGCCTTCGCCCTCCTTGTTCCAGGTGCCGTCGATCAGGATCACGATGCGCTTCATCGGTTCACCCTCGCTTTGTTGCGCGGCTTGGCCTTTCTACCGGTCCTCAGCCTATCATCCGGGCGGGTCGAGCGTGAAACCAGCGCCAATGGATCGCCACGGCCGGCTGTTTTCTTCCGAAATAGCCGCCCTGAGGCCCTGCTAACCACCGAATTTTGTTGCGTTTCCGGGCCTTTCCCACTAAAAGCCCCACTTCAACCGAAAGACCCCGAGCGATGGCCCATAATTTTGCGATCAACGACGATGTCCACCACCAGCTTCAGGGGCCGCAGGGTCGCGCCGTCGTCAAGCAACGAAGCGTCTATACCATCGTCACCTGCCTGCCGATCGAGGCGGACGGACGTCCGCGTTACCGCATCAAGAGCAAGACCGAGAATATCGAGCGCGTGGTGACCGAGGAACAGATCAGCCGGCTCGGCTGATCCAGCCTGCGGCTTTGGTTTGGTCCCTTTGCCGGGTATTCCGCCCGGACGGGCTTATCGCTTGCTATGTGAGCCAGGGCGGTGTACACGCCGCTCATTCGAACAATCGATTTGCCTTGTTGATCGCGCCGAACCGGCTCACTTCCCCAAGACATCGCTTAAATCGGATTTAAGCCCGCGCGAAGGTCGTGCGGGCACGGCGCGCATCTGCGCCTCCTGGAGAAGTTAAAATGACAACCGGAACAGTTAAGTGGTTCAACACGACAAAGGGCTTCGGCTTCATTCAGCCGGATGATGGCGGCAACGACGTGTTCGTGCACATCAGTGCCGTCGAGCGTGCCGGCATGGGTTCGCTCAATGAAGGCCAGAAGCTTTCATTCGAATCGAAGGTCGACAGCATGCGCGGCAAGACCAGCGCGGAAAACCTCCGCGCGGTCTGACGCCTTCGGTGTGAGGTTACCCGCGGATGTACCGGGATCTCTCAATCGAACGCGCCTTTGACGCGACAAGATCGAAAGCCCGCCGGCTAAAACCGGCGGGCTTTTTGCTTCGTGCATGACGGTTCAAAGCTCCCGGCATTTATCTCCCGAGTGTGAAGCACGTCACATCCGCTTGCCGGGTTTGGCGCTATCCCTCGATGCGGCTGGGACCATTTCCGGCATCGAGGATGGACAGATGACAACGCGGCGGAAGACATTTTGGTGGTTCAGGTTCGTCGTCTCGGGACGATTTCTTGAGACGTTTCTGAACCTGCGGGGCCGTGGGCGCTCGTAACGCCCGGCGACCGATGAAACGACGCTGACCGATTTCGCGGCGTGGCGAAAGATGGGGCGGTGATTGTTTATGTGCGTCGTCCCGGCATTCGCCGGGACCACGAGGAAACCTAATTATCCAGCATCCGCGGCTTGAACAGCCTGCGATATCTGCGCGTGTTGGCGCCGGAGATCATGAACTCGCCGTCGCCGCGGTAATGGATCGTCTTCGGGTATTTCGGCTCGGTCGCGACATGTGCCTTCACCACCTCGAACACGAACAGGCTGTATTTGCGGATCAGGCTCGAATCCACCAGCCGGCATTCGAAATTGGCAAAGCATTCCTCGATCAGCGGCGCGCGAACGTGAGAGCCGGGCGTTGGCGATAGCCCAAACTCGGTGAACTTGTCGATGTCGCGCCCGGAGCTGTTGCCGATCTTGACCACCGTAGCTGCGAGCTCTTCGGTTGGAAGATTGATCACGCATTGCTTGCTGTTGCGGATCATCTCGAAGCTGTGGTTCTGGGTCCAGATGTAGCAGCCGATCAGGGAGGGCTCGAATTCCATGATCATGTGCCAGCCCATGGTCATGATATTGGTTGCGCCCTTGTGCGCGGAACTGACCAGCACGATCGGTCCCGGCTCGATGAAGCGGCGGACGTTGGAAACGGGAAAGTCGGTCTTGGCGTACTTCGGCATGGCTGTTCCTCGCAGCTTTGCGGCTGGCTTCACCTCGCCCCGCATCCGCCTTCGCCCGAAGGCGGGCTTCGGCGGACAAGCGCGGGGCGAGGGAGTATTCACGTCTCCGCCATCCCCACCGCCCACAGCGCGAACGCGTACGCAATCGCGACTTCGTCGAGGCGGTTGAAGCGGCCCGAGGCGCCGCCGTGACCGGCGCCCATATTGGTGCGCAACAACACCGGCCCGCCCGAGGTCATGGTCGCGCGCAGCCGCGCGATCCATTTCGCCGGCTCCCAATAGGTCACGCGCGGATCGGTCAACCCGCCCATGGCGAGGATCGCCGGATACTCCTGCGCTCCAATGTTGTCGTAGGGCGAATACGACAAGATGGTGCGGAAATCGGCCTCGCTCTCGATCGGGTTGCCCCATTCCGGCCATTCCGGCGGCGTCAGCGGCAGGGTGTCGTCGAGCATGGTGTTGAGCACGTCGACGAACGGCACCTCGGCGACGATGCCGGCGAACAACTCGCCGGCGCGGTTGGCGACCGCGCCCATCAGCATGCCGCCGGCGCTGGCGCCATGGCCGACGATGCGCCTGGCGCCGGTATACCCGGCTTCGATCAGCGCGCGGCCGCAAGCCGCAAAGTCGTCGAAACTGTTGGTCTTCTTCTCGCGCTTGCCGTCGAGATACCAGCCCCAGCCCTTGTCGGAGCCGCCCCTGACATGGGCGATGGCATAGACGAAGCCGCGATCGACCAGCGACAGCCGGTTGGCGGAAAACGACGCCGGCATGGCTTCACCGTAGGAACCATAGCCATACAGCAGCAGCGGTGTCGTTCCATCGCGCACCAACGCTTTGCGGTGGAGGATCGACACTGGCACCTGCGCGCCGTCATGCGAGGCCGCCATGATCCGGGTGGTGACGTAGTCGGCAGGGTTATGGCCGGAAGGAATTTCCTGGCGCTTGCGCAGAACGCGCGTGCGGCTCCTCATGTCGTAATCGTAGACTTCCGACGGCGTCGTCATCGACGAATATGAGAAGCGCAAATTCGTGGTGTCGAATTCATAGCCGCCGATGGTGCCGAGCCAATAGGCCGCCTCATCGAAAGCGATGGCGTGTTCGCCGCCGGTGGCTAGATCGCGAATGACAATGGCGGGCAAGGCATTGGCGCGCTCCAGCCGCACCAGGTGACCGCTATAGAGCTCGAAATCGGCGATGTAGACGCCCTCGCGATACGGGATCAGATCGCGCCAGTTGGCCCGCCCGGGCGCGTTGAGCGGCGCGGTCACGATCTTGAAATCGATGGCGCCGTCGGCATTGGTGAGAATGAACAGCTCGTCGCCGCGGTCTCCGACGGAATACTGCACGCCTTGCTCGCGTGCCGCGACCAGGCGCGGCCGGGCATCCGGATCGGCCAGATCGATCAGCCGTTGCTCGGATGTTTCATGGTCCGAGCCGGCGATGACGCAAAATCGTCCGCTGGTGCTTTCATGGATATGGGTGAACCAGCCCGGATCCATTTCCTGGTAAACCAGAACGTCGTCCGCCTGCGGCGTGCCCAGGCGATGACGCCAGACCTGCAGGGGGCGGTGATTGTCGTCGAGCTTGATATAGAAGAACGCCTTGGCGTCGGCGCTCCACACCACGTCGCCGTCGGTTTCCTCGACGAGGTCGTCACGGTCGGCGCGGTCGGCCCAGTCGCGGACTTGAATCGAGAAATATTCCGAACCCTTGGTGTCTGCGCTCCAGGCCACCAGCCTGTGGTCCGGAGAATGCCTGCTGCCGCCGAACCTGAAATAGTCATGCTCGGCCGCGAGTTCGTCGCCGTCGAGCACGATTTCGGCGGCGCCGCCATCGCGCAGGCTGCGGCCGAACATCTCGTGCTGGCCGCCCTCGCGGAATTTCCGGAAATAGGCGAACGGGCCATCCGGCGAAGGCACGCTGGAATCGTCTTCCTTGATCCGACCGCGCATTTCGGCAACCAGCATCCGTTGCAGGCCGTCGGTATGGCCGAGCAGGCTTTCGGCGTAGTCGTTCTCGGCTTCCAGGTATTTTCGGATATCGGCGTCGAGCAACGACGGGTCGCGCAGCACCTCCCGCCAGTTCTCATCCTTCAGCCACGCATAGTCGTCGGTAACCGTGATGCCATGCGTCTTGAAACTGTGCGGGCGGCGCGGCGCGGCGGGTGCTGTCCGCGATACCTTGTTTGTTGGCTGTGTCACGCGAAGCTACCCATTGCGCAAGCGCGCGGTAGCGCCGGTGCCGAACCCGGGAATCTGGTTGACGGCAAACACCACCGCAAAGGTGATCACCAGCATGGCAATGCCCAATACCGAGATCGCGGCGAGATCGCCGCTTTCATTGAGATCGTAGATCAGCACACTGAGCACCTTGGTCTGCGAGGTGAACAGCACGATTGCGGCGGACAGTTCGCGCATCACGCCGATGAAGATGAAGCACCAGGTCGCGATCACGCCGGTGCGCAGCAAGGGCGCGGTGATCTGGCGCAGCGATTGCAGCCGGGTGGCGCCGAGAATGCGGCTGGCGTCCTCGAGTTCGGGATGGATGGTGGCGAACGCGGCCTGCAATTGCTGATAGGCCGACGGCAGGTTGATGGTGAGAAACGCAATCAGCAGGATCCACAACGTGCCGTACAGCACGAAGGGCGGCCTGGTGTAACTCAGGAACAGTCCGACACCGAGCACGATCCCGGGAACGGCGACCGGCGCGGTGGCGAGGAAACCGAGCACGCGGGAGCCCGCGATCACGCGGCGTGTCGTGACATAGGCGATGACCAGCGCAAGGAGTGTGCCGATGGTCGCGGTCGAGGTGCCGAGGATCACCGTGTTCTTCAGGGCGAGTTGCGTCGAAGACAACTCGGTGAACACGAAGATGACGTTGTGCAAGGTGAGCGTGGCCGGCGTCACGAAGGTCGTCGCATTCGGCGAGAACGCGGCGTTGAGCAGCGCGAAATACGGCAGGAACACCGGATTGAGCAGCATCACGAGGCAGAACGCCAGCGCCGCCCAGCGCCATTTGTTCAGTTCGACCCGGCGCGGCGCGCCATATTTGCCGCCGACGACGGAATAGCCGCGGCGGCCCAGGATGAATTTCTGCGCCTGCAGCAAAAGAATTGTCAACAGCAACAGCGGCACCGCGGCGGCGGCGGCCAGTTCAAGCTTCGGCGGATACTGGAACAGGCTCCAGATTTTCGTGGTCATGGTATGAAAGCCGGCCGGCAGCGCCAGGATTGCCGGTGAGCCGAACAAAGTCATCGCCTGCAGAAAGGCGATCAATGCGCCGGCGACCAGCGCCGGCAGCGCCAGCGGGATCGTAACGCGCCGCGCCGTGGTCCAGGTCTTGCCACCGAGAATGGCCGAGGCATCTTCGAGTTCGCCCGGCATGTTGTCCAGCGCGTTGGCGAGCAGGACGAACACGAAGGGGAAGGTGTAACAGGAAATCACGAAAATGATTCCGGTCATCGAATAGATGTTGAACAAATGTTGGTCGGGCTCGGCGCCGGTCAGGGTGCGGAACAACTGGTTGAGCAGTCCGCTGTTGGGCGCTGCCAGCAACTCCCAGGCGACCGCGCCGAGAAACGGCGGCGTCACGAACGAGGCGGTAACGAGCGAGCGGATGAACTGCCGCCCGGGCATGTCGGTGCGTGACACCAGCCATCCCATCGGGGCTGCGACGATGCAGCAAATGGTGGCGGACAAGGTCGCGATGATCGCGGTGGTCAGCAGCGGATCGAGAAAATCCGGGTCGGTGAACAGGGTGACGAAATTCTGCAGGGTCGGGTGATGGTCGCGGTCGGTCACGCTGTAGAACGCCAGCCACGACAGCGGCATCACGATCAGCACCACTAGGCACGCCGCAAACAGCCACAGCACCGGCTTGGTCCAGTCGATCCTGGCCTTGGCGGGGTCGATGCTGCCGGTGATGGTCATGTGGCTCGCGCGCACTGCCGTGATGATACGTTCCCTCCCCCCTTGTGGGGGAGGGTTAGGGAGGGGGGTGAGCTACAAGCACCGAATTCGCAGCCACCCCCCTCTCCAGCTCTCCCCCACAAGGGGGGAGAGAGCAGAGCGTGCCTGATCGCTGCCATTCGATGTTCAATCGACGAGTCGCTCCGGGCTATTTTCATCCGTCACACATGGAACAGCTTGGCATAGCGGGTCTTGATCTCTTCCGCCATTTTCTCGACGCCGGCGGCGTCTTCCTTCATCAGCTTGAGGTCGGAAAGCTTGCGCCGGCCGGGCTTCGGCACCACCTGCGCATGCGCCGAATATTGCGCGGTGTAATCGCTGAAGAATTGCTGGGTCTCGCGGGTATGCAGCCAGGCCTGGAACAGCCGCGCGGCGTTGGGATGCGGCGCGGTGGCGAATATGCCGGTCGGCCCCGAGACCGTCGGCGCGCCTTCGCTCGGATAGACCGGCTCGACCGGCTGGCCGGCCTCCTTCAGCAGCACGACGCCGTATTCGTTGCCATCGGCCATCACGGCGCGCTCGCCGAGCGACAGCTTCTTCGGTGGATCGGTCGACGACTGCACCTGCATGACGCGCTGCTTCGACAGCTTCTCCAGATATTCCCACCCGAGTTCGCGGACGATCTGGAAGGTCGCGGTCATGATGGTGCCGCTATAGGCGGGATGGGCCTTGACCATCTTGCCGGCCCATTTCGGGTCGAGCAGGTCGGCAAAGCTTTTCGGCGCGTCGTCCGGTTTCACCAGGTTGGTGTTGTAGGCGATCGACGACAGATAGATCCGCGAGGTCGCCGACATGCCGTCGGGATCGCGAAACTGCGGCAGAAAATACTGCGCGATGTCCTCGCTCACGAACGGCGCCATCCAGCCGTTTTTCTTCCAGGAGATGAAGTGCGAGGCATCCGAGCTGTTGATCACATCAGCGGCGTGGATGTCGGAGCCGAATTCCTGCGCCACCCGCTGGAACAGCCGCTCCGATCCGGAGCGTTCGATCTGCACGGCGATGCCGGGATATTTGGCCTCAAAAGCCTTGCCGAGCTTCTCGCCAACGGGGAGATCCATCGACGAGTACAGGATCACCTTGCCTTCCTTGCCTGCCGCTTCGATCAGTTGCGGCGTGATCGCTTCGGCCGGCGGCGCCTCGGCACGCGCGGGCGATGCGAACACGGTTCCAAGCGCGAGCGCGGTCGAACTTTTGAGAATGTCGCGTCTCGACAATTTTCGCGTCTTCATCGTGTCCTCCGGCTCACTTTTGTTAGCGGCTCAGCGCCCGGCAACGTTCCGGCGGCAGCGTCAACCAGACCTGGGCGCCTTTGGGCACGGCGTTTTCCGTCGCCGTAATGGCGCGCAGCGTCGTGCCGTCGGCTGTTTCGACCATGTAGTCGCGGCTGGCGCCGAGAAAAACCTGCCGCGTCACGGTGGCCTTGACCACGTTTTGCGATGCCGAAGGTGCTGCGGTCGAAAGCTCGATGTCGTGCTGGCGGATCGCGACTGCGGCATTCTGACCGGCGGTCAGCTTCGCACCCACCACCTGCAGGGTCGCGCCCGCGAACGCGACGTGGTTGTCGTCGCGGGCCTCGCCCTTGATCACGTTGCTGGCGCCGATGAAGCGCGCGACGAATTCGGATTCGGGCCGGGCGTAGATATCCTCGGGCGAGCCGAGCTGGTCGATGACGCCGGCGTTCATCACCGCGATCAGGTCGGCGGTGGTCATCGCCTCCGACTGGTCGTGGGTGACGTAAACTGTCGTGTAGCGGTATTCGTCGTGCAGGCGGCGGATTTCGAAACGCATCTCCTCGCGCAGGTTGGCGTCGAGATTGGACAAGGGCTCATCCAGCAGCAGCGTTTCCGGTTCGACGATCAGCGCCCGCGCCAGCGCCACGCGCTGCTGCTGTCCGCCCGACAGTTCGCCGGGATAGCGCTGCGCGAGGATTTCGAGCTTGGTGGCTTTGAGGATCACGTCGAGCTTTTTGGCGATGGTGGCGCGATCGATCTTCCGCAGGCGCAGCCCGTAGACGATATTCTCGGCGACCGTCATGTGCGGCCACAGCGCGTAGCTCTGGAAGATCATCGACATCTTGCGCTGCTCGGGCGGCAAGGTGCGGGCCTGCGAGGATACCAGCCGGTCGCCGACGCGGATTTCGCCGCCGGATGGTTCCAGGAATCCGGCAATCAGCCGCAGCGTGGTGGTTTTGCCGCAGCCGGAGGGGCCGAGCAGGCAGACCAGCTGCCCGTGGTCGATCCGCAGCGAGACGTTGTCGACCACCGTCAGCGATCCAAACCGCTTGGTCAGGTTACGCAATTCAACGGACGCCAATCAACTCTCCCCAAATAGCGCCGTTGTCGGCTGTCTTATTTATCGCTGGATCAATATAAGCACGAATGCCGGGGTAGCGGATAGACTTGGCGCCATAGACTTTGATTGGATTGACGCATTGGTTCGATGTTTCGGCAACGGCGGTGAGCTCCCTCTCCCTTTGTGGGCCGAGACGAGCGAAGCTCGCTCTTAGAGGGTTGGGGTGAGGGGTTCAGGTCTATCGATAGTCTGTAACCCCTCACCCGGATCGCATCTGGCGATGCGACGTAGCCGAAGCTTCGCTTCGGCGTTCTTCTTCAAGAACGGCCGCTAAAGCGGCCTATGCCTCTCCCACAAGGGGAGAGGCGGTATTGGGATCACGCACTTACACTTTCGCCCAACCACTCGATCGCCGCTTCGGTGCCGCCGCGGCCATGCGGGATAGCGAGCGCATTGAGTCCGACTTCGATCACGCCCAGCGTGCCCAAAATCATCGGGGCATTGACGTGGCCCATATGGGCGATCCGGAACGCCTGTCCGGCGAGATCGCCGATCCCGACCCCGAGCACCACGCCGCATTTCTCCTTGCAGTAGCGCTGCAGCACGGACGGATCGTAGCCGTTGGCCATCACCACGGTGGTCACGGTATTCGAGCGTTCGTTGGGCTCCGCGATGTTGAAGTTGAGGACCTGGCCCTCGGCCCAGACCGCGACCGCGCGGCGCACCGCTTCGGCCAGCAGGCGATGGCGCAGGAAGACGTTTTCAAGCTGCTCGTCGAACAGCATGTCGATGGCCTGGCGCAGCGCGAACAACAGGTGCACCGGGGCGGTGCCGGCATATTTCCGGTAATGCTCGGAGCCTTCGCGCTCGGTCCAGTCCCAATACGGCGTGCGCAGGTTCGCGGTCTTGTGCACCGCGCGGGCGCGGTCGTTGGCCGCGACGAAACCGAGGCCGGGCGGCGACATCAGGCCCTTCTGCGATCCGGACATCCCAACATCGACGCCCCACGCATCCATCTCGAACGGCATGCAGCCGAGCGAGGCCACGGCATCGACCATGAACAGCGCAGGGTGCCCCGCCGCCTTGATCGCCTTGCCGATGGCCTCGATGTCGTTGATCGCGCCCGAGGCGGTGTCGACCTGGACCGCGAGAATCGCCTTGATGGCGTGGCCCTTGTCCTGCCGCAGGCGGGCCTCAACTTCGGCCGGCCGGATGGCGCGGCGCCAGTCGCCCTTGAGCACTTCGACCTCGGCGCCCATGGCCGCCGCAGCGTTGCCCCAGCCGATCGCAAACCGGCCGCTTTCCAGCACCAGGACCTTGTCGCCGCGCGACAGCACATTGCTCAGCGCGCCTTCCCAGGCGCCGTGGCCGTTGGCGATGTAGATGTAGGAATGGCCCTTGGTGGCGAACAGCCGCGACAGATCGCGCAGCAGGCTGTCGGTCATGCCGATCAACTCATCGGAATAGATGTCGAGCGCGGGGCGATGCATCGCCCGCAGCACTTCGTCGGGCATTGTGGTGGGCCCGGGGATTGCCAGAAACTCTCGGCCCGCGCGAACGGTCATTTTCTTGTTCCTTTGGATGGGTTCGAGGGGATGGGATGCAGGAGAATAGCGGGAAATTCAAGCTGTTGGCGGTCTATTTTCGCAGCGTGCCGGCGAGCCCTTGCCAGAGTTGATCCTTGATCTCGGTCGCGGGCGGGCTTGGGAGAACCTCGGCCGGGCCGGCGCGCTTCCGGCAGGCCTCGACCAGCCGCAGAATCCACACCTCGCCGTCGGTATCATAGAGATCGCCGCCGCCGTTGCGCCCGGCGAATGTCGGCCCGATGCCGGTCACCTGATATTTGGCGTCCACCATCCCGGCGGTTTCCAGATCAGTGGCAAGCCGCAGCCGTTCGGCGTCGATGTCCGCGTCGATATGGTGGGTGACGGCGCCGGTATAGTGGCTGACGCCGACGCTGCGGTCGAAGGTCACCGCGCCGAGCCAGACCGGGCGCTTCTCCTCGCCTTCCTCCAGCGCCTTCCAGAACCGCACATGATGGCGGTGATCGGCGCTATTGCCGTCGGGCTTTTCGAACGCGAGATCCTCGCGCCGCTTCAGATAATAGAGATTGCTGACCGGGGCGTCGGGGTAGGGCCGGTCCAGCAAGACACTGCCGGCGATCTCGATCGAGGATCGCAGCGTCACCGGGTCGGCCGGAAGCCAGCCGGCGGCCTGCATGGCGCACAGCACGTCCTTGTCGTTGCCGACGAGCCCGACATTGATCGGATCGCCGGCGATGCCCTGCGCCGTCAGCGTCACCATCGGCAGCGTGGCGAGGCCCTTCTGGTGTTCGTGATGGGTCCAGAAGCCCGGCAGCACCAGATAAGCCAGCAGCGTGTAGGCGCCGATGATCACCAGCGAGAGCAGCGCGTAGCGCCTGATCCGGCCGTGCTTCTGCGCCGGCGATTCCCCGCTATCCTGCAAGCCGTCTGGAATATCGGTCACGACGCCGCGCTCTCACAAATCCATCTGCGAAACTGGCACATCCGCCGGCGGTCAGCGCCGGGTCTCGCGGCAGCCGGCGGCTTCGGCCTCCTCGACCGAGCAGAACCAGCGCGTGCCCTTGCTGATTTGCATCTTGATCTGCGCATACCATCGGCTGGTGGGCTTGTGATAGATGCATTCGCCAGCGCCATTGACGTTGCCCTTGATGGTGCAGTCGGGCGAGGGCGCCACCGATCCCGACGCGGAAGCCAGCAGGATCGCGTGGGAATTCGGCGGCGGCTTGGTGGCGCCGAGAATGACGGTCTTCTTGTTGCGGACCCGCCAGTCCCACGGTGCGATGAAGGCGCCCTGCCACATCCCGGCCTTGGCCTCGCGCGCGGCGCTCTCGTCGGCGTCGTAATCATGGGAAAACCGCACATAGGACAGCGCCCACCCGCTCTTCACCATCCACTTCTGGATGTCTTCGCCGTCGACCTCGCAGCGCGCCACCACGCGTCCGCGGCGGTCGGTTCGCTGCACATGACAGGTCCAGGACTTGTTGTCGGCATGCTTGACCAGTTCGTCGCGCGCGGCGACGCCGCAGGTCCAACGCTCGCCGGTGTGGTTGAGGCAAAGCTGGTCCATCGACGGCGCGTCGATGCCGCCGAGACGGATCCGGGTGCTGCCGATCTGGATCTGATCGCCGTCGCGGATTTTCGGGACCCCGGTGATGTCGGCGGCTTCGGCGATGGCCGGCACCAGCAGCGTCGCCATCGCCAGGAGAAATCTGATGCGGAATCTCACCAAGAGGAATCTCATGATCATGAAAAGGGACCGGATTCGAATGCGTAGTCTTGTAATTATGCCGCCGGATTGTGGTGCGGATTTGGCTGGCGTGCCAGCGCCCGGCGCCGTGGCCGCTGTCAACTTAACGCGATAGCTTGCCTACCATCCCCCTCCAGGGAAGGGTAAAGCAAAGCGATCCTTACGATATCTACGCCCCCCGCAGCATGACCCGCCGCGCCAGCGCCAGGCCCATCAGTACGAAGGCCGAGGTCACTTCGGGACCGCCGACCAGGATGCGGGTCGGGGTCTTCATCTTGTTCCATTCATAGGCCCGGAACGGCCCATGATGGCCGCCTTCGCCGAGATGGCGGACGATGCAATGCAGCGCCGGGGTGAAGCTCGCGGGCTCGGCGCCGAGATGGCCCAGTGCGATCAGCGCCAGGGCGGCGTCGAACACGTTCATCTCGGCCGCGATCAGTTCGGTCTGCACGTAAGCCAGCACCTTGGTCCGGATGAAATCGAACGCGCCGTCGGGGTCGATCGCCTGCTGCGCCGCTAAAGGCATCGCGATGAACGCGGCGTAGCAGCGGCCGAAATAGGCGCAGTACAGCTCCGGCAAATAATAGATATGCGAGCGCGGATCGCTGAACGCGCCCGATGCGACCAGGCGCTTCTGAAAGCCGATGATGCGGCTGATAGTGTCGAGCCGCGCCGGGGTCTCGACGATCTTCCATCGCGCGTGGTTGCGGAAGCTGACTTCGAGGATGTCGAGATTGAGCGTGGGGTCGAGGTCGTTGCCGAACGGACGTTCGCCCCTGAGGTTGTCGATCCAGGTGACGACGCCGCCTTCGTAATCGATGTTGTCGTTGAGCGGCACCGTGACCAGCGGCTCGTTGGCGCCGCCGCCGACCTGGTAGCCGGCATAGAAGTCGAGCAGCGGCTGGTCGAGGATCGGATCGTCGGAGCCGGCTTGGGTTGCCGCCGAGAACGAGCAGGCGGTGGTGTCGCAGTCCGGCACGTAGACGCCGAAGCCGAGATCCTGCTTGATGTGGGCGAAGAACCTCGAAAAGCGCGGATGTGGCAGCGGCGCCAGCGCGGTGATGACGCTGACGGTCGAGCCGTCCTGGGCGCGCACCTCTTCGCGGCTTGTATTGAGGCAGAAATCCACCATCGCCGCGATCGCGCGGCGCGATGCGCTGGCCTGGTCCGGCGAGGCGAGCCCGGTTTCGACAAAGCTCAGCAAGGCTTCGGTGAAGAACGCGTCGTAATAGGCCGAGCGATGGCGGATCTGCATCGGCTGCCACATCGGCTCGGCGATGCCGGTCCAGGGCGGGTTGATCAGCGCGCGCGCCGGCGAGCGCGCGATGAAGACCCGCGCCAGGTTGAACAGCAGCGTCGAATTCTTGTAGCCGCGCGAATTCAGGCCGGTCAGCGCCATCGACAGTTCGCGGCCGCCGATGTCGGCGTCGCCGATCAGGTTGAAGGCGGCGTAGGTCGGAATGAAGCCGTTGCGCTTGAACGAGCCCAAAAGGTGCGCGCCGCAGCTGCGGATGATGGCTTCGATCCCGGCGCTGTCAGGGGCGCGATCGGGCGCGGTCGCTGGCCCGGGCGAGGGATGCTGCACGTCGAGGGTATCGAGCAGTTCCGCCACAGGCCGGCCGATCGCGGCCCAGTCCGGCGTCTCGTCGTCGCGCGCCCGGATCAGCGCCTCGCGCAGCCGCTGCAGCCGCGGCTCGTCGCGCAATTCGGCCAGGCCAGTCCGCCGCAGCAGCGGGCGCAAAGCGGGGTTACCGAGCGCGGTCTTGTAGAACTTGCCGAGGTGCCGGTCGTAGCCCTTGCCGTTCAGCAGCAAGGGATCGCAGACATCGTAGAGCGACGGCCCATCCTTGCCGACCGTCAGCGCGCGGTAGACGGTTCCGGCGATGGTTTGAAAGCCCATGATTTTCTTTCGGGTTTCCGAAACCTGCGGTTCCCGCCGCATGTCCCGCCCAGCCGCGCCAACTCGGCACCGGCTGCCGCCGCCGCCCTGAAAACCTGCAAATCCCAATGGGTTGCAGGTTCCGTGAACCTTCAAGCCCTTGAAAAACTACACGAAACGACAGGAAACACAAATGTGATGGAGATCACGGAATAGGGGCGCGCGCCGGCGGCAGGATGGAACCACGATCGAGTTAACCCGGCGGCAACACCGCATTCGGTAAACGAGGTTCCGTCTTGCCCGGGAGGCCCCTTGCGGGTTAAGGGTTTGTTTGCTGCAGTGCCGCAAATTGAGCGCAATTGGACCCCACACACACCGTCCGGCGATCCCTCAAACCTTAAGGCCTTTGGCGCGACAAACTGATCGCGTTTGGACGATGACCAGGAATCAACGAATGAAACTTCCGCTGCCCCATGTCTCCCACCGCACCCTCACCATTGCCGCCGCCTTGGTGGGCGTGGTGTCGCTGGCGATCGGCGCCCATGCCGCGCTGATGAGCAAGCGGGCGATGGACGCGGCGAGGGCCGCCGTCACCGCCGAGCAGACCGGCGCCGCAGCCAGGGGTTCGCGGCTTGCGCTGGTGATCGGCAACGGACATTACCCCGACGCGTCGGCGCCGCTGAGCCAGCCGATCAACGATGCCCGCGCTCTGACCGCGACGCTGCGCCATAACGGCTTCGACGTCGACGTGGTGGAAGACGCCAGCAAGGACGACATCAACCGGGCGGTCGGCCGCCTCAAGTCAAAGATCAGGCCGGAATCTGTGGTGCTGCTGTTCTTCGGCGGCTATGGCGTCCAGGCCGGCCGCGAGAGCTACATGATCCCGGTCGATGCAACGATCTGGAAGGAATCCGACGTGCGCCGCGACGGGGTCAGCATCGAATCCGTGCTCGACACCATGAAGGAGCAGGGCGCCCGCGCCAAGCTCGTGGTGATCGACGCCTCGCGCCGCAACCCCTATGAGCGCCGCTTCCGCGCCTTCTCCCACGGGCTCGCGCCGATCAACGCGCCCGACAACGCGCTGGTGCTGTCCTCGGCCACGCCGGGCAAGGTCGCCGACGACTCCAGGGGTGAGCACAGCGTGCTGGTGTCGGAGCTGCTCAACAACCTCAACGCCCAGGTCGCCAGCGCCGAGTCTGTCTTCAACAAGACCCGCGTCGCCATCTCGCGCGCCTCCGACGGCGAACAGGTGCCCTCGGTATCCTCCTCGCTGCTGGAAGACGTGAACTTCGGCGGCTGACGCCCCCGCTGCAACCTCTCCCCTTGTGGGAGAGGTCGAATTGCGAAGCAATTCGGGTGAGGGGTTACGGACTATCGGTAGACCTGAACCCCTCACCCCAACCCTCTAAGAGCGAGCTTCGCTCGTCTCGGCCCACAAGGGGAGAGGGAGCTCACCGTCATTGTTGAAATAGCTCGGAACAAATCCGGTCATCCTGAGGTGCGAGCGCAGCGAGCCTCGAACGACGAGGCGCGCACCTAACCCCCCGCCCTACTTCGCGTCCACGTTCGCCATCACCGGCCGCACCGGATCGCCTTCGCGCAGGATCGCCCCGGCGCGGGCGACCACGATGTCGCCTTCCTCGAGGCCGCTGCGGATTTCGACCTGGCCGCCGGACATTAGCCCGGTTTCGACCTGCCGGGTCTCGACCCGCGCCCGCCGCACCACCTGCACCACGGTGCCGACGCTGCCGTAGATAATGGCGGTGAGCGGCACCGCCACGTTGCAGCTTTGGCCGGTGGTGATCTGCGCCCGCCCGGACGAATTCAGCAGCAGGCGCCGGTTGGTGGTGACCCCGATGAAGACCTGGCCGAGCTGGACGTTGGGCTCGACCGTGGTCCCGATCCGGCGGATCCGGCCGTCGACTTCGCCGCCGCCGATCACCTTGATATGCGCCGCCTGGCCGACCTTTAGGTTGGCGAGACTTTCGGTCGGCACCAGGCCGACCAGGTCGAATTCGTTGCGGGCGATGATGGAAAACAGCGCCTCGCCCTTGCCCGACGCGTTGGCGCCGATCACCGCCGAGGACGTGGCGATCAGCCCGGCCACCGGCGCCTGCACCTGCGCCGTGCCGCCTTCGGGCAGCGTGAGCCGGGCCAGCACCTGGCCGGCCGTCACGGTATCGCCGGCGTCGGCGAGGATTTCCGCGACCTTCAGGCCCTGCCGCTCGGGGCGGACCATGGTCTCGTCCCGCGCGATCACGGTGCCCGAAACCTCGACCATGGCCTTAAAGCACGATTTCGCCGCCTTGAGCACGGTGACCGTGGCGCCGTTGGGGGCGTCGGCCTCGTCGGCGGCGAAGGAGGGGTGCGCCGAGACGAGGCAGAGCAGGGCTGCGGCGACGGGGGCGAGCAGGGCGCGAGCGGACTTCGGTGCGGCGGAATTAGTCATCGGCGTTTCAGCTCCATTCCAGCAAGCATGGATACCAGAAGGGGTACGATGGAGCCAAGCGGCTCTTGGCATCTGCGGGCGGGGGCGGCGGAATTCGCACTGAGGCTGTCAGAGGCGATGCATCCGCCAGACCCGGAACCAAATCCCGCAAAACAGATTAGGAATGCGAGGCCATCACCCGCCGTTAACAGCGGCGCCTGTCGCGGATAGCCAAAGGCTTACGGCCCGCTGCCAAAACGCGCTCGCGCGGATAGCCAAAGGTGATGGCCTCGTCTTCCCGTTCGGCAATCTCCGTTTTCAAGGCTCCATTTTTCCGTGGGAACATTTGTTTCCGCTGCCGCTTATTGCGGCACGCGACCGTGCGGGTCGCAGGAAAGCTGGGAGCACCTCATGATCGATACCGTCGTCATTCAACCCGGAGCGGATTCAGGAGAGCCGTCTGTCGCGGGCGTTTCGTGGGCGGCCATCGCCGCCGGCGCGATCGTCGCCTGCGCGCTGACCCTGGTTCTGATCGCGTTCGGCATCGGACTTGGCCTTTCCGTGGTTTCGCCCTGGGCCGGCGCCGGCGTGTCGGCATCGAGCTTCAAGATCGGTACCGGGCTTTATCTCGTCGTCATCGCGATGCTGTCTTCCTCGATCGGCGGCTATATCGCCGGCCGGCTGCGCTCGCGCTGGATCGGCGTCCATAGCGACGAGGTCTACTTCCGCGATACCGCGCATGGATTTGTGGCCTGGGCCTTCGCCTCGGTGCTCGGCGCCGTACTGCTGGCTTCCCCTGCGAGCAGCCTGATCGGCGGCGCAGCGTCCGGTGCTGGGCAGGCGACCGCATCAGCCGCAAGCCGGATGGGACCGATGGATGGCTATATCGATACACTCTTGCGTTCCGACACGCCCGCCGCGCCGAATGCCGGCAATCCCGGCGAAGCACGCGGTGAAATGGTTCGGCTGTTCACCACCAGCTTCCGCAACGGCGGCGATCTGAAGCCGGCCGATCGTGACTATGTCTCCAAGGTCGTCGCGGCGCGCACCGGCATGTCTCAGGCTGATGCCGACAAGCGCGTCAGCGACGTGGTGACGCAGGTGAAGGCCGATACCGACGCCGCCCGCAAGGCGACGGCGCAACTCGCCTTCTGGCTGACCGCTTCGCTGCTGATTGGTGCGTTCTGCGCCAGTCTCGCCGCAACCGAGGGCGGTGGACTGCGCGACGGCACCTGGGGAAACCGGGCGCGCCGCTAATGCATTCTCTCTCTTGCTCTTTCACCTGAAAGGAACATCGCATGCCTATCCTGCTCTGGCTGGTTGGAATTCCGATTCCACTGATCATCCTGATCCTGCTGTTGCGCTGAGCGACACGCCATCTCATCGATGCCGTGGCGCTGCTGGAGGCGACCCTGAAGGAGGAAAAGGCTACCGACGCGGCCCTTACCACCCTGGCGGAATCGGTTGTGAATACCGAGGCCGAAGCCGCGCTTTGACGGCGGTTTTCGCAGACATGCAAAGGCGCGCGCTTGCGCCTTTGCATATTGAGCGCGACGGTATCCGCAGTCGCTCGACGGCTTTAGCGACTTGCACCCAGCCGCTAATTTTTAGTGCCGCATCAATTCGATAACCTCTGTCAAGCCCCATTCGCAAAAATATTCTGTTTTTCAGAAGCGCGAATCAGGTGCATATCCATTCCTGTCTCGCCCCCTGCAGGGGCGCTCGCGATCGTCACGGACGCGGGGCGGGATGCGGTGGACGCTAGGGCGCTTTTGACGAACGGCGCTTGAGGCGGACGGTGAAGCCGTGTGGTCCTGACACCTCGACGCCGGTGTCAAGTCGGCGGAGTGATCCGCCGATGACGGTGACAAGAAAGCCCGATCACCGGGGAGAGCACGGAGTAAACCGTAAAACCATTGTGCGGGGAATGCCGGGTGATTTCCGGCGTGACCGTGGTGACTTTGCTGGCATGGCTTGTTTTTTCTGCCCTGCCAGGCTGCGGGCGCGTTGGGCGCCCGGCATTCCCTGCGCCCTCTCTTTCGAGGCGAAGGACTCTTTGCACAGCCCGGGCGAAATCGCGCCGCGGGATCGCGGAGGTGTGTTTTGACGTTCCTGCGAACGCAGGAACGACAGTGAGAGATTTCCTACGACGGCTGCTTCCGGCGCCGCGGCTCGGCTTCGGGCACATCGGGTGCGGCGGTCTCCGCCGCCTCGCCGTCCTCGCGCCAGCGCAGGATCTCCATGGCCAGCACCGGATGATTGAAGCCCTTCAGTTGCAGGTCGTCGAGCGGCTTGGCATCGACCCATTGCTCCACGATGCCGTAGACGCGCCGGGCGACCACGACCTGGCCGGCCTTGGCTTCGTCGCACAGCCGCGAGGCCAGATTGGTAACGCTGCCGATCGCGGCATATTCCAGCCGCTGTTCGAATCCGATCTGGCCCAGCGTCGCATAGCCGAGCGCGATGCCGACGCCGAATCCGAGGCTGTGGCCGCGGTTGCGCCACTTCTGCGTCAACAGGCCGATGGCGTCGCGCATCTCGACCGCCATCTTGACCGCGCGCTTGGTATGGTCGGCAAATTTGATCGGCGCGTTGAACAGGATCATCACTCCGTCGCCGGCATAGCGGTCGAGCGTGCCTTCGTAGCGGAAAATCAATTCGCCCAGCGCGGCATGATATTCGCGCAGCACGTTCATGGCTTCCTCGGGCTCGGTGGCCTCGGTGAACGCAGTAAAGCCGCGCAGGTCGCAGAACACCACCGTCACTTCGCGGCGGTGGCTGTCGAGCAGCGAATCCTGGCCGTCGGAGGAGGCGATCAGTTGCGCGACCTGCGGCGGCAGGAAGCGCTCGAGCCTTCGGATGCGCTCGATCTCCCCGATCTGCTTCTCGACCCGTTCTTCCAGCGACTTGTTCCAGTCCAAGAGCTGCTCGGTCTGTTCCTGCAGCTTGCCGGCCTGTTGCTGCACGATCGAATGGGCGGAGGCCAGTTCGCGGCCCTTCTGGTCCACTTCGGTGAACAGCCGCGCGTTGCGCATGGCGAGCACCGATTGATGCGCGAAGGTGCGCATCAGTCCGATCAGGTTCGGCGAGAATTCGCCGGTGGCCCGGCGCAGCACCACCAGCGATCCCAGCGTGCCCTGCTGGTCGACCAGCGGTATCACCAGCACCGACTGGAAGCCGGCCTTGACCGCAACATCGCGCAACAGGTTGTCCGCGGCGCCGGCGAGGTCGGGTATCGCGATCGGCTCGCCTTTGGCGGCGGCTTCGCCGAGCACGCTGGCGCCGTAGTCGATGGCGAGATGGGCGCCCTCGGCGGCCTTGTCGATGCCGATGGCCTCGGACAGGTTGAACTGCTGCTTGGCCGCGTCGTAGCCGTAGATCAGAACCGCATCGGCATGGGTGATTTCGAGCGCGCGGGCCGCCACCGTCGGCAGCACGGCGTTGAGATCGAGCGAGGAGGAGACGGCGCGGCCGACTTCCTCGAGCACCTTGAGTTCGTTGACCGACCGCGCCAGGTCGCGGGTGCGCTCTTCGACCTTGGATTCAAGGCCCGAATAGGTCTCGGCGAGCTGGCCGGCCATGCTGTTGAACTGGTTGGCGAGCTCTTCCAGCTCATCCCTTGTATGCACGTCGATGCGATGGCTGAAATCGCCCTCGCCGATGCGCCGCGCGCCGCGGCGCAGCGCCGTGATCGGGATCAGCATGCGGCGGGCCAGCACGGTGCCGGCAAGGCTCGCCACCACCAGCCCGAGCACGATCAGGAGCACGATCCGCGCCAGCTGATCGCGGATCGGCGCCAGCGCCTGGGCCGTCGGTTGTTCGAAGAACACGTACCAGCCGAGTTTCGGCAGCCCGTCGGACGCGGTCAGCACCGAATAGCCGTCGGCGTCGGTGCCGGAGGTCGCGGCCTGGCTGGCCGCCGTCAGGCGTGCGGCGACCTGCGGCAGGGTCGAGATGTTCTTGCCGATCGCCGGGCCCTTGGCCGAACTCGCCAGCACCTGGCCGCGCGAATCGACCACATAGGCGAAGGCGGCTTTGCCGACCTGGGCGTCGCCGAGGAAATCCGACAGGAAATGAAGGTCGATATCGGCGATGGTGACGCCGGCGTTGAACCCGGAATGCGAAACCGCGATCGACATGAAGGGCTGGCGGTCCCGGAAAAAAGCCGGCGAATAGCTGACGCCCCTGGCGACGGTCTCGGTGAACCTGGGGTCGCGGGAAAAGTCGGCCTTGCTGCCGACCGAAATCGTCAGGCGCGACAGCCGCAACAGTTCGTGGCCGCTGCCGTCGATCAGCGAGAGCTGGTTGACCGCGGGCACCTGGTTGAGCAGCTGGGCGTAGTCGGCACGGTGCTGTTCAAGCGGCGCGCGCGCCGCGTCCGAACTGGCGCGGGTCACCCAACTGATCTGCCGCTCGAGCTCGGAGACCGACTGCTCGATCCGCCGCGCGGTGGCCTCGGCCTTGTCCGACATCGCACCGGTCAGCGTGGTCTTGATGCCGCGGTAGCTGATCCAGGTTTCCAGCGCGCCGGTGACCGCGAGCACGAACACCACAAGGCCGACCAGCGCGATCACGTATTTGGCAAACAGGCCCTCGCGCAGACGCCAGATTTTGTCCTTGAATCCGCTCATCCAGTCCCTCGTGCGCCATTCCTAGCACAATTCAAGGGGTTTTGGCCGGGGAGCTGCCAGCGTGGTTAGCCGGGATTTCGGGCCGTTAACGTTGGTTCTGATACCTCTCCCCTTGTGGGAGAGGCGTAGGCCGCCTTTGGCGGCCGTTCTCGAAAAAGGACGCCGAAGCAAGGCTTCGGCTATGTCGCATCGACAGATGCGATCCGGGTGAGGGGTACAGACTATCGATAGACCGCGACCCCTCACCCCAACCCTCTCCCACAAGGGGAGAGGGAGCCTACTGCCCTTGCTTCAACAGCGGTGGCAACAAAAAGGACGCCCTAGCGCTTGAACAACTGCTTCAGCACATCGTTCATCGGCTGGCTGTCCTGCGAGGGCGGCGGAGCAACGTCGCTCTGCGCCGGCGGAGGTGCTGCGGCTGGCGGCGCGGCCGGGTCGGAGGATTTGTCCGGCAGGCTGCGGTTTTGGCCCAATCCCTGCAGCAGGTTGCCAAGGGTCTCCCCGAGCTTGCCGCTGAGCGCGCCGGACTGGTCGGTGCCGCCGCCCGATCCGGTGCCGCCGAGGTTACCGAGGTTGCCGAGAGCGCCACCCGCGAACAGGCCTTTGCCCATCTCCCTGAGCTTGGCATAGGCCGCATCGGGATTGTCGAAAATGCCGCTCATTTCCGGATAGATGCGCGGCTGGGCCCAGGGGCCGTCGATGATGACGGGGACGCCGAGCCCGACCGGGTCGCTGGCGCGGCCCTGGCCCTCGGTGGTCATCACGAGCTTCGGCTCGACCCGGAACGCCATCTGCTTGCCGATCAGGTCGATGGTGCCGGCGCCGGTCATCTTCACCAGCGGGCCCACCAGGTTGAGATCGGTGGTGGTGGCCTGGCCCTTGTCGATCCGGAACGAGGCGCTGAGCTGCGCCAGATCGGTGGCTTGTTCCTTGCCTTCCTGCCATCCCGACAGCGTTCCGGATGTCAGCGAGCGGACCATCTGGGCGACGTTGAGGCCGCGGATCGCGCCGTCCTGAAAAATAGCGAACACCGTTCCGCTCAAATTCGAGACGATCGCGAGCTGGCTGTTGCCGGAGGAATTCGCCACGATCTTGGCCTGCATTTTTCCGTCGAGCTTGTCGAAATCGGCCGCGCTCTTGAGCAGCGGCAGCGCACCGACCCCGGCAAGGTCACAGCGCAGCGTGTAGGCCGGATTGCCCGAGGATACATCGACGATGAGTTGACCGCTGGCCTGGCCGTCATAGGCTCCGAGATTGGCGAAGTCGGCCTTGAGCACGCCGCTGGCGAGCGTGGCGTCGATCGCCGCCGGGGCGAAATGCGCGGTGCCGATATTGAGCTCGGCGGCGGAAATCCTGACCTGGAGGTCGATATAGTTCAACCGGTTGACGTCGGTCGGTTCACTGCTCCAGCCCTGTTGGGAAGTCTGCGACGTGACGGGGGTGGCAGCTGCCGGCATCGCGACGGCAAGCCGCTGGAAGTCGAGATCGACTTTCACCAGCGGCTTGCTGGTGAGATCGACCGATGCCCAGCCATTGAACGCGCCATCGCCGATCGTTCCGGTCAGGCCGTTGATCATGGCGACCGAACCGTTGAGCCGGACCTCGGCCTTGGCCGACAGCGGGGCCTGCAGCAGATTTGGGTCCTCGAGGGTCAGTTCAACCGGAATGTTTTGCCGCTCGAGCGGCAAAGCCGGCACCGTCGCCTTGATCCCGAACTTGAGCGGGCGGTCGCCGGCGCCGGCACTGCCGTTGATCGTGATCCTGCGATCGCCGCCGATCCTGACATCGGCATTGATGCTGTCGATGCGGCTGTTGACCCGGTCCCGGACGTTGGAAAACATCGCGGTGCCGTCGGTGACCGTCACGTGATCGATGGCGAACGCCTTCGTGTCGGTCTTGCCGGAGGACGTCGGCGGAGGGGATGACGCAATGGGTGCGGCGGTGCGTTCGCGCAGCAGCGGGACGTAGACGGTCGGGTGAACGATCGCAAGCTCGGTGACTTGCGGATGACCCGACCATACGCTGCCAAGCGTCACGTCGGCCTCGACGCTGCCGACGGTCAGGCGCTTGCTGGTATCGCGTTGTTGCGGGTCCTCAAGCGTGAGGTCGTGCAACGTCACGTGCAGCGAGGGCCAGAGGCCGATTTTGGTCGCGCCGTTGATGGTCAGCCGATAGCCGGTTTCGCGTTCGACCTGGTCCTTTATCGTCGACGTCAGGAAGCCTGAGGGAATCCCGATGATCAGCAGCAATACCGCCGCAATGATCACGGCAGCGATGGCGGCGCCTGCGATTTTCAGTGCTTTCATGTCGTCGTTCCAAACCGGGCAAGCAGCATCGATTTTGGCCCCGCGACCGGGCGCGGCCAATCATTCAAGCTTATCCCGGAAAGGGGAAACAGCTCAAAGCAGCCGAAAATAATGCAGGGGTGCTGCAAAGTTATGTGACTTATGCCACACTTCGAGGGAAGCGGGTTTCGTACAATCCCTGTTGGCGATTTCGAACGGCCGGAAGGCATTGCAATGAGCAAACAGAGCGAATTTGCGGTTATTTTGAAGATGAATCCGATGTTCGCGGACCTCGGCGCCGACGAATTGCAGCGAATCTCCGGTCTTTGCCACACCCAGCAACTTCCGGCCGGCGGGGTGCTGTTCCAGAAAGGCGACAGCGGCGACGCACTCTATGGGGTGCGCCGCGGCCAGATCCGGATCGAAACCGGGGCCTCCGACGGCAGCCGCCTGACCCTGAATTTCATGGGTCCGGGCGATTTGTTCGGCGAGGTCGCGGTGCTCGACGGCGAGAGCCGCACCGCGGATGCGACCGCCGGCGAGCCGACCGAATTGTTCGTACTCCGGCGGGAAGACTTCCTCGCCCATCTCGAACGTGAGCCGCGCGTGGCGATCAAGCTGATCCAGCTCCTGTGCCAGCGGATTCGCTGGCAGAGCGAGCGGATGGAGGAATCGGTACTGCAGCCGCTGCCGGTGCGGCTGGCGCGGCGGCTCTGCGCGCTCGCCTCCGATTTCGGCTCCGAGGTGCATATTTCCCAGGAGCAGCTCGGCGTATTCGTCGGCGCTGCGCGCGAAAGCGTCAACCGTCAGCTGCAGCAATGGCGCAAGGACGGCATCCTGGACTTGCAGCGCGGCCGGATTTTATTGCGGAACATCGCCCGGCTGACCGCGGTGGCACGCAACGAATAGCGCGGGCTGCGGCGGTTCGCGGGGCGACCGCGAAAGCCGGGCATCCGGCATGCTGCGGATTCTCGGATGAGCGCTACTCCGCGGCCGGCGAATGCACGATGCTCGGCGGGGGTTTATGGTCGCCGGAATGATCAGCCGGCGGATGCTCGGCATCGGCGTTTGAAGACACCAGTTTCTTGCCCAAGCGCCAGAACAGCACGGCCAGATCGTCCATCATCATGAACATCGCCGGCACGAACACCAGCGACAGCACGGTGGAGAATATCAGGCCGCCGATCACGGCCAGCGCCATCGGCGAGCGGAATTCGCCGCCGGCGCCTTCCGCCAGAGCGCTCGGCGTCATGCCGGCCGCCATCGCAACGGTGGTCATGACGATCGGACGGGCGCGCTTCATGCCGGCATCGATGATCGCTTCGGCGCGGGGTTTGCCTTCGCGGATCGATTCGACCGCGAATTCCACCAGCATGATGGCGTTCTTGGTGACGATGCCCATCAGCATCAGCATGCCGATATAGACCGGAACGGTGAGCTGGTTACCGGTCAGCAGCAACGCCCCGATCGCGCCGCCGATCGAGAGCGGCAGCGAGAACAGGATGGTGATCGGTTGCAGGAACGTCCCGAACAGCAGCACCAGAACGGCGTAAACAATCATCAAGCCCAAAGTCATCGCGGTGACAAAGCCGCTCGCCAGATCCTTGAGGGCCTCGGCATCGCCGGAAGGAGCGACCGTGACGCCCTTCGGCAGGCTTTTCTTGACCGGCAGTTCGTCGATCCTCTTGGTGGCTTCACCCAACGCCGCCGAGCCGACGAGATCGGCCGCAACCGTCGCCTGGCGTTGCCGGTCGTAGCGATTGATGCTGGTCGGGCCCTGATCGAGCTTGATGTCGGCGACAACGGAAAGCGGTACGCCGCCCTTTTCGCCGTGCTCGCCCAAGGGGACCCTCAATTGCTCGAGAATCGGCAGATCGCCGCGCGCCGAATCTTCGAGTTGGACCCGGATCGGCACCAGCCGGTCGCCGGCATCGAACTTGGCAAGCGCCGGACCGACGTCGCCGATGGTGGCGACGCGAATCGTCTGCGACAGGCTTTCGGTGGAGACGCCGAGCCGCGCCGCCAGATCGGCCCGCGGCTGGATGCGAAGTTCGGGACGGTCGAGCGAGGTCTCGGAGATCACATCGGAGATCAGCGGAATCCGCTTCATCTGCGTCGCCAGTTCGTTGGCGACATTACCGACGATGTTGCTGTCCACGCCGGTCACCACCAGCGATATGGCGCGCTGGCCATTCTCGTCGAGGAACCAGTACCGGATGTCCGGAACGTTTTCGAGATCCTTGGCGATCGAAAGCTCAAGCTCGCGTTGCGTGACCTTGCGTTCGCCCTTCGGCGTATAATTGATGATCAACGCCGCGCGGCGTACTTCGAGCGTTCCCGGCGGCACCCGGCCACCATCGACGAACACGCTCTTGACCTCCGGCCGCTTGCGCAGACGCGAGACAATTTCTTCGGTGGTCTTCTCGGTGAAAGCGAGCTGCGAGCCGGGCGGCAGCTCCATTGCCAGCAGCGAGCGCGCGGCGTCCTGGGCCGGAAGGTAACCTTGCGGCAGTTGCGTAATGCTCCAGATCGAGGCTGCGAAAATTCCGAAACCGATCACGACGGTGATGAAATAGTGCTGCACCGACCAGGTAACCAGACGATGATAGGTTTGCAGTACGCGCCCCGGCGGCGGGTCTTCGTGCGTGTGATGCTTCATGAAATAGGCGGCCAGCATTGGCGTGACGAAGCGGGCCGCCAGCAACGAAAAGAATACCTGCACCGACACCGTGATGCCGAATTGCTTGAAGAATTGACCGGCGATCCCGGACATGAAGCTTGCGGGTGCAAAGATCGCGATGATGGTCAGGCTGATCGCGATAACCGCCAGTCCGATTTCGTCGGCGGCCTCGAGAGCCGCGCGATAGGGCGTCTTGCCCATCCGCATGTGCCGCACGATGTTCTCAATCTCGACGATGGCATCGTCGACCAGAATGCCGGTCGAGAGCGTGATGGCAAGAAAGCTGATGAGGTTGAGCGAGAACCCGAGGATGTCCATCGCCCAGAACGCCGGGAAAATCGACAGCGGTAGCGAGATCGCGGCGATGATGGTGGCACGAATGTCGCGCAGGAACAGCAGGACGATGATGACGGCAAGAATGGCACCCTCGAACAGTGTCCGGATCGCGGCCTCGTAGTTGCCCTTGGTGAAGTCGACCGACGTGTCGATCAGCTTGAGGTCGACATCGGGATACTGATCCTTGAGGGCATCGATGCGTTTCTGGATCGCCGCCGCGACGACCACGTCGCTGGCGCCCTTCGAACGCTTGATGCCGAGCGCGACCACCGGTTCGCCGTTGAAGCGGGCGAATGTCCGGCGGTCGGCGATAGTGTCGGTCACGGTCCCGAGATCGTCCAGGCGCACTTCGCCGCCGCCGAACAGCGGAATCATGGTTCCGGCGAGATCGTTGAGCGTCTTGGCGCCCGCCAGCGTCCGGATGGCCTGATCGTTCTTTCCGATCTCAGCCCGGCCACCGGCAAGGTCGACATTGGTGCCGCGCAGGCTTTGGCTGACGTTGACAGCGGTCAGGCCGGCGGCCTGCAACCGGTCGGGATCGAGCGACACCTGGATTTCGCGCTCGACGCCGCCGATGCGCTCGACCTGTGCGACGTTGCGCACGCCCTGCAGCGCGCGCTTGACGACGTCGTCGACGAAGTAAGACAACTGTTCGGGAGTCTTGCCGGGCGAGATCGCGGCATAGGTGACGATCGGCAGGCCGATCACGTCAACGCGCTGAATCAGCGGCTCATTGACGTTTTGCGGCAGGTTGCTGCGAACGCTGGTAACCGCATCCTTGACGTCGTTCAGCGCCCGGTCGGTGTTGGTTTCGAGCGCGAACTCGATCGTCGTCACCGACAGTCCGTCGGTGATCGAGGATGAGATGTGCCGCACACCCTCGACGCCGGATACGCCGTCTTCGATGGTCTTGGTAACCTGCGATTCCAGTTCGGCCGGGGCGGCGCCGAATTGTGCCACCGCAACCGAAATCACGGGGATATCGGCGCTGGGAAGGCGCGTCACCGCAAGCTTGGTGAAACTCATCCAGCCCAAAACCAGCAGGATGATCGAAAAAACGATGGACGGAAGCGGGTTTCGAATCGACCACGCCGAGATATTCAGAGCCATCAACGTCCCCGCGTTCGATCGAGGTCCTCGGCGAATATGGTCTTGATCTGGTCGCCGTCATGCAGCGAACTGCCGGCGTCGGCCACGACGACTTCGCCTACGTCGAGGCCTTCGAGAATTTCCGTCGAGGTGTCGGACACCAGCCCAACCCGGACTTTTCGCGTCTCGATCGTGTTCCCTTTGACCACCTGAACGGTCAGATGGTCAATGGCGGTACGCGGGACCGCCACTCCATTGCAGCTTTGTTTGGCGTTGATGTTGGCGCGGGCGAACATGCCCACCTTGAGGGACGGGTTGTTGGTGAGCGATATCCTGACATGGCCGAGTTGGGTCGCGCGATCGATCTGCGGCGATACCAGCCTGACGCGCCCGACAAGGTCCGGCGCGTTGTCCCGGCTGATCCGCACTATCGCCCCCGGATTGAGCTTCATCATGTGGAAGGCGGGCACTTCGGCGTCGAGTTCGACTTCGTTGTTGACGGAAATTCGAAACATCGGGCCGGCCTGCGGCGAGGCCGGCGCTCCGACGATGGTGTTGACCTGGATCACCAGTCCGGCAGCCGGCGCGCGCAACGAGGTCGGTGCAGACCGCGCGCCGCCGGCGGGGGCGCCAGGCTGCGCCGGTGGGGGCGTCAAGCGGGCCAGTTCCTGATTGTCGGTAACCGTGTCGCCTTCACGGACCAGAAGATCGGAAACCTTGGATCCCTCCTGGTCGACCCCGACGACCGCTTCCCGGCGGGGCACGACAAATCCGGTGACCCGGACCAGGTCGGAGAAACAGGCATTGGTGGACTTGGTCACGACAACAAGGGCGTTGCCCGGTGTTTCCTTGTCTTCGGCGCGGGGACGGTGCTCAAACCAGTACCATCCGCCGCCCAGTGCAATCACGGCAACCGCTGTTATCGCAGGTTTGAGGTATGCGGAGGGCGTCATCGCCGGATCAATCCAAGCCTGTGTCGGGAGGAGCCGGGTCTGTGCCAGCGGTCTGTGCCAGCGCACCATCCCTGAATGACGAAGAATGCGTCCCGCAAGGCTGCGGGACGCATGAAGGTTGCAGAACTTTATTCAGCGCCGGCACCCGTTCACTTGGACGCGGTGGTCTTGTTCTCCATATTCACGACCTGCACGCGGCGGTTCTCCTCAGCCAGCGGGTCGTTCGGGTTCTTGAGCTTGGTCTTGCCATATCCGACGGTCACGAGATCGGGGCCGGCGATGTTGAACTTGCTCATCAGGTAACGCTTGATCGAATCCGCGCGCCGCTCGGACAAGTCCTGATTGAAGGCATCGCCGCCGGCAGCATCGGTGTGGCCCGCGACGAGAAAGGTCGATCCCTTCAGGTCGGGATTGGTAAGCGCTCTTCCGAGAGCCTGAACCGCAGGCAATGATTTTGCGCTGATATCGGCTGAATTGTAATCGAAGGTGATTTCAAGATCGATATTCGGCTTGTCCTTGACGATGGTGGCGATTTCTTCCCGCTCGGTGTTCGAAAGCGAGCGTGTCGTCCGGTTGCGAATGGTATTAACAAAACGCCCTTCGGCGGCGATGGCCTCCGGATCGGCCTGGGGCCCTACTGACAAGCCCCTGGTGAGCACCGGCTTGACCGGAACCAGCGCCTTGACGATTTGATCCTCGGTGACGTCGCCGGCGACGGCTCTTCCCACCCCTACGGAAAGTGCCACGCCAATCGTCACGATCGAAAGGATCGCGGTAAGAGTTCTCCTTCCAGACATTTTCGACATTTCCCAGTCCTCCTGCGCTGCCCGCGCTGTTCAAATCGATTTGCAAACAAGCTGCCGGACAATCCGTCGCGGCCGGTTCTTCCGAATCTTGGCTACTTCTTCCTTTGTCTCCGGTGCAGGCCTCGGGTTCGAGGAAACACCGGCATTCCCACTCAAATTAGCGTCAATTTACCCCGTAACTCGCAAATTCCTTAGCAATATTTGGATCCATGGCTTTGGCGTTGGATATGTCCAGGTTGCCCTCGGCCATTGCGCCATTGCGTTGCTTGGCAAGGCCGCGCCCGTATAGCGACGAAGTCAGCCTCGGATTGATCTTCAGCGCGGCGTCGAAATCGGCAATCGCATTCTTGGTCTGCCCGCTCTTCAGATTAACCAGGCCGCGGCTGTCGAGGGCGTCGACAAAGTTCGGGCGCAGCCGAAGCGCCTCGTTACAATCCTTCAAGGCCGCCTGCAGGTCGCCGATCACCGTGCGCGCCCAGCACCGGTTGTTATAGGCTTCGACGTCCTTGGGATTGAGCCGCAGCGAGTCGTCGAAGTCCCTGATTGCAAGGCTATAGGCTCCCTTGCTGGCATAGACCTGTCCACGCCGGTAAAGCGAGGCCGCATCGTCCGGATTATCGACGAGCTTGGCCGTCAGGCTTTTGATGGTCGGGTCATCGTCAAATGTGTCATTTCTGTCCACCGGTGTGACCGGTGGCGTGACGGGGGCAGCGACCGGTGGAGGAGCAACCGGAGGAGGAGCGACTGGCGGGGCGACCGAGACCTCCGGCGATTTTGGAGGCAGTGGCGGCAACGGTGGCGGCAATGGCGGTGGTTCGCGGGGCGGCGCGGGGATCGACGCCACCGGACCCGGACCGGGCGGCCGCGGGCTGGAACCCGGTGCGCCCGGGATAAACGAAAAATCCTCGGCCAAGGACGACGAAATCCAGGGTACCTGCTCAAGGCGGGACGCGCGGGTGACGCCGACGCGGGTTCGATTAAGCGTCTCTTCGGCCATCAGGTCGGGAACGCGAATTTCCTTGAGCAGCTCCTGCACGAAAAGGCTGTGGTCGCCGCCATTGTCTGAAACGACCGAGCTGAGCGCCGCCGAGTACATCACCAACGTTCCGTTCGGCGCGATCACCGGGGCAAGACCGGCCGAAAAACTGCGGAATCGGCGCTCGAAGGGATTGCGCCTGCTGGCGTCGATCAGCGCGATTTTGACGCCGGCACCGCGGCTGTTGATTTCGCCCAGCACCGTCTCCAGGCTAAAACCATCGCGGCGGACGTCCGGTTCGGTCCAGATCTGCGCATCGACCGGGATCATGTAGCTCTGGCGGCCGGACTGCACGCCGAATCCGCTGAAGAAAATCAGCGCAATCGAGCCGGGCTTGATGTGTCCGTAGAGCCGATCGAAGGCGCGGCGCATGTTTTCGCCGGTCAGGTTTTCTCCGATATCGACGTTGAACCCGTCGCGCTTGAGCTCGTCGGCGACGTCGCGGGCGTCGTTTATCGGCTCCTTGAGCGGGGCATCGGCGTCAGGATATTTCGCGTTGCCGATCACCAGGGCGAACCGGTCGGCTGCGGCCGACGGGGCGGCGGGCGCGACCGCAAAAATCAAGATCAGAAGCAGTGCAAGGCGCATTCTCATACGACGGCAGTCCAGCCCACAGGGCGCCGGTCCGAGCTTGCGCCGCGGCGACCTTACCCCACGCAAACCGCATTATCAAACCGGCCTACCGAGTCCTGTCAACTGTCACAAAGCCGCTGATAACAGTGACAATTAACCGCGACGGTGCATCGCAGAACCTTACTCGAAATCGGTCAACGGGACAGCCGCCGAGTCACGCATTTCGCGCCGCAATAACCTAATGTGATGAATATCACATAGGAGAATAACGCATCCGCGCGGGTTTGACCTTTGTCAATGACGGTGGCTTGGTGCGACGATCGGTCATAGGCCCCGAAAATCAGTGCCGAGAAGCTGGCGCCCAAGAAAAGTGAAGCCGATGGGAAACGTCTACGAAATTTACGCGCTCCGCTACGCAACCATGTCGCCGCGCACGCCCCAGATGAATTATCTGTTGCCGGATCCTCACGAGAGCACGGCCTCGGATCTCGATTACTTCGTCTGGCTGATCCGGGGTGGCGGCCGCGATATTCTGGTCGACACCGGCTTCAATGCCGCCGAGGCGCAGGCGCGAAACCGCAAGCTGACGCTCAATCCGGTCGATGCGCTGGCGCGCTTCGATGTCCGCGCCGACGACATCAAGGATGTGGTCGTCACCCATCTGCATTACGACCACGCCGGTAATCTCGATCGTTTTCCCAAGGCGCGGTTCCACCTGCAGGATCGCGAGATGAGCTTCGCCACCGGGCGCTGCATGTGCTTCGGGACTTTGCGTCATCCGTTCTCGGTCGAGCACGTCACGCTGATGGTCCGCCACGTCTATGGCGAGCGCGTCACCTTCCATTCCGGCGACGGCGAGGTGGCGCCGGGTGTAACGGTGCATCGGGTCGGGGGGCATTCCGATGGCTTGCAGGTGGTGCGGGTCGAGACCGCGCGCGGGCCGGTGGTGCTGGCGTCGGATGCGGCGCATTACTACGGCAATCTGCATCGCCGCAGTCCGTTTCCGATCGTCTATAACGTCGGCGATATGTGCGTAGGCTGGGAAATCGTCGAGCGTCTGGCCGGCCATCCCGACCGCGTCATTCCCGGGCACGATCCGCTGGTTACCGAGATCTATCCGCGCGCCGGCGACAAGGCCGATGCCTATTCGTTGCATCTGCAGCCTTCTCGCTCTTTCGTCAAATAGCCCCGGCGAACCGAAAACAATGTCACCAGCCAGCACCGTCGGCTTTATCGGTCTCGGCGTGATGGGCGAGCCGATCTGCCGCAATCTCGTCAACAAGAGCGGCGCAGCCGTGATTGCGTTCGACCTGTCGCAGGCGGCACTGTCGCGGCTGCGCGCGGAAGGCGCGGCCATTGCCGGCTCGGTCGCCGAAATCATCGACAAAAGCGAAATCGTGTTCCTTTGCCTTCCCAGCGCCAAACATGTGCGCAGCGTGTTCGAAGGCGACGGCATCCTGAAAAATATCCGGACAGGTCAGGTCGTGGTTGATCTCGGGACTTCATCCGTGAAGCTCACGCGCGATTTCGCCAGGCAGTTGCAGGCCAAGGGCGCACGCTGGGCTGACGCGCCGATCGCGCGCACCCGTCAGGCCGCGCAGGATGGCACGCTCAGCGTTATGGTCGGTGCTACGCCGGAATTATTCGCCCGTATCGAACCCTTGATCCGCTGCTTTGGCACCGACGTCACCAATTGCGGCGGCGTTGGAGCGAGACAAGTAACGAAAATCCTCAACAACATGGTGCTGTTTGAAACCGTCAACGCACTGGCCGAGGCGGTTGCGGTGGCCAAACGCAACGGTGTCGATCCGGCCTTGCTGCTGGATACCTTGTCGAAAGGCTCGGCCGACAGTTTTGCGCTGCGCAATCACGGCATCAAGGCCATCGTAACAGGTAATTTTCCAGAGCGCGCGTTTTCGACCGAGTACGCGTTAAAGGATCTGTCCTATGCACTGGAACTGGCCGATGATGCCGGTATCAAGATCCGCGGCGCCGAATTGATCGGCAAGGTTTTGCAGGAGGCGATCGATGCCGGGTCGGCGGATGCGTATTTTCCGGTGATCGCGAAGCATATCGGTGGAGGGAGCAAGTCATGATCGACCGTTTTGCGGGCCTGACGCCAACCCGCAGCCGCGCCGTCGTTCACGATGGCCTTGTGTTCACCGTGGCGGTCGCGCCGGATCCCGTGACTTCCTCGATGTACGAACAGACCGTCAAGGCGCTCGCCCGGATCGACGAAAGTCTTGCTTTGTGCGGTTCCGACAAGAGCAGGATCCTCTCCGCCATCGTCTACATCACGGACATCAAGCGGAAAAGCGAGATGAACCGCGCCTGGGACGAATGGGTCGATGCGAAGAATCCGCCGATGCGGGCCTGCATCGGTGTCGATCTCGAACCTCCGCACATCGTGGAGATCGTGGTGACGGCCGCGAAATAAGCCTGCCATGCGTCATTGGCGCGAGGCGAAGCAATCCATGGCAGTTCATCGCGTGCAAGCGCGCAGGGAAACGGGGTCCGCGTTCAATACACCTCCCGGCCGCCTGCTTGCTCGCTGTTCCGCGCGAGATCGAGACTGTCCTCGATCTTGCCGATCAGGCGCGCCAACTCCTTGCGTTCCGCCGCCGAGAGGCACGACAAAATCTCCTGCTCCTTGCGCAACAGGCGCGGAATCAACTCCTGGTACAGCGTCCTGCCCTTCCGCGTCATGCGCAAGACGAATTCGCGGCGGTCGTCTTCATTCTCGACGCGCTCCACGAGTTGCCGTTTCATCAGCGCGGTGACGGCCCGGCTGATGGTGGACTTATGGGTGCGGGTGCAATGCACGATGTACTGCGCGCTGCAGGCCTCGTTGCGGAAGCCGAGCGTCGCCAACACGCGCCATTCCGGGATATCCAGCCCGTAGCGCGTTTTATACTCGCTGGATAGCGCGGCGCTGACCTCGGCCGCCAGCCGGTTCAGCCGGAACGGCGCAAACCTGAAGAGATCGAGTTTGGAGTTTCCTTTGGACGCGTTTTCGTCCCGCCAACCGGTACCTGCTTCGCCTGCCAACGCTTTTATCAAAAATCGCTCCAATGGCAGTTGACGCCGGAACGCCGGAGGCGTTTAGATAGTTGCATATGAGACCATCTTAGCTTGGACGGATTACCCTGGCCAGAGCAATGTGAGCGGATGGCGCAGCAGTCCAAAACCCAGTTTGGCTATCGCCGGCATCCCGATCAGGATCGCGCCGTTACTGATCCGGCCGGGCATCCGGTCGTGGTGGTCGGCGCCGGGCCGGTGGGACTGTCGCTGGCGATCGATCTGGCGCAGCGCGGGCAGCCGGTCGTGCTGCTTGATGACGCCGACCGGATCGGCGAGGGATCGCGCGCGATCTGCTTTTCCAAGCGCGCGCTGGAGTACTGGGATCGGCTGGGCGCCGGCCAGCGCATGGTCGACAAGGGCGTGGTGTGGAGCGTCGGCAAGATTTTCCACGGCGCGTCGCAGCTCTATCAATTCAACCTGCTGCCGGAGCAGGGACACAAGCGGCCCGCCTTCATCAACCTGCAGCAATTCCATGCCGAAGCCTACCTGGTCGATCGCGTCCGAGAGCTACCGGCGATCGACCTGCGCTGGCGCAACAAGGTGATCGGGCTGCAGCAGCGCAATGACCATGTGGTGCTGACCATTGAGACGCCGGACGGGCCCTATCCGATGCACGCGCATTACGTCGTCGCCTGCGACGGGGCGCGATCGTCGTTGCGGCAGATGGCCGGCGCCGAATTCGCAGGGCAGGTGTTTGAGGATCAGTTCCTGATCGCCGACGTCAGGATGACGGCGGAATTTCCGACCGAACGCTGGTTCTGGTTCGATCCGCCGTTTCACGCCGGCCGGTCGGCCCTGTTGCACAAGCAACCGGACGATATCTGGCGGATCGATCTTCAACTCGATCCGGATGCGGACCCCGCCGTCGAGAAGCGGCCGGAAAACGTGCGGCCGCGGATTGCGCGCATGCTCGGGCACGACAAGTTCGATTTCGAATGGATATCGCTCTACAAATTCCAGTGTCGGCGGATGGACAAATTCATCCATGGCCGGGTGATGTTCGCCGGCGACGCCGCGCATCAGGTCTCGCCTTTCGGCGCGCGGGGCGCCAATTCCGGGCTGGAAGACGCCGAGAACCTGGCATGGAAACTCGACCGCGTATTGCACGGGAGTTCGCCGGAAGCGTTGCTTGACACCTATCACGTTGAACGCAGTGCCGCCGCCGACGAGAATATCCGGGAATCCACCCGCTCGACCGATTTCATGGCGCCCGGTTCCCGCCAGGAGGCGCGGCTGCGCAAAGCGGTGCTGTCGCTCGCCAGGGAGACCGAATTCGGCAAACGCATGGTCAATGGCGGAAGGCTTTCGGTTCCCTCGACCTATGACACGCCGCTTTCGACCGCGGATACCGAGGCATGGCGCGGCGGTCCGGTCCCCGGCGCCTCGATACCGGATGCACCGCTTGGCGCACGGCCCGGCGGTCCGACATTTCTGACCGAAGCCTTTATTCAAACGGGAACGCGGTTCACGCTGCTCGCGTTTGCCAATGGTGCTGCGGTCGATCCGCCCGATGGCATCGGCGTGATCCATATCGGTGTCAATGATGGCGATCTGGTCTGGACACGCTACGATGCAGAGCCGGGCACGGCCTATCTGTTGCGGCCCGACGGCTATGTCGCCGCGCGTTTCCGGCATCCGACCCGCGCCGCACTCGACACCGCATTGGCGCGGGCTGCCGGCATCAATTGAGGTTACCCATGGCGCTGTCCACGAGTTCGAATTTCGCCAAGCCGGATGACGCGTTTCGTGCCGTTGTCGAAGCGCATCGTGGCTTGAGCGACGAGCAAAGCGCCGATCTCGATGCGGCGCTGGTTCTGATTCTCGCCAATCACATCGGCGATCTCGAGGTGCTGCGTGAGGCGATCGAGCTTGCCAGACGGCGGATGGTGGATGCCAGCCAGCAACAACAACAGCAACAGCAATAAGCGCAAAGGGAATCGAACCGATGGCCAGGGGTTTTGCATCCACGACCGACATGGCGGAGAAGAAAATCACCTTCTCTGAGATCGGCACCGATCTCTATGCCTTCACCGCCGAGGGCGATCCGAATTCCGCTGTCATCGTCGGCGATGACGGCTGCATCGTATTCGATGCCCAGGCGACGCCGGCGATGGCCAACAGGGTGATCGAACGGGTGCGCACCGTCACCGACAGGCCGATCAAATATGTGGTGCTGTCGCATTATCATGCGGTGCGGGTGCTCGGAGCCTCCGCCTACAAGGCGCAGGCCGTGGTTGCGTCCGCAGAAACCTATCGGCTGATCGAAGAACGCGGCCAGCAGGATTGGGATTCGGAATATGGTCGCTTTCCGCGGCTGTTCCAGGATGCCCAGAGCATTCCCGGCCTGACCTGGCCGACGCTGACTTTCGAAGGCGCAATGTCGATCTATCTCGGAAAGCGCGAGGTGCAGTTGCTGCAACTCGGCGCGGGACACACTTCGGGCGATATCGTCGCCTGGGTGCCGGATGCCGAGGTGATGTTTTCCGGCGACCTGATCGAATATCATTCGGCCTGCTATTGCGGCGACGCGCATTTGCGCGAATGGCCGACGACGCTGAACGAAATTCGCGCTTTCAATCCCAAGGCGATCGCGCCGGGGCGCGGCGATGCGCTCAAGGGCCTGGCTACCGCGCGCGACGCCATCGCGATGACGCGCGATTTCGTCACCACGCTGTTTGGCGCCGCCGAGACCGCGGTCGCCAAGGGCCGCAACCTCAAGCAGACCATGGCGGCGGCGCGCGAGGTGATGGACCCGAAGTTTTCGAGTTTTGCGATCTACGAACACTGCCTGCCATTCAACGTCTCGCGCGCGTTCGATGAAGCATCGGGAATAGACGATCCCGTGATCTGGACCGACAAGCGCGACCAGGAAATGTGGGCGGCCCTGCAAGGAGGATGACCATGAATATCAGTACATCGCCGGACGTTATCAGCCGCAGCTCCGTCAATATCACGCCGGGCTACATGTCCGGCTTCGGCAACAGCTTCGAGACCGAGGCGCTGCCCGGCGCGCTGCCGATCGGGCGCAATTCGCCGCAGCGCTGCGCCTATGGGCTTTATGCCGAGCAGCTATCCGGCTCGCCGTTCACCGCGCCCCGCGGCAGCAATGAACGCTCATGGCTATATCGAATCAGGCCTTCGGTGCGGCATTCCGGACGCTTCGCCAAGGTCGATGCCGGACTGTGGCGCACCGCGCCGTGTCATGAATATGAGTTGCCGATCGCGCAATTGCGCTGGGATCCGGCGCCAATCCCGAAACAGGACATGACGTTCCTGCAGGGCGTGCAGACCATGACCACGGCTGGCGACGCCAACACCCAGGCCGGCATGGCGGCGCACGTCTATCTCATTACGCAATCGATGGTCGATCAGCATTTCTACAACGCCGACGGCGAGATGATGTTCGTGCCGCAGCAGGGCAAGCTTCGTTTCGTCACCGAGTTCGGCCGCATTGATGTCGAGCCGGGCGAGATCACCGTGATCCCGCGCGGAGTTAAATTCCGCGTCGAGATCACAGCCGGTGCTGCCCGCGGTTACCTCTGTGAGAACTACGGCGGCGCCTTCACGCTGCCGGAGCGCGGCCCGATCGGCGCCAATTGCCTCGCCAATGCGCGCGATTTCCTCACCCCGGTCGCGGCCTATGAAGACAAGGACACGCCGAGCGAATTATTCGTCAAATGGGGCGGCTCGCTGTTTGTGACCAGATTGCCGCATTCGCCGATCGATGTGGTGGCGTGGCACGGCAACTACGCGCCGTACAAATACGACCTGCGCACCTTCTCGCCGGTCGGCGCCATCGGGTTCGACCATCCCGATCCGTCGATCTTCACCGTGCTGACGTCGCCGTCGGAAACCGCGGGCACGGCGAACATCGATTTCGTGATCTTCCCGGAGCGTTGGGCAGTGGCGGAAAACACCTTCCGCCCGCCCTGGTACCACATGAACATCATGTCGGAGTTCATGGGGCTGATCTACGGCGTCTATGACGCCAAGCCGCAAGGTTTCACGCCCGGCGGCAGCAGCCTGCACAACATGATGCTGCCGCACGGCCCGGACCGCGAAGCCTTCGATCACGCCAGCAATTCGGAGCTGAAGCCGGTCAAGCTGACGGGCACCATGGCCTTCATGTTCGAGACCCGCTATCCGCAGCGCGTCACGGCGCATGCCGCAAAGTCATCGACATTGCAGGATGACTACGCGGATTGCTGGAAAGGACTGGAAAAGCGGTTCGATCCGAACCGGCCGTGAGACTATTTCCGTCATTCCGGGCGCGCACTCGCGCGAGCCCGGAATCCATAACCACGACTAGAAGCATGGATTCCTCGATGCGCAATTGCACATCTGAGGTCTGCGCCTTGCGGCGCATCCCGAAATGACGAACTCGATTGGAGAAATATGCCCCATTCCAACGATCTCGGCCTCCGCTCTTTCATCGAAGTCGCCCCTAACTCGGATTTCCCGATCCAGAATCTCCCTTACGGCGTGTTCTCTGCACGGGACGGAACAGCGCCCCGCGTCGGCGTCGCGATCGGCGATTACGTACTCGATCTCTGGGAACTCGGACAGGACGGGCGGCTGGGTGTCAGCCAACTGGATGTCTTCGCGGCACCGATGTTGAATCCCTTCATGGCGCTGGGGCCGAAAGTGTGGTCGCGCACCCGCGCGCGGATCAGCGAGCTGTTGCGTCATGACAATCCTGAACTGCGCGACAACGCCGCCTCGCGCGACCGCGCGCTGGTGCCGATGGCGAACGTCACCCTGCATCTGCCGCTCGCGGTCTCGGGCTACACCGATTTCTATTCGTCCAGAGAACACGCCACCAATGTCGGCGTCATGTTTCGCGGCAAGGACAATGCGTTGCAGCCGAACTGGCTGCATATGCCGATCGGCTATAACGGCCGCGCCTCCACGGTTGTGGTCAGCGGCACCAAGGTGCGCCGGCCGCGCGGGCAACTAAAGCCGCCGAGCGCGGAGCTGCCGTCATTCGCGCCCTGCAAGCGGCTCGATTTCGAACTGGAAATGGGCGTCGTGGTCGGACAACCGTCGCCGATCGGCGAGATGCTCACCGAGAAGCAGGCCGAAGAGATGATCTTCGGTTTTGTTATTCTGAACGACTGGAGCGCGCGCGATATCCAGCAGTGGGAATACGTGCCGCTTGGCCCATTCCAGGCCAAGGCGTTTGCGACCTCGATCAGCCCGTGGATCGTGACACGCGAGGCGCTGGAGCCGTTCCGCGTGCACGGCCCCGTCCAGGATCCAACGCCGCTGCCCTATCTGCAGCAGGCTCAGCCAAACAACTACGACCTGCAGCTCGATGTCGGCTTGCGCGCGCCGTCGATTAGGCAAGCCGCCAATATCTGTCGCACCAATTTCAAATACATGTACTGGTCGTCGGTGCAGCAGCTGATGCATCACGCCTCCTCCGGCTGCGCCATGAATGTCGGCGATCTCCTGGGGAGTGGCACCATCAGCGGTCCCGACAAGCACCAGCGCGGCAGCCTGCTGGAAATTAGCTGGAACGGCACCGAGCCGATTGAACTCTCCGGCGGCGTGAAGCGGACCTTTCTCGAAGATGGCGATTCGCTTGTCATGCGCGGCTGGTGCCAGGGCGACGGCTACCGCGTCGGCTTTGGCGAGGTCGAGGGAACGATAGTGGCGGCGGAATGACGGTACCGGAGGTCTAGCGCGTCTCCGGCGGAATACCTGCTATCTTCGCCGAATGCGCGGCGATCTCGTCATGGCTGAACGACAGATGGACGCGTTTGGTCGATGGCGGGTGCTTCCCGACCGACACGCCGAGCCGCCACTCCTTTGCCGGCCGGATCGGCCGCGGGGCGAAACCGCCACCGCAGTTCGGGCACACGTCATGCAGCTGGGTCTCGACGCAATCGGCGCAAAACGTGCACTCATAACTGCAGATGCGCGCTTCCGTTGAGTTTGGCGGAAGATCCTTATCGCAATATTCGCAATTGGGTCGAAGTTGCAGCGCCATAGTTGCCCCCAGGTAAAACCTCTCCCACCGGGGAGAGGGAACCCACCGTCATTGCCGTGCCATCGAGTCAATCTTCAATCAGTAGATCTGAATTGCATGATCGCAAATCGGTCGCCTGAACCGAATGACGAATATCCCTCGATTTCGGCCATCCAGTTCAGCGCAAGGATTTCAGCGGCAGCTTTTGCGTTTCCTTCAGGCGATCGAGCACGATCGAGGAGCGCACATGCGCCACGCTCTGGTGCGGCATCAGCACGTTGTTGACGATATCCGACAGGCTCCTGAGATCGCGCAGCACCGCCTTCAGGAGATAATCGGCGTCGCCGGTGAGCGAATAGGCTTCCTGGATATCGTCGACGCGATTGACCAGCGCGCGAAACCGCTTGGCGTTGTCAGGTGAATGGGTTGCGAGCGTGATGTGGATGAAGGCGATGACCCCGAAGCCGAGCGGCTCGCTGGCAAGGTCGGCGTGATAGCCCGATATGACCTTGTCCTCCTCCAGCCGCATGCGCCGCCGCGAGCATTGCGACGCCGACAGGCCGGCGATGTCCGCGAGCTGCTGGTTGGTCAGGCGGCCGTCATCCTGCAGCGCAGCCAGGATTTTGAGGTCGAAGCTGTCAACTGATATCATGCGTAAAATACCATATTTATGCACGGATTGTGCATATTGCTAGCACAATTGGCTTCGTTTGCATACACTTTGCGCATCGAACGGCTGATCATCCATGCGAGCAAATCAGGAGATCCGCCATGGGTCCATTTCCGCACGACGTGCCGGCCGCCACGGTTTCCGCCGACAACCCGATGGGCACCGATGGTTTCGAGTTTGTCGAATATGCGCATCCCCGTCCCGAAGAACTGCACGCGCTGTTCAAGCTGATGGGCTATCTGCCGGTGGCGCGGCACAGGACGAAAAAGATCACGGTCTATCGTCAGGGTGACATCAATTACCTCATCAACGAGCAACCGGGCACCCACGGCTTCAACTTCGTCGCGGCGCACGGTCCCTGCGCGCCGTCGATGGCGTTTCGCGTGGTCGATGCGAAGCGGGCGTATCAGCGTGCGGTGTCGCTTGGCGCGGAACTCGCCGACATCTCCTCCGCGCAGAAGACGCTCGATGTTCCCGCCATCAAGGGCATCGGCGGCAGCCTGCTGTATTTCGTCGATCGTTATGGCGCCAAGGGTTCGGCTTACGACACTGAATTCGACTGGTTGGGTGCCGAAAACCCGCGGCCCGAAGGTGCCGGGCTGTTCTATCTCGACCACCTCACCCACAACGTCCATCGTGGGCGAATGGATGTCTGGACCGGTTTCTACGAGAAGCTGTTCAACTTCCGCCAGATTCGCTTTTTCGATATCGAGGGCCGCGCGTCCGGCCTGTTCTCGCGGGCGCTCACCAGTCCCGACGGCAAGATCCGGATTCCGATCAACGAGGATGCCGGCGATTCCGGTCAGATCGAGGAATATCTCAACGTCTATCGCGGCGAGGGTATCCAGCATATCGCCTGCGGTGCGAAGGATATCTACCGCACCATCGAGACGCTGCGTGCCGACGGCCTGCCGTTCATGCCGCCGCCGCCCGCCGCCTATTTCGAGAAAATCGACACGCGCCTGCCCAGGCATGGCGAGGACGTTGCGCGGCTTAAGCGCGATGGCATCCTGATCGACGGCGAAGGCGTGGTCGAAGGCGGCCATACCAAGGTGCTGCTGCAGATTTTCTCGGCCAATGCCATCGGGCCGATCTTTTTCGAATTCATCCAGCGCAAGGGCGATGACGGTTTTGGCGAAGGCAACTTCAAGGCCCTGTTCGAATCGATCGAGGAAGACCAGATCCGTCGCGGCGTGCTGAAGGTAGAAAACGCGGCGTAAGAAACTATGTCGTCCCGGCCTCCGAGCCGGGACCCATACGCCGTGACCTTGCGTGAGGCCGATGTGGTAGACGCCCTCTTTCTCCTCAACGCCCGGGATTATGGGTCCCGGCTCGGAGGCCGGGACGACGAGGGAATTACCTCCCGCTCTGCCACTCCCGCGTGACGTCGGCGATGTCCACCGATGCGGCGTCACGGATCGCCGAGGGGGTGCGCGAAAAGCGAGGCGCGGGCGCTGGCTGGGTGACGCCATGGCGGGTGACGAAAGTCTCGCGCGCCTTCATGTGCGGATGTTCCGGCGCTTCTTTCATGGTCAGAATAGGGGCGAAGCAGATGTCAGTGCCTTCCATGATCGCGCACCACTCGTCGCGGGTCTTGCTCTTGAAAACATCTGCCAGTTTCCGCTTGAGTGCCGGCCATGCCTTGCGGTCCATCTGATGATCGAAATCGGCGTCCGAAAGGCCGGCGTGCTGGCGCAGCAACGCGTAGAATTGCGGTTCGATCGAGCCGATCGAAATGAACCGGCCGCAGCCGCACTCATAGACGCCATAGAAATGCGCGCCGCCGTCGAGGAAGTTGCTCTCGCGTTGCTCGGTCCACCGGCCCGCGGCCGTCATGTCGAAGAACATCGACATCAACGAAGCTGCGCCGTCGCACATCGCAGCATCCACCACCTGTCCGTTGCCTGATTTCTGTGCTTCCAATAACGCAGCGAGCGCGCCGACCAAGAGGTAGAGCGCGCCGCCGCCGAAATCGCCGACCAGATTGAGCGGCGGGACCGGCTTGTCCTTGCCGCCGATCGCGGCCAGCGCGCCGGTCACCGAAATGTAGTTGATGTCGTGGCCGGCGGCCTGCGCCAGCGGACCCTGCTGGCCCCATCCGGTCATGCGGCCGTAGACCAGACGCGGATTGCGCGCCAGCACGACATCGGGTCCGAGCCCCAATCGCTCCATCACGCCGGGCCGAAAGCCTTCGACCAGCGCATCGGCATTGGCCAGGAGGTCGAGCACGCGCGCGACCGCGGCCTTGTCCTTCAAGTCAAGTTCGACGACCTTTCGTCCGCGCCCCGCCACCGACTTCAAATTCTTCTTCGCGCCGACGCGATCGAGCGTGATTACTTCGGCGCCCATGTCCGCCAGCATCATGCAGGCAAAGGGACCGGGCCCGATGCCGGCAAATTCGACAATACGAAAGCCCGCCAGCGGACCGGAGGTGCGGGTGGAGGATTGTGGAGCTGATTTATCGAGCACGTTGTTTTTCCGTCAATGAAACAGGAAGATCATGAAGTTGCGGAAGTCTTGCTGCCATGGCTTCCAGGGTCGCTCAAGGTGACCTTGGCGGCGTCCGCCCACAGTTTGGCATTCTGCTTCTGGCGTTCGGTGCCGGTGCCTTCTTCCGCTATCTTGCGCCCGAGCGCGACAAAGACCGGAATTTCTTCGTCACGCATCGGCTTGGCAGCTTGCTTGCGGGTCATCGCCTTCTCGATGTAAGGCGCGAGCTCTTCCTGCTTCCGCTTTTCCAACTCGATCTCGCGTGCCCTGAATTCCGGCATCACTTCCCCGGCGAACAGCTCCAGCGCCTCGCAGATATCCTTATGTCTGTTGCGCCCGCCCTGCTGGATGAACACGGTCTGGTCGACGCCCGACTCCTCGAAGTGCCGCAGATGGGTCCGCAACTGGTCCGGCGTGCCGATGCCGTGATCGGCCCCGGCGGGCGGCAACGCATGCCGGGCCTTTTCGAAATTGGCCCAGATGTCGGTGCGTCCCGGTTTGTGCTCGCCGAAGATATAATGATGCGCGAGGCCGTAGCGGAAAAACCGCAGGCCATCCTCGCCACGGCGGCGCGATTCCATTTCATCGGGATGCACCGAGAAGCCGGTCACCATCGCGACGTTGGGATTGACCGCGTGGCCGATCGGAACGCATTCCTCTTTGAAGATGCGGTAGTAGTCGTCGACCCATTGCCGGGCCTCGCGCGGATCGACAAACGCGAAAGTCAGCGCCCCGATGCCGCAACGCGCCGCCATCTTGATGGTCTCGCGATTGGAGCATGCAACCCAGAGCGGAGGATGCGGCTTCTGTAGCGGCTTCGGCACAACGTTGCGGCATGGCATCTCGAAGAACTCGCCCTTGAAGCCGGGATAGGGGTCCATCGCCAGCATGTCGGTACACTGCTCGACGCCTTCTTTCCACATCCGTCGCTTCTCGACCGGATCGAAACCGACGTTGAAGCCGCCGAGTTCCATCAGCGACGCACTCTCGCCGGTGCCGAATTCGACGCGGCCGTTGGAGACCAGATCGAGCGTGGCGATCCGCTCGGCCACCCGCGCCGGGTGATTGTATTTCGGCGGCATCAGGCAGATGCCGTGGCCAAGGCGGATTCTGCTGGTGCGCTGCGAACAGGCCGCGAGGAATATTTCGGGCGCGGAGGAATGAGAATACTCCTCGAGAAAATGATGCTCGACTTCCCAGGCGTAATCGATGCCGAGTTTATCGGCGAGCTCGACCTGATCGAGCGCCTCCTGAAACAGCCGGTGCTCGTCGCCGTCGTTCCACGGCCGCGGCAACTGGTGTTCGTAGAAAATCCCGAATTTCATGGGCGCTCCCGAAATGCTTGTTTTGAGGAAATTGTCTAGCGTTGCGGGGAGGGTGGCAAGCAGCTTTTGATGCGAATATGGCTAAACAGAAAGCGGCGCGCATTGTTGCGCGCCGCTTGCTTTAACGAGAAGAAGCGATCAGCCGGCGTCGGCGACCGCGCGCTGCGCCATCACCTTGATCAGGTTGGCGCGGTAGGCCGACGATCCATGGATATCGGTCAAAAGCCCGTCGGCGGAAATCTTGACGCTGTCGAGCGCGCCCGCAGACCAGTTGGCCTTGAGCGCCGCCTCGATCGCCGGTACCCGCATGACGCCGTTCTGGGAGGCGCCGGTGGCGGCGACACGGACGTCACCCGCCTTGGTCTTGACCACGAACACGCCGGTCAGGGCAAAGCGCGAGGCCGGATGGCGCATTTTCGAATAACCCGCCTTGGCCGGAACCGGGAACGACACGGCCGTGATGATTTCGTCGTCCGCCAGCGCGGTTGCGAACAGACCCTTGAAGAAATCATCCGCCGCTATCAAGCGCTTGTTGGTCTTGACGGTAGCACCGAGCGCCAGCACCGCGGCTGGATAATCCGCGGCCGGATCGTTGTTGGCGATCGAGCCGCCGATGGTACCGCGATAACGCACCTGGGGATCGCCAATCACGGACGTCAGATGCACGATCGCAGGGATCGCCTTCTTGGCGTCGGCGCTCTGCAGGATGTCGAAATAGGTGGTCGCGGCCTTGATGGCCAGCGCATCGGCTGAAAGCTCGATACCGACCAGTTCCTTGATCTTTCCAAGGTCGATCACGTCGGATGGCGAGGCCAGCCGCTGTTTCATGACCGGGATCAGCGTGTGGCCGCCGGCCAGATATTTTGACTCGGCGCCCTTGGCGAACAAGGCGGCAGCTTCCGCGACCGTGGAGGGGCGATGATAGGTTGTCTCGTACATGGCTGTATTCCCTCTCAACCGTGAATGGCGTGCCACACCCGGTCGGGTGTTGCCGGCATTTCCAGTCTGTTGTTTCCGATCGCATCGGTGATGGCGTTGATGACCGCGGCGGATGCGCCGATTGCACCGGCCTCGCCGCAACCCTTGACGCCCAACGGATTGCCCGGACACAGCGTCGTGGTGTGGGACAGTTTGAACGACGGCAGATCGTCCGCGCGCGGCATGGTGTAGTCCATGAACGACGCGGTCAAGAGCTGGCCACTAGCGTCGTAAACCGCACCTTCCAGCAGGGCCTGCCCGATGCCCTGGGCAAGACCGCCATGCACCTGGCCTTCGACGATCATCGGATTGATCATCCGGCCAAAATCGTCGGCGGCGACGAAGTTGACGAATGAAGTCTTGCCGGTGCCGGCATCGACCTCGATTTCGCAGATGTAGGCGCCGGCCGGGAAGGTGAAGTTGGTGGGATCGTAGAACGCGCCCTCCTTGAGGCCGGGCTCCATGCCGTCGGGCAAATTATGCGCCGTGTAGGCGGCCAGCGCCACCATCGGCAGCGCGATCGACTTGTCGGTACCGGTGACCTTGAACTCGCCATTCTCGATGACGATGTCGGCTTCGGAAGCCTCAAGCTGATGCGCGGCGATTTTCTTGGCCTTGGACTCGACTTTCTCCATCGCCTTGAGGATCGCCGTCAAACCGACAGCGGCGGAACGCGAACCGTAAGTGCCCATGCCGAATTGCACCTTGTCGGTGTCGCCGTGGACGATCTGGACCTGGCTGATCGGAACGCCCAGGCGTTCGGCGACCAACTGGCAGAAGGTGGTCTCGTGGCCCTGGCCGTGACTGTGCGAACCGGTAAGGATTTCGATGGTGCCGACCGGATTGACGCGGACTTCCGCGGATTCCCACAGGCCGACGCCGGCGCCCAGGCTGCCGACCGCTTTGGAAGGCGCGATGCCGCAGGCCTCGATGTAGCAGGACAAGCCGATGCCGCGGAGTTTGCCTTCCTTTTTGGCCTTGTCCTTGCGCGCGGGGAAGCCCGCGTAGTCAATCGCCTTCAAGGCGGAGTCGAGCGAGGCGCCGAAATCTCCGACGTCGTAGGCCATGATCACGGGGGTCTGGTGCGGGAAACTGGTGATGAAATTCTTGCGACGCAGTTCCGCCGGATCGACCTTCAATTGCCGCGCCGCGGTCTCCATCAGCCGTTCCACCACGAAACTGGCCTCGGGCCGGCCCGCGCCCCGGTAGGCGTCGACCGGGACGGTGTTGGTGTAGACGCTGATCACCTCGGCGAAGATGTTGGGGATATTGTACTGACCTGACAACAGCGTCGCGTAGAGGTAGGTCGGCACCGACGACGAGAACAGCGACATGTAGGCGCCGAGATTGGCGTGGGTCTTCACGCGCAGCCCGGTGATCTTGTTGTTCTTGTCGAAAGCAATCTCGGCCTTGGTGATGTGATCGCGGCCATGGGCATCGGTCAGAAAGGCTTCGGAGCGATCGCCGGTCCATTTCACCGGCCGCCGCACCTTCTTGGAGGCCCATAGCGCCACCATCTCTTCGGGATAGATGAAAATCTTCGAGCCGAAACCGCCGCCGACATCGGGCGCCACCACCCGCAGCTTGTGTTCCGGGGCGATGTTGTAGAAAGCCGACAGCACCAGACGCGCGACATGCGGATTCTGCGACGTCGTGTACAGCGTGAAATGCTCTTCGGCGTCATTATATTCTGCAATCGCCGCGCGCGGCTCCATCGCATTCGGCACCAGCCGGTTGTTGGTGATGTCGAGCGCGACGACATTCGCGGCCGATTTGAACGCCGCCTCCGTCGCCGCCTCGTCGCCGATGGTCCAGTCGTAGATCACATTACCGGGGGCTTCCGGATGAAGCTGCGGTGCGCCCGGTTTGATCGCGGCGCGAATATCGGGAACCGCCGGAAGCTCCTCGTAATTGACGATGACGGCTTCCGCGGCATCCTTGGCCTGGTTCTTGGTCTCGGCGATCACCACCGCGACCGCCTGGCCGACGAAGCGCACCGTCTCCGGCGCCATCGCCGGCCACGCACCCATCTTCATCGGCGTGCCGTCCTTGGATGTGATCGCCCAGCCGCAGATCAGATTGCCGACCTTGTCGTCGACGATCTGTTGTCCGGTCAGCACCCCGACCACGCCGGGCATTTTCATCGCCGCCGCCGAGTCGATGCTCTTTACTTTGGCATGCGCATGCGGGCTGCGGACAAAGTGGGCGTAGGTCATGCCTTGAAGCTTGATGTCGTCGACGTAGCGGCCTTTGCCTGTGATGAAACGGCGGTCTTCCTTGCGCACTACGCTTGCGCCAATGCCTTCAACGCCCATGTCCTGTTCTCCCAACCGGAATTTTGTTTTCCGCCATTTCCTTTGAAATTCGGCGGTCTTGAATTCAGCAATCGGTGGTCTTCAAGGCCGCTATTCCGCGGCTTGCGAAACCTTCATGCGGCCGGCGGCGTCGAGCACCGACTTGACGATGTTGTGGTAGCCGGTGCAACGGCAGATATTGCCTTCCAGCTCGTGCCGGACGGTGTCCTCGTCGAGCTTGCCGCCATATCGATGGACGATATCGATCGCCGACATGATCATGCCCGGCGTGCAATAGCCGCATTGCAGCCCGTGATTGTCGCGGAAGGCCGACTGCATCGGGTGCAGTTCGTCGCCCTTCGAGATGCCCTCGATGGTAGTGACGTTGGCGCCATTGGCCTGCCCCACCAGGACGGTGCAGGATTTGACCGCCCGGCCGTCGATATGCACGACGCAGGCGCCGCATTGGCTGGTATCGCAACCGACGTGGGTGCCGGTCAGGTTCAGATGGTCGCGCAGCAGATGAACCAGAAGAGTCCGGTCCTCGACATCGGCCGAGACCGTTTTGCCGTTCACCGTCAATTTGACTGTAGACACGCGTAATACCTCCCGATGCTCTTTAGTTATTCCAATTAGAAACAGGGGTGGGGGACTTTGCAACTGGGAATTTGGTCGCGGAGGTCAT
>NZ_SSMW01000147.1 GCF_004799405.1 Bradyrhizobium sp.
CCGGCCGCCAAGTCGCCAAAATCCTGCGGGGAGCGAAGCCCGGCGATCTGCCCATCGAGCAGGCCGACAAGTTCACACTCATCTTAAACCTGAAAACGGCGAAGCAACTTGGCATCACGGTGCCGTCAGCGCTACTGGCGCAAGCCGACGAGGTGATCGAATAACATACTTTTTTTGCCGCGCGAAGTGACGCAATTGGCACTTTTCGGACATGGCCGCTTTGCCGGACGATGTCCGAGTTGGGCACGAAACGGAAGTGGAGCCTGCATTGCAGCCGCTCAGCGAGCGTACTGTCCTAAAGAAGCGCCACTGGTAAGTAGAGGTTATTTTGAAAATGCGTCACTCAACATTATTGCGTCGCGCTCTTTATCGGTACAGTATGAGCTGCACCCGGTTCTGTTGACACCCGCTTAAGCTAATCCCGCCTGCCGTTCGAACTCCATAGGGCTTAAATATCCAATCGTCGAGTGCCGACGTTTCGGATTGTAGAAGCGCTCGATGTAGTCGAACACGTCAGCCTTCGCCTCGTTCCGTGACCGGTATATCTTGCGCGCAGTCCGCTCGGTCTTCAATGACGAGAAGAAGCTCTCCATCGCGGCGTTGTCCCAGACGTTGCCGGACCGGCTCATCGAGCAGACCACGCCGTGATCGGCCATCAGCCGCTGGAACTGTTCACTGGTATATTGGCTGCCGCGATCGGAGTGATGCAGCAGCGCGTCGGGCTTGCCCCGTCGCCAAATGGCCATCACCAGGGCATCGGTGACGAACTGCGCCGTCATCGCTGTACTCATCGACCAGCCGACCACGCGCCGCGAGAACAGATCGACGACAGCCGCTACATAGAGCCAGCCTTCCGCGGTCCAGACATAGGTGAAGTCGGCGATCCATTTGCGATTGGGAGCGGCTGCTTCGAAGCTGCGGTCGAGCACGTTAGCAGCGACGGCGGCGGCCTGCCGCTCACCCATATCCGGCGGCAGACGCCGCCGTCTCGGACGCGCTCTCAGGGCCTGTAGCCGCATCCGATCCGATGCAGCCCGCACGATATCCCTTCGGCGAGCAGATCGTGCCACACCCGCCTGGCGCCATAGGTCCGGTCGCTCGCCAGGAAACTGGCACGAACCTTCGCGCCAAGCTCTTCTTCGCTCCGGCTGCGCCGACTGCGCGGTCGTGTCAGCCAAGCATAGAACCCACCCCGCGAGACACCGAGCGCCTCGCACAACCAATCCGCCGGCCAGATCCCCCGGTGCTTCGCAACAAAACCGAACTTCACGTCGATTCCTTCGCGAAGTAAGCCGCGGCTTTTTTTAAGATATCTCGTTCGGCCTTCAGCTTGACAACTTCGCGCTTGAGCTGCGCGATCTCCAACTGCTCCGGCTTCATCTGACCGTGGCCGGGGAATGCATGTTGCGGATCGTCCGCAAGCTGCTTCACCCAACTGCGCAACTGCGTCGGATGAATACCAAGGTCTTCCGCGGCCTTCGCATACGACACGCCACGTTCCCTAATCAGGCGAACCGCCTCAAGCTTGAACTCTCGCGTAAACTGACGTCTCTCCATGACTCACCTCCTGCTCCATAAAACACCTAACTCGGTGTCTTCGGAACCGGGTGCAGCTCACAGGGCCCATGTTAAAATTACGGTAACGATCAGGCCAAATGCCATATTTACGGTGGCCGGAATGTAAGGATTTTCTAGTGCCTTGCCGAGCTGCGCGTTAGTCGCGATCTGGGCCGTCAGAACGGCGCCAAGGAGAATCGCGAAGGGTGCGAGAAGCCAATTCATAAACACTCCATCCATAGCCACCGGGATCGATATTATCTTGCCGGCATCCCGCTCGAGAGTCGAAGGCTTTCTTGGCTAATGACCGCTTAGAACCCCGGGAGCGAACATTCCAAATCCCTCACTATGCAAATACATTTACCCTTCCTAGCCCGTTGAAAAAGGTTAGCATAAATGGCGCGTACGACCATGGACACCCAACATGGAGTTCTCAGAACTACACCTACGAGCTAACCGTAAGGGGACTGCACACCTAGCCTGGAGTGGCATCGCTGCATGTGAACCAGAACTTTCGTCTGCCGCGCTGGCACGGATCGACGCAGCTTTTCCTCACCCATCAAGGAACATGGTTTGGCTCCATCGTCAGATGTTCCCGCAAGGGTGTAACCGGAAGATCGGCACGTGCTTGGCAGATACCGCACTGCGCACTCTGGCGGCGGGTCCCGTACGGGTGGTAGCTGCTCGACTTTGTTTCCAATAAGGTTGTATCTTAGCGCGCGTTTGGCGGTGTCCCACCAGTTTCGTAGGCAGTTATCAAAATGTCGTTGGGTGACAGCGAAGCAAACCGGCCACCAACTGTTCTCCCGACGAAAAATGAAATGGCTGGCCTTATCGCGAGCAAAGATTGGTCAACGACGGCGTTAGGCGACACGAATAGCTGGTCTTCCAGCCTTAAGCTCATCGTCGGAATCATGACGGCCTCGGGCTTTCCGATGGCGGTGCGCTGGGGACCCGAATTCATCCTGATTTACAATGACGGATATCGGTCCATTTTGGCGGACAAGCACCCCTGGGCACTCGGGCTGCCATTTCGCGTTGTATGGCCGGAGGTGGTTTCAGAATTGATGCCGCTGCAGGAAGCAATTCTCGCTGGCAAAAGCCCTGGCGTTTATTCCGAAGATCGGCCTCTGACCATTCGTCGTCGCGGCATGAGTTGGGAGACGGCGCATTTTACCGTCAGTTACAGTCCGGTACCCGATCCTACATCATCAACAGGGATAGGTGGCGTGCTCGTCACGGCCGTGGAAACAAGCGACCGCCTGAGAATCGAAAAAGCACTGGAATTCAAAACCCACGAACTGTTCGAGGCCAATCAGCGGTTGCAGGATGGGCAAGCCCTTTACCGATCCGCCCTTGCTGCTGGCCGAATGGGCACGTGGGAAACCGATTTGGTCGCCAAGACCAGACTCTGGACACCGGAAGGCATGGCGTTATTCGGAATCAACCTTCCGGGTGGCCGCGGGCATGTGGGAGGCGCCCAAGACGAATATTGGTCCGCGTTACACCCCGACGACCGCCATTTGATGCAAGATTTCCACGAGCTTGCAGACAACCAGGATTCATTTACTTCTGAGTACAGGGTGGTTTGGCCTGACGGCACAACTCTCTGGCTCAGGGGCCACGGCCGAGTTGTCGCTCGTACGCCGGATGGGAAAGCTCACCGCCTGGTCAGCATTGTAGCCGACGTCACCGAACGCAAAGCGGCCGAGGACCATGCTCAATTCCTGATGCATGAGCTATCACACCGCTCGAAGAATTTGCTTGCCGTGATCCAGTCGATTTCTCGCCGAACGGCTCGCACGACCACGACGATGGAAGATTTCGAAAGTCGGTTCGGACGACGTCTGCAGGGCCTCGCCGCGTCCCACGATGCGTTAGTTCGTAACAGTTGGCAAGGAGCCTCCCTAGCAGATCTGATGCGACAACAGCTTCTTCCCTTCACGGACATTCAAAACTCGCGAGTCGAACTTGCCGGACCCGACATTGTCGTTACAGCGGAAGCCACCCAGGCGATAGGACTTGCAATTCACGAACTTGCGACAAATGCAATCAAGTACGGCGCGCTTTCGGTGCCAGCAGGAAAGGTCAAGATATCCTGGACGTTCGACAGTGAATCGCTCGCATCGCGCGGATTGTTGTTGAAATGGGTCGAGCAAGGCGGTCCGCGGGTAGTCCCACCTTCCCGCAATGGATTTGGCCACCTCGTGATCGGCGAAATGATTGAACGCTCCCTAAATGCAAAGGTCACTCTGGAATTTCTGCACCACGGACTGGAATGGAGCGCATCCATACCAGCGACTAATCTTGTGATCGAGGCGCAGACTTAGCGGGACTTCAATCTAACGCATAATTACTCGATTTTGCGCGCTGACTTACGCCGGACCAGGCTCCCGCCAAACGGGGCCATTCCATAACCGCCCATTATGCGAATTGGCTAAAGCGCCCCAACCTCGAACTGTATAACTTTGCGACCAAAACCTTATCCGTGAGGCCCGCTTCTCATCCTTGCCGACAGCAAGCGAATCTTTGGACGACTGCCTATTAAAGACCCTGCGTTCGTATGCCTGTTCTAGTGGTGGAAGTTTTTCGCTCGTGGTGGGCTGTTGTCACCGCTCCAAGGGGTACGGCCTTAGGCAACCAGCAAAGCCTTCAATGCTAACCGGCAACTGATAAGGTTTGGCCGTTTTGCTTATCAGTCGCTGGACTGACCCCATTTGGCCGGCGGGACTATCGCTGGCGCGGTGTTGCAATAGGTAATGCCGGGGACCGCGTGGACTCCAGAACTATATACTGTTGCAGCACGCCGGTACGTTCCGCCACCTGCGACGATCGCTGTCCCACGTGCCATACGTCCTGCCCGCCATATTTGTCGAAAGATGCAGACGACGAATAGCTTGCAGCCCTTCAGGGCCGCTTTTTTACTAGCGGCGATGGCCGAGGCGAATGCCAAGTGTAAGCGCTTTTTGTCGTAGTGATCCTTCGGAGCGCTTCGTCAATTTTGTGATCTTGACAACCGGCGTCTTCGCCTTTGAATGTGCCCGCAGCTCTTTAACGTCAGCTTTGGTGTATTCTCGCCGCACGATCTTCTTTGCCTGCCTAGCCACTTACCGCTCCTTGGTTGGTGAGGCGCCGCTTTTGGAAATCACCTGACTACAAAGCAACACCCAGTTATCCTTTGCCATTAGCTGGCTCCTCCCACGAGGACTACGCCGCAAGGCAGCGAATGCGTAATTCTCGCGGAGTATATCAGCTAGCTCAGCCTTCCGCGAAAGCCTTCTCGATCACAAAATGGCCTGGCTCGCCATGATTGCCCTCAGCGAACCCATTGCCGATCAGCAAAGCCTTGGTGTCCCGCAGCAGCGCAGGACTGCCGCAGATCATGACGCGATCATGCTCCGGTTCGAGTGGAGCAAGGCCCGCATCGCGAAACAGCTTGCCTGAGGTTATCAGGTCCGTGATCCGGCCGCGGTTGCGGAACGGGTCGCGCGTCACGGTCGGATAATAGATCAACTGGTTGCGCACGACTTCGCCAATCAATTCGTCGTTCGGCAGCTTTTCGGTGATCATCTCGCCGTAAGCGAGTTCGGCGACACGGCGGCAGCCGTGCAGCAGCACCACTTTTTCGAAGCGCTCATAAGTTTCGGGATCTTTGATCACACTCAGGAAAGGCGCGAGCCCGGTACCAGTGCCGACCAGATACAGATTTCGTCCGTCCCTGAGATTGTCGATCACCAGCGTACCGGTCGCCTTCCGGCTGACGATGATCTCATCACCCTCCTCGAGATGCTGTAGACGCGAGGTCAACGGCCCGTCAGGTACCTTGATGGAAAAGAATTCAAGCCGGTCCTCGTAATTGGCGCTAGCGACACTGTAGGCGCGAAGCAGCGGCTTTTCGCCGACCTTAAGGCCGATCATCGTGAATTCGCCGTTGCGAAAACGGAACGAAGGATCGCGGGTGGTGGTGAAACTGAACAAGGTATCTGTCCAATGATGGACGCTGAGAACGCTTTCCTGATTGAAATTGCTCATCTCGTCGCTTTTGCTCCGGGGGTCAATTGTCGCGATCAACTCATTATATATTCGTTTGTATACAAATGAATAATCCAGCTTGATCCCGGCGTCAAGGCGCGCGCAAGATACCGTCCGGAACCGGGAAGGCGTTGAACCAAAGGGATAAATCCATGGCCCACGACGAACCTCAGGCGGCCGGTCCGACCAAGCTGCTGATCCGCAATATCGGCCTGCTGCTGAGCGGGGACATGGAGAAACCGATCCTCGATGCCGATACAATTCTGGCGGAGAACGGCAAGATCACCGGAATCGGGCGCGCCAGGGACATAGATTCCGAAGGGGCCACCACTATCATCGACGCCAACGGCACCACGGTCGCGCCCGGTTTGATCGACAGCCATGTTCACCCCGTCGCCGGCGACTGGACGCCGCGGCAAAACCAAATCAACTGGATCGACAGTTACCTGCACGGCGGCGTGACCACCATGATCTCAGCGGGCGAGGTCCATATGCCGGGCCGCCCCCGCGACGTCGTCGGCCTGAAGGCGATGGCGATCTTTGCGCAACGTTCGTTCTGGACGCTCCGCCCTGGTGGCGTGAAGGTGCATGCCGGTGCGCCCGTGATTGAAAACGAAATGGTCGAGGAAGATTTCAAGGAGCTGGCCGCAGCCGGCGTCAAGCTGCTCGGCGAGGTTGGTCTCGGTGGCGTCAAGGATGGACCCACCGCGCGCAAGATGGTGGGGTGGGCGCGCAAATACGGGATCCAGAGCACGATCCACACCGGCGGCCCCTCAATTCCCGGTTCCGGCCTGATCGACAAGGACGTGGTGTTGGAAGCCGATACCGACGTGGTCGGTCACATCAACGGCGGCCATACGGCCCTTCCCGACGATCAAATCCGCTGCATTTGTGAGGGCTGCAAGCGCGGGCTTGAACTCGTACACAACGGCAATGAACGCTCGGCGCTTTACACCTTACGAATTGCGCGCGAGATGGGTGACCTCAGCCGCGTGATCCTCGGCACCGACGCACCGGCCGGTTCGGGTGTCCAGCCGCTCGGTATCCTGCGCATGGTCTCGCTGCTGTCGTCGCTCGGCGAACTGCCTGCCGAAATCGCGTTCTGTCTTGCGACCGGCAACACGGCGCGCATGCGCGCTCTGGATTGCGGCATTATCGAGGTCGGGCGTTCGGCCGACTTCGTGATCATGGACAGGGCCCAGCACTCTCCCGGAAAGAACATCCTCCACAGCGTACAGCTCGGCGATCTCCCCGGGATCGGCATGACTGTTATTGACGGCATCGTACGCACCCAGCGTAGCCGGAACACGCCGCCGGCGACCCGTGTGCCGGAGATCATCAAGCATTAGATTTTCTGATCAGCGCAGCTTGCTCAGCAGCATCACCAATGTCTCGCGCTCCCTGGCGTCGAGCGGCGCGAGCGTCTCTTTGGTGATCTCGATCGCATTGGGCGCCGCCTTCTCGGCCATCTGCTGGCCAGCGCGCGTCAGGCTGACGAGCAGACGGCGGCCGTCTTCGGGGTCCGCACTGGTTTCCGTCAGGCCGCGCGCGGTCAGCCGGTCGATCACGCCTTTGATGGTCGCGACGTCCATTGCCGTCAGCCTGCCGAGTTGATTCTGCGAACAAGGTCCGGTCTCGGTGAGCTTGGCAAGCGCCGCCCACTGCGTCGGCGTGAGATTGATGCCGATCTCGCGCGCAAAGATCGTGGCGTGGCGTTGCCAGACCTGGCGCAGGATGAAGCCGATCTGTTCCTCAAGAACATAATATGGCCGCGCAGGCTTGACGCTCCGTTTCGGCGAGACGCCCCTGGTCATGTTGTTTCCCCGCCCCTCATGATTGCCAGCGCTTACAAAGCCAGATGCGCGTCGCGGATGTCCGGACGAGCGTCAAGCTCGCCCATGGTGCCGCTGAAACAAATGCGGCCGCGCTCGATGATGTAGGCACGGTCGGAGATCAATCTCGCGAAATGCAGGTTTTGCTCGGAAACCACGATGCTGACGCCCTCTTTCTTCATGGTCAGAATCGCCTCGACCATCTGCTCTACGATCTTTGGCGACAATCCCTCCGACGGCTCGTCGAGCAGCACCAGTGACGGATTACCCATCAGGGTCCGCGCAATCGTCAACATTTGTTGCTCGCCGCCGCTCATCCGCCCGCCCGGGCGGCCACGCATCGTGGCCAGATTCGGAAACAGCGCGAACAGCTTCTCTCTGGTCCAGTGCGGTGCGTTCGGCCGCACCGGCTGGCGCCCGACTTCCAGATTTTCGTCGACCGTCAAGTCCGTGAAGATCCGCCTTTCTTCCGGCACATAGCCAAGCCCGCCACGCACGATCGCATGGGTCGGTTCACCTGAGACATCCTTGCCTTCGAACAGGATGCGGCCGGTGCGTTGTGCGACAAGGCCAACGATTGAGCGAAAGGTGGTGGATTTTCCGGCGCCGTTACGTCCCAACAGGGAAACCACCTCGCCGTCGCTGACCTCAAGCGCGATATCGAAAAGGATGTGCGCGGGGCCATAATGGCTGTTGAGGTCTTGTACCGAGAGCTTCACGCTAACGCCCCTTCGCGGTAACGGGCGTCGTAGACCAGCCCTTCGCCGAGATAGACGGCGCGGACCTGCGGGTTACGGCGGACCTCTTCAGGTAAGCCTTCGGCGATCAACGTACCGCGATCAAGCACCAAGATGCGGTCGGCGTGTTCGAACACCACGTCCATGTCGTGCTCCGTGAAGAGAACGCCGATCGATTGCGCCCGCGCGATCTGCACGGTGAGATGCATCAGTTCAATGCGCTCACGTGGCGCCATGCCTGCGGTGGGTTCATCCATCAGCAGCAGCTTCGGTTGATTGGCAAGTGCGATGGCGAGTTCCAGCCGTTTGAGATCGCCATAGGCGAGTTCGCCGCAAGGGCGATCCGCATAACCGCTCATCCCGACCAGTTCGAGCAGACGCCCAGCCTCGGCCTGTGCGAATTTCGGCGTCGAGGACCAGAGATTGAACAACTGCCTGCCGTATGACACCAGCGCGACCTGTACGTTCTCGCGCACTGTCATGGTCGGGAATGTCGCCGTTATCTGGAACGTACGGCCGACCCCTAACCTCCAGATCGCACGCGGTTTCTTCCCAGCCGTGTCCTGGCCAAGCAGATTGATCCGTCCGCTGTCAGGAACGATCTGGCCATTGAGCATGTCAAAGCATGTGCTCTTGCCGGCGCCATTGGGACCAATCAGGGCGAGGATTTCACCGGCTTTCAACGCGAACGACACGCCGCGTACGGCATGGACTCCGCCATAGGATTTGCTCAGGCCTTCGACCGACAGCAGTGTTTGCGCGATACTCATTCGGCGGTGTCGATTTGCGATGCGAGGAGTGCCGGCGCTTCCGGCCGGCGGCGGTTCCCGATCGTCTCCAGTATGCCGGCGATGCCTTTCGGAAGAACGACCACGATCAGCACGATAAAGCCGCCAAGCACCAACTTGGAAAGGTCAGTCTGGCTCACCAGCCAGATACTCAACATCTTGTAGACGATAGCGCCGACGACGACGCCGGACACCGTCTCGACGCCGCCGAGCAGCACCATGACAAGCGCATCGACGGAGAGCGAGATACCCAGGCTGTCGGGAAAGATGCTGCCCTTCAGATATGCAAACAGCGCGCCGGCCACCCCAGCAACCGTGCCGGCAATCACAAAGGCCGTCCACTGGATGCGCTTGCCGTCGATGCCAATGGCTTCGCCGCGCAGCGGCGAGTCGCGCGTCGCCCGGAGTGCAAAACCGAATGGCGAGAACACGGTGATCCGGAGCGCGACGACCGCGAGCGCAGCCGCGCCGATCGAAAGCCAGTAGAAATGCGAAGGGGAGGCCGCCCACTGCTCGGGCCATACGCCGAGAATTCCATTATCGCCGCCGGTCACCGCGACCCATTGGAACGCAACCGACCACACGATCTGCGCGAAAGCCAATGTTAGCATCGCAAAATAAACGCCGGACAGTTGAACCGAGAAAAATCCAAACACCCCCGCCCCCAGGAGGCCGAGCAGCGGTCCGAGCAGGAGAGAAACAATCATTGGCAAGCCGGCCATCTTGGCGAGAAACGCGACGCCGTAAGCCCCGAGCCCGAAATAGGCCGCATGGCCGAACGAAGCGAGGCCGCCGACCGACATCATGAAATGCAGGCTCGCGGCAAAGATCACGAAGATCGCGATTTCCGAACCGACCGCCAGCGCATAATTCCCCCCGATAAGGGGTAACGCCGCTGCCAGAACCAACGCCGCCATCGCCCCGAGCCGCTCATTTAGCATCAAGGGCCGCCAGGGATTTACGGTAAGTCCGGGTGTTCGGCGGGCTGGAGCCTCCTGCTTTCCAAACAGGCCCCAGGGCCGAATGATCAGTACGGCAGCCATCACCAGGAAAACAAGGATGATGGATATCTTCGGAAAGACCAAAATGCCGAATGCGTTCAATTCGGAAACCAGCACGGCCGCCACAAACGCGCCGATGATGCTGCCGAGGCCGCCTATCACGATCACCACGAATACGTCGACGATAATCCGCAAATCCATGGCATGATGCACGGCATCGCGGGGGATCTGAAGTGCACCGCCAAGTGCCGCCAGGAAAACCCCGACCGCGAACACGCTGGTGAACAACCATTTCTGATTGACGCCAAGCGCCGCTACCATGTCGCGGTCCTGCGTCGCGGCACGGACCAAAACGCCCCACCGCGTTCGCTGGAACAGTAACCACAGAATTCCGAGCACGAGCGGCCCGAGCACGATGAGGAACAGGTCGTAGGTTGGAACATTCTGGCCGAAAAAATCGACCGCTCCCCAGAAGCCGGGAGCGCGGCGCCCTAAAAGGTCGCTCGGCCCCCAAATCAAGACCACGAGGTCCTCAACCATCAGGGTCAGCCCGAACGTTGCCAGCAGTTGAAACAGCTCAGGTGCATGATAGATCCGCCTAAGCAGAACCATTTCGACCAATACGCCAAGCGCAGCCACGATCAGCGCCGCGAAAACAATACCTCCCCAGAAGCCGATCGCCCCGGAAAATTGCTCGGTCAGCGTGAACGCGATGTAAGCACCGAGCATGTAGAATGCACCATGGGCGAAATTGACGATCCGCGTCACGCCGAAGATGATCGACAGGCCCGACGCCACCAGAAACAGCGAAGCCGCACTGGCAAGACCGGTCAGGAACTGAACGAAATAGAAAGCCATTGACCGTCCGCGCTAAATGAAACTGCGGGCGCTCACGCGCCCGCAGCCTGAGGTATTACTCCTTCGGACGCAGCTTCGCGACTTCGTCATCGCTCGGCAGATAGTCGGAGCCCTTTTTATAGGCCGTATCCACCATGATGCCCTTGCCATCCTTGAGCGCGGTCTTGCCGATATACGCACCGAGCGTCGACTGGTGATCGATCTTGCGGAATACGATCTCGCCAAACGGTGACGGCACCGACAAACCCTCCGCCGCCGCGATCAACTTCTCCGGATCGTCGGATTTGGCTTTGGCAAGAATGGCCGCCGCCGATTTGATGGTCTGGTAGCCAACGATCGAGCCAAGCCGCGGATAGTCGTTGTACTTGGCCTGATAAGCCTTGAGGAACGCGTCGTGCTCGGGCGTCTTGATGCTGTACCAGGGATACCCTGTGACGATCCAGCCTTCGGGCGTTTCTTCCTTCAGCGGATCGAGATATTCCGGCTCCCCGGTGAGGAAGCTGACCACCGCGCGATCCTTGAACAGGCCGCGGGTATTGCCTTCGCGCACCAGCTTCACAAGGTCAGCGCCGAAGGTGACGTTGAGAATGGCTTCCGGATTGGCGGCAGCAACCGCCTGCACCACCGGACCGGCGTCGATCTTGCCCTGCGGCGGCCATTGTTCATCAACCCACTGGATATCCGGACGCTTTTCCGACATCAGCTTCTTGAATATGGCTACGGCGGACTGGCCGTATTCATAGTTCGGCGCGATTGTCGCCCAGCGCTTGGCCGGCAGCTTCGCCGCCTGTTCCACCAGCATCGCCGCCTGCATGTAGTTGGAAGGCCGCAGGCGGAAAGTGTAGCGATTGCCCTTTGCCCAGGTAATGGCATCGGTCAGCGGCTCGGCCGCGAGGAAGAAAACCTTCTTCTGGTTGGCGAAATCGCTGACGGCCAGACCGATATTGGACAGGAACGTGCCGGTCAGCATCACCACGTTCTCGCTCGACACCAGTTCGTTGGCAGCGGTCTGCGCGTCGGCGGGCTTGCCGCCGTCATCCTTGGAAACCACTACGAGTTTCTTGCCGTTGACGCCGCCCGCAGCGTTGATTTCCTCGACCGCGAGCTGCCAACCCTTGCGATAGGGCTCGGTGAATGCCGGCAATAACGAGTAGCTGTTGATTTCGCCAATCTTGATTTCGTCCGCCGCCATGGCGGACTGCGCCAAGCCCGCGACGATGATCGCCAATCCTGCGCTCAATAAATATCTGCTCCGTCGCATTCCTTACCTCCATTGTTCAAAAAATTATCTTAGACCGTCCTCGCCTTTGACTTCCGCAATTGTCAGGCCGCCGACGCGCGGCAGCGGCCTGCCGCTATCGGTGACCGCGACCGCAACCATGATCTCGTTGGCGCGCGGCGCATCATTGATCTGCACTTCCATGCCGTCGAAATGACTACGCACGAATGCCGCATCCTTGTGGCCGAGCGGAATATCGAGTGTCGTACCCGGCCCGCTACGCTTCTTCGACGACGGAATGAGCGCGGCGCCTTTGCCCAGCACCCTGCGCACCGGCGTACCCATTTTGGGATGCAAGATTGCGGCTGCGTGTTCAAGTTCGCCATTTTCGCCGACCGCCGCGGCCTTACCGTAGCTCTGGACCTTTGTACCGTCGATTCCTAACGCGGCGACCGCTCTTTTTGAGAGCAATTCGCCCAGTTCCTCGCCAATAGCGATCAGAGGCAAAAGATCTTCAATATATTTTCCGGCAAATGGATTCTCGATCACGGCAATCGCCGCCGCACGCCGTGTCGGCGGTGAAATTTTCTGACCCATCTCCAGATGGGTTTCTTCTACAACCGTGACGATCTTGCGAATGATCGCGCTCATCGTTTTCTGCCCTGTGCTTGGTCAAACATGTACCGCGCTTTCTATTCTAGCCTTATAGACTGAGCGCGATCCGCGCGCTTTGATTGGTCTTGAAGCCACCAACATCGTCTCGCCGTACAACCGCAATGCGGCGCCCTCGATCAATCCCGCAGCAAGCAGCTGACGGGCGCAACCGGCTCCCGCTTCGAGCGCAACGGCGATCTCGCCATCTGACAATTCTCCGACGTCACACGTGACAAGGCGCGCGCCGAGATCGCTGTCGGGCTGCAGGTCATGAGCCGAGCAGCGAATAATGGCGGAGTGGCCCGGCAAATCGACGGCATTGGCGACAATAGTGGCGGCGGCATCAGCCTGCGACGCGGTTTGCGCTAAGACGGTCACGGCGTCCGCGATACCGAGCGAGAAACTGCGTCCGTGGCGTCCGCTGGTCGCAACGCCTCGTGTCGGATCGACGGCATCGATGATCATCGTTCGCATCAGGCCACAGGAGTCGGGCCGGTCCATCAGACCAACCGTAAAGTACTCTCCATCCGCCAAATGCAGAGCGATATCGCCGCCATTGTTGACGTAAGCGCGCTCAAGTCGGGCCTCGTGTACCATTGCACCGAGAATCTCTTCGGCAACTGAACCCGCCACCGCCGCCATCGGCGTGATGAAGTGTCGCGAAGCAAACGGCGTCACCGCCGCATGCATGCGGCGTGCGACCGTACCCTGCAGCAAACATCGCGCCGGATCGGCTGCCTGACGCAGCAGCGGCAACTCATCACAGAGTTCGTCAAGCAAACCGGTGAACCGCCGCACCGCGGCATCGTAAGCCGCGCGAATGCTTATCCCGCTACCGCGAGCCTCCGCGATCAGGTCGATCGGACCGTCCTGCAAGTGGAGCCGCCTGCCGTCTGCGAGAAAGCCGACTTGCGGGGACCGTGTCATGCGCCCTGCCCTCGAGGAGACTGCAGCGAAGGCTTTTGGAGAATTTCGGTGCTATCCTTCAAGGACGCCAGGGGACGAACGTGATCCATGTGACCGCCAAGCGCCGCATAATCCGAAAGCCGTAGGGTAAACTCGATCGGCGCGACCAGCGCGGGCGTCGGGACGTAACCGAAGGCGCCGGCCGGCAATCGCGTCACATCCACCATGAAGGTAATGCCGCCACCCGGCCAGACATAGACCGGCGCGCCGCCGCTCGTGACCCGCGTCAGAGCTTCCTTTACCGATCGCGTCAGGCGCACCGGATTATCGGTGACACCCGAACGCAGCGACCCGCCCGCCCCACCCATGAAAAGCACGGTGCACAGCGCCGGTTCGCAATTCTCCTGAATCCGCTCCACCGAAAGCTTCAGATCGGCCGGCATCGGTTTCTCCAGCGGCTTCAGCGTTTCGTCGAGTTCATAATAAGCCGCATGTTCACCCGTTGTGCTGACCATCAGCAGGGTCGTGCCCGGACGCGCCGTCTTCGGATCGAATGGACCGAGCACGGACAACGGATCGGAGATCATGGTTCCGCCCCAACCGGTGCCGGGCTCCGCGACCTGGAAATAGCGGCCTGGCGTCGAACGCCGTCCCTTCATCTTAATTCCGGTATCGGGAATATCGAGCAGCTTGCCAGCCTGATGTTCGGATAGCACACCGGTGATGTGGTCATCCACCACGACGACTTCATCGACCTTGCCGTGCCATTGCTTGGCAAACATGCCGATCGT
>NZ_SSMW01000148.1 GCF_004799405.1 Bradyrhizobium sp.
GGGGTAGGTCGCGCCGGCCACTTCGACAATGGTGGCCATGATATCGGGGAGTTGGCCGGGATTGTGCCGCAACCTGCCTCTATCCTTGATGCCGCGCGGCCAGTGCACGATAAAGGGCGTGGCGATGCCGCCCTCGTGGACCCAATGCTTGTAAAGCCGGAACGGTGCATTAGACAAGTTGGCCCAAGCGGTACCGTAGCTCTGATAGGTATCTTCGCCGCCGGGCATCAGCGACCGATCGTTGCCGAAGCGCACCGGCTTGCCAGTCCTCGTTTTGGCCTTTGCAATCATCAACTGATCGACCAGTTCGCGCGCCGTCACTCCGTCCGGGATATCCTCGGCGCAGGCGCCGTTGTCGGAGAGGAAGATAATCAGGGTGTTTTCAAGCTGACCGGTTTCCTCCAATGCGGTCACGATCCGCCCGATGCCCTGATCCATGCGGTCGATCTGCGCCGCATAAACCTCCATGCAGCGCAGCGTCCATTTGCGGTTCTCCGCTTCCGTCCATGGCGGTTGCGTCGGATCGCGATCGGTCAATTGCCAGTTCGGGTGAATGATCCCGTCCTTGACGAGCCGTGCGAGCCGCCGTTCCCTCAGCCTGTCCCAGCCGGCATCGAACTTGCCCTTGTATTTGGCGATGTCTTCCTCATGCGCGTGCAGCGGCCAATGCGGCGCGGTGTAGGCGACGTATTGAAAGAACGGCGCTTCGGGGTGGTTCTGTTTGTGCTGGCGGATGTAGGCTGCAGCCTGGTCACTGATCGCATCGGTGTAGAAAAACGCCGGATCGTTCTCGGCTTCGTGTTCGATGTTGTCGTTGCCGCGCGTCAGCGTGTTCGGATTGTAGAAGCTGCCGGCACCGATGATGGTGCCGAAGAAATAATCGAAGCCGCGCTGCAACGGCCATGCATCCGTTGGCGTCGTCAGGCTGCTGGAGATGTGCCACTTGCCGCTGAGATAGGTCTTGTATTTGTTTTGCTTGAGGACTTCGGCGACGGTCACGCAGCTCTTGTTCAGGTTACCGGCATAGCCTTCCGGTCCATTGCTATAGGTGAGGATGCCGATGCCGGTCTGGTGCGGATGCAAGCCGGTCAGCAGCGAAGCGCGTGACGGACTGCAACGCGCGGTGTTGTAGAATTGCGAGTAACGCAGCCCGTTGGCGGCGAGACGGTCGAGATTGGGCGTTTCGATCTCGCCGCCATAACAGCCAATATCGGAAAACCCCATGTCATCATTGAGGATGATGAGGACATTCGGGCTTGTTGGTTCCGCTCCGTTATTCATCACTGCTTCCTGGGGTTCTATGCTCATCCGTTCTTGAAACGCATTTCGTCGTCAGTCATTGATCCGAACCCGGGTGACCGCATCGAACAAATGCACCGCAGTCGGGTCCGCCGAGAAAAAGACGGACTCTCCCTCTCGCGACGTCACCTCGGTCCCGGTCCGGGCGCGGATCGTCATTTGATCGAGGCTGAGATCCAGCAACAGGGCATCGCCCAAATTCTCGATCAGGTCGATGCGTGCCGGGATGCCTGATGGTCCGATCCGCACCGAACTTGGCCGGATACCGGCGATGACGTTTCGTTCGCCGCCGACGCGGCAACTGGTCTGCAACTCATGCGCTCCGATGCGGATCCGGCCGTCGGCATAGCTCGCCGGTATCAGGTTCATCGGCGGGCTGCCGATGAAGTTCGCGACGTCGGCCGTCGCCGGGTTGTCGAACACGAATTTCGGCGATCCGACCTGTACGATCTGCCCATCCATGAACACGGCCATTCGATCCGCGATCGTCATGGCCTCTTCCTGGTCGTGGGTGACATAGATGGTGGTTACGCCCAAAGAGCGCTGCAGCTTTTTCAATTCGCCACGCGTCTCCAGGCGAAGCTTGGCGTCGAGATTGGAGAGCGGTTCATCGAGCAGGAACAACCGGGGCTTGCGAACGATCGCCCTCGCCAGAGCACAACGCTGTTGTTGTCCGCCCGACAATTGTCCGGGTTTGCGGTCGAGCAAATGCTCGATGTGGACCTTCTTCGCCGCATCCTGGACGGCCGCATCGATTTCGCCCTTGGGCATGCCGACCATGCGCATCGGAAAGGCGATGTTCTGCCGCACATTCATGTGCGGATAGAGCGCATAGCTCTGGAATACCATGGCGACGTCGCGATCGCCCGGCTCGGTATTGGTAATGTCGGTACTGTCGAGGAAGACGCGGCCTTCGCTCGCCTCTTCAAGTCCCGCGACGATGCGCAACGTCGTGGTTTTCCCGGAACCCGACGGCCCCAACAGCGCAAAAAACTCGCCCGGCTCGATGTCGAGATCGATGCCATGCAGGGCGGTGAAGGCGCCATGCCGCTTGACAATCTTCTTGAGCGATACACGCCCGTTGCTCATCTGCGGCCGCCTCCCTTGACCGCGCCGACCGTCAAACCCTTTACGATGTGACGCTGGGCGAACAGGCCGAGCAAAATCACAGGCGCCATCGTAACGATGGCTGCAGCAGCGAGTTTCGCCCATAGCGTCTGCTCGACTGAAATGAAGTTGAACATCGCCACCGTGACTTGCCGGACGTTGTTGCCGCCGAGCACCACCGCGAACAGGAATTCGTTCCAGGCATTCAGGAATACGAAAATGACCGTCACGGCGATGCCACCGCGTACCTGCGGCAGGACGACGTAGAGAAACGCGCGCATCCGGCCGGCGCGGTCGATCAGGGCGGCTTCCTCCATCTCGCGCGGAATGTCCTCGAAGTAGGAGACCAGCAGCCAGATCGCGAACGGAAGCGAGAACGTCAGATAGATCAGGGTCATGCCCTTGTAGCTGTCGAGCCAGCCGATCTTCTGCAAAAACAGGAAGTAGGGGATGATCAATCCCACCGGCGGAAGCATCTGGGTCGCAAGGATGTAAAACCCGCCGGCGCGCTTGCCTGGCAGGTTGAGCCGGGCCAGCGCATAGGCAGCGGGTATCGCCAGCAGCATCGTGAGAACGGTCGTGAACGTCGCCACCACAAAACTCGAGATCAGGTTGGGCAGGATCGTGGTCGCGCCAAACAGAACGTCGCGATAGTTACCCAGCGTCGGGGTAAATATCAGCGTGGGAGGATAGGCCAGCACATCGCGCTCGCTCTTGAAGGATGTGAGCAGCGCCCAGAGCACCGGAAACGTCCACAACGTCAGGAAAACGCCGGCGACGCCGAGCAGGCTTGCCGTGGCGATGCCGCTCCGTTTCATCGCGCAGTCCTCAAACGAAACATCGAATAGGACACCAGCAGCGTCACGGCCAGCAGCACCATGGCGAGCGCCGCGCCGTATCCGAAGTTCAGCTCGGTGAACGAAGTCCGGTAGGTGTAGAGGTTGAGGATTTCGGTGGCGGAGCCGGGACCGCCGCCGGTGGCGGCGAAAATCGCCGCAAAGGCCGACAGCGCCACCATCATCCGCATGATGACGACGATGACGAGCGCCGGGCGGATCAGGGGCAGGGTGATGTACCAGAAGCGCTGGACGCTGCTTGCCCGATCGATGCGCGCCGCCTCAAAAATATCGGGCGGAAGGGACGACAGGCTGGCCAGGATCACCAGAAACGCGAATGGCGTCCACTGCCAGGTATGGATCACGATCACGGAAGCCAGCGCCAGGTTGGGGTCGCCGAGCCAGTCATGCGACCCAAATCCCAGTGCGCGCATGACAAAGTCGAGTACGCCGAAATCCGGCGCCAGAACCAGCGTCCGCCAGAACAGGCCGACGACGACGGGTGCCAGCACGATCGGAATGATTGCGGCCACGCGAAGAATGCCCTGGCCGCGCGGGATCTGCAGCACCAGCAGCGCCAGTCCGAGACCGATCAGCATCTGCAACACGACTGTGGTGCCGGTGTAGATGACCGTGAGCTCGAGTGAATTCCAGAAGCGGGGGTCGCCCAGCATCTTGCTGTAGTTATCGGCGCCGGCAAATCCCTTGATCCACGGTGACGTCAGATCGACACGATTGACGCTGGTCCACGCCAGGTAAATCAGCGGCACCGTAGTGGTGACGAGAAGCACCAGGAATGCCGGCAGGAACAGGTAGATCGCAAATCGTCGCTCGCGTGCGGCAACCGGGGTCTGCATTGGAACGTAAATTCCATCTATACGGTGAAGCAGCGTGCGAGGCGAGAAACGCTTCGCACGCCGGTCCGGACTTAGCCCTTCATGATCGCATCGATCCGCGCCTGGGCCTCGTCGAGCGCCTCCTTGGACTTCTTTTGTCCGACCAGAGCCGCTTGAATTCCCGTCGCCATGGCTTCGCCGAGTGCGGGCCATTGCGGCACGCGCGGACGCCAATCGACATCGGTATCCAGTTCGAGCGACTGCAGCGATGCTTCGCCGAAATTATAGCCGCTGGCGTCCAGCAGCTTGCCGAATTCCGGCGATTTCCAGATCGAAAGCCGGTTAAGTCCCGATCGCTTCACCGGGCCGGCGAACTTCCATGAGGTTCGCGCCTGCGTCTCCGCAGCCGCGGCCCAGGAAATGAACATCCATGTCGCTTGTTTGGCTTTAGGGCTGAGCGCGGCATTGATCGGGAAACCCCAGTTCCAGATCGAGGTCACGCGTTTGCCGGCCGGTCCCTTGGGCCAGCGTGCAAACCCGATCTTGCCGATCACTTTCGATTTCTCGGAATTGTTGAGCACCGCTGCCGAGGAATGCGCATCGATGTAGGCGCCGAGGGTGCCTTGCGCGAAGGCGTCGGCGATGTCGGGCCAGTTCCAGTTGCGCACCGCTTGCGGTGCATATTTCGTCAGCGTGTCGACATACCAGTCGAGCGAATCCGTCGCCTCTTTGCTGTTCACCTGGATTTTATCGCCGGACATCCAGTTGCCGCCGTAGCTGCGGAAGATCGATGGATAGATGTACATATTCTGGCCGGCGCCTGCGAAACCGCGCAGGGCTGCTCCCCACAGCCGGTTCGACGGATCGTGCAACGCCTTGGCGTTCTCGACGAACTGCTCGAGGGTCTCCGCGGGCTTCAGGCCCTTCGCGTCATAGAGATCCTTGCGATAGACCTGGACCGTCATCTCACCGTCATAGGGAATGGCGTAGGGCTTGCCATCGACCGTATTGGCGTCCCGCCATGCCTTGTGAATGTCGTTGTACTGAAACCACGAGGGATCGGTCAGCGAGGTGTCGTTCAGATAGGTATCGAGCGGCTCGACCCATTTGTTGACGGCATAGAGCGGATAATACATGCAGTCGGTCGCGACGGTGGCGTAGGTGCCGGTCTTGGATGAAAGATCGAGCATTGCCTTTTGCCGGACCTGGCCGGGCGGGATCTTCTCGAAACGCACTTTGATTCCGGTGAGCGCCTCGAACTCCTGCGAAAGGCTGACCAGGTTATCGAAGTAGCCCGCCGGGATGACGCCGACGGTGATCTGCTCGCCCTCCGCCTGCCGCCAGTTGATTTTCGCGGAAGTGTAAGCGCCGAGGTCGGCGGCCTGGGCGCGCGCCGTCCGGATCAGATAGGGTGCTGCGACCGCGCCGACGCCGAGGACAGCTGCCGTGCGCAACACGTCGCGCCGGCCGTGGTTGATCTGTTCGGTTTTCGTGTGCTTGTCGCGATCTGTCATCTGACGCCCCTACCTTTGGATTAACCGATACGCTTGGGTCTAACGCGCGACGCCCGTGGGCGCACATCCCCGTGTTGGATCTGGACTTGCCAAAGGCAAGCCTCATATGTAATCGTTTACATCAAGCTACTTGTCGATAAAAATGGCGTCAAGCCCTTCCTTTTGGCTAACCGCCTTGAGAATTCGCGCTTGGATTGAGCAATCTGTAATCGGTTACATCAGTGACGGCTTCCGCCTTGAAGACACGTTCACGTTCACGATCCGACAAGCCGAACCGGCCGGCCACGGTCCTCAAGGACGTTGCCCGGCTTGCCGGCGTATCGTCGGCAACGGTTTCGCGCGCGCTCAATGCGCCGAATTTGCTCGATGTCGCGACGCTGACCCGGGTTCAGGACGCCGTACGCAAGCTGCGCTATGTGCCGAACGGTCAGGCCCGCGCGCTTCGCAGCCAACGCAGCTTTACGATTGGCGCCATCGTTCCATCGTTCGATTATGCGCTCTACGCAAGAGCGACCAGTTCGCTAGAGCGCGAGATCGAGCCGCGCGGCTATGCGTTGATTCTCGCGTCCAACCACTACGATCTGAAGACCGAACTGCGGTTGACGCGGGCGCTGATCGAACGCGGCGTCGACGCTTTCATGTTCGTGGGCTCCGACCACGACCCGGAACTGTTCGTGCTGCTCAAGGAATTCGGGCGTCCTTACGTCCTGACCTGGGGCATCGATCGATCAGGCCAGCATCCGAGCATCGGCTTTGACAGTCAGGCCGCCACCCGGACCATGACCGAACATCTGATCCGGTTGGGCCATCGCGAATTCGGTTTGATCAGCGCGCCGCATGAAGGCAACGATCGCGCCAGGGAGCGCAGCGCCGGGGTGAGGGAGGCCCTGCGCGCGCACGGGCTCGATCTCAAGGACAGCCATGTCCAGTACGCCCCGATTGCGCTGTCCGCCGGGACGCTGGCGATGGAAAAGCTTCTCGCGCTGCGCGATCGGCCGACCGCGGTGGTGGCGACCAACGACGTCGTCGCGGTCGGTGCATTGATGGCCTGCCGCAAGGCAGGGGTCGGCGTGCCCGGCGAAATCTCGATTACCGGCGTCGACAACACCGATCTTGGCGCGACCCAGACACCGGCATTGACGAGCATCCAGACCCCGATCATGGAAGTGGGCCGGCTCGCGGCCAACTATCTCACCGCGCGGCTCGAAGGGACCGACGTCGAATTCCAGGGCGAATTACCCTTCGAGATCGTTCTGCGCGACAGCACCGGACCGGCTCCGTCGGCGGGTTCGGCTTAACAGCGTTTTCGGCAACAGGAGTATCATATGGATCGTATCGGCTTCGTCGGACTGGGACGCATGGGCAAGGGCATGGCCTCGAACCTCCAGAAAAAAGGCTTTGCCTTGACGGTGTTCGACCTTCAGGAAGCCCCGCTTGCCGATCTTGAGAAGCTCGGCGCCAGGCGCGCCAGGTCGTTTGCCGAACTGGTGCAAAACTCAGATGTGGTTCTCACGGTGCTCCCGGGTTCTCCGGAGATCGAAGCGGCCGTACTCGGGGCCGACGGGATTTTGGCGCACGGCCGGCCCGGGCTCCTGTTGATGGACTTGAGTACGGTCGATCCCGTCACGACCGACAGGCTTTCGGCGGCACTGGCGGCCAAGGGGATGAGCATGGTCGATTCCCCGATCGGCCGGCTGGCGTCTCACGCCGACCGAGGCGAATCCCTGTTCATGGTCGGTGCGTCGGACGCCGACTTCAACCGTGTCAAACCTTTGCTGCAGGCGATGGGGACGGTGATCCACCACTGCGGCAAGGTCGGCAACGGCATACGCACCAAGCTGGTCAACAACTATCTGTCGGTGGTCTCCTGCCAGATGAATGCCGAGGTGCTGACGTTGGCCAATGCCTATGGCCTCGATCTCGAGACCACGCTCGACGTGATTCATGGAACGTCAGCCACCAACGGCCAGCTCAAGCTCAATTTTGCGACCAAGGTTCTGGTCGGGGATACCGAAGCGGGATTCACCGTCGATCTCGCGCACAAGGATCTGACCCTGATCGTGAACTCGGCCAATGCGAACAAAGTCGCATTGCCGATCGCGGCCGTGGCGCGGGAATCATTGAGTCTCGCGCGCTCGACGCCCTATCACGCCCTGGATTTCTCGGCGTTGCTGGATTTCTGGTGCGAAAGGGCTGGTCTGAAGAAGGTGCGCTTCAAGACTCAAAGACAGTGAGGAAGAGGGAATTACTTTACGGCTGCACCGCGGCCAGCGTCCCTTGCGGCGTCCATCCGCCGCCAAGCGCCTGGAACAGGCTGCTGGCGGCCAACAGCTTGGTCAACCGCACCTGCGCCAGCGTGTTCTCGGCGATGAGCAATGTCTGCTGCGTCTGCAGGACCGTGATGAGATTGACCGTGCCGGCGCGCAATTGCGTTTCCGATACCTCGAATGCCTTGCGGGAGTTGGCGACAGCTTCCGCTTGCAGCCGCTCCTGCAGCGTGGATTGTGAAAGCGCAACCAGCGCCTTCTCGACGTCGGCGAAGGCCGACAGCACCGCCTTGCGGTAAGCTTGCAGGTATTGCAATTGCAAGCCTTTCGCCTGCTTCAACTGGCTCTCCAGCAGGAAGCCGTCGAAGATGGGCTGGGTCAATCCGGCAGCCAGGGTGTAGTACCAGGCGCCCGGTCCGAACAGTGACGCGAGTGCAGCGCTTCGCACACCGGTTTGAGCGGTCAACTGTATCTGGGGAAAGAATGCGGCCCGCGCCGCCTCGACGCTGAAGTTCGAGGATGCGAGTTGCGCTTCAGCCTGCCGGATATCGGGCCGCTGATAGAGCAGTTCCGAAGGCATGCCCGGTGTGACGCGCGGGATGGTGATTTGCGCCATCCCGCCCCCCAATACGGTGAAATTCGCCGGCGCGCGCGCGACCAGCACCGCCAGCGCGGCAATGTTTTGTCGCAACGCGATTTCGAGCGGAGGAATTGCGGCCCGCTCGCTCGAGACCAAAGCTTCCTGTTGCGACAGGTCGAGCTGCGAGGCCGTTCCGCCTGCGAACTGTTGCTTGATGAGCGCCAGAATGCGCTGGGCCGCGGCAAGATTGCGGCGCGCAACGCGCAGTTCGTCCTGCGCGGCCAGCACCTGAAAATATGTGTCGGCGACGGTCACGATGGTCGAGAGTGTCACAACCTCACGATTGTATCGCGCCACGGTCGCGCTTTCCTCGGCCGCATAAAGTGCGGCGCGGTTTTTGCCCCAGAAATCCACCATGTAGCTCGCGGTGAGCCCGAGATTGTATTGCGACACCGGCCTTAGGCCGGGATCCTTGATCAACTCGGCCGTTGCCGTTCCCGTCACCGACGGCAACAAAGGTGCGCCGGCTATTCCCGCCTGCGCGTCGGCCTGAACGATCTGGGCGATGGCGACCGCGATATCGAGGTTGTAGATCTGCGCATCTTCCATCAGGCCGGTCAGTTCGGCGGACCGAAAACCGCGCCACCAGTCCAAGGCCGGAACGGCGGCATCGGGCGAGCGCTGCGATCCCTCGCGATAGTGGCTCGGAACCTCCAGACTGAGTTCGGGCTTTTCGGTTCCAAGAATGCAGCCGGACAACACCGGACTGAGCGAGAGCGCGGCGAGAGCCGCGGCGAGACGGAACCTGCCGCCTGATCTCGCGAGTTGGACCGTCGTTGACACGCTTCCTGACATTTATTCGCCCGGTTGTAGCGTGGCGTCGGGCGCCAGCGGTGCCGTACCGCCGCCCCTGAGACGTTGGCTCCATGAACGGAACCGATCCATATACAAATAGATGACCGGCGTCGAATAAAGGGTCAGCACCTGGCTGAAGACAAGGCCTCCGACGATGGCGATGCCGAGCGGCTTTCGAAGCTCGCCGCCTTCGCCCATGCCGATAGCCAGAGGAAGGGCGCCCAGCATGGCGGCCATGGTCGTCATCATGATCGGCCTGAAGCGGAGCAAGCAGGCCTCGTAGATCGCATCGAGGGGCGTAAGTCCGCGCCGTCGCTCCGCGTCGAGCGCAAAATCGATCATCATGATGGCATTCTTCTTCACGATACCGATCAGCAGAATCACGCCGATCAGCGCCATGATGCTGAATTCGGTCTGGAACGCCATCAGCGCGAGCAGCGCGCCCACACCGGCGGAAGGCAATGTGGACAGGATCGTCAGGGGATGGACGTAGCTTTCATAGAGGACGCCGAGCACGATGTAGATCGTGACCAGAGCCGCCAGAATAAGGTAGGGCTGGTTCCTGAGCGAATCCTGATAGGCCTTTGCCGTGCCCTGGAAAGTGCCGCGGATGGTGGCGGGCACGCCGATCCGGTTCATGGCGGCCTCGATCGTGGCGACGGCGGTGCTGAGCGAGACATTGGGCGGCAGATTGAAGGAAATGGTGTTGGCGACCAGCAGCCCCTGGTGATTGACCGCGAGCGGTGTTGCGCCCTGGGTAAAATGCGCGACCGCCGACAACGGAATCATGGTCTCCTTGCTTGTGGAGACCGCAGAACCGGTCGAGGCCACGCCCTTTCCTGTGGCGCCAATCGAATTGGTGGCGAGATTTCTGGCGGCTTGAACGTTGGCGGAACTGACCGCCGTCGATTTGCCCGCCACGACAGTTCCTGCCACTGCGTTCGTCGCCTGCGAGCCGCCGACCGAGCCACCCGACGTGCTGATGAAGACGTCTTTCAGCGTTTCCGGATTTTGCCAGTAGCGCGGCGCCACTTCCATGATCACGTGATATTGGTTGCGGGCCACATAGATGGTCGAAACCTGGCGCTGGCCGAACGCGTCGTAGAGCGTGTTGTCGATCTGGCTGACGGTGATGCCCAGTTGGGCGGCGGCGTCGCGATCGATCACCAGGTTGGATTCGAGCCCCTTGTTCTGCTGGTCGCTGTTGACGTCGGCGAGGTTGGGTTCGCTTTGCAGCGCCGCCGCGATCTTCGGCGTCCATTCGTTGAGTTCCTCCAGGGTAGGGCCCTGCAGGGTGTATTGATATTGCGCATTGCTGGCCCGGCCGCCGACGCGGATATCCTGTACCGCCTGCAGGAACAAGGTTGCCCCCGGAACGACCGCCATCGTGCGCCGCAGGCGCCCGATGACGCCATCGGCAGAAATCCCCCGCTCCTTGAGTGGAACCAGCGAGGCGAACACGAAGCCGGAATTGGTCTGGCCGCCGCCGGTGAACCCGACGACGGTTTCGACGGCGGGATCCTGCTTGATGATGGTGACGAACTGCGTCAGCTTCTGCTGCATCAACTGGAATGAAATGCTCTGATCGGCCTGGATGATGCCGACCACCCGCCCGGTATCCTGCTGCGGGAAAAAGCCCTTCGGGATGACGTCGTACAAATAGAAATTGAGTCCCAAGACGGTCGCGAGGATCAGCATCATGGCGCCGGGATGCTGGAGCGCTGTTGTCAGCGACCGCCGATAGAAGTTCAGCATCCGATCGAAGAAGCGCTCGGAACCCTGATAAAGCCATCCATGCTTTCGGCCGGATTCGCTGCGCAGCAGCACCGCGCACATCATCGGCGTGGTCGCAAGCGAAACGGCGAGCGAAATCACGATCGCGATCGAGATCGTCATCGCAAATTCGCGGAACAGCCGGCCGACAATACCGCCCATCAGCAGGATCGGAATGAAGACGGCAATCAGCGAGATGCTCATCGAAAGCACGGTGAAACCGACTTCGTTGGCTCCCTTGAGGGCCGCCTGCAGCGGCGACAACCCGTTCTCGATGTAACGGGTGACGTTCTCCAGCACGACAATGGCGTCGTCGACGACAAAACCAGTCGCGACCGTCAGAGCCATCAGCGAAAGATTGTCGAGACTGTACCCGATCAAATACATCGCCGCGAATGTCGCGACCAGCGACACCGATACCGCTACCACCGGGATCAGCGTGGCGCGCAGGTTTCGCAGGAAAGCGAAGACCACGATGATAACCAGCAGCACGGCGAGGATCAAACTGGCTTCGACGTCGCGCAACGAGGTGCGAATGGTGGTCGAACGGTCCACCCCCAGTCCGACGTCGATTGCAGGTGAAATCGAAGCCTTCAGTTGCGGCATCAGTCCCTTCACCAGATCGACGGTAGAGATGATGTTCGCGCCGGGCTGTCGATAGAGGATGATCAGGACCGCCGGCTTGCCGTTTGCGAGACCGGCGTTACGGAGATTCTCCACCCCGTCGGTTACCTCCCCGACATCCGACAGGTGGACTGGTGCGCCGTTTCGGTAGGCGACAATCAGCGATTGGTAGTCGGCGGCCTTCCTGGCCTGGTCGTTGGCGTAAATCTGGTAGCGTTGATCCCCGACATCGATCCCGCCCTTTGGGCTGTGCGCATTGGCGCTGGCCAGGGCGGCGCGCACGTCCTCAAGGCCGATGCCGTATTTGTAAATCGCCTGCGGGATGAGATCCACCCTTACCGCTGGCAGCGAACTGCCGCCGACCACGACTTCACCGATACCATCGACCTGCGAGAGTTTCTGCGCCAGCACGGTCGAAGCCGCGTCATACAGATCGCCGCGCGTCAGCGTGTCCGAAGTCAGGGTCAGGATCAGGATCGGCGCGTCGGCGGGATTGACCTTGCGGTAGGTCGGATTGGTTCGCAGGCTGGTGGGAAGATCGGCGCGCGCGGCGTTGATGGCGGCCTGTACATCGCGCGCGGCGCCGTTGATGTCGCGGTTAAGTCCGAACTGCAGGGTGATGCGGGCCGTTCCCACCGTGCTCGACGAGGTCATCTCGGTCACGTCGGCGATCTGCCCGAGGTGACGCTCGAGCGGGCTCGCGACGGTGGTGGCGACATCTTGCGGACTGGCACCCGGCAGGGTGGCCTGTACCGAAATCGTCGGAAAATCCACCTGCGGCAGCGGCGAGACCGGCAGTTTGAAAAACGCCACAGCCCCAGCCGCCGCAAGACCGAAGGTCAGCAACGTCGTTGCGACCGGCCGGCGAATGAAAGGGGTTGACGGGCCCATGGCTCAGTTCAACTCGTTCGCCGGGCCGGCTTCGCCCGACGGTCCGGCAAACCGTACCGCCAGGCGGTCGAACCAGAGATAGATCACAGGCGTCGTGAACAGGGTGAGCAATTGGCTGACCAGAAGACCGCCGACGATGGAAATGCCGAGCGGATGCCTTAGTTCGGAGCCCGCGCCGGTTCCGACCATCAGGGGCAACGCGCCGAGAACCGCAGCCATCGTGGTCATGAGGATGGGACGGAATCGCAGCAGGCAGGCCTGGTAGATCGCTTCCCGCGGCGATTTACCCTCGTTGCGTTCGGCGTCGAGGGCAAAGTCGATCATCATGATCGCGTTTTTCTTGACGATGCCGATCAGAAGGATGATGCCGATGATCGCGACGATCGTCAGGTCGTCGCCGGCTACCATCAACGCCAGCAGCGCGCCAATTCCGGCGGACGGCAGCGTCGAGAGGATGGTGAGCGGGTGGATGAAGCTCTCATAAAGCACGCCCAGCACGATATAGACGGTGATGATAGCCGCCAGAATCAGGAAAAGCTGGTTTGAGAGCGATGACTGAAATGCCAGTGCGGCGCCCTGAAAGCTGCTGATCACGCCGAGCGGCACGCCGATGTCGGCCTGCGCCTGTTTGATGGCCGTCACCGCCTCGCCGAGCGATGCGCCCGGCGCCAGGTTGAAGGACACCGTGGAGGACGGAAACTGTCCGAGATGCGAGACCAATAGCGGCGCGGTTTCCTCGCGCATCTTGGCCACCACGGCCAGCGGCACCGGCGTGCTGCCCACCGATGAAGGCAGATAGATCGCGGACAATGCCTCCAGCGAGGTTTGCAGGCTTGGATCGGCTTCCAGAATGACGCGATACTGGTTCGAGTTGGTGAAGACGGTAGAGACGATGCGCTGCCCGTAGGAGTCGTAGAGTGCATTGTCGATGGTCGCGGGCGTGATCCCGAAGCGGGCAGCCTGATCGCGGTCGATTTCGACGAAGACCGAAAGCCCCTGTGCCGCGATGTCGCTGGTGACATCGGCCAGTTGCGGAAGCTCCCGCAACTTGTCGACCAGTTTGGGGGTCCACTCCGCAAGCTGCACCGGGTCGGCATCCTGAAGGATAAACTGGTATTGCGTCCGGCTGACGGTGCCCTCGATCGTCAGGTCCTGGACCGGTTGCATGTAAAGCGTGATGCCTGTGAGGGACGCGATGCTGTCCTTGATGCGCTGCATCACCGCGGCGATATCGGACTTGCGCTGATCGTGCGGCTTGAGGTTGATCAGGATTCGACCGCTGTTCAGCGTGGTATTGGTTCCGTCGACGCCGATGAATGAGGAAAGGCTCTCGACGTCGGGATCCTTCAGGATGGCGCCCGCCAGCGCCTGCTGCCGCTCCGCCATCGCGGCATAGGACACCGATTGCGGCGCCTCGGATATCGCCTGGATGACGCCGGTGTCCTGAAGCGGGAAAAACCCTTTGGGAATGACGACGTAGAGCAGGGCGGTCAGCGCAAATGTACCCAGGGCGATAAGCAGCACGAATGTCTGGCGATCGAGCACCCAATTGAGCGCCTGCGCATAGACTGCGATGATCCGGTCGAACCCTTCACGGCTGTAACGCTGAAACGCGTTCTCGTGTAACTCTGTCTCGGCCTTGAGCAGCTTGGCGCAGGCCATCGGAACCAGTGTCAACGATACAACTGCGGAAATCAGGATCGTGACCGCCAGCGTGATGGCGAATTCCCGGAACAGCCGGCCGACCACGTCTCCCATAAACAGAAGCGGAATCAGCACCGCGATCAGCGAGACGGTCAGGGAGATAATGGTGAAGCCGATCTGTTCGGAGCCGCGAAGTGCCGCCTGCAGCGGCGGTTCGCCGTCTTCGATGTAGCGCGAGATGTTTTCGATCACGACGATGGCGTCGTCGACCACGAAGCCGGTGGCGATGGTCAGCGCCATCAGGGAAAGATTGTTGAGGCTGAAGCCGAACAGGTACATCGCGCCGAGCGTGCCGACCAGCGACAGCGGAACCGAGAGGCTCGGAATCAGCGTCGCCCGCGTGCTGCGCAGGAACACAAAGATCACCAGCACCACCAGGATCACGGCGAGCGTCAGTTCATATTCCACATCCTGCACCGAGGCGCGAATGGTCACTGTCCGGTCGGTAAGAATGTTGAGGTCGATCGCGGCGGGCAACGTCGCCTGCAGTTGAGGCAACAGCACCTTGATTCCCTCGACCACCGAAATGACGTTGGCGCCGGGCTGGCGCTGAATGTTCAGGATGATGGCCGGCGTCTCGTTCATCCAGGCGCCGAGCTTGTCGTTCTGGGCTCCGTCGACGACGTCGCCGACGTCGCTGAGCCGGACCGGCGAGCCGTTCTTGTAGGCGACGATCAACGATCGATAGTCGGCGGCATTTCTGATCTGGTCGTTGGCGTTGATGGTGTAGGCGCGCATGTTGCCATCGAAATTTCCTTTGGGTGTATTGACGTTGGCGGTGCTGAGGGTGGTGCGAAGATCGTCAATATTGAGTCCGTAGGCGGCGAGTTTGCGGATATCGGCGCGAATCCGCACCGCAGGCCTTTGGCCGCCGCTGATGCTCACCAGTCCGACACCCGGAAGCTGGGAGATCTTTTGCGCCAGACGCGTATCCACGAAATCTTCCACCTGCGTCAGCGGCATGGTTTTCGACGTCAGCCCCAGCGTCAGGATCGGTGCATCGGCCGGGTTGACCTTGGCGTAAATCGGCGGCGCCGGAAGATCGGAAGGCAGCAGGTTGCCGGAGGCATTGATGGCGGCCTGCACCTCCTGCTCGGCGACATCGAGGGAAATGCTGAGGCCGAACTGCAGCGTGATGACGGACGCGCCGGCCGAGCTCACCGAGCTCATCTGGTTGAGATTCGGCATCTGGCCGAACTGCACCTCCAGAGGAGCGGTGACCGACGACGTCATGACGTCGGGACTGGCGCCGGGATAGAAGGTCTGCACCTGGATGGTCGGGTAATCCACTTCCGGCAAGGCTGCGACCGGCAGGAATTTGAACGCTAGCATGCCGGACAGCATGATCGCGATCATCAGCAAGGTGGTTGCCACCGGCCGCAGAATGAACGGCTGCGACGGACTCATTGTTGCTGCCCGCTATCCGAACGCTTCTTTTTACCGCCCGATTTGTCGGTAACCGGGGCCGGAGTATCCGGTGTTGCGGTAGTAGCCTCAGCCCGCAGGTTGATCTTGGCGCCGTCGCGCAGCTTGTCGGCTCCGTCGATCACAACGCGATCGCCCGGCGCGATCCCTGACAGAACCTCGACACGGTTGCCATCGGTGACGCCAAGCCTGACCGGACGGACCGACACGGTGCTGTCCGTGTTGATGAGATAGACGAAGGTACCGGGTACGCCGCGCTGGATGCCCGCCGTCGTCATCGTGGTGACGTCCTTGTGGGTGTCGAGCAGCAGCCGGATGTTTACGAACTGGTTTGGATAGAGCGCTCTCGTTTCATTCGGGAACTGCGCCCGCAGCTTGATCGTGCCCGTAGTCGGATCGATCTGGCTGTCGAAGGTTTGCAGCGTTCCGTCGGCGATCTTGTTGGCGCCGCTGCGGTCATAGGCGGCTGCGGGCAGCACGGCTCCGGCCTGGAGCCGCTTCGAAATGGCCTGCAGATTATCTTCCGGCACCGTGAAGAGCACGCTGATCGGCTGCAGTTGCGTGATTACGACGAGACCGTTGGTGTCGCCCGGCGTTACATAGTTGCCTTGATCGACCTGACGCAATCCGACGCGGCCGTCGAGCGGTGACAGAATGCGGCAATATTGCAGGTTCACCTCGGCGGATTTGACCGCAGCGCGGTCGGCCTCGACTGTGCCCTGGTCCTGCGCCACCAAGGCGACCTGCGTGTCCAGTGTCTGACGCGCCACGGCATTCTGCGCTGCGAGACCCTGGTAGCGCGTCAGATCGACTTGAGCGCCTTTCAGCATTGCTTCGTCGCGGGCCAATTGCCCCCTCGCCTGCGCCAGGGTGGCTTCGTAGGGCCGGGAATCGATTTCCGCGAGCAGGTCGCCCTTCTTGACGTCGTCGCCTTCCTTGAAATCGATCTTTTGCAAATAGCCGCTAATCTGGGTCCTGATAGTCACAGTGGCCAGAGAAGTTACTGTGCCGAGCGCGTTGAGGTTGATCCCGATGTCCCCTTTGGCGACAGTCTCGGGCACGATCGACATCGGCGCCGCGTTGCGACCGCCGCCGGCTTGCTGCGGCGCGCCGCCCTGCTTGCTCCACCAGACGATGCCGGCCACAACCAGCAAAGCCAGTACGGCGATCGAGGCGAGGCGCCAGCGCGACGGAGGCTGGATGACCTGCGAAGGTCCGGTTGAAGGAGCTTGCTGGAGAGGTTTTACGGGTTGGTTCATGAACCTGACATCGGAGAGCTCTTGGACACCCGGATAATCGTACAGGAACAGCGTTGCAGGCGATTTCAACGCTGTTCCGCGACTTGCTGTTTGGCTGCCTTTCGAGCGTCTCAGACGGCCGGCCGCATTTGAGCGATTCCGTCCGATGTTGTCGCATTAACAATCGGAAAGATAGCGCTCCCGGCATGGATAAAAGCCGCCAACCGACCGGCATTTTATCCATGGAACCACCGGGATCAAAGGTTCATTTTGAACCGATCCTCGGGTATTAATCAGCGTCCATAAGCGCTCCCCGGACGTGCGGCGATTGCCGCCATGCATGAGCCGGGAAGACTGTGATCTTCGACCGATGACCGATGTGAAGAACAGCGGAGGACCAGATGGCAACCAGATCGACAACAGGAGCGGACGGTGCGCCTCGGACGAAGCGCAGGTTGTCGCGCCGGCAAATATTGGGTGAGGGTAGCGCCCTGCTGGCCGGCGCGTTGGTGAGCGGTGCCGCAACGGAGCCAGCACATGCCGAGGCGGTGACCGCCAACTCCGGCAATGTACCGCCTAACGTCCCCGAATGGATGAAGACTCCCGGCGATCCCATGGGAAGCCAGCTTTATGGAACGCCTTCGCCGTTCGAAAAGAACGTTGTCAAAAATATTCCGAAAAACCTGCCGCAATACATCTCCGCCTCGGGGCGGACGCCGCTGCAGGATCTCGATGGCATCATTACGCCGAACGGGCTGTTCTATGAACGTCATCACGGCGGGGTGCCCACCATCGACCCGGAACAACATCGGCTGATGCTGCATGGATTGGTCGACAGGCCCCTGATCTTCACCATGGACGACATCCGCCGCTTTCCATCGCAATCGCGGATTCACTTTCTCGAATGTTCCGGCAACCCGGTCTATACCAAGCCTTACGGCAAGACCGCCTCCGACCTTGTCGGGTTGTTGAGTTGCGCCGAATGGACCGGCGTCAGCCTCAAACTGGTGCTGCAGGAAGCCGGACTGCGTCCCGAAGCCAAGTGGATCGTGGCCGAGGGCGCAGACGCGGCGGCGCTGACCCGCAGCATTCCGATCGAAAAATGTCTTGAAGACGCCATGCTGGTATACAGCCAGAACGGCGAGCGGTTGCGCCCGCAACAAGGATATCCGTTGCGACTGCTGCTGCCCGGCTTCGAAGGCAACATGAACGTGAAATGGTTGCGCCGCCTCAAGGCCGTGACGGAGCCGGCCTATTCGCGCGAGGAAACATCGAAATACACCGATCTGATGCCGGACGGCAAAGCGCGGGAATTCACTTTCTACATGGAAGCCAAATCCATCATCACCCGGCCGTCGGGCGGGCAGAAGCTCGGCGGTCCCGGTTTTCACGAAATTACCGGCATTGCCTGGAGCGGGCATGGCAAGATCAAGCGCGTCGACGTCTCGGTCGACGGTGGCAAAAACTGGCAAGCCGCTGAGTTGCAGGAACCGGTGCTGACGCGCGCTTTGACCCGGTTTCGCCTGCCGTGGCAATGGGACGGTCAGCCGGCCGTGATCCAAAGCCGCGCGATCGATGAGACCGACTACGTGCAGCCGACATTTTCGGAGCTGTTGACGGTCCGCGGCGAGAATTCCTTCTACCACAACAACGCCATTCAGCCGTGGCGCATCGATGCGCAAGGGCAGGTGACCAATGCGAACGCGTAAGTTCGGTTTGGCGATACTCACCGTGATGGCGCTTGGGCTGGCCGCGCAGGTTCGGGCACAGGGCCACTACGGTATCGGGCGAGCCGCGACGGAAGCAGAAATTGCGGGCTGGAATATCGATATCGATCGCAACGGTGCCAACCTTCCGGAAGGAAGCGGCAGCGTCAGTCATGGCCGCGAAGTGTTCGACCAGCAATGCGCGGCTTGCCACGGCGCGAAAGGCGAGGGCGGCGTGGGTGATCGCCTTGTCGGCGGGCAGGGCACGATTGCGACGGCCAAACCGATCAAGACGGTCGGTAGCTACTGGCCCCACGCGCCGACACTGTTCGACTATATTCGTCGCGCGATGCCGCAGAATGCGCCGCAGTCCCTTAGCAACGAAGACGTTTACGCGGTCTCAGCCTATATCCTCAATCTGAATGGACTGCTGCCCGCCGATGCCACGCTCGATGCAAAATCGCTCGCCGCCATCAAGATGCCGAATAGGAACATGTTCGTCGGCGATCCGCGTCCCGACGTTAAAAATCCGGCATGCGTGACAGGCTGTTGAAGCCAACAGTCTCCGCGTGCGCCCGCGGCGCAGTGAACAGAAACCGGGCGACCGCAACTAAAACAGGCAGCAAGCGGGCCAAGGTGATTCCGACGGCCCCGGTTAACGGCGCGGCTGATGGCGCTTCTTCATGCGCCTGCGGCCATCGGTGCGCCTGCCTATTGCCATCGCCGCCGTTCTGGCTGTTTACTGGGGCAGGGCACGATCATCCTGGGGGAGAAGAACATGTCGGTTGCTAGCACGCCAGTTTCGGCTTCGATGACGGGGGCCGCATCGTCTACGCGCTGGATCCAGCTCGTGCTGGGTCTGATTGCGATGATGTCGATCTCGAGTCCGCAATACGTCTGGACACTCTTCACCAAGTCCTTTCAGGACAACCTGCACGCGAACCTTCCCGCGATCCAGATCACCTTTTCCATCGTCATCGTGCTGCAAACCTGGCTCTCGCCGTTGCAGGGATATCTCGTCGACAAGTTCGGCCCGCGGTTGCTGATCGCGATCGGTTGCCTGCTGTCCGGCCTTGGCTGGGTAACCTCGGCCTACGCCACCGACCTGGTCGGTCTGTATTCTACCTACGGGCTGTTCTGCGGCATCGGGACCGGCATCGTCTACGTCGGCATCGTCGGGCTGATGGTGCGCTGGTTTCCTGACCGGCGCGGTTTCGCTACCGGAATGGTGGCGGCCGGCTACGGTTTCGGCGCGATCGCAACCACTTTCCCGATCGACACCATGCTCAAGAGCAACGGCTATCAGCACACGCTGGTGGTTTTCGGCATCATTCTCGGACTGATCGGAGCTGCTGCATCGCTTTTCCTGCGCATGCCGGGTCCGTCGGATGTTCTTCCACCGGCGCCGGTCGCGACGACCTCGATCGATGTCGCCCCCAAGGCGATGCTGCGTACCGGGGTTTTCTGGCTGCTGTTCTTCATGATGACCATGATGTCCACCGGCGGCCTGATGATCATTTCGCAATTCGCCTCTTTCTCGCGCGATTTCGGCGTGGCCTCGGTGATGGTGTTCGGACTGGCGGCATTGCCGCTGGCGCTGACCGTGGATCGCATCACCAACGGCCTGACGCGGCCATTCTTCGGTTGGGTGTCCGATCGGATCGGACGTGAAAATACCATGGCGATCGCGTTTCTGATGGAGGCCGCGGCGGTCAGCACCATGGTGCTGTTCCGCGATAATGCGCTGGTCTTTGTCATCCTGTCGGCGGTGGTGTTTTTCGGCTGGGGCGAAATCTTCTCGCTGTTCCCCTCGACGCTGACCGATACCTTCGGCACCAAACAGGCCACCACCAATTACGGATTCCTCTATATGGCGCAGGGAGTGGGTTCGGTGCTCGGTGGCCCGCTGGCCGCCCTTCTGCATGACGCGACGGGAAGCTGGCTGCCGGTGTTCGGCATCATTATCGCGCTTGATATCCTGACCGGCATCCTGGCGGTGGCGGTGCTCAAGCCGATGCGGAGGGCCTACTTGTCGGCGGCATAACCTGGTTCCCGCACCACGCTTGCCACATGCCGCGATAGGCGGCCTCGATGTCCCGGGCGAACGCCGCGAAGTCCATCATCCGGCTGCCGGCCATTTTGTGTCGAAGATTGTGCCGGACCGCGCGCAGCCCCGGTAGGTCGGTCGCCAGACGGGTTGCGAGATCGACATAAGCGCTCTCGCTTTCCGCAATCAGCTCCGGCAAGCCGATATTGTTCAGGATCGTGACGCCCATTCGCGCCGTGAAGTATTCCCCGGCAAGCGCGACGACAGGTACGCCCATCCATAACGCGTCCAGCGTCGTCGTGCCGCCGTTGAACGGGAATGGATCCAACGCAATGTCGATCTTGTTGTAGAGGACGTACTGGTTCGATCGTTTGCGCGGCTCAAGCATCAGCCGATCGAGCGGAAGGCCGAGGCCGGCGAGACGGGCTTCGGTTTCGCGGCGAAAGTCCGGACTATCGATGCCGACGATTTCCAGAAGCAGCCGCGCGTCGGGGACGCGAGTGAGGATGTCGGCCCAGCGTTTCAGGGTGCGATCGCTGACCTTGGTGAAATTGTTGAAGCAGCCGAAAGTCGTGAAGCCATTGTCCTCGCGCGGCGGATGGTCGATTGGTTCCGGAATGCCGGCGCGGGGCTGGTAGCAGCAAAACGTTGCCGGCAAGCGCCACAGTGTGTCGGTGTTGAGATGTTCGGTCATGCCGACCGGATCGGCATAAGGATCGGTGATCCGGTAGTCGATCGCTGTCAGGCCCGTCGTTGTGGTGAAGCCAAGCCAGCTCGCCTGGATCGGTGCCGGCTTGCGCGCAAATACCAGCAACCGGTTGGCCGCCATATGACCCGACATGTCGATCAGAATGTCGATGCCGTCGGCTTCGACAAGATCGGCGGCGGCATCGTCGCTGATCGTGCGAATATCGCGCCAATGATCGAATCGGGGTTTCAGCCGGGTTGTGACTTCGTCCTCCGAACGGAGGTTGGCGTAGGCGAAGAATTCGAAATCGCGTAGCTGGTGGTGCTGCAGCAACGGTTCGAAAAAGTAGTTCACTGCGTGATCGCGAAAATCTCCGGAGACATATCCGATCCGGAGGCGCCGGTCCGGATCCGTCTTGTTGGCGAACGCGCGCCGTCTCAGCAGCGGAGCCGCAACGTTGACATCGAACAAGCGGGCCTGATCGACCAGGGCCTGGTGCGGCACTTCGGCGGAATAGCCGAGCAGCATGATCAGGTTGTTATGCGCGTCGATAAAATCCGGCTTCAGACCGATGGCCGATCTGTAGCTGTCGATGGCTTCGGCAATCCTGCCCTGGGCCTTGAACGCGCCGGCGATATTGCTCATCGCAAGCGCATAGCCCGGCTTGATCCGAAGCGCCTCCTGATAGTGCCGGATCGCCTCGTCCAGCCGGCCCGCTTCGTTGAGCACGTTGCCGAGGTTGTTGTGCGCCTCGGCAAGTTCGGGGTTCTGGCGAAGCGCCTCGACGAGGTGACCGATCGCTTCATTGGTCTTGCCCTGATCGAATAAAACAGCGCCCATGTCGTTATGCGCATTCGCGGCGTTCACGCCGGTTGCGATGACGGCGCCATACTGCCTGATCGCTTCGTCCGGATTGCCGAGCCTGCGATGCAAATTGCCGAGGTTGGTCTGGGCATCGGGGAAGACCGGGCGGAGTTCGATGGCGCGCTGGAAGTGTGCAAGCGCTTCCTGCAAGCGGTTGAGATCTGCCAGCGCGGTCCCAAGATTGTAGTGCGCTTCGGCAAAACCGGGCGCGATGGCTAGCGCCTGGCGGTATCGCTCGATTGCCTCAACGGGATTGCCGGACTCCCGCAGCAAGCTGCCCATATTGTTGAACGCCAGCGCGTGGTTGGGGTCGATCCGAATGGCTTTCTCGTAACAAGAGTACGCGGTTTTGCCGTCGTTGTTTTGCCGATGGATGTTCCCGAGGTCGCTGAGAGCGACGGCATCCTGCGGGTCGATCTCAAGGGCGCGCTCAAGGGATTTGATCGCATCTTCAATCTGCCCATGCGCTGCCAGCGCACTGCCAAGGCTGCGGTGGAACGAAGCCATATCTGCCTTCTGCCGGATCGCCTGGCCGATCAATTCGATGCCGAGACCGACACGGCCGGTTTGAGATGCAAGCACGCCGATCATGTGGAGGCTGTCGGCATGGACCGGGTCCGCCAGCAGGATCGCGGTATAAAGCTTCTCGGCTTCAGCCAGCCGTCCCGACCTTTGATGGTCGAGCGCGCGTTGATGCATTTCCGCGTGGTCGAGCCGGATTCTCAGCGCGGCAATCGCGGGGTTTGAAAATCCGCGGGCCGCGGCTTTTTCGAGTACGGCGCGCGCATCGCCGATCGAGCCCGCCAGCAGCAAAGCTTCGGCGAAGGAAAGCCAGTAGCGGCCCTCCTGCGGATTCGCCCGCAATGCCTTGGTCAGGAATGCCAGCGCCGCGGGAAGGTTACCCTGCTGGACGGCCAGTGTGCCGAGCGCGTGATTGGCTTCGGGGTTGTTCGGCTCGGATTTCAGAACGCTGCGAAACAGTCGCTCCGCATTTTCGGTGCGCCCGGCGTCGAGGTGAACCAGGCCCTTGCGGACTGCCTTGTTGCCGGAACGGGCGCTCGCGTTCATCCGCAGGATAACGATCTGTGAGGGGCAAGGACGATTCTTATAATTGATTCGGGACCGCAAAAGGCGCCTTCGGACAGGGAATACGCCTGCATCCGTTGCGAGAAGTTTGACAAGGGCTCCACGGGATTTATGATTGTCGTCCTTGAAAGGTCGTGCGGAGGATGGCGAGATACAGCATCCTTGTAGTTGCAAGGGAGCAATGGCCTATGAGCACCATCGATTTTGAAAAGCTGGGACCGCAGGACAAGGCAAAAATCACCGACCGGGTTTGGTGGGAGGAATTGGGCCTTAGTCCGGACAATGAGGTGATCCAGGACCCGCACTGGTTTCAGGTCATCACGCGATCATCGCCCGGATTGCTGGCTAATTCGGTCGCAAAGTGCGAAATTGACGAAGCCGACATCGACAAGCGCATTCAGGAAACCATCGCTACTTACCGAAAGCTCGGCTCCGCCTTCCACTGGGTAGTCGCCCCGTCGAGCCGTCCCCGCGACGTTGCCTCGCGCTTGACCGCCGCCGGAATGAAGCTTGGCGGCACTTCCTCCGGGCTGATAGCGGACCCCCGGAAAATAACGGTTGCACCACACGCGGGTGTTACGGTCGAACCGCTTACCGATAAAAACCTCGACGAATATGTGGCGTTGATTTCGTCCGACGCGTTCATCGAGGAACATGCCGTAGCGCGACACCGCAAGATGGTTCATCACCACCTCAAGGAAAAAGGAAATCTGGTCAGCCACTTCCTGGCCAGGTTCGAGGGCAAACCCGCAGGCATCGCCCAGATTCGCTATCACAGCGGCTATGCTTTTATTCCGGGCGGAAGACCGGAGGTGAAGGCGCAGTTCACCAACCATGGCGTATTCAGCGTTCTTGTGGCGCATTTGGCCGCGGACGCCGTTAAAAAGGGATTCCATGTCATCGCCAACTATGCCGGAAAGGAAACCGCGCCGCTTTGGCTGAAGTTGGGTTTCCAGAAAACCTGCGATTACGCGCTTTATTTCTGGCGCCCCAACTAGCGCTTCCGGTCGAGTTCGATCTGGCCGGCCAAGGGCGCCGCAATTATTTGTTGCCGGGCCGCGAATTGCGGTTTCGCCGAACGTCCGCGGCATATACACCGCTCCGTGTCTCATGCGGGTTGATGGTTTCTTCCAGATGCTTCCAATCGTCGTTGCCGAGAGACGCCAACCCCTCTACCAACTCGAAGTTGTCCAGTTCCTTCGATGCATATGTCGCGGTTTGCACCGGTTGAAGCTGGAACAGCGGCCGGTTTGTACTGAATAAAATCGGGTGACCCGTCTGGCAAAGCCGGATTGTGGAAATGAGGGGGCCGAACCACCAGTCGGTTTCAATGATGCCCTCGAGAACCTCGTAAGCAGGCCCGCGTGGCAGGTTCGCCGGGCCCCTCACAAGCGTGCTCCAGCCGGGCCGGGTATGCACCAGGACACCCGGCCAGATCTGGATAAGGCCGACCTCGCGTCTGGCCAACAGGAACGGAAATGGCGTTTGCAGCGCGTTCTTCGCCGGCACCGAGTTCTCGTAAAGATCCGCAAACCCCGGCAATACGACCGCGGTTGCCGGCTGCCATCTTCTCGCGTCGGCAGCTTTCCAGAAAATCTCGGTGCCGTCCCATTTGAGCATGAAGTCAATTGGCGGATACACGTACCAGCCGAATGCGGATGCCGCTGTTAAGGGTTCGCAGTGCTGGTAGGCGCGAAGCGGCATCGATCCGAGCAGGCTCCGGTCGGCCCGCCGCGGCGCGGGCGCATCCGGGAACAAGGAGAAGAACTTGATCAGCGGTTTTTCTTCATCCGAACTCTTGCTCATGGCCGCAAGTCCTTTATTTCCCTGGCTGATCAGAACCCGGCTCGATGCGCGTCATCGCCAATCCCTGATGTAATCGTCGAAGCATGCCGCATATCGGTCTTTCATCCCTCGGACTTGCGCCCAGCAGACGATTAAGATGAAGATGAACGAAGCTGGCGTAAATATCTGATATTTCACGGGTCAGCGCGCCGGATTGCGAAAGGCTGGCCAGGCGCAGGCCCAGCGGAACGATATCATGGCGTCGGGCTTCGAACGCTGCTGTGATAGCTTCGATCTCGTGCAAGGCAGCGGCGTTTCCGTCCTCGAATGCCTGCCTGAGGAATTTCCCGTGTTTGCGAAACCCGGTTCCTCCTTCGTGCCCAGGCGCCAGGGCGCGGTAAACCCTGATCCGGGCTTCCCCAGAGATACCGAGCGCACCCAGGAAGTCGTCCGTACTCAAGGCGGAAACAAGCATCCTGTTTTCCGGATTTCGCCCAAGCAGGTGCAGAAACGCTACGACGGCTCGACTGTCGGCGGAGAAGATACTCTCCGATATGGCCAGGCCTTCCGGCCCTCCGTACCGCTCCAGCTCCCGCTCATATGTCTCGTAGCTGAACCGAAGGCACAGATCATCTTCGACCAGCGAAGTTGCCCACGCTGACAACAATGGCATGAGGTCGCTTGCCATGCGCTCGGGATTCCCGCGAAATCGTATCCTGAGATGATCCTCCGGATCGGTGTATCTTAGAAAAAACCAATCCGCGGCCATCGCGGATGCGATGGCCTTTTCGCCGAATTCCCGCAGGCGATACAAAACGTCATCCTGAAAATCCCTGCCGCAATATATTTTCAGATAAAGCCATTCGGTACCCGGCGGACGCAGCCGCTGCAAATTCGATCGGCGCGGCGGCACGGCGGGCATCTGCACAGCTTCAGCCGGAGGCAGGCCTTCCGCCGATTCCGAAGCTTCCGGCCGCCGAACAAGAGAGACAACGAATTCGGAAACGTATTTTCCACGGGGGCCTTGAAGCCATGCCTGGTCAATCGCCGGAATGACCTCCTGCACGACGATCCCGCCTGGGTCATCAGAATGTTCCAGCTCCCAACGAAGCTCGTCGGCTTGTTGAGCATCTTCGAGGTCCAGCAGCAGACGTTCGGAGGATAGACCGAGATAGACATGTCGGGGGATGCCCAGTCGGGCTCGACACTTTGCAAGCGCTTGATGGAATCCGGCACTATCGCCGAGTATCTGTGAATCACCCAATTCGTCCAGGCGTAGCCGCCATTGTGCCGGACGCAGCACGATACGGCCCGACTGAAGCCGAGGAAGATACGGAAACAACTCGGCAGGTCCCCAATAGAACATATGCAGCCACGGAAAACCGTCCTGGCTGACTTCGGCCAGAAACCGCCCGAGGCGCGACAGATGGCTGGGCGCCAGCATGTGCCCGGAGCAGATGCGGACCTCGCGGTCGCGAACCACCCACCGTAGATAAAAGCGGTCATCCCGAATACCGACGACGAGATCGTCGGGACGAATGACGTGGGCTTCATCGACACCGGGCGTGGTGTCCAGCGCAATTTCGTACCGGCGAATCGCGGGACGAATGGCGACGTTGGACAGTCGCGATTGACGGGGAACGCAAATCAACTCGGCCCACAGCGTGTCGGGTGAGTTCGCCTCTTCGCCCCGCGCGACCATCTGCACCACTTCATTGCCGTGTTTACCCAACAGGTCGGCAAATCGGCCAACGAACCGGCCTGCGGCGCTGGCCCAGCCACCCGGTCCGACCACGATCTGGAACTTGCCGGCATCGATATCCGCAGCGCACGCCGCCGCCACCAGCACCGACAGGTCCAGCGACGGCGGTGCGTTTTTTGGGGCCGGGCGCCAGGTTTCCAGGGCTGCCAGCAGGTCGGGCTTCAGTTCCAGCACCTGTGTTCGATCGCGCAGGGCGCGACACGCAAGATCGAGCAGATTTTTCGAGCGCTCGCTTTGGCAGTCTTCGTCGAAGCCGGCTGCCGGTTCATTCAATTCGGCAAGCTCGGCTTGCCAATGCGTGCCTAAACCGAAATTAGGATCGAGCAATTCAATCAGGGGTACCTGACGGTCATGTCCGTAGCGCTGAATGAAGTGCTGGCGAAATGCAGCGACATGCGGCAGTCCGGCAGGGTAAACGGTCATGCGAAGCAAAAGCTCCGCGGCTCGAGCCGCTTCGTCAGCAACGGACCTTGAGACTTGGGATCCATCGAGAGGTATTGCTGCGTCTATCTGAAGTGCCGGCGCGCCGCGCCTGGTCGACGCGGCCGAATGCTCGTCTGATGCAGTGTCGGCGGCCTGTTGGAGGCTTTGGCATTCGGCTCCGCTAGGCGCTGCATGTCCTTTGGAGCGCTCAAGCATATTCTTAAGAGTTGCCGCCGCTTCCAGGGCCGCCGGTATTCCCGCCAATCGCTGCAATACGTATCGGGCGGGATCCTCCGTCGTAAATGGCGGCCGGAGGTCCGTTCTTATGAAATCATATTGCCAAAGGGAGGTGATGAGAGTCTCGACTTGATCGTCGCCGGCGCGAAGCTTGGTTGTCAGATCGCGTATGACCGCCCGATACGGCAGGTAAGTTTGCGTGGCTTGCAGGGCTGCAAGAACCGCATCCGTGGCGCGGATCGATACGCCCGCGCTTGCCGCCATGCCGGCGGGAAGCTTGAGAGCTTCGGTTATCATGGCGCGGCCGGCGCGAACCAATGCGCTGCCGTTCGCGCACAGCCGGAGTTCGCGGCGGATCTCGATCTTCCCTTCAAGGTCCTGGACCAGTCGCCACAACCAATCCATGTCGGGTCTTGCGCACCGTTCAGCCGGCGAGCTCCCGATCCGCAGGTCTGTGCGTTCTCCGAATGTAGTGAGTGCAACCCCGGCAAAGAGCCCGAACGGAACCGGGCGGCTCGACATCCGAATGAGGTAGCGAAGCAGTTTGCGCGCGAGGTCGGAAGACTGACGGTGCCGGCGCAGGTCCAACGACCGGATGAATGAAGGGCTGGCGATCGATATCGCCTCGCGTATCCTGATGCGGCGCGGGTCCGCTAAATCGGCCTGCTGCGGATCCATCAAGACCCGCATCATATCCGTTAGACTAAGGTAATCATCCAGCGAGAGACTTGGAGCGCGTAGCAGTGCGTAGGGAATTGGCTCGTAAAGTGAGCCGGTGAGCCGGTTAAGGGGCTTGGCGATGGCGCGCACCGTTCTCGATCGGCTGGGCTGTGCCCCTTGGCAGATAACGCAGGTATGCCAGAAGCGCGTTACGGTATCCCGTCAATACGCACAGCCTGTTATTGTCCGAGCCTCCAACAACCCGCTAGCGGGATTTTTTCGGCGTCACACGGCGGGGAGGCGCGCCCCGAACGCAATTAAGCACGCCGGGCGTGTAGGCGGTGGCGGGCGCTACGACGGGTGCGCGATTCGGATTTCGTGGATTGGGCCTTGTGACGGGAGACGGAGCTTTTTTCGGCGCCGTCCGCTCGTCCTGCAAACTCGGTCTGTCCGAAACGACTTCCACCTCGGCCTCTCGCCTTCCGCTGACATATCCATCGAGCGGACGCGCATCCAGGTCCCACAATACCCGGTCGTCAGACGATCCAACCGCCATGATGATCGTTCCCTTTGTAATTATTCAATAAATTAATCACGCCGCGCGCGTGAATGTCAAGGCGCGGGAACACTTGTTCGGGATGGCGTAGTCGGTTTGGATAGTTCGGCCGCGCGTGGCGGCGAGGAATGAACGGTTATAATGTAGGCTTTCGGAGTGATAGCCTTGAGGAGTTAGCCATGAATCTTGTCGACCTCAACAAAGTGGCTCAGGCCATGGTTATGCCGGGCAAGGGGATCCTCGCCGCCGACGAATCCTCCGGCACCATCAAGAAGCGGTTTGATGCGATCAACGTCGAATCCACCGAGGACACCCGCCGCGACTATCGCGAAATGCTGTTTCGTTCAAAGGACGCGATGTCGAAATACATTTCCGGCGTTATTCTCTACGACGAGACCATCTGGCAAAAGGCCAAAGACGGCACGCCGCTGGTTCAATTGATCGAGCAGGCGGGCGCCATCCCCGGCATCAAGGTCGATGAGGGAACCCAACCCTTGCCGGGTTGCCCTGGCGAACTCGTCACCGCCGGTCTCGACAAGCTCGGCGAACGGCTTGCGGCCTATTACAAGCAGGGGGCACGTTTTGCCAAATGGCGCGCGGTGATCGACATCGGCAAGGATATTCCAAGCATGACCGCGATCCACGTCAACGCTCATGCCCTGGCGCGCTACGCGGCGCTGTGCCAGGCCGCCCAGATCGTGCCGATCGTCGAACCTGAAGTGCTGATGGATGGCGATCACGATATCGATCGGTGCTACCAGGTCACTCAGCGCGTGCTCAACAAGACTTTCCAGGAATTGCGCGTCCAGCGCGTGGCGCTCGAAGGCATGATCCTGAAGCCGAACATGGCGGTTTCGGGCAAGAAAAGCCCGAAGCAAGCTTCGGTCGGGGAAGTCGCCGAGAAGACCATACGGCTGCTGAAGAGCTGCGTGCCGGCAGCGGTGCCGGGTATCGCATTCCTGTCGGGCGGCCAGTCCGACGAGGACGCCACGGCGCATCTCGACGCCATGAACCGGATCGGCGGATTGCCGTGGAAGCTGTCTTTCTCCTACGGCCGTGCGCTGCAATCGGCGCCGCAAAAAGCATGGTCGGGCAAGTCCGAGAATATCGCCGCTGGACAACGCGCCTTCACCCATCGCGCGCGGATGAATTCGCTCGCCAGCAAGGGCGAGTGGAAGAGCGAGCTGGAGCAAAGAAACGCGGCCTAGCCGGCCGTCATCCATCCGTCACGGCAAGCCTGGCCGAATGGCAAGGTCACCCCGGTCGGCCCCGGTGAAAGCGATGCCCCGCCGAGGTCAGCAATGCGATGATGGCTGCCACTCCCGGCCACGACCGCAAGCGCCAGACCGTAGTTTCGCCGAAATACGTTGCGATGCCGGCCTGCCGCGACAACATGCTTTTGTTCGCTGGTCCAGCCTGACAAGGCAGCCATCGCCATCGGATCAGCCTCCAAACCAGTCGGCGTGCCCTGTCGGCGTGCCCTGGGGGCGCGCCGTCGCTAACGCCGGTCGTACTCGTCCGGTTCCATCGCCCACAGCCATTGGTCGTGGCCGTTGGCGTAATTGCGGTTGGTCTGCGCCGGATTGCGGTTGATCAGCGGCCGCATGTACATCGGGTGGGTGGCGCTGCGCACCTCGTGTTCGACCGTGAACAAAGGCTTGCCGTTTGTGAGATCGACGATATCGCGAAAGCGGTATTGGTACGGATTATCCTCGCTGTAGATAAGGCCGCGCTCCGCCAGCCGGCCATGGGGGCCCGAGAAGTTCGTAATGTACATCTGCACGTGGTGGCCATCATATTCCGGCTGCGGCCGGTCGGTTTCGCGAAACTGCAGATACTGGTCCTTGCCCGTCTGCACGCGCGCCAGAGTGCCGTTGCCGTTTTTGAGTTCGGCGGGCATGCCCATGATCTCGGGATAAAAACCGCAAATGCCTTGCGCCGTGCCGACGGGTACGTCGAACTCGACGTAGGGGATGCCGAGCGTAATGCGTCCAAAACGCGTGGCGTCGGGCTCATGGCAGCGCACGCGATTGCCCCAGGGACATATCGCCTCGACGCAGTCATTGTGCTCGCGGAAGGCGAACGCCGTGCCTTCGAGCTTGCCGGCGACGAACTTGAGCCGGTTCAGCAGCGCCGCGCGGCCCGGGATGACGATTCCGGTGTGGCCTCGTACCACCTGCGCCTTGCCGCTCGGCAGATGAAATTGGCTTCGGCCGACATTGATCCACATATTGGTATCGGACACCATGAGATAGGGGTCGCGGGTTAGCCCGAGCCCGGTGACGTAGAACAACATCGCCAGATGCTGGTCGGGCACTTGCACATTGACGTGTTCGAGAAAAATCGCGTTGCCGAGATCCTCGGCGGCGCGGTCGAATTGCTGCTGCATGCGCGTTGTCCTGGATGCCTGTTTCGGCACATCATAATGCGGCGTGACGCACTAATCCAATAGACCGGCTCCGGTAGATCAACCGCAAGTTTAGCCGTACGGGGAGTTCGAAGGTGGCTGCTGCGGTGCGGCGGTGTCTCGCCTTGAAAACCTGCCGCCGACGCCCTGAAATTGCAAAATTCCCTGTCCTGCAAGAATCTTGTATTAAACCGCGAGCGCCGGGATGGGATTCCCGCCGGGGAACTTTGTCATGAAGGTCGTTATTCTGGCGGGAGGCAGGGGCACCCGGTTGAGCGAGGAAACCGACGTCCGTCCTAAACCGATGGTTGAGGTAGGGGGCCGTCCTGTCCTCTGGCACATCATGAAAATCTACAGCCATTACGGCTTCAACGATTTCATCATCTGCCTCGGCTACAAAGGTTACGTGATCAAGGAATATTTTGCGAATTACTTTCTCCACATGACCGACGTGACCTTTCATCTGGCCGAAAACCGGATGGAAGTTCACCGCGAGACCGCCGAACCCTGGCGCGTCACACTGGTCGACACCGGGGACGCCACCATGACGGGTGGAAGGATCAAGCGGGTGTTATCCTAAGTTCGCGACGAAGAAGTCTTTGCCCTCACCTATGGCGATGGACTCGCAAACATCGATCTCGGCGCTGAATTGGCGTTTCACAAATCTCACGGGCTCCTGGCCACGGTGGCGGCCTTGCGGCCGGCCAAGCGGTTTGGCGTAATCGCCATCGACGGTCAGAAGGTAACCAGTTTTCACGAGAAGCCCGCGGATGAAGGTGGCTGGATAAACGGCGGCTTCTTCCTGTTGTCGCCTTCGGTGGGGTCGCTGATCCAGGGAGACGACACCGTCTGGGAAGAGGGGCCGATGGAAACGCTCGCGCGCAACGATCAATTGCGGGCTTACGTCCATCATGGCTTCTGGCATCCGATGGATACGCTGCGCGACCGTATATTTCTCGAATCGCAGTGGGCGGCTGGCAAAGCCGACTGGAGAGTTTGGTGATCGATCCAGACTTGTGGCGCGGCCGGCGGGTCTTTTTGACGGGACATACCGGCTTTAAGGGAGCCTGGATGGCGCTGCTGTTGCGCTCTTTGCGAGCCGAGGTCCACGGTTTCGCGCTGCCGCCGGAATATGCGAACGGGATATTTTGCGTGGCCGGCGTCGAAGCCGACCTCAATCACGAGATTGGCGATATCCGCGACCTCGAGGCATTGAAGGCGTCCATGCGGCGGGCCGAGCCGGAGATCGTGATCCACATGGCCGCGCAAGCCCTGGTCCGCCGGTCGTATCTCGATCCGACCGAGACCTATTCAACGAACGTGATGGGGACCGTCAACCTGCTGGAGGCGGTCAGGTTGACGCGCGGGGTGAGGGCGGTTGCGGTCATTACAAGCGACAAATGCTACGACAATACCGGAGCCGGAAAGCCATTCCGCGAAGGTGACGCGCTCGGCGGATTCGATCCGTACAGCAGCAGCAAAGCGTGCGCGGAGATCGTCGCGGCTGCCTATCGCGGCAGCTTCCTTCACGGCGAGGATGCAAGCCGGATTGCCACCGCTCGCGCAGGCAATGTGATCGGAGGTGGAGATTGGTCGACCGATCGCCTAGTGCCGGACATGATGAAGTCGTTCATGCAGGGCGAGGCGGTCCGAATCCGTAATCCCGATGCCGTGCGACCCTGGCAGCATGTGATCGATCCGCTGATCGGATATTTGACGTTGTGCGAGGCGTTATGCGCAGCGCCTCAATTTGCCGAGAGCTGGAATTTCGGTCCCACTGCCAGCAGCAACATTACGGTTGCGGAAGTCGCCGGCGCGCTTGCAAAAAATTGGGGACCGGGCGCTAAATGGGAAATCCGCAGGAAGGATGACCTCCACGAAGCGGCCTTCCTGCAACTCGATTGTTCGAAGGCCATCAGCCGCCTCAAATGGCGGCCGCTGATAGAATTCGAGGCGACCCTGGCATTGACGGTCGAATGGTACAGGGCTTTCAGCGAAGGGTGCGATATGCGCAAATTTACGCTGGGCCAGATCGATAAAATTGCCAGCAACGCTCAACGCAGTTGAAGGCTGACAAGAGCATGAAGGTGCCGAGCCTGCGCGAAACGACACGATGCGAAGTGTGCGGCAATCCGCAACTGCGCAGCTTCGTCGATCTCGGTAATCATCCGATGTGCGACGATCTCGTGCCCGTCGGGGACGCCCGTATCTGCAGGGAGTATCCGATCGAAATCCTGTTTTGCGAGGTTTGCCGCACCGCCCATCAGCGATTTCAGATTCCGAAACAGGAACTGTTCCCGTCCTCTTATCACTATCGATCGCGTCAAACCGCCGATGTTCTCAACGGCATGAAAGCGTGGTTGAGATGTGTGAGGGGACGCTCGACGGTCTTTCCGCCAAGGTCGTTCTGGACATCGGATGCAACGACGGCAGCTTGCTTTCATTTTTCGCGGAAAGAGGCGCCAGGACGGTCGGTATCGAGCCAACCGGCGCGGCAAAGGACGCGTGTAAGCGCGGGCACCGAGTGATCAACGATTTTTTCACCGAGGAAACAGCCGATAAGGTTTTGCGCGAATTCGGATCGCCCGACGTCATTACTTTCACCAACGTATTCGCCCACATTGAAGACCTGAAAGCCGTGTTGCGGGCGCTAAGGGCGGTCGCCGGCCGCAACACCCTGATCGTCATTGAAAATCACTATCTCGGCTCGATCATCGACAAGTTCCAGTTTGATACGTTTTATCATGAACATCCCCGGACCTATAGCCTGACGTCGTTCGTGCACATCGCTCGATCGCTCGAGATGAAAATCGTGCGCGGAATTTCCCGCACGCTATGGCGGGAATATTCGCGTTTTCCTCAGCGCCGCACTCGACGACGGCGAAGCCCAGCAGGCGATTTCGGGGATCGATGCCAGCGAGCGTAACTTCGGAGCAGGCCTCGATGAATTGGCGAAGCGAATTCCGGTGTGGCACGATACCAAACTCGCCCGGATCGATGATGAAGTTGCCAAACGAGGTCCGCTGGCGGCGAAAGCGTTTCCTGGACGGGCCGCGATCCCGATGAAGATGCTGGGACTGTCGAACGAGCACATTATTGGCTGCTACGAGAAGCCTTCGTCAGCGAAGGTCGGACACTATGTGCCGGGATCGAGGATTCCGATTCTCTCGGATGACGCGTTATCATTTGAACAGATTGGCGATGGTCCGCTTTTGAACCTCGCCTGGCATATTTCGGCTGAGATCAGGACCTACATGCGAGGCCGTGGTTACCGGGGAGAATTTCTCGACATCATTTCACCCGGCGACTTTGCGGGATCGCCGTGAAGTTCGCGGTACTGGGCTCGGGGTTTGGTCTGTACGGCTACGTGCCGGCCCTGATCTCCGGCTGCAATCAAGAGGTCTATCTGCCGGCGCGTTACCGGGTCCGCTTGAGGGAGCGGGTTGATGTGCGGCCGTTCGAGGATGTTATTCAATGGCGCGCTGACGAAGCGGCCATCCTGCAAGAAGTCGACGCCGTCGTCATCTCGCGCCGGCCTCAAGACCAGGAGCAATTGATTCATCGTCATCTGGGCGCTCCCAACCTCCGGGCCTTTGTCCTGGAAAAGCCGCTCGGCACGACGCCAGGCTCCGCGTTGGAAGTGCTGGATACTCTTGAGGCGGCCGGAAAATCATATCGCATTGCCTATGTCTTCCGCTATTTGCCGTGGGCCGTGCTGCTGAAGCAGACGCTGGAAAAGCGTGAGGCGCCGGGCTCCATAAGGATCGTTTGGCGTTTTCGGGCCCATCATTACGCTCATGCGCTGCAGAACTGGAAACGCAGCGTTTCCGATGGCGGGGGCGCATTGCGTTTCTTCGGAATTCAGCTGATCGGCCTTCTCGCGGAGATCGGCTACCGGAACGTCACCGGCGCGCGATGCACAAGCAGCCGCCGGGATGAGTGTGAAACATGGTCGGCCGGGTTTGGCGGGCAAGGATTGCCGCACTGCCGGGTAGATGTCGAAACCAATGCGACTACAAAGCGGTTCTCGATCGAAATCGATGAGTCCCCGGCCGGCTCCGTGCGGATAGTCGATCTCGAAGAGCCATTCCAGCAATGCGCGCAGATCGGCGGCCTCGACCGGCGGGTTGCCGCTCTCTCCGAACTTTGCCACGAATTGATCGATGGCCGTGATACCGGTTATGGATGGTACCGCGGGTCTCTTGCGCTTTGGGACCAATGCGAACGCCATCTTGGGCGGGAAAACGGGTAGCGAACGCCACGATGAAGAGCACCCGAAAGAAGATTTCGATCGTTACGCCGTGCTTCAACGAGGAGGCGGGTATCGCCGAATGCGTCGCCGCGGTTGCGGATATTTTCAGGAACGAACTGCCTGACTATGATCTGGAGCATATCTTCTGCGACAACGCGTCGACCGATCGGACCTTGTCTATCCTCAAGGAGCTGGCGCGAGCAAACCGTTCGATCAAGATCATCGTAAATTCACGCAACTTTGGCATCCTGAAGAACACCTATAACGGTGTCCTGCACGCTAGCGGTGATGCGGTTGTCCTTTTTCTGCCGGCTGACCTGCAGGATCCGCCGGCCTTGATCCCCCAGTTCGTCAAGCTTTGGGAGCAGGGGTACGAGATCGTCTATGGGCTTCGCTCGGAACGAGACGAGGACTTTCTGGTCCGCACCGCCAGGAAACTTTACTACCGCCTGCTCAGCAAACTGACCTACGTCGAATATCCGCCGGACGCCGGCGATTTCCAGCTCGTCGACCGGAAAGTTCACGACGCCATGCGTCGCATCGACGATGCCCAGCCATTCATGAGAATGATGACGTTCGAATCCGGGTTCCGCTCCATCGGCGTGAAATACCGGTGGCTGGCCAGGAAGCACGGCAAATCGCATAACCGTTGGAGCCACATGTTCGAGCAGGGGCTTAACGGCATCATCAGTTTTAGTGGCGCGCCGGTTCGGGTGGCGCTTATTGCCGGCTTGCTGATTTCTCTTTTGAGTATCCTGTACGCCATTGGCGTCGTGGTGTTTGTGCTGCTTGGCCGGATCCATTCGCCGGCCGGCATTCCGACGTTGATTGCGGCGCTGTTCTTTTTTGGCGGAGTTCAAATATTTTTTGTCGGCATTTTGGGCGAGTACATCCTTGCGATCTACAATCAAGTTCGCAGGAGGCCGCTCGTCGTCGAGCGGGAGCTCGTCAATTTCGACGATCCGACCGGAGATGTTCCCAATGACAAACCTTGAGTGCGGGCTTCGACAGGGATCGCCTGTCTAGTCAGCCCCGTTGACGAAAGTCCTTCCGGATGCAGGTGGAACTGCTGCCATCTTCGGGAAACCATCTTGAAAGCCAGTATCTCGTTCTCCAGAATGGAACAGCGAGGCTGCGCTACCTACTTTAGTTTCGCTATCGAGAAGGGCTTGGCGGTGCAGTTTTGCTTGCTGCTCGCGCGAGCACGGTTAGAATGGCCTGTAGGCTGAGCAACAAGTCTATCAATTGGAGAGAAACAACATGAAAAGAACATCCAAATCGCCTGTTTTTTGGTCACTGCCGACGCTTCTTGGAGCGACCGCCCTCGGCTTGCTAGCGACTTCCGGCCACGCTTTGGCCGCGGACCCCATCAAGATCGGTGTCATCGCAGAAGCCCAGGCTATCGCCGGAGCATCGATCCCTCAGGCAGCCCAGATGGCTGCGGATGAAATCAACGCCAAGGGCGGCGTCGACGGACGCAAGATCGAAATCATCACTTACGACAATCACTCTTCCTCAGCGGACTCGGTTCGCGCATTCCAGCGCGCGGTCAACGAGGACAAGGTCAATATCGTCATCTCCAGCTACATCAGCGAAGTCGTGCTGGCGCTGGAACCCTGGGCCTCGCGTCTCAAGACGCCCTTTATTACGCCAGGTGCGGCGTCCAACGAGATCAGCAAGAGCGTCCACAACGACTATGAGAAGAACAAATATACCTTCCACGGTTATCTGACCTCGGCCGCACTCGCGCTGTCGGTCTGCGACGCCGCCAAGGAATTGCTAGTCGAGCAGAAGCACATGAAGACGGCTGTCATCATGAGCGAGGATGCCGCCTGGACCACGCCGCTTGATATCGGGTACGAGGAATGCCTGCCCAAGATCGGGTTGAAAGTGCTTGACCACATTCGCTTCTCGCCGGACACCACCGACTTCACGCCGATCTTCAACAAGATCGAAGGTGCCAAGCCCGACGTGATCATCACCGGCATTTCCCATGTTGGCGTGCAGCCGACGGTGCAGTGGAAGAACCAGCAGGTTCCGATTCCGATGCTCGGGATCAGTTCGCAGGCCACCAACTCGACCTTCGGCGCGGACACTAATGGCGCCGCGGAAGGCGTGCTCTATCAGGGCGTGTCCGGCCCGGACGTTCCGGTGACTCCGAAGAGCCTTCCCTTCACGCAGGGCTTCAAGGCAAAGTTCGGCAACTTCCCGTCCTATGCCGGCTATACCTCGTATGATGAGGTCTATTATATCGCCGACGCAGTGAAGCGCGCCGGTTCGACCGACGCGGACAAGCTGGTCGCGGCGCTGGAAAACACCGATTGGGAAGGGACCATCGGCCGCATCCAGTTCTACGGCAAGGAAGACCAGTTCACCCATTCGATCAAATACGGCAAGGGCCTGATCACCGGGTTGATGCTGCAGTGGCAGGATGGCAAGCAGGTCGCTGTCTGGCCCAAGGAAGTCGCCAAGGGACAGTTGAAGTTCCCAAGCTTCATCAAGGTCACATCGAACTGAAGTCTTATGATCATGCTCCCGGGCCCGCCCGGGAGCATTTTCGCATATCCCGTTTTCAGAATGCAGTTTCCAAGGAGTGAGGCAGCGGTGCTGCCGCGGCCGATATAATGCTTGCCTTCCAGATCCTGATCGATGGCTTTGCCATCAGCGCTTTGTACGCTCTGGGTGCAACCGGTTTCACCCTGATCTTCGGCGTTTCCGGCGTGCTCAATCTGTCGCATGGCGCCATCATGGTGTTGGCTGCGGTGGCGGCATGGGCTGCCGCGAGCGTGTTGCATATGGACACCTATAGCGGCGCGCTGGTCGGTGTGGCGGTTGCGCTGGTGGCAGCGCTTGTCACCTATTACGTGGTGGTACAGCCGCTTCAGAAATCGACCCGGATTCCCAACGAGGAAAAAGAGATCTTCGTTCTCACCGGCACGCTGCTGTGGGGGATCATGATCCAGGAACTGATCGCGTATTTCTTTACCAACAATGCCAAGACCGTGCTGCCGATCGTCGAGGGTGTGATCGACATTTTTGGCGTGCGCACCCCGAAGAACGAGATCTTCACCGCCGCGGTCTGCTGTCTGGTGATCGGCCTGCTTTGGCTATTGGTGAACCGTACCCGCACCGGCAAGGCGGTGCTGGCGGCGTCGATGAACCCGCGCGGGGTCACCCTGCTCGGGCTTGAGCTGACGAACATCTATATCGTCGTCTGGGCGATCTACGGCATCCTTGCCGGCATCGCCGGCGTGTTGCTCGGAATGTTCCTTGGCGTCAGCTCCTATAGCGTCGGGCCGCTCACCGCGAGCGCCTTCTCGATCGTGGTGCTGGGCGGCCTCGGCAGCGTATCCGGCTCGCTGATCGCCGCCTTCGTGGTCGGCTACCTCGAGACCCTCACCGCCTATCTGGTCTCGCCGGCGTACCGGACCATTCCGGCGCTGCTGCTGCTGGTCATCGTGATGTATGTCCGTCCACAGGGCCTGCTCGGGAGGCGATGAGCATGAACGGCTTTTTTAAATCGCGGCTGTTCTGGATATCGCTCGGTATTGTCGTCGTCGCCTCGACGCTGCCGCTCTATGTCTCCGGCTACATTCTCGGCCTGCTCACCGTCGCCTATTACTTCGGCGTGTTCGCGATGGCTTGGGATCTGCTGTTCGGATTTGCCGGCGAAGTGAATTTCGGTCCGACCTTCCTGATCGGTGTCGGCGCCTACACCGCTGGAATCCTCAACAATGAATACGGATGGTCGGTTTATGTGTGCATTGCGCTTGGCGCATTGGCCTCGGTGATCGCCGGATTTGTGCTGGCGCTCCCGGCCTTGCGGGTACGCGGTCCTTATTTCGGGCTGACCACGCTTGTGGCCGTGCTGATGTTGCAGAATTTCATCGTGGTGTTCGCCGGACTGACCGGGGGCGAGATCGGGCTGACCATCCCCGACGTCATCACGATCGACGCCGGCGCAAATTACTGGATTGCGCTCGGCTTCATGACCATCAGCGCCATTATCCTGTACGGGCTTTCGCAGTCGCCGGTCGGTCTGGTGCTGCAGGCCAGCGGACAGGATCCCATTCAAGCCGGCGCCCTCGGATTTAACATCGTCAAGCACAAGCTCGCGGCTTTCGTGGTGAGCGCCTTTTTCTCCGGTCTCTCCGGCGCGTTGCTGGTGTTCTATTTCGGCACCGCATCGGTCGGCACCGTCGTCGACATTGCTGTCGGCGTGAACGTCATCGTCGCCGCTGTACTCGGCGGTCGGCGTACCGTGCTCGGCGCAGCCCTCGGCGCTATCTTCCTGATCGTGGCCGGTGAGTTCCTGCGGCCAACGGGAGAACTGGCGACGTTCATCGTCTCGGCCGTTGCCCTGCTGGTGGTTCTGTTCTTCCCCGGCGGTTTCCTCGGCGCGGCCCTGTCGAACGAGGCCCGCCAGTGACGGACACGACCGCCAACAATGCTCCCGTCCTCGAAGTCCGCGGCTTGACTAAACGCTTTGGCGGCTTGACCGCTGTGAAGAACCTCAGTCTCGAGCTGCGCGCCGGCGAAATCTTCGGTCTGATCGGCCCGAACGGTTCCGGCAAGTCGACCGCGATGAAGGCAATCATGGGGATCGAACGTCCGACGTCGGGCGAGGTCATTTTCCAGGGTGAAAATATCGCCAGCCTGCCTGCGCACAAGATCGCGCGGAAAGGTTTCGGCATGGTGTTTCAACATTCACGTCCGCTGAACCGGCAGACCGTGCTTGAGAACATCATGGTCGCACTGCTGCCCGACAGCCTGTTCATGCTGTTTGCGGACAAGGCCCTGACCGAACGCGCCAAATGGATCGCCAACCGCGTCGGTCTCGGCGCCGTGATGGATCGGCGTCCGCCGACATTGCCGTTTGCGGATCTGCGCCGGCTTGAACTCGCCAAGGCCATCGCCCGGGATCCCAAGGTGGTGCTGGTCGACGAACCCTTCGCGGGGCTGACGCTGGGCGAAGTCGGCACTTTTTCCGAATTGATCCGCAGCTTTCGCGATGAGGGGCGCGCGGTGCTGCTGGTCGACCACAACGTCAAAAGCGTCGCCGCATTGGTCGATCGCGTGCTTGCAATGTATCTCGGCGAGGAAATCATCACCGGCCGCGCCGACGAGGTGATGCGCAACGAGACCGTGCGGCGGGTTTATCTCGGCGGCGCGATCGAGACCTCTGCGCGTCCGGAAACCAGCTTCAAGGACAAGGTGCCGTTGCTGCAGGTCGAGAACGTCAGCGTCCACTACGGCAAGGCGCAGGCGCTGGAGAACGTCTCGATCCACGTGCACCAGGGCGAGTTCGTCTCCATCGTCGGTCTTAATGGCGCCGGCAAGACCACGCTGTTCAACACGATCTCGGGTTTCCTGCCCTACAGCGGAGAAATCGTTCGCGACGGCGAGAAACTGCGCGGCATCAGTCCGGCGCGTATCGCCCGAAGCGGCATTGTGCAGTGCCCGGAGTCGCGCGAACTGTTTGGCGAGATGAGCGTGCGTGAAAATCTCGATCTTGGCGGGCAACATCTGTCGACCGAAGACAAGGACAAGCAGCTGGCATGGCTGTTTGACTTGTTTCCGATCCTGAAGGATCGTCAAAGCCAGATCGCGCAGACCCTGTCCGGCGGCGAACAGCAGATGCTGGCCATCGGACGCGCGCTGATGATGCAGCCCAAAATCCTGATCCTCGACGAACCCACGCTCGGGCTGGCGCCCGTCATTCTCGAGCAGTTGTCGAAGGCGCTGGAAAAATTGCGCCAAACCACGCCAATCACGGTTTTGCTGGGCGAGCAAAACGTCACCTTCGCGCTTCCGCATGCCGACCGCGTGTACGTGCTGGAACATGCGCGGATCGTCTGGGAAGGCGATCCTGGACGCTTTGCCGCGGAAGCGGGTGAGGGCTATCTCTAAGAGAACACCCCCGCATGGCTGTTGTGTGATCTATATCACATAACTCCCCGTTTCAAATGGGCTAATCTCCGGTCCAACAAAGGGGAGATTCACATGCGTAAATTCATCCTGGTCACCGCGATGGTTCTGGTATCCGCCACGGCACAAGCCCAGACCAGAGGCCTGACGCTGGCATCGAACGATGAGCCGGTGGCGGCCGAACCGCAAAAACCCGTCGAGGCGCCGAAATATGTTGAGCGGCCTCCGGCCGTGGACACCAAGGCCGAACTGCCGAAGTCCGAACCGGCTTCTCCCGGGGTTGAGAAAAAAACCGATGTCCTCAAAACCGAAGCCATCAAGACCGACAAGCCGAAACGCCGGCATTCATCGACCGAAGCGCGCGTGATCTACGAACTTCACCGGCACGGTATCTATTGGTGAGGCGCTGACGGCGCTTGTTGTGTTGCAAGGCCGGCGGAAGCAGCATCCGCTATCGTGAAGCATCGCGGCTAACGCCGCCGCCGGTTTCGTTGCGCTTGACCTCGGGAAACAGCCACATCGCAAAAATCATGAAGAAGCCAAGGAACGCGACGACATATTGCATGCGGTCGTGACCGGCGGCATGCTGGAAATAAACGGCTATGGCGGCGACCAGGACCACGACAAACGAAAGCGCAAGCTTGATTTTTACGGGCATCGCCTATCCTCCCAATACATTCACGACAGGCCTGGCCATGACGGGCCGACGATTTTTGCCAGAGCGGCAAGAGCCAGCGCCTGAACGCCGACCAGCACAAGAAGCCCGGCGCTTCCGTCACGCAGTGGCGACGGCCAGATTTCGAAAAGTCCGGGTACGAACAGTATAACGAGCCCGGCCACCACGATCAGCGTACTCCATCGGAGCTCGGTATAGCCGTAGAAGCCGGTGCCCGTCAGAAGCGCTGCCAGTAAAACGGCATTGCCGGCGATCAGCAATGTCGCGGATCCCGATTTGGCGGCCTGCGGGCGTGCTTTAAGCGGGAACATGCCGGCAACAACCAGGAAGGCGATCGCGCAAACAGTCGCGAACGCCGCAAACCAGAGCAGGGAAATCCAGTTCGGCTCGATGGCGGCCATGATTACGTCCCTCGATCCGGTTACGCGACCGGCGAGCGTGGCCTCGCTTATTCAGCCGGCGTGGCAAATCCGGTCGCTTGTCCCGCCGTGCCCGGCATCGGCGTGCGTGAGGTCTTGCGCATATTGGTTTTGACGAAGCGGGTATCGTAGCCGTTCAGGAGATGACCGATCAGGCCGCGATCAAGGTCCGACGTCCCGAACAGCCAATCCATCACCGGGAATGTCAGGTTCATGTTCCGCTCCATCATGATGGACTGGTTATGATGGGCGGTGTGGTGGCGCCGCAGGGTATTGACGAACGGCATGTTGCGCACGAACCAGTTTTCATCGACATGGCAGCAGAAATGCATGAACTCATAGATCAGGTACATCGAGGTCGTGGTCGAGATCAGCAACCAGCCGACATTCGGCGAGATCAGCCAGCCGAAAAAAAGCGCCGGCGGGATCGACATCATCGTGAAGGTCACCAGCGCGTAGGGCGGGAAGAAGGTCACGCGCCAGTCGTGATGATCGGCGAAGCGCATCTCGCGTTCGGTGAAGAACTGATGGTGCATCAGCGTATGCCGGTTGTAGATTGCGCGGAACGCCTTGATCTGCGACGGGCGGTGCATCACGAAGCGATGGATCCACCATTCGAAGAAATTCGCCGCGAGGAAAGTGAGGGGGACGGTGGCCAGTTCCCACCAGCGCAAATCGCTGACATTGGCAAAATATATCGACAGCGCCGTGAATCCGATCACGTAGATGACAAAGATATGGAGCCAGCCATTGTACCAGCCGGCGATACGGTGACGATACGTCGCCCGGTAGGTCCGCTGCCGCTCCGTCATCGGGCTCGAGGACAGTTCCATCACGCCGTCTCCATCATCCTATCGGTTTGCCGATCTGACATATCACCAATCTATTAGCCCGGCAACGGGGTTCTGCGTAGTGTCCGGGGGCACTGCGGAAAAAACCGCTTGATGCCAAGTCTGTGATATATTTATGGTATGGCAACGCGCGCATCGAAGAGGCGCCGGGTAACGGGAGGCTTTCATGAAGTTCACGCGTCGCGATTTTTCCAGGCTCGCCGGCACTGGCGTCCTCGCCGCCGCAGCGCCCCGGGTGTTTTCGCCCGCCATCGCCCAGAACGCGCCGCTCAGGATCGGAATGATCGCGCCCCGCTCGGGTGTGGCCGGCACCGCAGGCGAATGCGGCATCCGCGCTGTGCAGTGGGCCTCGGAGCGCATGAACAAGGATGGCGGCATCGGCGGCCGCAAGATGGAACTGGTGTTCGAGGAGGAGACCACGCCGAAGGATACCATCGAGCGCTTTCGCCGCCTGATCCTGCAGGAAAAGGTCGAGAGCGTGCATGGGCTGATTTCGACCGGGGTGAGCCTGGGTGTAGCACCGGTGGCGGAAGAAGAGCAGGCTTTGCTGGTGATGTGGGACGGCACCACCCAGGACGGCGTCAAGGAGACAATGCCGAAATCGAATTACGTGTTTCGTTCGACCGACAATGAATGCGAAGCGGTGATGGGATCGCTGCTCGCGATCAAATATTTCAAAGGTAAATTCAAGCGGGTCGCCGGCATCAACCCGGATTATTCCTACGGCCGCAACAATTGGGAAGCCTTCAAGCAAATTCTCGCGCGCTACGGCGTCGAAGCGGAGGTTGTCGCCGAACAATGGCCGAAGGTCGGGACCATGGACCTCACGTCGCATGTCGCCGCGCTCAATGCCGCCAAGCCCGATCTGATCTTTTCCTCGATGCTGTTTGCCGACCTGCCGGTTTTCATGAAACAGGGTCACGCGTCGGGACTGTTCGACGGCGTCAAGCTGGTGTTGCCGGCCGCGGGCTGGCAGATCAACGAGCTCAAGAAGGAGTTCATGCCGGAAGGCATCATCTTCGGGCACAACACGCTGTATTTCGATCACCCGCAGGCGTCGCCGTTGCAGAAAGCGTTCATTGCGGATTACATCGAACGCTACAAGCAAGTGCCGCATTGGGAAGCGGACCGGGCCTATTTCGCGCTCGCCACCTATAAGGCCGGCGTCGAAGCCGCGCAAAAGGCCGCCGGCAAGTGGCCGACACCGGATCAGGTGGCCCAGGCGATGCCCGGTCTCGAGGTCGATAGCCTCGGCGGCAAGGGCCGTTTCCGAAAGGACAAGATCGCCGAGCAGGTTTTCTATCAGGGGCCATCCACAAACAGCAACAAATACGACTTCCCGACGCTGGCCTCGATCGACACCTTCCAGGCCGAACAGTTGCAGAAGCCGCCCGGCGCGGATTTCTGGGACTGGATCAAGACCGCCAAAATGCCGGTCTAGGCATGACCGAGTTTGTGGATGTCGTCCTCGGCGGGACATTCCACGCTGCGGTCTTGTTTCTGGTGGCGGCCGGCCTGCAACTCGTGTTCGGGGTGCAGAAGATCGTCAATCTCGCCTGCGGATCGTTCTACGCGCTGGGGGCGTATTTCGGCATCACCGCGGTTGGTATTGCGATCAGGCTCGGCATGCCGCCGCTTTTGTTCTTTCCCGTCTTGATCTTCGCCGGTCTTGCCATCGGCCTCGTCGGCCTCCCGATCGAGCGCGTGCTGCGCACGATCTATCGCCGCGACGAGAGCTATCAGCTCCTAATCACGTTCGGATTTCTCCTGATGTTTCAGGATGCGTTCCGTTACCTGTGGGGGACAACGCCGCGGACCATGGACAACGTC
>NZ_SSMW01000149.1 GCF_004799405.1 Bradyrhizobium sp.
TCGGAGGGTGAGGAGATTTCTGGCAAAACTTCGCGCAATCATGCGGCGAGAATGCGAAACTGTATCTGCAAATACGCACTCGTCATGCCCGAACTTGATCCGGGCATCCATCAGTCTCGCAAGAAGTTCTCTCGAAGAAGATGGATTGCCGGGTCATCCCGCGCGAAGACGCGCTTCGCGCTTTTGCCCGGCAGCTTGCCCGTCTACGGCCCTGCCGCCACACCGACAGGCGGCTCGCTTCGCCTGCGGCTCCAGCGCCTATCCTGTGGGCTACCCTTTGACGCCTTGATCTTCTATGGTGCCGCGCGACTTCGTCCCAGGCGAAGTTATAAACATGAGAATTATCAAAGGCTTGGCGACAACAAAAAGCCTTTGGAGGGCGGTTTGACGCGGTACATTTCGACCCGGGGCGAGGCCCCCACGCTTGGCTTCTGCGACGTGATGCTGACCGGGCTTGCCCGCGACGGCGGCCTCTACGTGCCTGAAAGCTGGCCGCAGCTTTCACCCGAGGCCATCGCCGGATTCCTGGGACGGCCGTATTGGGAAGTCGCGGTCGACGTCATCAGGCCGTTCGTCGGCGGCGAGATTTCCGACGCCGATCTCGGCCGCATGGCGAACGAGGCCTATGCCACGTTCCGCCATCCCGCCGTGGTGCCGCTCGACCAGAGCGGCCCCAATCAATTCGTGCTCGAACTGTTTCACGGCCCGACGCTGGCGTTCAAGGACGTCGCGATGCAGTTGATCTCGCGGCTGATGGATCACGTGCTGGCAAAGCGTGCGCAACGCACCACCATCGTGGTCGCGACCTCGGGCGATACCGGCGGTGCGGCGGTCGACGCGTTCGCCGGTCTCGATAATGTCGACCTGATCGTGCTGTTTCCGCACGGGCGCATTTCGGACGTGCAGCGGCGGATGATGACGACGTCGGGTGCGGCCAATGTGCACGCGCTGGCGATCGAAGGCACCTTCGACGATTGCCAGGCGATCGTGAAGGGGCTGTTCAACCATCATGACTTTCGCGACGCGCTCTCGCTGTCGGGCGTCAATTCGATCAACTGGGCGCGGATCGTCGCGCAGGTGGTGTATTATTTCACGTCGGCGGTAGCACTCGGCTCGCCCCAGCGAACGGTCGATTTCACGGTGCCGACCGGGAATTTCGGCGACATCTTTGCCGGCTACGTTGCCAAGAAGATGGGCTTGCCCGTCCGCCTGCTGCGGATCGCGGCCAACGTCAACGACATCCTGCCGCGCACGCTCAAGACCGGTATTTACGAGGTGCGCGACGTTCACGCCACCGCCTCGCCGTCGATGGATATCCAGATATCATCGAATTTCGAGCGGCTGCTGTTCGAAGCAAGCGGCAGGGACGCCGCTACCGTGCGCCGGTTGATGGCGTCCTTGAAGCAGTCCGGGCGTTTCGTGCTGCCCGATGCGATGCTGGCGGCGATCCGCGAGGAATTCGACGCCGGGCGCGCCGACCAGACCGAGACCGCCGCGGCGATCCGCGCGGCGTGGCGCGAGGCCGGCGATCTGGTCGATCCGCACACCGCTGTGGCGCTGGCGGTGGCGGATCGCGACACCTCGGATTCCAGGATCCCGAACATCGTGCTGTCGACCGCGCATGCTGCGAAATTCCCGGATGCGGTAGAGGCCGCCTGTGGCGTGCGCCCCGAATTGCCGGCCTGGCTCGAGGGCCTGATGACGAAACCCGAGCAGGTCAAGGTCATGAACAACGATCAGGTTGAAGTCGAACGGTTCGTGCGCTCGGTCAGTCGCGCCGCGAAACAAGGAGTTGGCGGATGAGCGTCGATGTTACCAAGCTTCCTTCCGGCCTCACCGTCATCACCGATACCATGCCGCATCTGGGGACCGCCGCGTTGGGTGTGTGGACCGGCGTCGGCGGCCGCGACGAAAAGCCGAACGAGCACGGCATCTCGCATCTGCTCGAACACATGGCGTTCAAGGGCACCACGCGGCGCTCGTCGCGCGAAATCGTCGAGGAAATCGAGGCGGTCGGCGGCGATCTCAACGCCGGCACTTCGACCGAAACCACGGCCTATTACGCCCGGGTGATGAAGGCCGACGTGCCGCTGGCGCTCGACGTGCTCTCGGACATTCTCGCCAATCCGTCGTTCGTGCCGGACGAACTGGAGCGCGAAAAGAGCGTCATCGTGCAGGAGATCGGCGCCGCCCAGGATACGCCCGACGACGTGGTGTTCGAACATCTCAACGAGCTGTGTTACCCGGACCAGCCGATGGGGCGCTCCCTGCTGGGGACCGCCAAGACCCTGAAGGCTTTCAATCGCGATACGCTGCAAGGCTATCTTTCCACACATTATCGCGGCCCGGACATGGTGGTTGCGGCGGCCGGTGCCGTCAATCACAAGCAGGTGGTCGAGGAAGCGACGCGCCGGTTTGCCAGCTTCGGGGGTACGCCGGCGCCGAAACCGCAACCGGCGATGTTCGGCAAGGGCGGTTCGCGCGTGGTGCATCGCGAACTCGAGCAGGCGCATCTGACGCTGGCGCTCGAGGGCTTGCCGCAAACCGATCTTTCGCTGTTCTCGTTGCAGGTCTTCACCAACACGCTCGGCGGCGGGATGTCGTCGCGGCTGTTCCAGGAAGTGCGCGAGAAGCGCGGGTTGTGCTACTCGATCTATACGTTTCACGCGCCCTATACCGACACCGGGTTTTTCGGGCTTTATACCGGCACCGATCCGACCGATGCGCCCGAGATGATGGAAGTGATCGTCGACGTCATCAACGATGCGGTCGAGACCTTGACCGAGGCCGAGGTGGCGCGCGCCAAGGCGCAGATGAAGGCGGGATTGTTGATGGCGCTGGAAAGCTGCAGCTCCCGCGCCGAACAATTGGCGCGTCACGTGCTGGCCTACGGGCGTCCCCTGACGGTGGAGGAGCTGGTGGCCCGGATCGACGCCGTCAGCGTCGAATCGACCCGCAACGCGGCGCGCGGGCTGTTGACGCGCAGCCGCCCGGCGGTGGTCGCGCTTGGCAGCGGCAGGGGTCTGGACACGGCGGTGTCTTTTGCGGAAGGATTGACCAGGTCGAAGGCCAAAGCCCGTCTGCACTAAAGGCGCGCCTTCGCTGACGGAGATCGGGGGTATCAGGCATGGCTCTGTTTCGTTTGCCATCCAGCGGACCTGCGGCACTGGCGCCGCGCGGCCATGGCCTGTTGCTGCGCGCGCCCCAGATGGGGGATTTCCTGCAATGGGCGCACTTGAGGGAACACAGCCGGGCCTACCTGACGCCATGGGAGCCGATCTGGCCGTCCGACGACCTGACGCGCGCCGGCTTTCGGCGCCGGCTGCGCCGCTACGCCGAAGACATCGCCGCCGACCGGTCCTATCCCTTTATCGTGTTTCGGGAGTCCGATGGCGAGATGATCGGCGGCGTCACGCTGGCCAACGTCCGCCGCGGCATCGTGCAGGCCGGCACCATCGGCTACTGGGTCGGGCAGCCCCACGCGCATCGCGGCTACATGACCGCGGCGCTGCGGGTGCTGTTGCCGTCGCTGTTCGGCGAGCTCAATCTGCATCGCATCGAGGCCGCCTGCATCCCCTCCAACGCGCCCTCGATCCGGGTGCTGGAGAAATGCGGGTTTGCCCGCGAGGGTCTGGCGCGGCGTTATCTCTGTATCAACGGCATCTGGCAGGACCACCTGCTGTTCGGCCTGTTGCACGAGGATTTTCGCGGCTAACCTTGTTCGGAGATTCCGGTGCAAGCCTTCTTGTCCGCCTTTTGAGTGCCTTGGGTTCGCCGATATTGCGCTATTATAAGGCGCGTGCGCCTGCTCCTTATCGTGAGCCTGCCAGCGCTTGGGACATTTTGGGAACATCCGGATGATGCGTAACAGGCTGATGATGGGCGCCGGCAGAACGGGCCCTCTATGCACGGCGCTGGCTGTCGCGGGCGCGTTGCTGTCCGGGTGCGGTGGCGGCAGCATGTTCGGCGGCTCGTCGGATCCCAGCCCGTCGGTCGGCGACCGGTTCGGCCAGTTGTTCGGCTCGAAATCGCAAGCCGTCGGCGAGAAGCCGCCGGATCCGGCGATCAACGAATTGGCCTGTCCGCCCGTGAACATCCGCGCCGGCGCCTCCACCTTTGCGGTGGGCTTGCCCGGCAAGCCGGCCACCGGCAGCGACCTGCGCTATCAGGCGACGATCACGCGCACCGCGCGCGATTGCACCCGGGTCGGCGATCAGATTAACGCGCGGATCGGCATTCAGGGCCGTGTCATTACCGGCCCGGCCGGAAATCCGCCGACGGTCGAAGTACCCCTGCGGGTCGCCGTAGTGCAGGGCGGCGTCACCGAAAAGACGATCGCCACCAAGGTTTACCGAACCACGGTGGAGTTGTCGGATGCCGGCAATGTAGCGTTCAGCCTGGTGGCGGAGGATCTGGCGTATCCGATACCGCCCGGTAATACCGGCGATTCCTACATCTTCTATATCGGGTTCGATCCGCAGGCGCTGACGCCCGAGCCGAAGCCGGTCAAGCGCAAGAAGAAGTAATTCTGCGGTCGCGTCAGTTCAGCTTTTCGCGAACTTCGGCAATGCCCTTGGCCAACAGGTCATCGGCCACCGGGCCTTTTACCGATTGCGACAGGATGGTGGAGGCCGCCGTCACGGCCGCGTCGGCCGCCGCGGCGCGCACATCGGCAAGCGCCTGCGCTTCGGCCAGCGCGATCTTGCCTTCGGCGGTCTTGGTGCGCCGGGCGACGAAATCTTCCATCTTGGCCTTGGCCTCGGAGGCGATGCGCTCGGCTTCGGCTCTCGCGGAGGCGACGATGTCCTGGGCCTCGCGCTCGGCGCTGGCGTGGCGGGCCTGGTATTCGGCCAGCAGTTTGGCGGCTTCGTCCTTGAGCCGGCGCGCGTCGTCGAGTTCGGCCTTGATGCGGTCGCTTCGATGATCGAGCGTGTTCAGCACGGTGCGGTGGACGCCGAGATAGGCGAACAGGCCCATCAGGATGACGAAGGCTACGGCGACCCAGAATTCCGGTTCGGCGAACATCTTGGGTTATCCCTTCAACGACGCGTCGACGGCGCGGTCCACGGACTGGCCGTCGGGCACGGTGCCGGTGAGCCGCTGCACGATCGCGGCGGCCGCCTCGGAGGCGATGCCGCGGACGTTGCTCATCGCCGCCTCGCGGGTCGCGGCGATGGTCTTTTCGGCCTCGGCAAGCTTGACCGAGAGCCGCTCTTCCAGCGTCTTGCGCTCCGCTTCGGAGGCCGCGTTGAGTTTTTCGCGGGTCTCGGTGCCGATCGCCTGCGCACGGGAACGCGCCGCGGCGAGTTCGCTTTCATAGGCCTTCAGCGCCGCGTCGGAGTCGTCCGTCAGCTTCTGCGCGCCGGACAGGTCGCCCTCGATCTTGTTCTGGCGCGCGTCGAGCACGCCGCCGACGCGCGGCAGCGCAATTCGCGACACGATCAGATAGAGGGCGACAAACGCGATCAGCAGCGACACCAGTTGCGATGCAAAGGTGTCCTTCTGGAACGGTGGAAACGGGGCCTTGTGGCCGCCATCTGCCTCCGTATGGGCGGTCGCGCCCTCGTTGCCATGACTTTCAGCCACGGGCTTCTCCTGTCCGGCCTTGGCCGTGGATTAGAGCGCGAACAGCAGCAGCAGCGCGATCAGCAGCGAGAAGATGCCGAGCGCTTCGGTCACCGCGAAGCCGAAAATCAGGTTGCCGAACTGGCCCTGGGCAGCGGAGGGATTGCGCACCGCGGCGGCCAGATAGTTGCCGAAGATGATGCCCACGCCTGCGCCGGCGCCACCCATGCCAATGCAGGCAATACCAGCGCCAATGTACTTCGCGGCAATCGGATCCATGAAACGAACTCCTTCTTGAGGGTTGTTGAGATGAGCCGGATCAGTGGCCCGGATGGAGAGCATCGTTGAGATAGATGCAGGTGAGGATGGCAAAGACGTAGGCCTGCAGGAACGCGACCAGCAGCTCGAGCGCGGTCAGCGCGATGGTCAGCCCGAGCGGCAATACGGCGCCGGCCCAGCCGAGAATTCCGAGGGCGCCGAGCATGGCGACGAAGCTCGCGAACACTTTCAGCGCAATGTGTCCGGCCAGCATGTTGGCGAACAGTCGCACCGAATGTGAAATCGGCTTCAGGAGGAACGATATGACTTCGATGAACACCACCAGCGGCAGGATGTAGACCGGCACGCCCGATGGCACGAACAGCTTGAAGAATTTCAGGCCGTTCTTGTAAAGGCCGTAAAACAGCACGATGAAGAACACCATCAGCGCCAGCGCTGCCGTGACGATCAGGTGGCTCGAGACCGTGAATGCGTAGGGAATGATCCCGACCAGGTTCGAGACGCAGATGAACATGAACAGCGAGAACACCAGCGGGAAAAATCTCATGCCTTGCGAGCCGGCGGTGCTTTTGATCATGCTCGCCACGAATTCGTAGCTCAGTTCGGCGATCGATTGAACGCGGCCGGGAACCAGTTGCCGTCCGGCGGAGCCGCCGATCATCAGCAGCGAGATAATCGCCACCGCAAGAAACATGTAGGCCGACGAACTGGTGAACGCGATTTCCTGTCCGCCGATGTGACCGATGGTGAAGAGCTTGGTGATCTGGAACTGATGGATTGGATCGGCAGCCATTCGTCTCTCGGCCTATCGGTTTCGCGCTTTCGCGCATATCGTATCGAACGTTCAGTCGCGCTTTCGCAGCGCCCGCGTCAGAGCCGTTCGGACTGCTTCGCCATCACGCCCGCCGACCGCATCACATTGATCACGCCGGCGGTAAAGCCAAGCAGCAAGAATACGATGAGGCCCCAGGGCGAAGTCGACAGCAAGCGATCGAATCCCCAACCGAGAGCCGCTCCGACCAGAACACCGGCAACCAGTTCGGAGGAGAGGCGAAGCCCGACGGCCATGGCGGATGCCTTGGCCTGAGCCGCGTCCTGCTCGCCTCCAGACCGGTCAGTCCCGATTTTGCGGCTGTCGCGAATTTCGGACAACCGGTGATCCAGCCTCCCGAGCCTTGCGGAAAGCGCAGCCTCATCGGAGGACGATTGATCGCGACTTCCATTGCCGTGGTCGTTCGCGCCGTCAGCCATGCTGTGGAGACCCGAAACGATGCCGCGGTTAAATGAAAATGACGCCCCGTCACCCTCAAAAGCCGCGCGGACCATACTGACCGCACCAAACCAAGTCAAGATTGCGTCGTAACCAGTTAGTGCCTTGATTTAACTAGGCTTATTTGACCCAAATCGAAGCCGTCGCGGGGCCGCCGCCGCACTGCAACAGCTGGCTTGCGTGGCGGTGGCCTTGCGCCGTGCTGGCGGGTCTGTTGGGATGACCGCCAACCCAAATTCCCGCTTGGAGTGAGCATGCCGCGTCAGGTCGACTACTATTTTTCGCTTCAATCGCCGTGGGCCTATATCGGGCACAAACTGTTCCAGGAGGTCGCAAGCACCTATGGCCTGAAGGTGAATTATAAGCCGGTGGTGCTGGTCGATCTGTTTTCCGAAACCGGCGGCCTGCCGTTGCTGAAGCGCCATCCGGTGCGGCAACGGTACCGGATGGTCGAATTGCAGCGCTGGCGCGACAAGCGCGGCCTGAATTTTCACCTGCAACCGGCGAACTGGCCGTTCAATGCGCGGCTGGTCGATGGCGTCGTGATCGCGGCGGTCGAAGCCGGTCACGATCCCAATCGATTTCTGCGGCGGGCTTTTGCAGCCGTGTGGGAAGACCAGCTTGATCTCGCCGATCCCGCGACGATCGCTAAATTAGCCGACGATGCGGGGCTTCCCGGCAAGCAACTGGTCGAGCGCGCGGGGTCCGACGAGATTGGTGCGGCCTATGAGCGGAACCGCCATGACGCGCTGGCGGCCGACGTGTTCGGATCGCCGGTCTATGTGCTCGACGGCGAGGTATTCTGGGGACAGGACCGGATCGAATTGCTCGCGGACGCGTTGAAGTCCGGGCGCGCGCCGTATCGTTCGCAAGTGTAGGATCAGTCCATCGATCTTGAGGCGGAGCAACCATGATGACAGCGACATCCCCCTCCAAATTCCCGTCGGCCATCGTGGCCGCCACCGTGATGTTCGGCCTCGGCGGAATTGGCACCGCCATAGCCGAATCGATGCCGGATACCGAGAACGGCCGCTATGCGCTTTCGCCGGTCGCCGACGGTGTGATCAGGCTCGATACCCGCAGCGGCGAGGTTTCGACCTGCAGCAACAACGGCAACGGCTGGGCCTGCTATGCCGCGCCTGACGAGCGCGCCGCGCTGGATGCGGAAATTGGCCGGCTGCAGTCCGACAATGAAAAGCTCAAAGCCCAACTGGCGGCGCGCGAACCCGCCGTCCCCGGCAAGATCGACGAACCGCTGCCGAAAGCGGACTCGCTGAAAAAACCCGAGCCCAAGGTGACCGAGGGCGAGCGCAAGATCGAGATTCCGCTGCCGAGCGACCGCGACATGGACCGCATGATGTCGTTTCTGGAGCAGGCGTGGCGGCGGCTGGTCGACATGGCCAACCGGATGCAAAAGGACGTCACCGGCAAGATTTGACGGTACCCGCTTCGCAGGGTGGGCAAAGCGAAGCGTGCCCGCCAAAGCATTGAACAAAGAAATGGCGGGCACGGCGAAGGCGCCTTTTGCTCACCCTGCAATTTGAGACCTACGACATTGTCCAGATCCTTTTCCCGCTCCGAGCCCTCCACCGTCACCGCAAATACCATCGTCTCATCACAGCTGAGCGTGCAAACCTCCGGCGTAGGCTTCGTCGATCTCACCGCCGAGGTCGCGAAATTCGTCAGGGATGCGCGCGCGAAAGAGGGTGCGGTGACGCTGTTCATTCGCCATACCTCGGCGTCGCTGACGATCCAGGAGAACGCCGATCCATCGGTGCTCGACGATTTGATGTTGGCGCTTGGAAGGCTTGCGCCTGACGATGCCGGATGGAGCCACGACACCGAAGGTGCCGACGATATGCCGGCGCACGTCAAGACCATGCTGACGTCGTCTTCGCTCCATATTCCGGTGTTGAAGGGCGAACTTGCGTTGGGAACGTGGCAGGCGATCTACCTGATCGAACATCGCACGCGCCCGCACCGGCGTGAGATCCTGCTGCAGTTCATCGGCGCGCTTGCCTGAAAACAAAGCCGGCCGCGGAGCGATCCGCGGCCGGCTTGTCAAGGCCTTCTAAAAGCCTCAGCCCTTGGTGATATCGACGTCCTTGGTTTCCGGCAGCAACAGGAAGCCGATGATCAGGCTCATGATGGCGACGCCGACCGGATACCAAAGGCCGGAATAGATGTTTCCGGTCGCAGCCGCGATCGCAAACACCGTCGCGGGCAGGAAGCCGCCGAACCAGCCATTGCCAATATGGTAGGGCAACGACAATCCGCTGTAGCGGATCCGGCTCGGGAACAGTTCAACCAGCCATGCCGCGATTGGGGCATAGACCAGCGTCACATATATCACCAGCAACCACAGCATGACGGTTGTCATGACCGTGTTGATCTCGGCCGGATCGGCCGACGCCGGATAGCCATGGGCCTTGATGGCCGCGGGCAGTGCCTTGGCGAAATCGGGGCTGTCAGCCGCCAGCGTCTGCTCGCCGATCTTCACCTTGGCTTTGGTACCGGCCGGTGCGGCTTCGTTATTGTAGTTCACCGACAGGTTGACGAGGCCGGACTTGGCGACGTCGCAGCTTGTGGTGAACGATTCGGTTCCGGTCGCCTTGAACTGGAACGAGCATTCGCCGGGGTCGGCGATCACGGTCACCGGCGCTGCCGAAAGCGCGGTCTCGAGCTTCGGATTGGCGAAGTGGGTGATCGCCTTGAAGATCGGGAAATACGTCAACGCCGCCAGCAGGAAGCCGGTCAGGATAATCGGCTTGCGGCCGATCTTGTCCGACAGCCAGCCGAAGATGACGAAGCCTGGGGTGCCAAGCGCTAGCGCAATCACGATCATGATCTGCGCGGTCACTGCAGGCACCTTGATGGTCTGGGTCAGGAAGAACAGCGCGTAGAACTGTCCGCCGTACCACACCACCGCTTCACCGGCGGTTGCGCCCAGCAATGCCAGGATCGCGATCTTGGCGTTCGACCACTCACCGAACGCTTCGCTCAGCGGCCGCTTCGAGGTGGTGCCTTCTGCCTTCATTTTCGCAAAGATCGGGGATTCGTTCAGGCTCAATCGAATCCAGATCGATACGGCGAGCAGGATGCCCGACAGCAGGAACGGAATGCGCCATCCCCAATCGCCGAACGCGGCTTCGCCCATCCAGGTGCGGATGCCGAGAATGAGCAGCAGCGCCATGAACAGCCCCAGCGTCGCCGTGGTCTGAATCCATGAAGTGTAGTAGCCGCGCTTGTTGGCCGGCGCATGCTCGGCGACGTAAATCGCAGCACCGCCATATTCGCCGCCGAGCGCCAGGCCCTGGACCAGCCGCAGCGCGATCAGAACGATCGGCGCCGCGATGCCCCAGCTTGCATAGCCCGGCAGCACACCGATGAAGAAGGTGCCGATGCCCATCAGGGTCATCGTGATCAGGAAGGTATACTTGCGTCCGATCATGTCGCCGAGACGGCCGAAGATCAGTGCGCCGAACGGGCGGACTGCAAAGCCCGCGGCGAAGGCGAGCAGCGCGAAAATAAATCCGACATTCGCCGGCACGTTGGAGAAGAAGTATTTTGCCAGGAACACGCCGAGTGTTCCGTAGATATAAAAGTCGTACCACTCGAAAACGGTACCCAGCGAGGAAGCGAAGATGACTTTTCGCTCTTCAGCCGTCATTCCACCGGTACGGACTTCGCGGCCCGCTGTCGCAGCCATTGTCATTGTTAGCTCCCCGATTTCGTTAATGCGCGTTCGCCCCATGCGCCGGGCTTGGCCGGCTTCAAACATGAGCTTAGCTTCACGGTAACATCCCCGTGAAACCACTCCCAGTAAGACTTTTGGCCTGCCTGCTATGTCTGGCCCCGAACCATCTCGTGCAGAGATTGTGCTTGAACATTGAGCGTATTGCGGTGCACAAGCGACCGGTTAACCGCATGTCCGGATGGTGACATTGGCGGCTTGCAAGACATCCCCCAGCAGTGGACAATTGCCCCGAAAAGCCCGCTTCGTCCCCTGCACACCGGACAGTCGCAGGTCCACAACCGTTCCCAACAGAAATAAATGAATACTGCTGTCAGCACACGCCTCGTCATCGCCGATGACCACCCGCTGTTTCGCGACGCGCTGCGTCAGGCGGTCGCAAGTGTCGTGGCCTCGCTGAGGATTGACGAAGCGGGGTCGTTCGAGGAACTCACCGCGCTGCTTGAGCAGGATTCCGATGTTGACCTGGTTCTGCTCGACCTGACGATGCCGGGAATCTCAGGTTTCTCCGGGCTGATCTACTTGCGCGCGCAATATCCGGCGATCCCGGTGGTAATCGTGTCGGCCAGCGACGATGGCGGCACCATCCGCCGGTCGCTGGATTTCGGCGCCTCCGGGTTCATTCCCAAGCGGTTCGGGGTCGAGACGTTGCGCGACGCGATCACGAAAGTGATGGATGGCGACGTCTGGGTGCCGCCGGATACCGATCTCACTTCCGCCACCGATCCCGACATGACGCGCCTGCGCGACCGGCTGGTGACGCTGACCCCGCAGCAGGTGAGGGTGCTGATGATGCTGTCGGAAGGCCTGCTCAACAAGCAGATCGCCTATGAACTCGGCGTTTCGGAAGCCACGATCAAGGCGCATGTGTCGGCGATTTTGCAAAAGCTCGGCGTCGAAAGCCGTACTCAGGCCGTGATCGCGGCCGCGAAAATCGCCGGCGGCCAGTGGCGGCAGGGGTCGCCGACAGCGTAATCGCCCTGCGGCGGCACGATCGTAAACGGCTAATGAGGCCGGGAGTCGCGCGCCTTGGAGATGTCTGCCTCAATCCGGGCTTGCAGGGTTTTGGAAGAATCATTGCCGAGCAGCCCCTGATTCTGATGGATCAGATCCAGCGCCTGATCCAGCAACGGGCCCGCGCGATCGGCTGACCCTGCGGCCACATAGGCGTTTGCCGCCCAGTCAAGATAATCGATGCCCTCGTTCAAAAAGTCGCGGCGGGGATATTCCTTCAAATGAGGCAAATATCCCTCGGTGAAAATTGTCGCTGCTTCGGCGAGTTTCTTTGCGGCGGCGAGATTGTCGCCGCTCCATTCGACCTGGATGCCGTCGATGGCCGCGAGATAGGCGCGACTGCGAACCAGACCCAACTGGACGCGCGCCTCGAGCGGCGCCTTTGCCGCGGCGATCTCGGTTTCCCGGGTCGAGGCCGCAAAAGCGTTCCGCGCCTGACCAAGCTCGGCTTCATCCTTCTTTGACAGGGCCAAACGGAACAAGGCCTCGGCACGGTTGAACATGGTCCAGCTCAATCCGGAACGGTGCCCGAGATTTTTCGGATCGTAATCGACGACACGCTGGATGATGAATTCGGCCTGGGTAAAGGATGTGAGCGCGTCTTCGAACTGGCCTCGCCTCAAGGCGATCAGCCCGAGATTGTTATGGATCAGCGACAGATCGTAAGCCCAGGTCAAATTGTCCCAGAGGTGGTCACCCATGGCCATCAAGCCGTCGCGCGCCTGCGTGAACTGGGCAAGTGCCCCGGTATCGTCTCCCAGCCTGACCTCGACATCGCCATGCTTGTTTTCCGCCCATGCAAGGTCATGCAGGAATGCGGGCTCGCGGTGGCCGGCGTCGATCAGGTGCTGACGCAATTCGAGACACTTGTCGAATACGCCGTTGGCGTCTTGCGGCTGGTAGTATTTGAATAACAGCACATCGCCGAGTTCCTGATAGACGTCGGCGAGCGAGCGTTGCACTTGCCAATCGAGCGGCGCGGTCAGTTTCTGGTCCCGAATACCGGTCAGGTCGGCCACACCCTGTTCGTACTGCAGCCGCGCGTTTTCCCGCTCGTTGTTCTCGAAATAGCTGATGCCGATAAAACGGTGGCTATTGGCGCGCAGCAGCATGCTTTCGGGATCGCTGCCGTTGAGGCCCTGCAATAGCGCGAGCGCATCGCCCGCATCCTTGCGCATCTGTCCGATATCGCCACGATCCCAATCGATTTCCGCAATCAGCAAGTAGGTTCGAGCCTGCTGCTTGCGAATGCTGTCGGTGCGCCATGCTCCGCCGAATTTGTCGATCGAAGCGCGCGCTTGCGACACCAGTTCCTCAACCGTGTCGAGCTGCGCCAGCGGCCTGACCACTTCGGATATTCCCTGTACCAGGGCGGTGACCGCATCGGTCGCGGCGATCAATCCTTTTTGGGCCTGATTCTGGTAGTAGATTGCCGCGATGGCGACGCAGGCGAATGCAACGGCCGCTGCCGCGATCAGCCGCTGGCGCAACCGGGCGCGGCGGCCTGATCTTGCTGCATAGTTCTGTAGCTCCGGCGCGATCTCGTCGCCAAACCGGCTGACGACCGATTCTGCCTCGGCGAGCGGCAAGCCAGCGGGCAATAGAAGATCGGACCTCCGGCCCCGGCTTTCCCAGCGCTGGTGCTGGAGTTCGATTTCGCCGCGGATCCGGTAGAAATCAGCGTTGGCCTTCAGCAGTTCCTGGGCGCGGCGCCAGCTTTCCAGCGCGCGTTGATGCGCGAACCGGATCGTCGCGATACCGTCGAGACTTTCGCTGGTCAGGATTCTCGCTTCAACCAACGCCTTGACCAGATTCGTCGTCTCCTTGGTGGAAGCGACGGACGCCAGCGGCATGGAGCGGATGGCCATGGCGGATCGTCCCGATACGATGGTCGACGAACCGACGGAAACGACGAGTTGACGCAACAGCCGCGGCAAAGCGTTCTGCTCGGTCTCCTCGAATCCTTCAAGTGCCGCCTCGGCCGCTTTGTCGATCGCGCCGTCGATGCCGCCGAGCGCGTCATAGGCCTCGAACGTCAGGTGAATTTCGTCTCCGACCTGCCGTCGGCGTTCGAACAGGCCCTGTAGCGTGAATTGCAGAACAGGAAGCGTGTCCGGGTCGGATGCATCCTTCAGGAGTTGTCGATCGAGCGAAACCCCTTTCGAATTCGTTTCAAAGATCAGGCCAGCCGCTTCCGCGGGCTTGCGGACGATTTCTGCAAGCTCGACCTGGCCCGGGGAAGCCAGCTCGTAGGTGACGCCGCCGGTCCTGAGCGGCCTGAAAGCGCTTTCGGCGAGGTAGCGTTCGTAGAGCGCCGCGCGTAACGAGGCGACGAGCCAGACCCGTCCGGTCGCCGCCAGATTCGCCAGCAACGTCACGAAACGGGCGCGATTCTCGTCTGCGCCGTCGGATACGAACAACTCATCAAGCTGATCGATGACAAGAACGAGGTCGACGCGGACGGGACGGTCGAATTTGCCGGCCTTCCGCTCGGTTTCGGCGATGCGGTCCAGCGCCCGGATAATCGGCTGGGCCGTCAGACCGCCTCCCTGCCAAAGTTCGGCGAGGAGTTCCGGAGTTGCATAATCGCCTTGCGCGAGTTCAGGCAACGCCAGGTGGGAAGCGCCACCCTCGAGCGCCTCCCCGGCGCGCATGAACAGCGCCTTCGCCAGCGAATCGAGCGGGGTGGCGTGGTCGCCGGGCCGCATCGTCGCAACGCGCCACTGGTCCACCTCGCCAACGAATCCCGGTGTGATCAAGCGCGGCGCGATACCGGCGCGCACCAGCGATGATTTGCCCGTGCCGCTGGCGCCCACCACCAGCAGAAACGGACTGTGGCGCCGTTCCGCTGCGGGGTCATCGCTAGCCGCATCCGATCCTGCTTCCGGGAGGCTGGCATCCGGCGATTGTCCGCGGGCCGTCGATTTCAGCCGGTCGGTTGCGCGCATAATGTCGCTGGAGCGGCCAAAAAACACCGAAGCGTGCGCGGCGTCGAACGGTTCAAGGCCGCGAAAAGGCGATCCCTTGGTCGCGATCGGCCAGACCAGCGCGCGTGTCTTCAGGACATTTTCGGCAAGCCACTGACGCAGTAATTTATCGACCTGCTCCTCGAACTGGTCGGTGGTGACGAAGACATGGAACGCCGCGACGAAGGTTCCGTCGCGATTGCGAAACCAGCGCTCGAAGAACGACTTGACCAATTGCCATTGTGTACTGAGCAGCGCGAGGTCGTTCTCGTTTTCAGGCGCCGGAAAGGGCGGCGCGGTTTTCTGAAACACATAGACTTCGGTCTGGGTTTCCTCGGCCGGAGCCGCGGGTTCGGCTGGCGCTCTTTTCTGGATGGCGGAAAGGATTTCGTAGGCCGAACCGCTCGGATAGGGCGCGCCGTCCGGCATCTTGGGAAAATCCGGCGGCAATTCGGTGCCAAGGCGCGCCCAAAAAATCCCGATCACGATGTCGCATTCGGCAGCCTCGAGTATTTGCGGCTGGAACGATTTGTCGGCGGTGTAGAACCGTGTTTCCCAACGAATGACCTCGATGCGAACGGCGCCCGCGTGCAGGGCGTTGAGGCGCTCAGCGACGACTTCGATACGTTGACGTTCCGCCTTGACATCGCTCGGCGATGAAACAAAGACGCGGACAGTCCGGACGTCCGACATCGGTCTTCCCCCCTTCTAACCTCCGTTGACGTGCCTACCGCCTTAACCTGCCTTCAACAACCAGCAACATCGCGCCGATGCCGGCCATGCCGGCCATGACCAAATAGGCACTCCCACCGATTGCGCTATAGAGGACGCCCGAGAAAGCCGTCGTTGCCGCACCGCCAAACGCCAATACAGCGCCGAAATCGGCCTGTGCGGTGGCCGACTGTCGGGTTTGCGCGGCGCGGCCGGCGTATTGAATCGATCCCAGATGGGTCGCCCCGAAGGAAAAGGCGTGCAAACACTGCACCAGCGGCAACAATAGAACGGGAGGGTTCAAGCCCATCACCGTCCAGCGCAGCAAAGCGCCCGCCGCGCCCATGCCGATCAACGCGATCGGGTGGTGCGCAAGCCGACCGGATACCGCGAAAAAAACGATCTCGGCGCCGATCCCGATCGCCCACAAGGTGCCGACAGCGGCGCTCCCCAAACCGCCGGCGGTCCAGGCCACCGCCGAGAACGTGTAGTAGATGGAATGACTGGCCTGAATCAGGCTTGCCGCCGCCGCGATCAAAAGAAACTGCGGAAGTCGCCAGAAATTCAGCGATACCGGCGCGGCGGCAGTCGGTTCGCCGAGTTGGGCGGGCAGCGGCGCCAGCAAGCCGGCGAACAAGCTCATCGCCGCGAGCGCGAGCACGATGGCCCAGATAAAAGAATGCACCGCGATGACCGACAGCAATGCTCCGGCGAACAGGTTCGCAATCAGGAATGCGACCGATCCCCACAGCCTCACGGATCCGTAGCCGGAATATCGCGACCGAAGGCCGGTGAGCGCGTAGGCGTCCGCCAGCGCGCCGATCGGCATGAACAGGATCGCGGTGAGGGAGAAAGCAAGGAGAATCTGGAAGAAACCTTCGGCAATGCCGATGATGGCAAAGCCGGCCACCGAGGCAAACGAGGCGAACACCAAGGCGCGCCTGGTATCGCTATGACGATCGACCAGCCGGCTGACAATCGGCGTGACAAACATGCGCACGACGATTGGCGCCGCCAGAACAAAGGCGATCTCCTGCGATCTTAATCCCCTGGACTGGAGCCAGAGCGGCAAGAACGGCACCTGCATGCCCAGTACGAACATGAAGCCGGCATAGAACAATGCCAAACGGGCGCCAAACCGGTCCAGCCGCGGCAAGGCGGCAGCCATTTGCGTTCTCACTGGCCGTTCCCTTCGCGATCGAGGCGGCCGAGGTCGACGAGTTCGACGGGCGGCGCAATTTCCTCCGGCATGGCGCAGATGCGCAAACGTTCCATCGATGCCGAAAACCCGCGCGAGCCGGTGAGGACGCCGAACGGAATAGCGAGCACGAGGGCGCCGAGGAATGGGGCAAACCAGGGCAGCGCCGCCGGTGCTGCGACAGCGAGCGCCGCCGAAAGACCAAACCCGAGCAGCGTCTGAGGCCACAATGCAAGCACGGTTTCCTTCAGCGGTGAACGGTAGCTCTGTCGCCGCTGCGGCAACCACGAGGAGCGATAGCCGAACAGGAACCTGATGATGAACCAGCTGATCGCCACCATCGCGACGGGAACAAACAGCATGTTGAACAAAAGCTCGGTCAGGGCGCCAAGCGCCAGCCGCGGAAAGCCGCCGTAACGGCGCGCGCCGGCCAGCATGGCGTCGGCAAGTCCGAGCATTCTTGGCGTGAGATAGAGAACGGCGAAGCTGGCATAGAGGGCAGCCGCGTTTGCCTTGGGGAAAGGCGTATCCGGCGGCCAAGCGAGCACGGCATAAACGGCGAGCGTGACGAACAGCACCACCGCCGGCCATCCGAGGAAACGCTGCGCCACGCCGGCCAGATGATACTTGTCCATGGTCCGGAGGCCCGGCAACGCCAACAGGCGCAGATTGATCAGATCGCCCTGGCACCAGCGTCGATAACGGCCAAGAAAATCCACCAGCGTGGACGGCATTCCCTCATAACTTCCACCGCCGATCGGCAATTCGCGGACCTCGAAGCCGGCGCGATGCAGGAGCGCAGCCTCTATTTGGTCGAAGCACATGACATGACGGCCGGTGTTATAGGCGCCGTCGCCGTCGTTCATGCGGCCATGGGCGGCATAGGCGGCGACGCGGATCAAGGCGTTGTGGCCACGATACTGGCATCGCTCGTCCTGCCACCACACCGAGCCAAGAATATAATTGTGCCAAACGTGCCGGTGTCCGAACTCAAACACGCGAGCGATCGCCGTTGGCGGCAACACGCAGTCGATCATGCTCTGAAGGATTCCCAGCCGCGGCGCCGCTTGCATGATGCGGACCAGCCGCAGGATGGCTTCGCCGCTCATCACGCTGTCGGCATCGAGCACCGCCATGAATTCGTATCGCTCGCCCCACCGTTGGCAGAAATCGTGAAGATTGCCGGCCTTGTAGTCGATATTGGTGTCGCGGCGGCGATAAATCAGGTTTGTGCCCGGTGAACTTTTCCGCAACGAGGTCATTTCATCGTGTTCGGCAGCAATGGCTTTCGGAGTCATGCTGTCGCTCAGCAGAAAATAGTCGAACCTGTCGCCGAACCCGGTTGCATCGATGCTGGTCCTGACCACCTGCATATGGGCAAAAACGCGCTTGGCATCCTCGTCACGGATGGTCATGACGATGGCGGTGCGAAACAGCATCGGTTCGTCGCCGCGGATGCGCGCGAAGGGTGGCAATACCGGCGATATCGGATCGCGGGTCGAGCGGCGCAGGATAAAGCCAATGGCCGCGCTCCAGAATACCGATGAAACCCACAGCAGTTTCATCAGGAAGCTGAGAACCAAGGCGACATCCAGAACGGTCTGGCCGTTGCCCGAAACAATAAACCCGAGCCAGGCCGAAAGGCCGGCGCTGGTGATTGCAACCAGACATCCGTAGGCAAGCCGGCGGCGATGCAGGGCGCTCGCTTCATCAGCCCGGTCGCCGTCGGCAAAGCCGGCGGGATATCCGCATCCGGGGGTGCGGACCTCGCCGGCGTCAGCCATGAAAATCGGTTTTCCGGCAAAAGGGCAGCATCAGGTCCACCTGCGCCTGGCGGGCCTCAAGATGACCCGGCGACAACCACAGCGCATTTTCGTCATCCGACCCGATATCGGTGATGGGTTCGACATCGATGGCGACATGGCGGGACGGGCAGGCGAGGCTGAACGCGATATCGTCGGCGCGGGCGGATATCGGTATCGATCCCAGAAAGCGGTAGAGGTAATTGAGCAGGCTGCGATGAAACAGCATGGTCTGGCCCACGATGATGTCGCAATCGCCATAGGCCTCGCTCATGACGTAGATGCCGTCCCGAAGATTTCGCCCGCGACAGCCGTAGATCCTGCCGGCATCCTTCAGA